>NZ_JAAMNL010000040.1:0-476 GCF_011066015.1 Bacillus sp. EKM206B
ATCGCGCGCATTCTCATGGACTGCGGCGTCACGGCTGACGAACGTGTCGGCATTTTGACGAAACCGTCCTTGGAAATGGCCGCGGGCGTACTCGGCGTCCTGAAAGCAGGCGCGGCATTTGTGCCGATTGATCCCGACTACCCGGAAGAGCGGATCAGCTACATTCTGCAGGACAGCGGCGCCAAGCTTCTTCTCACACAGGAAGCGCTGGGCGTGCCGGACAGCTACAACGGAGAAACGATCCTGCTTGACGGCAGCCGCTCCATTCTGAGCCTGCCGCTTGATGAAAACGATGAAGCGAACCCGCAGACGGAAACAACGGCGGATCATCTCGCTTATATGATTTACACGTCAGGAACGACCGGACAGCCGAAGGGTGTCATGGTCGAACACCATGCGCTGGTGAACCTGTGCTTCTGGCACCACGACGCATTCGCCATGACGGCGGATGATAAAAGCGCCAAATACGCGGGCTT
>NZ_JAAMNL010000041.1:0-460 GCF_011066015.1 Bacillus sp. EKM206B
GGTGGAGGATGACGGGCTCGAACCGCCGACCCTCTGCTTGTAAGGCAGATGCTCTCCCAGCTGAGCTAATCCTCCATCATATAAGTGACCCGTACGGGATTCGAACCCGTGTTACCGCCGTGAAAGGGCGGTGTCTTAACCGCTTGACCAACGGGCCCTGGTATTTTTTCGTTTGTTATGTATTGATAATTAGTGGCGGAGAGCAAGGGATTCGAACCCTTGAGACGGGGTTACCGCCTACACGATTTCCAATCGTGCTCCTTCGGCCACTCGGACAGCTCTCCATAAATGGCTCCGCAGGTAGGATTCGAACCTACGACCGATCGGTTAACAGCCGATAGCTCTACCACTGAGCTACTGCGGAATGAAGTCTGCCTGGCGATGTCCTACTCTCACAGGGGGAAACCCCCGACTACCATCGGCGCTGAAGAGCTTAACTTCCGTGTTCGGCATGGGAACG
>NZ_JAAMNL010000042.1:0-404 GCF_011066015.1 Bacillus sp. EKM206B
TCCTTCATCTCCAGCTTGTAGCCGTGCTGGTTCAGACGGCTCGCCATTTGGATGCCTTTGATCGAATCGCCGCCGAGCGTGAAGAAATTATCGCTTACGCCGATCTGGTCAAGACCGAGCACTTCCTGCCAAATGTCGGAAAGCAGCGTCTCCATCTCCGTTTCCGGCGCTTTGTATGCCGCGCTTCCCGCTTCAATGTCAGGCGCCGGCAAGGCTTTTTTGTCAATCTTTCCGTTTGCGGTGACCGGAAGCTCGTCCATCTCCACCCAGAACGCCGGCACCATGTAGTCAGGCAGCGTGTCTTTCAGCGCGGCTTTGAGCGCTTCAATATCGTCCTGCTGAGGCGCGACATAGGCGCAAAGCGCGGTATTGCCCGCTTTGTCTTCCACGGCCGTCACCGCTGC
>NZ_JAAMNL010000043.1:0-341 GCF_011066015.1 Bacillus sp. EKM206B
CTGGTGAACCTGTGCTTCTGGCACCACGACGCATTCGCCATGACGGCGGATGATAAAAGCGCCAAATACGCGGGCTTCGGTTTTGACGCCTCCATCTGGGAGATGTTCCCGACATGGACCATCGGCGCGGAGCTTCATGTCATTGACGAAGCGATCCGGCTGGATATCACCCGCTTAAATCACTATTTCGAAGAGCACGGCGTGACCATCACCTTCCTGCCGACGCAGCTGGCCGAACAATTTATGGAGCTGGAAAATACCTCCCTCCGCATGCTTCTCGTCGGCGGCGACAAGCTGAAGCGGGCGGTGAAACAGCCGTACACGATCATCAACAACTACGG
>NZ_JAAMNL010000044.1:0-295 GCF_011066015.1 Bacillus sp. EKM206B
TCAAAGATCATTACCGCTTGTTGAAGCAGCTTTATTATCTTACCACTCAGCTTCTTTTATGTCAACAACTTTTTTTAAGTTGTTTCCGAAGCTTTTCGTTGTTGTCTGCTGTTCATCAGCGACGTTTAATAATATACCACGGTGTCTCTCTATAAATCAAGCATTTTTTTAAAAAAGGAGAAAAAAAGAAAACCAGTATATTATCTTTAAAGTTTGAGAATGGTCGGGAAGACAGGATTCGAACCTGCGACCCCATGGTCCCAAACCATGTGCTCTACCAAGCTGAGCTACTTCC
>NZ_JAAMNL010000045.1:0-290 GCF_011066015.1 Bacillus sp. EKM206B
GCCTATCATATTGAGCTGTGTGATGAAAACGGCGCGGTATGTGTCCGATTGACGGGGCTCACCGCCCGTTTTCTGGAAGAGGAAACGGAGGAAAAACCGCTCTTGCTTCAGCCAAAGTGGCAGGAATCACCGCCGGATGAAGGCGGCGGACAAGAAGAGTCTTTCAGATACGTGACACTGTATGGCGGAATGAATGCTGAGGACATAAGCGGTGCCGTATGTGCGGCTGACGGCGAAGGTCCGATTGAAGACCGTTATGACGCCTGCGCGGCGGAGCTGTCAGCGATCGT
>NZ_JAAMNL010000046.1:0-285 GCF_011066015.1 Bacillus sp. EKM206B
TGGAGCGGAAGACGGGATTCGAACCCGCGACCCCCACCTTGGCAAGGTGATGTTCTACCACTGAACTACTTCCGCAACATGTAAAAGAACTTAATACATCTTATGCTGTTGTTTTTAAAAAAATGCAACTGGGCTAGCTGGATTCGAACCAACGCATGACGGAGTCAAAGTCCGTTGCCTTACCGCTTGGCTATAGCCCAATGATAAAATGGGGCGATTGATGGGAATCGAACCCACGAGTGCCAGAGCCACAATCTGGTGCGTTAACCACTTCGCCACAACCGC
>NZ_JAAMNL010000047.1:0-248 GCF_011066015.1 Bacillus sp. EKM206B
GGTAGCGGCGGAGGGGATCGAACCCCCGACCTCACGGGTATGAACCGTACGCTCTAGCCAGCTGAGCTACACCGCCAAAAAACAATTAAAATCAAGTGGAGCCTAGCGGGATCGAACCGCTGACCTCCTGCGTGCAAAGCAGGCGCTCTCCCAGCTGAGCTAAGGCCCCAAAATGGTCGGGAAGACAGGATTCGAACCTGCGACCCCATGGTCCCAAACCATGTGCTCTACCAAGCTGAGCTACTTCC
>NZ_JAAMNL010000048.1:0-239 GCF_011066015.1 Bacillus sp. EKM206B
GTTCAGGTGCCGTTACAGGACATCTTCGCCCGGCCGACGGTGGAAGAGCTCGCTTCGGTTATTCAGGACTTGGAAGAGAGCCCGTATGAAGCGATTCAGCCTGCGCAAACACAGGACACCTATCCGGTGTCTTCGGCGCAGAAACGGATGTATGTGCTCCAGCAGCTTGAAGACGGCGGTGTCGGCTACAATATGCCGGCTGTGCTGGAACTGACGGGCCCGCTTGACCGCAGCCGGCT
>NZ_JAAMNL010000049.1:0-239 GCF_011066015.1 Bacillus sp. EKM206B
GTTCAGGTGCCGTTACAGGACATCTTCGCCCGGCCGACGGTGGAAGAGCTCGCTTCGGTTATTCAGGACTTGGAAGAAAGCCCGTATGAAGCGATTCAGCCTGCGCAAACACAGGACACCTACCCGGTGTCTTCGGCGCAGAAACGGATGTATGTGCTCCAACAGCTTGAAGACGGCGGTGTCGGCTACAATATGCCGGCTGTGCTGGAACTGACGGGCCCGCTTGACCGCAGCCGGCT
>NZ_JAAMNL010000005.1:0-313741 GCF_011066015.1 Bacillus sp. EKM206B
CATAGAATACATTCATTATTATAACAATATTCGTATTCAAACCAAACTAAACAACCAATCACCGATAAACTATCGGCAATTGGCTGTTTAAAAGGTGTTTTGACCCCTGTCTCAAAAACGGGGGGCAGTCCCAAAGCGGGGGTTTTTTTAATGCGGATCACGCTGAAACCGGCCGATGATCCTGCTGATTAAATCTTTTGTGGCACAGTCAAAATGCTCTTCTTTCTGGTTTGTCAACAGCCCGACCGGCGGTGAAATTGTTAAGTTATGGATCGGAATGACCTTCGTGCCCTCGATCGGTTCTGAGTGCGCTGTCGCCGTAAAGATTGAGACGCCGATATTTTCCCTGACATAGTATTGGTGAGCCATGCTGCTGGTCAGCTCCATTTTTCGATAGCGGCTGCCGATGGACCGCTGCAGGTGCTGTTCAATTTGAATCCGGATCGGGCAATTGGCGGGCGTAAAAATCAGGCATTCATTTTCTAAGTCTTCGAGATTGATGCTTGTTTTGGCTGCAAGGGGATGTCTGTCGGACACGATGACATTGAGCGAGTCATGGAAAAACGGATCGAAGTAATTTTCCAGAATCAGCTCCGGCTCGCCGCATACCGCAAAATCAATGGCGCCCTCCAGCAGTTTGCGGCTGCATGTATTAGCGTCATCCACGCTGACATTGACCGACATGTCCGGATAATCATTTAAGAAACCCCGCAGTACGGCAGGGAAGATCAGGCTTGCCGTCGGTTCGGATATGCCGATTTGAATAAGGCCTGCCTGCCCCTGTCTGATATCGGCCAGAGTATGGTCAAGCACCTCATATTGCGCGAGAAGCTGCCCGGCCCGCTCATGAAACAGCCGCCCCGCCCTTGTCAGCTTCAGCTTCTTTCCCCGTTCAAACAGCTGCGCGCCTACATCCTGTTCCAGCTGTTTAATCCGCATTGAAATCGTCGGCTGTGAGTAGTTAAGAATTTCGGCGGCTTTATAAAAGCTGCCTGACTGTACGATCGTATGGAACGTTTTAATGGTGCGTAATTCCAACGAAATCCCCTCCCGGCTGTTCATTAATTTTCTTGAACCTTTCCTTTACTTTTTTTGATTAGTCAAATAAATCAGTTTGCTTTATAGTATAAACAATCAAAGCTTAGTAAACAAATTGGAATTATATATTTTGCGGGGAGAGTGACCGGAATGAGTGAAGACATATTTCGATTGGCTGAGAAAAAGGATGCGCCGGAGTTTTTAGAGCTGCTTTACAGCGCGTTTCAGCCGATCCGCAATTTGGAGATTGACTGGCCGTCGGCGCGGGCCGACATCGATATGGTAACAGAAAATATTGAAAATCATTCAGCCGTCGTGCTCGAACGGGACGGACGGCTTCTTTCAACAATTACGATCCGTTTTCCGTGGGAGAGTGACACGCCTCCGTCAAAATATCCGTTCGTCTGGTGGTTTGCGACGCTTCCCGAGCTGAAGGGGCAAGGCATCGGCAGCAAACTTTTGACTTATGTGGAGGAACACGTGCTGCGGGATACGCTGAAGGCCCCGGCCATCACGCTCGGCACTTCGGCGCGCAAGCATCCCTGGCTTGTAGATATGTACAGACGGAGGGGGTATGAAGTGTATTTTGAGCAGGAGAAAGACGGAGACATCGGAGTCATGATGAGAAAGGTGCTCATACCGGAGCGGTTTGACGCGTCGCTGTTAGGCACACCGAGCTGGGCGCAATGATAAAAAAACGGATCAGAGCCGGCTGTCTGCTTCTGCTGCTCGGCGTGCTGGCCGGGTGCGGGCAAGGAGAAAGCACAAAAGCGGGGAGCGGCGTGCAGACTGTCATTGTCGGCACGGGAACTGATTTTCCGAACATTGCTTTTATGGATGAAAAAGGCGAGCTGACCGGCTATGACATTGAAGTGATGAAAGCCATTGATAAACAGCTGCCGCAATACAAATTTGTCTTTAAGACGATGGATTTTTCGAATCTGCTTACAAGTCTCGGAAACCGGAAAATTGACGTGATCGCGCACAATATGGCGAAAAATAAGGAACGGGAGAAACGCTTTTTGTATCACAAAATCCCGTATAACTACTCGCCGATGTACATCACGGTGAAGGCGGATAACGACGCGATACACACGCTCCGGGATTTAAAAGGGAAAACCGTCATCGTCGGCGCGACGTCAAACGCGGCGGATTATATGACGGCATACAACAAAGCCCACGGCAGCCCGATACATTTGAAATACGCCGGGCAGGGCGGCAATGATACAGCAAACCAAATGGAGACGGGACGCGCTGACGCCACCGTATCCACGCCGTTTGCCGTTGATTTTCAAAATAAGACGCACGCGTTCAAACAAAAGACGGTCGGTGATGTGCTGCTGGATACCGAGGTGTATTTTATGTTCAATAAAAACAGCCAAACCCTGGCGGACGATACGGATCGGGCGATTCAAAAGCTGGAGAAGGACGGCACATTGAAAAGGCTGAGTGAAAAATGGCTCGGCGCGGATTATTCAAAATCAAGTTTCACGAAATAATTGAAGCAGAAAACGGGGCGATCACATGAAAATAAGACTGGCGGTCATGTCATTAACAATTGCCGCAACGGCGGCGTTATCAGCCTGCGGCGCGGGCGGGGAGGCGGCATCAGGCAATCAGAAAAACGTGAAGAACATCACGGTCGGCACGGGAACTCAATTTCCGAATATTTGCTTTATTGATGATAAAGGCAAATTGACGGGCTACGACGTTGAGCTGGTGAAAGAGCTTGACAGGCGCCTGCCGGACTATCGTTTCACTTTTAAAACGATGGATTTCTCCAACCTGCTTGTCAGCCTCGGCCAGCATAAAGTCGATATCGTAGCCCATCAAATGGAGAAAAGCGCCGAACGGGAGAAAAAATTTCTGTTCAATCAAGTCGCGTATAACAACTTCCCGCTGAAAATCACGGTGCTTCAAGAAAACGGGAACATTCACGGCATTGATGACTTGAAAGGAAAGCGGGTCATTACGAGTCCGACGTCAAACGGCGCGCTTGTGCTGAAAAAATGGAATGGAAAACACGGCAGTCCGTTTGAAATCGCTTATGCCGGCCAAGGCTCCAACGATGCGGCTAATCAGCTGAAATCCGGCCGCGCCGATGCGACGATTTCTACGCCGTTTGCCGTCGATTTCCAAAACAAAACGAGCGCGATCAAAGAAAAAACGGTCGGCGGGGTGCTGTCAAATGCCAAAGTGTTCTTTATGTTTAACAAAAATGAACAAACGCTGAGTGATGACATTGATAAAGCCCTGCAGGAAATCATTGATGACGGCACGCTTAAAAAGCTGAGTGAAAAGTGGCTCGGCGCGGATTATTCAAAGGAGCAATATTAAGTGAAAAAGAGAGGGATCGGCAATGGAAAAAGCGTTTGATATCAGTATGATCGCGTCCTTTGTGCCGACATTGCTCGGGTATTTGCCCGTCACGCTGTATATATTGGCGGTGTCTCTGCTGTTCGGCTTTCTATTGGGGCTGCTTTTGGCGCTGCCCCGCATCTATCGCATTCCCGTTTTGAATCAGTTTGCGAAGCTGTATATCTCTTTTTTCAGAGGAACGCCCATCATGGTGCAGCTGTTTATTGTGTTTTACGGTATTCCGGCGCTCACGGCGCTCGCCGGAATTGATACCTCCAAAATGGACCCTTTGTATGCGGCCATTGCCACGTACGCGCTGAGCAGCGCGGCAAGAGCGGCCGAAATCATCAGGGGAGGTGTGAACAGCGTCGACCGCGGGCAGGCGGAGGCGGCTTTCAGCATCGGGCTGAACGGGGGGCAGACATTCCGGCGCATCATTCTGCCGCAGGCGCTTGTGCAGGCCTTTCCCAACATCGGAAATATGGTGATCGGTTTCTTAAAAGATACATCACTCGCTTTTTCGATCGGGGTGATGGATATGTCGGGCAGAGGACAGACCTTGATTACATCGAGCAATCATTCTTTAGAAGTGTATATCTCGCTTTCTGTTCTGTATTATGCGGCCGCCCTTTTATTTGAATGTGTCTTCAGATGGGCCGAAAAACGAATCAAGAAAGATGAGACGCGCCTTGTGACGGTTTTTGACATGAGCGCGCACGGCTGAAAAGGAGGGAGAACAGTGGAGCTGGACATTCCATTTATCGGCACTGCGATCAAACAAATGATGAAAACCGTTCCGCTTACATTGGCGATGACGGTCATTCCGATTATTTCCGGATTTTTCATAGCTCTCGGCAATATCACGGTGCGTATATTCCGCATCAAATGGCTGCTGGCCTGCTCATCGTTTTACGTGTCTTTTTTCCGCAGCACCCCGGCGATTCTCCATATTATGCTGATTTATTTAGGGGTTCCGCTGATTGCCGATCAATTCAGCCGCGCGTTTCATCTCGGCTGGTCGGCCAATCAGATTCCGGTCGCCGTGTTTGTCATCATGGCACTGTCATTAACGGCAGGCGCTTATATGACGGAAATTCTCCGATCCGGGATCATGGCCGTCGATACGGGGCAGGCGGAGGCGGCATATTCAATCGGCCTGACGCGGGGACAGATGATTCGGCGCGTGGTTCTGCCGCAGGCGTTCATGTTATCGCTGCCGAACTTCACCAATATAGGCATCGGCTTTTTGCATACCACTTCCATCGCGGCAATTGTTGCGGTGCCTGAAATTACAGGAACGGCGACGATTGCGGCATCCGATAACTATGCGTTTCTGGAAGCATTTATCGGGGCGGCCGTGATTTACTGGGGATTAACGCTGATTCTCGAAGCTGTAAACAGTCTGGCAGAAAAAAGGGCAGCCAGATATCAAGGAGGCGCATTATGATCGAAATCCGAAACATTCAGAAACATTTTGGCAGTCATCACGTGCTAAAGGGGATCAATTTAAGTGTCCGGAAAGGAGAAGTCGTGACAATCATCGGCCCGAGCGGTTCCGGGAAAACCACTTTTCTGCGCTGCCTTAATTTACTTGAGCGGCCGGATGAAGGCGCCATTTCGCTGCACGGTGAAGTCATTAACTGCAAAAAGCCTGCCAAAAAAGATATTCTCAGACTAAGGAAACAGACGGCGATGGTTTTTCAGCAATATCATTTGTTTTCGCATAAAACGGCGATTCAAAATGTTATGGAAGGCCTGACGGTCGCAAGGAAAATGAAAAAAACAGATGCGTACGCCATTGCCGAGCGGGAACTGGCCAAGGTGGGGCTTCAGGATAAATTGCACGCCTATCCGAATCAGCTGTCGGGAGGCCAAAAGCAGCGGGTCGGAATTGCCAGGGCGCTTGCCATTCATCCTGATGTGATGCTGTTTGATGAACCGACCGCAGCCCTTGATCCGGAGCTTGTCGGCGAGGTGCTTGAGGTGATGCTTAACATTGTGCGGACCGGCGCCACCATGATCATTGTTACTCATGAAATGGAATTCGCCAGAAGAGTGTCCGACCGAATTGTGTTTATGGATGAAGGAGCAATCGTGGAACAAGGAACGCCTGAGGAAGTCTTTTACAAGACGAAAAAAGAAAGAACGAAGAAGTTCCTCCGCCGCGTGCTGCCTGATTACGGTTATGACATAAAAGAGCGCATACTGAGTATGCGCCTGACCTCTTTTTGCTCGGCGGCAGCGCGGAAAGCGCGATATCCGCGGCCAAACTCGGCATTTCCTTCGTTTTCGCCTATTTCATAAACGGTGAAGAGGCTGCGTTAGAAAAAGCGCGCCACGCCTTTGACGAGCATCTGCCGAAAGGGTCTAAGGCGGAATTTCACCTTGCGCCGATGGTCTTTACCGCGCATACAAAAGCAGAAGCGGAAAAACACGTGGTATCGCGTGAGTCGGTCAAAATTATTCTCGAAGACGGCAAAAAGGTGAATGTCGGTTCCCGGGAACAAGCGGAAGCGTTTCTTGAACAAGTCACGCAGCCATACAAGCTGATTACACAAAAGACGGGTGTGATTGCCGGGACAAAAGAAGAGACTGCCGCCGAGCTGCGACGATTATCCGTTCAATACAGCATTACTGATTTTGTGATTTTGTCGCCTATCAAAAACGCTGAGGAAAAACGATTGTCTTACCGGCTGTTAAGCGAAGCGGTGCAGCCGGCCCCACAATTATAGGAGGGATGAACATGAGTCATGAAGTAAACGTAGTGGTCTGGAGCAAACAGGGCTGCTCCTATTGCGATGAAGTGAAAGGATATTTGCGGGAAAAAGCCGTTGCATACGAAACAATTGATGTGACAGAGCGGGACGAATTGCGTGACGTGCTGCAGACGAAGTACGGCATCCGTCACGTCCCCGTCGTTGAAATCGGCAGCGGTGACAGCCGTGTGTATCAGGCCGTTACTCAAGTCGGCATTGAACATGTAGAACGGGCGCTTGCTGATTACGAGGGGAAAAAGGGGGAGAGAAAATGAGCCGGACGGATCTTATTCAATTCGGAGCCATGATTCACGGTGTCGGCGGCACAACGGACGGCTGGCGTCATCCCGACGCCGATCCGACAGCAAGCACGAATGCGGCGTTTTACAGGCAAAAAGCGCAGACTGCTGAAAGAGGGCTGTTCAGCTTTGCTTTTATTGCGGACGGCTTGTTCATTTCTGAAAAGTCCATCCCGCATTTCTTAAATCGGTTTGAGCCGATCACTATCTTATCGGCGCTTGCCGCCTCTACAACCCATCTTGGTTTAATCGGCACATTTTCCACATCGTTCACTGAGCCGTTCACCATCGCAAGACAGCTGATGTCTCTTGACCATATCAGCGGCGGCCGGGCGGGCTGGAATCTCGTCACCTCTCCGCAGGCGGGAGCCGCGCGCAATCACAGCAAAGAAAGCCTTCCCGACCACAGCCGGCGCTATGCCATCGCCCAGGAACATGTGGACGTGGTGCGCGGTCTGTGGAATTCCTGGGAAGAAGATGCCTTCGTCCGCAACAAAGAAACCGGGCAGTTTTTTGACCCTGACAAACTGCATCGCCTGTATCACAAAGGCGAGTATTTTCAAGTGGAGGGCCCGCTGAATATCGGCCGGTCCAAACAGGGAGAGCCGGTCGTTTTCCAAGCGGGGTCTTCAGAAACCGGCCGGTCGTTTGCCGCGAGGAATGCAGATGCAGTCTTTACGCACTCCAATTCACTTGAGGAAACGAAAGCTTTTTATGATGATGTGAAGAAGCGGGCGGCGGATTACGGCCGGGACGCTTCCAAGCTGCGGATTTTTCCGGGAATTAGTCCGATTATAGCCGGCTCACAAGAAGAAGCGGAAGCGAAATACCAAGAATTCGCCGAGCTGATTCCGATAGAGAACGCTGTTAAATATGTGGCCAGATTTTTTGATGATTATGATCTGAGCCGTTTTCCGCTGGATGAGCCGTTTCCTGATTTGGGCGACGTCGGGAAAAACGCGTTTCAAAGCACGACAGACCGTATCAAAAGAGAGGCGAAAGCCCGGAATCTTACGCTGCGTCAAGTGGCGCGCGAAGCCGCGTTTCCGCGAACCCATTTTATCGGTACACCGGAACGTGTGGCATCATTAATTGAAACATGGTTTCAGCGGGAAGCGGCGGACGGGTTTATCATTCACTCTGACATCCCGGGCATGCTTGAAGCCTTTGTGGATCAAGTCATACCGATCCTCCAGGAAAAGGGGCTGTACCGAAAAAGTTATCCGGCCGATACACTGCGGGGGAATCTCGGGTTGGATATTCCGGTCTGTAAATCAAATCCGATTTTGAGCAGAAACTAAATGTTTCTGCTTTTTCTGCTGCTTGCCATTCCTGTCATTGCAGCCTTTTCAAAAAAATATACTGATTTCGAGATATTATTGTTGCGAAAAGATTTTTTTGTAACTATAATTATTACAGAACTGATCAGTATAAAAAAACATTCATATTTCATAATAAATGTGTGTGTAATCTGAAAACGAAAGGGCTGTTTACAATGGCAAAAGTACTTTATATCACTGCTCATCCTCATGATGAAAAGACATCTTACAGCATGGCGACAGGAAAAGCGTTTATCGATTCTTATAAAGAATCAAACCCAAATGATGAGGTTGTACATATCGACCTTTACAAAGAGAACATTCCTCATATCGACGCGGATGTATTCAGCGGCTGGGGAAAACTTCAATCCGGCACAGGTTTTGAAGAGCTTTCTGAAAACGAAAAAGCGAAAGTCAGCCGTCTGAACGAGCTGAGCGATCAATTCGCGGCAGCTGACAAATACGTATTCGTCACACCGCTTTGGAACTTCTCATTCCCGCCTGTTATGAAAGCGTACCTTGATTCTGTGGCTGTAGCCGGAAAATCATTCAAATATACAGAGCAAGGCCCGATCGGTCTGTTGACAGACAAAAAAGCGCTCCACATTCAGGCGCGCGGAGGCTATTACTCTGAAGGACCGGCGGCTGACATGGAAATGGGCCACCGTTACATCGGCATCATGATGAACTTCTTCGGCGTTCCTTCTTTCGACGGATTAATCGTTGAAGGCCATAATGCTGAACCGAATAAAGCACAGCAAATTAAAGAAGATGCGATTGCCCGCGCGAAAGAAGCCGGAAAATCATTCTGATCTTAAAAAAACCTCCCCGCCGTACGGCTGGGAGGTTTTTTATATTAAAGGGCAATCGTCCGTTTTTGTTCGCTGCTTTTCATCGCCGCTTCAATGACACGGATGACATCGATTCCTTCTTTTGCCGTAACGGGAAGCGGTTTTCCGTTTAAGATGCTGTCTGCCAGCAGTTTGTAGTACGTAAGGTAAGAGCCGTTCTCAGAGGGGATTGTTTCTGTATGCCGTTTTTCATCCGCTGCGATTGTCAGCTCTCCGAAGTTGTCAGGATCATCGGCGCCCCAGCTGTCGTCAATCGGCTTTTTGCCCGCTGAAAGCGCATCTTCCTGTCCATCCATTCCGTATTTGATAAAGCTTGCATTCCGTCCGTGAATCTGATAGCGCGGGCCGCTTGCCGCATTCATGGAGCCGGATTGAAGAATGACCTGAAGCTTGCCGTAATGGAGCGCGGCCAGAAAATTATCAACGGTTTCGCTGTTGTCCCGCTGTTTCATCACATGTGCGGTGACGGATTCCGGCATTCCGAAAAGCTGGAGCGTTTGATCAATGATATGTGAACCGAGATCATACAGCGTTCCCGTGGCGGGCCCGTTCTTTTCGCGCCATTTTTCCTGTACAACCGGGTTGTATAGATCGTAGCTGACTTGATATGTATGAATGTCTTGAAGCGCCCCGTCCCGAATCAGCTTTTGTATCGTTAAAAAGTCATTGTCCCACCGCCGGTTGTGGTACACGCTCAGCAAGACGCCTTTATTTTCAGCCGTTCTTCTCAGTTCCTCCGCTTCTGCTGAAGTCGCCGTCATCGGTTTTTCCACGACGGTGTGTTTTCCCGCCAGGAGACATTTCATCGCTGATTCATAATGCATTCCGCTCGGTGTCGTGACGATGACGAGATCAATGTCAGGATCACCGGTAATGTCTTCAATCGCGCGCACGGCTTCAGCCCCCGGCAGATCACGTTTGACCTCATCCGTTCTGGACGTCATGACTTTTTTGATCTGATAATCATCAAGGACGTCCAAAAGCGGCGCATGAAAAACTTTACCCGACAAACCATATCCCAATATGCCGACTTGTATCGTTTTCAATGAGTTTCCCCCTCTTGATAAGTGATAACATTATATACCCCGCGGGTGTACTGGTAAAACTTGTGTGTTGAAAATTTTTTACACCGGATTTTCAAGTCTGTATAATGAAGGTAACGAAGAAAAAAACCGAGGTGGAAAATGGACAAACATACCGAGCATCAATCGTTAAATCATAAAAGCGCCAAAGAAAAAGACCAGATCCTGAACCGGCTGAAACGGATTGAAGGCCAAGTCAGGGGCATTCAGAATATGGTGGATAACGAACGATACTGCGTGGATATTCTCGTGCAGATTTCAGCCGTACAGGCAGCCATGCAGAAAGTCGCGTTTCATCTGCTGGAAGATCACGCCCATCACTGCGTAGCCGGCGCCATTGAGAGCGGAAACGGGGAGCAGGCGATTGCCGAGCTGCTTGATGTTGTGAAAAAAATCGCAAAATCGTAAAATAAAATGTTTTGAAATACCCTACAGGGGTATGGTAACATGAAGAAGAAAAAACAAGACGTGGAGGGAATCATCATGGAACAAAAAACACTGCAAGTCGAAGGCATGTCATGTCAGCACTGCGTCAAAGCAGTAGAGACCGGAGTAGGAGAACTGAACGGAGTGACGGCGGTTCAGGTGAAATTGGAAGCCGGACGGGTGGATGTGACGTTTGATGAGAACAAAGTCTCCGTATCAGATATAAAAGACGCGATTGAAGATCAAGGGTATGACGTCGTATAAGGTTTATCGCGCTTCGGGAACGGGCGCGGTTTTCTTTTATGAAAATGATACCCCCTGGGGGTTTGTGAGAAGAGGTGAGGGCATTGAGTGAACCGAAAGAGATGACCATTCAAGTGGGAGGCATGACATGCGCCGCCTGCGCTTCAAGAATTGAAAAAGGGCTGAAACGGATGGACGGCGTCAATGACGCTTCCGTCAATCTTGCGCTTGAGACCTCAAATATTTCCTATCAGCCTGACAAAATCGAAGCTGGCGCCATAAAGGATAAAATTGAAAAACTCGGCTACCATGTTGTGACGGAAAAAGCCGAGTTTCAGATTGAAGGCATGACGTGCGCCGCTTGCGCCAATCGGATTGAAAAGCGCCTGAACAAAACAGAGGGCGTTGTGGGCGCGCCGGTGAATTTCGCTTTGGAAACGGTCACCGTTGAATACAATCCGAAAGAGGTGACACCGAAAGAACTGAAAGAGACCGTGGCAAAACTCGGCTACAGATTAGACGAGAAGAAAGCGGTTGATGGAGACGGCGGATTATCCCAAAAGGAGAAAGAGCAGCGAAAACAGCTGATCAGGCTGATATTTTCTGCCGTTCTCTCCTTTCCGCTTCTATGGTCGATGGTCAGCCATTTTTCTTTTACTTCTTTTATCTGGATGCCGGATATCCTGATGAATCCGTGGCTGCAATTCGCGCTTGCCACCCCGGTGCAGCTTGTCATCGGCTGGCCTTTTTATATGGGAGCGTACAAGGCGCTGAGAAACAAAAGCGCCAATATGGATGTTCTCGTTGCGCTCGGAACGACGGCCGCTTACGCATACAGCCTGTACATGACGATTGCGTCTCTCGGACGAGACGGACATGTAGAGGGGCTTTATTATGAAACGAGCGCCATTTTGCTGACTTTGATTTTGCTTGGAAAGCTTTTAGAGATGAAAGCGAAAGGCCGCTCATCAGAAGCGATTAAAAAGTTAATGAAGCTTCAGGCGAAGACGGCGGCGGTTGAGCGGGAAGGGAAGGTACAGGTGATTCCGATTGACGAGGTCCGGACGGGGGATATCGTATATGTGAAACCGGGAGAACGTGTTCCTGTCGATGGCGAAGTGATTGAAGGTCATTCCGCAATTGATGAATCGATGATTACGGGGGAGAGCATGCCTGTCGATAAGTCTCCCGGAAGCACCGTCACCGGGGCGACGATCAATGCAAACGGCTTTCTCAAAATCAGAGCGGTGAATGTCGGGAAAGATACCGCGCTTGCGCACATTATTAAAATCGTGGAAGAAGCCCAAGGATCAAAAGCCCCCATTCAGCGGCTCGCAGATCACATTTCAGGCATTTTCGTCCCGATTGTGCTGGGGCTGGCCGTGCTGACTTTTCTCATTTGGTATGTATGGGCGGCGCCGGGACAGTTTTCTGAAGCGATCGGCAAATTCATCGCCGTGCTTGTCATTGCCTGTCCGTGCGCACTCGGGCTCGCCACTCCGACGAGCATTATGGCGGGCTCCGGCCGCGCAGCTGAATTCGGCATTCTTTTTAAAGGCGGAGAGCATTTAGAAAAAACACAGCGTCTGACGACAATCGTACTGGATAAAACAGGAACGGTGACAAACGGCAGACCGGTTCTGACAGATGCCGTACCGGCAGAGGGAATGAACGAAGAGGAACTCCTGCGGCTGGCGGCGGCCGCCGAAACGGGATCAGAGCACCCGCTTGGAGAAGCCATCGTGTCAGGAGCCGAAAAACGGGGGATTGCCATCCCGAAAATCACCCGGTTCCAAGCCCGGATCGGTTCCGGAATATACGCCGAGGCTGACGGCAGAACGATTCTTGCCGGATCAAGACGGCTGATGGAATCGGAACACATCGAACATGAGGCGCTGCTTCCTCACATGGCCCGCTTGGAGGCGGAAGGAAAAACGGTGATGCTTATTGCGGCAGACGGCAAAGCGGCGGGCCTTATCGCAGTCGCCGATACAATCAAAGAAACATCTCCGGCCGCGGTGAAACGCCTGAATGATATGGGGCTTGACGTCATCATGATGACCGGTGACAACAAAAAGACCGCGGAAGCCATTGCAAAAGCCGCGGGCATCGGCAGCGTGATCGCTGAAGTGCTTCCCGAACAAAAGGCGGCGGAAATTTCCCGGCTGCAAAAAGAAGGCCGGCGCGTGGCGATGGTCGGTGACGGCATCAATGATGCTCCGGCGCTGGCTGTGGCCGATATCGGAATGGCCATCGGCACCGGCACAGATATCGCAATGGAAGCGGCGGATATTACGCTGATCCGCGGTGACCTGAACGGCATTGCCGACGCCATCAGCATGAGCAGGCTGACCATGAGAAACATCAAGCAGAATTTAGGCTGGGCATTGGGATACAACAGCATCGGCATTCCGATTGCGGCGGCCGGCTTTCTGGCCCCGTGGGTGGCAGGCGCTGCCATGGCGTTCAGCTCAGTATCGGTCGTCCTTAATGCTTTGCGTTTACAGAAGGTAAAAAAAGACAAAATGGGCTGAGGCCTGTTTTGTCTTTTTTATTGACACTTTATTCAAAGCCTGCATATAATAGAGAAAGCACATATATGAGTATATGTTCATATATATAAATTCGTTTAGCTGTATTGATGTTATGGGAATCCTATTACGGAAAGTAGGGTGAGTCGAAAATGAAAGCAGCCAAAGGTGAATTTGTATTAGACGGACTTGATTGCAGCAACTGTGCAAAAAAAATAGAAAACGGCGTAAAAGCCATTGACGGCATCGACGGCTGTGCTGTCAATTTTGCGGCAAGCACCATCACGGTCTCAGCCGGAGGCAAAAACGAACAATGGATGAAAGGTGAGGTTGCGAAAAAAGTAAAGTCCATTGATCCTCATGTGACCGTTCGTTCGAAGCACGAAGACAAACCCGGCGAGGATGAATACCGCAAAAAGCTGCAGCTGATGTTAGTGAGGTTGGCTGCGGGAGCCGTTTTGGCCGTCATCGCTTACTTCGCGCACACGGGCGCCGTCCTTGAGTTTCTGCTCTTTTTTGCTTCATATTTGATTATCGGCGGCGATATCGTAGCCAGAGCGGGAAAAAACATTGTCCGCGGCCAGGTATTTGATGAGCATTTTCTGATGGCGCTTGCCACGATCGGCGCATTTATGATTCATCAGTATCCGGAAGGCGTCGCGGTCATGCTGTTCTACCAAATCGGTGAACTGTTTCAGGGAGCGGCCGTCAGCCGATCCAGAAAATCGATCAGCGCGTTATTGGACATCCGTCCTGAGTACGCCAATGTGAAAACGGAAAACGGCATGACTGCCGTTCCGCCGCAGGACGTCAAAGTCGGACAGGTCATCGTCGTGAATCCCGGAGAACGGATTCCGCTGGACGGAAAGGTGCTGAGCGGTTCTTCGATGGTTGATACATCCGCTTTAACGGGCGAATCCGTGCCGAGAAAAGCGGAGCCGGGGCAAGATGTGATGGCCGGATTTATGAATCAGAACGGCGTGCTTCATATTGAAACCTCTAAAGGATATAAAGACTCTGCCGTGTCAAAAATATTGGATCTGGTCGAAAATGCGGCCGGACGCAAAGCGAAAACGGAAAACTTTATTACGAAGTTTGCCAAGTACTATACACCGGCCGTTGTCATTGTTGCGGTGCTTCTCGCCTTTTTACCGCCGCTTCTCGTGCCTTCAGCCGCGCTATCCGACTGGGTGTACCGCGCGCTGATTTTCCTTGTGATTTCTTGTCCGTGCGCACTCGTCGTCTCCATTCCGCTCGGGTTTTTCGGCGGTATCGGAGCTGCGTCTAAAGCAGGGGTGCTCGTGAAAGGCAGCAACTATTTAGAAGCGCTCAATCAGGTGGCATACGCCGTGTTTGATAAAACGGGAACCTTAACGAAAGGCAATTTCGCCGTTACTGATATCAAGCCGGCGGCGGGATTTACAAAAGACAGCCTGCTTCATGCGGCCGCGCTTGCGGAAGTCCATTCCAATCATCCGATTGCTTCTTCCATCCGTGAAGCTTACAATCAACCGCTCGCGGCTGAGGAGATTGAAGAATATGAAGAAATACCCGGACACGGCATTCGGGTGAAAACCGGCGGATCAACGATTTTGGCCGGAAATCAAAAACTGATGGCAAAAGAACAAATCGCTTCCGGCACAGCTGAAAATAACGGAACCGTCGTCTATGTCGCCGTTGATCAGCAGTATGCGGGGGCGATCGTGATCGCCGATGAAATCAAAGAGGACGCCAAACAGGCCATTGCCAATTTAAAAGCGCTCGGCGTGAAGCGGACAGTGATGCTGACGGGTGATTCAAAGCAGACCGGAGAAGCTGTCGGCCGAGAGCTCGGTATTGATGACGTGTACACAGAGCTTTTGCCGGGTGACAAGGTAGACCGCGTCGAAGAACTTGAAGCGGCGCTTTCACCGAATGAAAAACTGATGTTTGTCGGCGATGGGATTAATGATACGCCTGTGCTTGCCAGAGCTGACATCGGGGCTGCCATGGGGGCTCTCGGCTCTGATGCCGCCGTTGAAGCGGCCGATGTTGTCCTGATGACAGACCAGCCGTCAAAAGCAGCCGAAGCCATCCGGATTGCACGCCGCACACGCCGGATCGTCTGGCAGAACATCGGATTTGCTTTAGGCGTAAAAATCATTTTTCTCCTGCTTGGCGCATTCGGATTCGCCACCATGTGGGAAGCGGTCTTTTCAGATGTAGGCGTCACGCTGATCGCCGTTGCCAACGCGATGCGCGTCATGAGAGTGAAAGCGGAATAATTGTCAAAGATAATTCGTTTTTCAGGGTTTTCTTAAACAAGGTTGTCTTGGTAAAATAGAGAAGCGGGCCATCCGGCATCCGCTTCTTTTTTATTTTAAAAACAATGAGGTGTCTGAGTGAAAAAGAAACAATCGTCTGCGAAATTTGCGGTGATTCTGACGTTAATCGTTGTCGTTTTATTTGCGGCCATCGTAATTATTAACAACCAAACGGAAAAAGCGGGCGAAACAGTCGCCGAACAGCCTTCCATTAAAGGACAGCCCGTGCTTGGCAAAGACAGCGCCCCTGTTACGGTAGTTGAATTCGGAGATTACAAGTGTCCGTCATGCAAAGTATTTAACAGCGATATCTTTCCGAAAATCAAAAAAGATTTTATCGATAAAGGCGACGTGAAATTTTCATTTGTGAACGTCATGTACCACGGAAGCGGCTCGCGTCTGGCGGCTCTTGCTTCAGAAGAGGTGTGGAAGGAAGACCCGGCATCATTCTGGGCATTCCATGAAAAGCTGTTTGAACAGCAGCCGTCAAGCGAACAGGAATGGGTCACGCCTGCATTGCTTGAAAAAACGGTCAAAAGCACCGCGAAAAAGGTTGATCCTGACAAGCTGAAGGAAAACCTTGATAAAGAGACATTTGCAAAAGAGCTGAAAGCTGACACTGACCTGAATGATAAATTAAACATTACGGCGACACCGACAATTTACGTAAATGACAAAGTGATTAAAGAATTCTCTGATTATGATGAGATTTCAAAAACGATTAAGAAAGAGCTGAAAAATGAAAAATAGAATCGTATTTTTATATGCTTCTTGGGTGATAGCTCTTGCTGCCATGCTCGGCAGCCTATATTTCAGCGAGATCAGAAAATTCATACCGTGCGAGCTGTGCTGGTATCAAAGAATTCTCATGTACCCGCTTGTCCTGATTTTAGGAATCGCCACCTTCCAGGGTGACACGCGCGTGAAAAAATATGTGCTGCCGATGGCCGTCATCGGCGCGTTTATATCGATCATGCATTACCTTGAGCAGAAGGTGCCCGGTTTCAGCGGCATCAAGCCGTGTGTCTACGGCGTGCCTTGCTCATCTGAATATATTAACTGGTTCGGTTTCATTACCATTCCTTTCCTGGCATTGACGGCATTTATTCTCATTATTATCTGCATGTGTTTTGTCAAAACGGAACGCGCGGCAAAATAAAGAGCCTGCTCCATGGGAGCGGCTCTTTTTCTATTATTTGTACCAAGCTTTGTTTGTCGCAATCTGTCTGTTATGGGAGCTGTCCCAAATATCCACGGAATAGGCATAATCATAATTCATGACGCAGCGGATGCCGCTGCCTTGGGCGTCATGCTGAAGTCCGAAGTTATGGGAAAACTCGTGCTGTGCCGCTTTCGCCGTGTTGGCCGTTCCTTGATCAAGGTTCACGCTGAAAGCCGGGCCGCTCGGTTTGCCGTTATATACATACGCGATACCGCCGGCGTCAAAACTTGATTTTGCGGTAAAACCGACGACAAAATGATAATTTTGAGTTCTGAAGCTGCTTTGGAGATTCGATAAAATCTGAGAACTGTTTGAGCCGGAGGAATTCCAAGCCTGCACGGCCTGTACGACGAAATCAATGTTGTGATCACGGTTAAAAGCAACATCCGCCTGCTCCACGATCTGGACGATTCGCGTTTGCCAGTCGCTGTATTTGGCGCGGTATTCAGCGTCCGCCACCGCCAAAACTCTGACCTTCTGGCTGCCCGTGCTGGCTTTAGTTGAGGCTTTATCCTGACTGACATTGGCATTGAATCGTTTCGTGCCGACCTGCTTGCCGTTTTCATCCAGAATTTTTGTGTCAACCGTCTGTTCGACTTGGACCGGGCCCTTCAGATCTTTAAAATGATCGGCTTTCGGAAGCGGGTCCGTATACACCGTTTTCGCCGGCTCCGCATGAGTGTGCGAATGCGTATGGCTTTCGGCTGACGGCAGGCCGGGAATTAATCCGGCGGCCAATAAAACAGGAAAAACAAGTGAACTGATTTTCATCTCATAACCCCCTTTTTGTTAGAGAAAGTATTCAATGAAACTTCCAATAAACCTCCCAAAATAGTATAAAATAGGTAAATGTTCTTGCTCCCAGCCGTTGCGAGTGAGGTTGTCCCGGGTTAGGAATCAGAATCTTTCAAAAATAAGGTTGATTTTAAGAGAAAGCGATTATAAAATCTAATGGTCGTCAGAAAATTTAACAAATAAAAAGGAGCATATGGAATGGCCTGGGAGCTGCTTAGTGTAATCGGCATCATTGCGTTTGCGGTCAGCGGAGCGATTGTTGCGATGGAAGAGGAGTATGATATTTTAGGCGTGTACATCTTGGGGATTGTAACGGCGTTCGGCGGAGGAGCGATCCGAAATCTGCTGATCGGTGTTCCGGTCTCCGCCTTGTGGGAGCAAGGCGCGTTTTTTCAAATCGCTCTCGCATCAGTTACGATTGTCTTTTTGTTTCCGAAGCTGCTGTTAAGACATTGGAGTAAATGGGGCAACCTATCCGATGCCATCGGGCTTTCGGCGTTTGCCATCCAAGGCGCTTTATATGCCGTGAAAATGGGCCATCCGCTCAGTGCGGTGATTGCGGCAGCGGTCCTCACCGGCAGCGGGGGCGGCATCATACGGGATTTGCTCGCGGGCAGGAAGCCGCTTGTGCTCAAGGCGGAAATTTACGCGGTCTGGGCCGCGCTCGGAGGGTTAATCGTGGGCCTCGGCTGGGCCGGGGATGCCGCCGGTTTGTATGTGCTGTTTCTTGTGCTTGTGGCATGCCGCATCTGCAGTTATGTGTTCAGGTGGCGCCTGCCGAATCGTTCCTATCATATAGATCAGTAAAAAACCGATTTCACAAACGAAATCGGTTTTTTTTCATAACGGCTTCTGATAAAAAAAGACGCCCGATATGATAAGAAAAAGGGTATTTGACCATAATGCTGAATAATATGTTGCATATATGTTTGTATGATGAAAGCCGGATTTGTCAGCTTGATGTCGGAGGTGCCGCTGATGGCAAAACGTGATAAAGAGTGGAAAGAAGAGCAGGAAAGAATCAATTTTGTCATGAAGGAACTGGAACAGAAACAAACTCATCTTGAAGCCTCATCGGGCGGATTGAAGCAGGATATTGTCGGGCTGAGAAAAACGTTTTGGGATGATGTCACCGTGAATATGGATGACGCCCACGAAGCGGCTGAGACATTTTCAAGCATTAAACAGCAGGCAGAAATGCTTTCAGAACGTGAACGGACGCATCGGCTTCAATACCGGCAGCTTCAAAAAATCCAAAAGCTGAAAACCTCTCCTTACTTCGGCCGTGTCGATTTTACGGAAAAAGGGGAGTCCTCTTCCGAGCGGATTTATATCGGGCTGACTTCTTTGATGGATGAAAACAACGAGCAATTTCTCATTTATGATTGGCGCGCGCCCATCTCATCTCTTTACTATCAATATTCCCCGGGAAAAGCCCGCTATGAAGTTCCCGAAGAAACGATAGAAGGAGACATCACACTGAAGCGGCAGTTTATCATTAAAAACGGGACGCTTAAAGCGATGTTTAACACGGATATGACGATTGGTGACGAAATGCTGCAAGAGGTGCTGAGCGGCCATTCCGGACAGCATATGAAAAACATCGTGTCAACCATCCAAAAAGAACAGAACGAAATCATCCGGGATGAAAAAAGCAAATATCTCATCGTTCAGGGAGCCGCCGGAAGCGGGAAAACATCCGCGGCGCTTCAGCGGGCCGCTTACTTGCTGTACCGCGGGCGCGGGGTGCTTGATGCCCGTCAGATTGTATTGTTTTCCCCGAACATTTTGTTCAACAGTTATGTTTCCGCCGTCTTGCCGGAATTGGGAGAAGAGAATATGGAGCAGGCCACCTTTCAGGAATATATCATCCGCCGGCTCGGACGAAAGTTTGATTGTGAAAGCTCGTACGAGCAGCTTGAATATTGCCTGACTGAACAAAATCAGGACGCACTTTCCGTAAGGCTCGCAGCCGTTGCTTACAAAGCGTCATCAGCTTTCCAGGCCATGGTTGACCGCTATGCCGGCTCGCTTTCCGGCTCGGGCCTGATGTGTAAACAGATCAGCTTCCGGGGAGACATCCTGATTTCAAAAGAGCGGATTGAAGCCTATTTTTATTCGCTTGATCAGCAGCTGCCGATTCCGAACAGAGCGGAGCTGACAGCGGAATGGCTTCTCGCGGAAATCAGCGCTCTCGAAAAAAAGGAGCGTAAGAAGGAATGGGTCTTGCAGGAGAGCGAGCTGCTTGATAAGGAAGACTATGCTGAGGTTTATCAAACACTCAAGAAGCAGGCGGCAGATGATGAACCTGTATTTGACGACCATCAGCGCGAACAGCGGCTGCTTGGCGCCATTATTGTCGGCAAAGCCTTTAAACCGATTAAGCAGGCTGTCAGACGGCTCGGCTTTCTCGATATAAAACGGATGTATCTCCGGCTGTTTTCAGACTGGGGAGCTGATGAAAAGCCCGATCATTGGGAGAGCATCGGCGCTTTGACCAGAAAAGCATTTGCAGAACGGTCACTTCCGTATGAAGATGCCGCTCCGTATCTGTATTTGCAGGATCTGTTAGAAGGAAAAAGAAAAAACACACAAATGAAGCACGTCTTCATTGATGAAGCGCAGGATTATTCCCCATTTCAGCTCACGTATATTCAAAGCATCTTCCCAGCGGCAAAGATGACGGTGCTCGGTGATGTCAGCCAGTCGATTTATGCCCACACCATTACGGGCCCTTCTTCCCTCGCCGGCTGCTTTCGCAATGGTGCAGAAAAGTATGTCAGCCTGAAGCGGACTTACAGATCGACGCGGCAGATTGTTGAATTTACGAAAGCGCTGCTGGCTGACGGCGATGACATTGAGCCTTTTAACCGGAACGGGGAAAAACCGCGTGTTTTGCGGACGGATACAGAAAATGCGCGGCAGGAACAATTGGCGGATACAATCCGGGAGCTCAGACAAAAAGGCTGGGAGACGGTCGCCGTCATCTGCAAAACGGCCGCGGAAGCCAAAAAAGTGTTTCAGGCGGTCAGCGCCGAGAGCGGTGTCCGCTTGATCAATAAAGAAAACCAGCCTTTTCAAAAAGGGGTATGCGTCATTCCCGTTTATTTGGCAAAAGGCATTGAGTTTGACGCCGTCATTGCTGCTGACGCCTCTGCTGTCCAGTACAAAAGCGAACATGACCGTAAGCTGTTATATACGGCCTGTACGCGGGCGATGCATCATCTGACCGTATTGTCTCCGGGAGAACCCTCTCCTTTTATTAAAGAAGTGCCCGCCGGCTTATTCGTGTAAGCCCTTTGCCAAGAGCAAAGGGCTTTTTATCATTAGTAATCTTAATCGTTGTCATCATGATTATATATTTTACTTACATACAAACTTTCGGTAAAGTTTCAATTAGAATATTATTTTGACAATTCCTATAGAAATAACGTACGTTACGTTTAATTCCTTGTGAGGTGGATATCGTTGCAACTTCAGGTCATGAACAGTCCGTTTAATCAGGAGCAGGCAGAGCTCCTTAACCGCCTTCTGCCGACCTTGACAGAATCACAGAAAATCTGGCTGAGCGGTTATTTGGCTGCGGCCCGGTCCGAATCCGGTGAAACAGCCGCACCCGCTGCTCCGGCTCCTGCAGAAAGCCCGGCAGTCTCAAGAGAAGTGACCGTATTATACGGATCGCAAACGGGAAATGCGGAAGGTCTTGCGAAACAGACGGTAAAGACGCTTGAGGAACGGGGATTCCAGGTCACCGTCGCGTCGATGAACGATTTTAAGCCGAATAATCTGAAAAAAATAAACAATTTACTGATCGTGGTGAGCACGCACGGAGAAGGCGATCCGCCGGATAACGCGCTGGCCTTTCATGAATTTCTTCACGGCAGACGCGCGCCGAAGCTTGAAGCGCTCCGTTACTCCGTTTTGGCGCTCGGGGACAGCTCGTATGAATTTTTCTGCCAGACCGGCAAAGAGTTTGACGAGCGTCTTCAAGAGCTCGGCGGCACACAGCTTGCGCCGCGGGTTGATTGCGATCTTGATTATGATGAGCCGTTTTCTGAATGGCTTGACGCGGTCATCGGCGGTTTGAACGAAGGAGCGGGAAATCAAACAGCCGAAGCGCCTGCCGAGACGCCGGCTCTCGGTGAATCCGTTTATTCCAGAACGAACCCGTTTCGGGCGGAGGTTCTTGAGAACATCAATCTGAACGGACGCGGTTCGAATAAAGAGACACGCCATCTTGAGCTTTCGCTTGAAGGGTCGGGCCTCGCGTATCAGCCCGGAGACAGCCTCGGCATCTATCCGGAAAATGATCCGGCGCTCGTTGATGAGCTGATCAATGAGCTGAAATGGGACCCAAAACAGGAAGTGGCGGTGAATAAACAAGGAGAGCGCCTCCCGCTGAAAGATGCGCTTACTTCTCATTTTGAAATAACCGTCTTAACAAAACCGTTCCTGCAAAAGGCCGCACAGTTTACGGCTGACCAAAAGCTGAGTGAACTTCTGGCCGAAGGAAACGAAGAGCAGCTGAAAGCATACATCAACGGCCGTGATCTGCTTGATCTCGTCCGGGATTTCGGGCCGTGGGAAGCGACAGCGGAAGACTTTCTTTCCATCCTGCGTAAAATGCCGGCCCGGCTCTATTCGATCGCAAGCAGTTTAGAAGCGAATCCGGAAGAGGTGCATCTGACAATCGGAGCGGTCAGATATAACGCGCACGGCAGAGAACGAAAAGGCGTCTGCAGCATTCTGTGTGCGGAAAGACTCCAGCCGGGAGATACGCTTCCGATTTACATTCAGCACAACCAAAACTTCAAGCTGCCGGAAAACCCGGATACACCGATCATTATGGTCGGGCCGGGGACAGGCATCGCGCCGTTCCGTTCCTTTATGCAGGAGCGTGAAGAAACCGGAGCTGAAGGGAAAACATGGCTGTTTTTCGGGGATCAGCACTTTGTCACTGATTTTCTGTACCAGACGGAATGGCAAAAATGGCTGCAAAACGGTGTTCTCACAAAAATGGACGTCGCTTTTTCCCGGGATTCGGAGGAAAAAGTATATGTGCAGCACCGCATGAAAGAACAAAGCAAAGAGCTTTATGAATGGCTGCAGCAGGGAGCCGCCGTATACATTTGCGGTGATGAACAGCATATGGCGCATGACGTGCACCAGGCGCTTCTCGATATCATTCAGGAAGAAGGCGGCATGAGCCGTGAAAAAGCGGAAAGCTTCCTGGCAGACATGCAGCAGAAAAAACGCTATCAGCGTGACGTATATTGATTTTGGTTTGAAAGGAGCTTATTCAGCATGGTGAACAACATTTTAAAAGCGCCGGAAGGCCCTCCAAGTGATGTTGAGGAAATTAAAGAAAAAAGCGATTATTTGCGCGGCACATTGAAAGAAGTCATGCTCGACCGGATTTCAGCCGGCATCCCGGACGATGACAACCGGCTGATGAAGCATCACGGAAGCTACTTGCAGGATGACCGCGATCTTCGTAATGAACGTCAAAAACAAAAGCTTGAACCGGCTTATCAGTTCATGCTGCGCGTTCGGATGCCAGGCGGCGTGTCAACTCCGGAACAATGGCTTGTCATGGATGAACTGGCGCAAAAATACGGAAACAATACATTGAAGCTGACAACGCGTGAAACGTTCCAAATGCACGGAATTTTAAAATGGAACATGAAAAAAACGATTCAGAAAATCAATGCAGCGCTGCTTGATACCATTGCGGCCTGCGGAGATGTCAACCGAAACGTCATGTGCGCTTCAAATCCGCACCAGTCTGAAATTCATGCGGAAGTATACGAATGGTCGAAGAAATTGAGCGATGACCTTCTTCCGCGCACGAGAGCCTATCATGAAATCTGGCTTGATGAGGAACGTGTGGCGGGCACTCCTGACACGGAAACGGAACCGATGTACGGGCCGCTGTACCTGCCGCGGAAATTCAAAATCGGAATCGCCGTGCCTCCGTCCAATGATATCGATGTCTATTCTCAAGATCTCGGCTTCATTGCCATCGTGGAGGAAGGCCGTCTTATCGGATTCAACGTTGCAATCGGCGGCGGTATGGGAATGACGCACGGCGATACGGCCACTTATCCGCAGCTTTCAAAAGTCATCGGCTTCTGCAAACCGGAGCAGCTGTATGATGTAGCGGAAAAAACCATTACGATTCAGCGCGATTACGGAAACCGTTCCGTCAGAAAGAATGCCAGATTCAAGTACACTGTTGACCGTCTCGGGCTGGAAAACGTAAAAGCCGAGCTGGAAAACCGCCTCGGCTGGCAGCTGGATGAAGCGAAACCTTATCATTTTGACCATAACGGCGACCGTTACGGATGGGTGAAGGGTGTAAAAGGTAAATGGCACTTTACGATGTTTATCGAAGGCGGCCGCGTCACGGACTATGAGAATTACAAGCTGATGACGGGATTACGTGAAATCGCTAAAGTCCATACGGGAGATTTCCGTCTCACCTCTAATCAAAACCTGATTATCGGCAATGTCTCGAGCCAGAAAAAGAAACAAATCAGCGCATTAATCGAACAATACGGTCTGACAGACGGCCGGCAGCATTCCGCCCTCCGCCGCAGTTCAATGGCTTGCGTCGCGCTTCCGACATGCGGGCTCGCCATGGCCGAAGCCGAGCGGTATCTGCCGAAATTGATTGATAAGATTGAAGACATTGTTGACGAAAACGGGCTGCGGGATGAAGAAATCACCATCCGTATGACCGGATGCCCGAATGGCTGCGCCCGCCATGCGCTCGGCGAAATCGGATTTATCGGAAAGGCGCCCGGAAAATATAATATGTATTTAGGAGCGGCGTTTGACGGCAGCCGTCTGAGCAAAATGTACCGGGAAAATATCGGTGAAGAGGAAATTCTGAGTGAGCTTCGCACCATTCTCCCGCGCTACGCGAAAGAGCGTGAGGAAGGCGAACACTTCGGCGATTTCGTCATCCGCGCGGGCATCATTAAAGCGACGACAGACGGCACGAATTTTCACGAATAAGATGAGCACTTAAAACCAAGGATAGAGACACACTGACGGTGCGTTCTCTATCCTTTACTAAGAAGCATAAACGCTGCACCGCGTCATGAAACAGATGACGCAGCTTGCGAAAAAGCCTGTTTTCAGAGAAAACAGGCTTTTTCTTTTTTCGGAAAAAATGTAGCTGAAGGCAAAAAAAGTTCGCCGTGAGCACGTTATGAGAAATTTTAAATAAAAACGGGTAAAATAAAAGAAGAATGGTTGCGTGCGGAAAATATATTGAATCTGCCCGATCATCGGCTCCGGCCTTTGGCAAAGGCAGAGAACAGGCAATAATGATATGATGCAGCAGATGAAGGAGGTCATGCTTTGGACATATTTTTAGTCGTACTCGTACTTTTAACCATCATCGCGATCTCAAATATCGTAAATCGGTTTGTCCCCTTTATCCCGGTGCCTTTGATTCAGGTGGCGCTCGGTATCATTGCGGCGTCATTTCCGCAGGGGCTTCATTTTGAACTGAATACCGAATTGTTTTTTGTTTTGTTTATCGCTCCGCTGCTTTTTAACGATGGAAAACGGACGCCGCGTGCGGAACTTTGGAATTTAAGAGCGCCGATTCTGCTGCTTGCGCTCGGGCTCGTGTTTGCCACGGTGATTGTCGGCGGTTACACGATTCATTGGATGATTCCGAGCATCCCGCTGGCTGCCGCGTTCGGGCTGGCGGCGATACTGTCACCGACTGACGTTGTCGCGGTCAGCGCGCTGTCAGGGCGAGTGAAGATGCCAAAAGGCATTCTGCGTCTCCTTGAAGGAGAAGGGCTGATGAATGACGCATCCGGCCTGGTCGCTTTTAAATTTGCGATTGCGGCTGCCGTGACGGGCGCATTTTCGCTGACGCAGGCCGCCTTCAGTTTCGTTCTGATTTCAGCCGGCGGTTTACTCAGCGGTGTCGTCATTTCTTTTTTGATTATCCGTTTCAGGCTGTTTTTGCGCCGCCTCGGCATGCAGGATGTCACGATGCATATGCTGATTCAAATTCTGACGCCGTTCGTCATCTATCTCGCGGCTGAAGAAATCGGCGTTTCCGGCATTTTAGCTGTTGTGGCCGGCGGCATCACGCATGCGGTGGAGCAGGACCGTCTTGAATCAACGATGGTCAAACTGCAAATCGTCTCTTCAAGTACGTGGAATATTATTTTGTTCATTCTGAACGGTCTTGTTTTCGTTATTTTAGGGGCGCAAATACCGGATGTGGTTTCCGTCATCTTTAATGATACCGCGTTTAACAATATGATGGTCATCGGGTACATTATCGTCATTACGCTGACGTTAATGATTCTCAGGTTTTTGTGGGTGCTGTTTTTTTGGAACGGCAAGTGGTTTTTTAACAAGGATCAGAGCATTTATAAACCCGGCCTGCGCTCGACCCTGCTGATTTCGGTTTCAGGCGTCAGGGGAGCGGTCACGCTTGCGGGTTCCTTTTCCATTCCTTACGTGCTCTCTGACGGCTCACCGTTTCCTGAACGGAATTTGATTCTCTTTTTAGCCGCGGGTGTTATTATGTGCACATTGGTACTGGCGACAATTGTACTGCCGATTTTGACAGATAAGCCGGAAGACAATGTGAAAGAGAAGAAAGTCAAATTGCTGACAGCGAGACGGAAGCTGATAAAAGCTGCCTTAACCGCCATTAAAGAAAATATGAATGAGACAAACAAAACGGCTTCTTTTGCGGTCATTGCCGAATACAATGAGAAAATGAAAAATCTCAGGTTTCAGCAGTTCACCGTCAAAAACCGCACGAAAAAAGATGAGCGGAAAGTCCGCGCCCAAGGGATACAGGCAGAACAGGAAGAATTGCTGCGGCTGATTGAGCGGGGCGACATACCGGAAGAAACGGCTGACAGCCTTCAGGAACGGTTTGATGAACTGGAAGTGCTGTATACGAATCCGTTTAAAGTCGGCTTATCTAAGAAAAAGCTGAAACGCCTGATGTACTGGATCTTTTTCGGTGAACATAAAAAGCCGGAAATGACGATTTTAAATGAAGAAGGCCTCATCCGTGCCACAAGGGTTAAAACGGCAAAAGCGGCCATTGAAAGCCTGAAAAAACACATGACCGAAGAAAATAAAGATGTGACGCTTGCCGTCATTTCCTTTTACAATCACCTGATTTTCAGGCTGGGGCACTCGTATCACGAACAGAGTCCAAGCCGCCGTTTTGAAAATCAAAAACTCGAAATCAAACTGCGGGCCGTGCAGGCCATCCGCAACGAAATCCAAACATTATTCGAAGAGCGGGAAATTTCCCGCGATATGTCACATGAGCTTCGCCAATACATCAATGATGTGGAAGCGGCCATGCTTGACGGAGATGAATAAATCAAAAAAAGTCCGGCATCTGTCGCCGGACTTTTTTTGATTACGGACGATGGAATTCGACGTGATCGCCGTCGCGGTCAAACCAGCCTCTGAAGGCCCAGTTGATCCAGCCGCCATCACCTTTATTGGTGAAGCTTCCGTCTTCAAACACCCAAATGCCGTACGTGATGCCGTCATAAACGGCGGAACCGTAAAACTGAACGCCGTTAAAATGATCTTCATATTCCTGGCTTAAATTAAACACCATGACGTTATATTTTTGTCCGGAAGCGTAGAATGAAGATTCCATTAAGTTTTTGACGAAGCCGTCACGGTTTTGCGCCGACTTAATCGCGTCAGCAATCGAATTGCCGATGCCGAGCAGGTCAACGTCAATGTTTAATCCGACATCTTTTGCTGAGACATCTGATGATTGCTGTGCCATGTTTTGAGGAACCGGGGTTTCTTTTGCGGATACAAAGGACAGAGGAGTCAGAGACAAAGCGGCGCCAAGGGCAACGGACATCGGGATACGCATACGTTTCATATGATTTCCTCCTTCAAGTGTGTGGTGGCTACAGTAGCGATTTACCCGGACAGTTACCCGGTTAACCGGAATTTTTGAAAAATAGGAAAATAATAACGGAAGTGGTGCTTGGGCACTAAAGATGGTTTTTGTGATGACGATGAGCGTATAATTGGTTTCTTACGGCGGAAATGTGAGATAATAATAACCGTTTACATAATGACTAGAAAGGATGGTTCAACGTGGCAAAAAGCTTAAAAGATACTGTAAAGCTTCATAATGGCGTTGAAATGCCGTGGTTCGGCCTTGGCGTCTTCAAGGTGGAAAACGGAAGCGTAGCGGCGGACTCCGTCGAAGCGGCAATCAGAAACGGCTACCGCAGCATTGATACGGCGGCTATTTACAAAAATGAAGAGGGTGTCGGCGAAGGCATCAGAGCTGCGGGCGTTGCCAGAGAAGAGCTGTTCATCACGTCAAAAGTGTGGAATGAAGATCAAGGATACGAAACGACACTTGACGCGTTTGAGAAAAGCCTTGAGCGCCTCGGCCTCGATTACCTCGACCTTTACCTGATTCACTGGCCGGGCAAGGATAAATATAAAGACACATGGCGCGCTCTTGAAAAGCTGTACAAAGACGGTAAAATCCGCGCAATCGGCGTCAGCAACTTCCAAGTGCATCATTTAGAAGAACTGCTGAAAGATGCTGAAATCAAGCCGATGGTCAACCAGATTGAATTCCACCCGCGCCTGACTCAAAAAGAAGTAAGAGATTTCTGCAAAGCGCAGGGCATTCAAGTGGAAGCATGGTCTCCATTGATGCAGGGACAGCTCCTCGATAACGAAGTGCTGTCACAAATTGCGGAAAAACATAACAAATCGGTTGCTCAAGTGATTTTGCGCTGGGATCTTCAGAACGAAGTCGTTACCATTCCGAAATCGATTAAAGAGCACCGCATCATAGAAAATGCCGATATTTTTGATTTCGAACTGTCACAGGAAGAAATGGAAAAGATCAGCGCATTGAACAAAGACGAGCGTGTCGGCCCGAATCCGGACGAGCTTCTGTTCTAAGAAAAAAACAGCCCTTTACGGGGCTGTTTTTCTTTACATAAATGTCTGTGTCTGACGTTTTACGCTGAACCTGTATGCGGCTATTAATAACAGGGCGGCGGCGAAGGCTCCCAAAATGATGATGTTCAGCATCAGGCTTTGGAACGTGCGGCCGTGCTGCAATTGATCGACCGTATCGAGCACCCAGCGCTGAGGCAGAAATTCGGCGATTGTCTGCACCGTTTTCGGCATAATATTGCCCGGAAAGAAGCAGCCGGCCAGCAAGCATGTCGGCACGACGATCAAATTCAAAAGCGCCGATGCCGAAGCGCTGCTGTTGGAAAAACCGACGGCAATAAAGGCGACCCCGATCGCGCTTAATGCAAACAGCATCATCAGGACGAACAGCTGCCACAGCGGGAATGACGGATGAATATGAAAAGCGGCGCCCATAAAGAGAACGGCGAATAGAATTTGGACGGCCATGATAATGATATTCACCGCCGCGTTCGCCAATACATACTGCTTTGATGTGATCGGCGTTGACAGAAGCCTGTAGTATGTCCTGTTTTCTCTCTCTTTAATCATTAGTTCCGTCAGGTTGCCTGCGGAATAGAGCATAATGATAATGAGATACCCGATGACTGAGTAAGTCATTTCTTTATGGTTCGATGTATCTTGTAAAACAGCGGACTCCGTTTGAATGGGAGAATGCTTGAAATCGGCGTACATCGCCTGAAAGGCCTTTGCGTCTCCGCCGGAGGATTTGCCGATTGAGGCGATGCTGTTCATATAATTGTACAAATAAGAGCTGACATATCCGGTGACCTGGGCGCCTTTCAGCGAGGTCATGCCGATGTGAGACGGTTTCCCGTCTTTTACGCTTTGGGAGAAGCCTTTTTCAAGCGTAATGAGCGCCTCCATTTTTCCTGAAGCGATCTTTGATGTGGCGGACGCAGCTGTTTCCTCCGAAATCTTCACATGATCCAGTCCTTTTAAAAACGCGGCCGTATCCTTCGCCACTTCTCCGCCGTCTTGATCGAGAATGCCGATATTGAGCGTTTCGGCTCCGCCGTTGGCATTGGTCATGAAGGAGAGGAAGACGCCGATCAGCGGAGCCCCGATATAAAGAATGAGCTGTTTTTTGCTTTTTGTAATCCCTTTGAGAGTGTGCGCAAACAGCCACCAGAAGTTTTTCATATTACAGTCCCTCCCGTCTTTGAAACGTAAATGCGGCGATCAGCAAAAAGAGTGCCGCCAATGCTGTATTTAAACCGAGTGCAGGCCATGTCGCTGATACATCATTTGCGTAAATGATGCTGTTAATCGCCTTATTGATCCAGGATAAGGGCGACAGGGCGGAAATTCCTCCGCCTTCATATTTGTAATAGGCGCCGCCGATAATGGACATCACCTGAACGATGATGACGGTGATTAATCTGGCGCTTTCGGGTTTTCTGGTCAAATAGCTCAGGCTGAGCCCGAAGCTGACGGCCAAAAGAATTTCAGAAACGAGAATCAAAAGCACAAGTCCCATGTGGCTGCCCCAATTCGCTTTTAAGATAAATTTGCTGAAGGCGACAACGGCAAGAATCGTCAGAACATTCACAGCCAAAATGCCGAGCATCTTTCCGAGAAAGATATCGCTTTTCCGGAGCGGGGCGGCGATCAGGCGATCTGCGGTGTGCCGTATTCTTTCCCCGCGGAATAAGGTGCTTGCAAAAATCGAGGCGTACAGCCCGATCATCGTCGTCATGGATATCGCGTAAAAATCTTTCGCTTTCGGTTCTTTCGCTTTGTGTAAAGACGTCTGCTTCATATAATCGCTTTTGATTTGTCCGGCGGAAGGCGCCTTATGCGCCTTGTAAGCGGCGGCGCCTGCTTTGTATTGATTGGTAAAAGCGGTCAGCATGCCTTGGACGATCGTGCCGTTTATGCCGCTCCGGTCATTTGTATAGACTTGAAAACCGGTGTTTTTTACAGTGACGAAAGCATCCGCCTGATTTTCTCGAACCTCGTTTTTGCCTTTTGCCTCCGTGTCCGCTTTTTGAAAATAGACATGCTCTTTTTTGGCGTTTTTCATAAACTCAGTAAAATCATGAGAAAGAGGGCCGTTTGACTGGTCCGTATATACCACCTTGATGTTTCCGACCGTCACCTCTGAATCAAAGGCGTTTGATAATGCCGCAGTGAAAATCAGCATGAAGACGATCGGAAAAGCAAGCATGAAAATAAAAGTTCGTCTGTCGCGGAAACTGATTTTGATTTCTTTCACGGCGATGTGCAGAATATTCATTTGCAATCCTCCTTTCAATGGGGTCAGTCGCGCAGGCTTCTGCCTGTCAGCGTGAGAAATACCGTTTCTAAGTCAGGGGCCTGTTCCTGCAAGGAGCGGATTTCAATGCCTTTGTCCATGAAGTACCGGATCAGGCGGTTTAAATTGTTGACCCCTGTGTCAGAGCTGATTTTCACGCTGTTTTCTTCCAGCGCGGCGGCTCTGACGCCGGGCAGCTCCTGAATATCGCCGAGGCTGATGCCGTTTCCGGATGACAGCTCAATCACGACGTCCTTCGTGTCGGTAATGATGGAGGTCAGCTGTTCTTTTGTGCCTTCTGCGATGACTTTTCCGTGGTCGATGATGGCGATGCGTGTGCATATTTCTTCCACTTCCTCCATGTAGTGGCTCGTGTAGATGATCGTGCAGCCCATTTCATTCAGCTTTTTCACTGATTGCAGAATATAATTTCTTGATTGCGGGTCAATGCCGACCGTCGGTTCATCCATGATGATCAGTTTCGGCCGGTGGGCAAGAGCGCACGCAATATTGAGCCTGCGCTTCATTCCGCCGGAAAAATGCTTCGGCAAATATTTGTGTTTATCGCTCAAGCCGACGAATGTCAGGGCTTCCTCAACCCGTTCTTTCAGAGCCGCCCCTCTCAGGCCGTACAGCCCGGCGAAGAACTTCACATTTTCATAGGCGTTTAATTCTTCGTAAATCGCGAGGTCCTGAGGGACGATGCCGATATTCATTTTCGTTGCTTTGCTATATTTGAAAATATCTTTTCCGAGAAACAGAATGTCTCCGCCTGAAGGTTTTAAAAGGCCTGAGATCATATTGATCGTCGTGCTTTTTCCGGCTCCGTTTGCGCCGAGAAACCCGAAAATCTCACCTTCTTTTACGGCAAGCGACATCTGGTCAACGGCTGCATAATCACCGAATTTCTTACTCAGCTGTTTGAGCTCCAAAATGTTCATGTTTCCACCTCTATGTCTTATGATGCTCTTATTATAAAAAAAAGAATGAACGGCCGTTAGTGCAGCTGTTCATTCCTTTGACATGAGAATCTTCATATTTTTCACATGAAAACATTCACTTATTCAACCGGAAGCAATGTCGTGACGGAAAAACCGGCCGTGCCGTCAAAAATAACGGTTCCGTGCAAGACGGCCGCCCGTTCTTCCATACCGAGCATGCCGAGGCCTTTTTTAAAGCGGACGGCGCCGTTTCCGTTATCTTTCACTTCCGCTTTCACGGCTTTGTTCAGCACATGGATATCAATGAAGATTTGTGTGGCATCGGCGTATTTCATTGCATTGGTCAAGGCTTCGGTTACGTTTTCCTGAATGACTCTCCAATGCATTTGCGTCAGCCTGTCCAAATCGCCTTGATGCGTAAACGGAACCGGCATCCCGTTTTTGGCCGAAAATTCATCAATAAACGTTCTTAATCTGTGAATGCCCATTTGTTCAGCGGGCGGTTTCATATTTTTCAGCGTAATGCGGATATCCTCTATGCCCTCTTTGGAAATGGTAATGGCGTTTTGGAGCAGTTCAGCCGCTTTGTCCGGATGGGAGCCGAGCATCCGTTTCGCCGCTTCCATCTGAATGAGCGCGCCTGTCATGGAATGGCCGATTTTGTCATGGATGGCTTGGGACAATCTGTTTCTTTCTTCGAGTTTGCCGGTATACTCCGATTGTTTGATATATTCCGTGCTGCTGTGCAGCTGTTTCGTCAGTTTTTCAATGCTTGAGCGCATATTGTCTGACTGCTCTTCATATTTTTTCAGCCGGTCGCTGGACCGGGCGGCCAAAACGAATATCGCCAAGCAGAACAAGGTCATGACGATATAAGTCGGAAGGTCGCCGTACGGGATAAATAAAAACGGCAAAAATACGAGCAGGCAGAACACATAGCGGTGAACCGGATATTCGGCAAGAACGGCAAAAATGGCGGGCGGCAAAAGAAATAGAAACGCCGGATGGCCTAAGGCGGAAAGCCAGGCGGTCAATGCCAGCGCCATGAGGGTGATCCCGCGCCTCCAAGCGGGCGGTCTGATCATGCAGACCGCAATGCCCAAAGACAGATAAAGCAGCAGAAACAAGACGGCGTACGGCGTGTAGAGGCGGTCTGCCGATACGAACAAAAAAGCCGTATAAAAAATGGCGATCAGTCTGCTCATCAGCATCCAAAAATCCATACCGTTCAACGCCCGTTATCCACCTTCCCGGTGATATAATAAATCGCGATCTGCGTTCTGTGCCCAAGCCCTGTTTTCCCTAAAATAGATGAAATATAATTGGCCGTCGTCCCTTCAGAAATGAAAAGCTGTTTTGAAATTTCCCTGTTCGACAGTCCTTTCGCAATAAGCGACATGATGCTGAGCTCTCTTTCAGTAAACTGGCTTTCATCAATCTGATGCGCGGCTTCCGCCGGCCGGAAAAGGCTGTCTTTTATTTTATCCAGCACTGTGTCCTGAAGAATGCTGTGCCCGTTGAAAACGCTTTTGATCGCATCGCGTATCCGTTCCGGTTCGGTGTTTTTTAATAAATATCCTTTCGCGCCGTTTTTAATCGCTTCTAAAATATACTCATCGTCGTCAAATGTCGTCAGGATCATCGGCTTCGTATCCGTTTCCTCAGCGATCCGTTTTGCGGCTTCGACGCCGTTCATCACCGGCATGCGGACGTCCAGCAAGGCGATATCGACGGGATTGTGTTTACAATACTCTGCCGCCTCGAGGCCATTTTCCAACGTTGCCGATACAGTAAATTCCTCATATGTATGCAAAATGATTTTCATTCCTTCTCTGATGAAAGAATTATCATCCGCGATAATGACATTAATCTTCATGGCCGCACCCTTTGTGTGTTTTTTGTTTCATTATATACCATCCGATTTTAAATCAAAAAGCCTCCCGGCGAAAGGTGCGCGGAAGGCGGATCGGTCAAGCGGGTTTTTTCAATTGGATGAAAAACAGCATCAGGAAAGAAATGATCACAATACAGATCACCCACACCCAGGCGAGTGTTTCATTGCCGGAGTCCATCGCGACGTAAATCGCTGTCGGCAGCGTTTGGGTGACACCGGGAATATTTCCCGCAAACATTAAAGTCGCCCCGAATTCACCTAGCGCACGTGCAATACTGAGAATGCTTCCGGTCAAGAGGGAGGGAAAGGCAAGCGGGACGGAAATACGGGTGAAAACCTGCCACCTGCCGGCTCCGTCTACTTTCGCCGCTCCCTCAATGTCGGCATCAACCGCGGCGAAGCCCGTTTTAGCGGACTGATACATAAGCGGGAAGGCGACAATGGCCGAAGCGATCACCGCGGCCGACCACGTGAAAATGACGGGCTGGTGAAAAATCCGCTCGATCGTCCGGCCGATAAAGCTGTGTTTCCCGAAAATAATAATGAGAATGAAGCCGACAACGGTAGGCGGAAGAACGAGCGGGAGCATAAACAGGGTCTCCACAGCCGTTTTTCCGGGAAATCGCGCTTTCGCCATCCAGGCGCCTGCAAGCGTCCCGAAAATGATGACGGCAATGCCTGATGCCAAAGCCACCTCAAAAGACAATACGACTGGGGTGAAAAATTCCGAAGCCGTAATGTTACTTGGCAGTAAATCCATATTTCTTAAACACTTTCATCGCTTCATCTGACTGCAGATACTGATAAAACGCTTCTGCTTCTTTACGGTGCTTTGTATCCTTGACGATGCCGAGCGGATAAACGATCGGATCGTGCGTTTTCGCCGGCGCTTCATCGGTGATTTTCACCTTTTTCGAAATCAGCGCGTCTGTTTTATAGACAAGCCCGGCATCGACATTTCCGGTTTCAACATAAGAAAGCACCTGGCGAACGTCTTTTGCATAGACGACTTTATCTTTTACCTTGTCCCACAGGGATAATGCCGTCAATGACTGTTTGGCGTATTGTCCGGCCGGAACGGATTCAGGCGTGCCGAGCGCAATTTTTTCCGCGCTGTCTTTTTTCAGGTCATTCAGATGTGTCAGGTGTGCGCTGTTTTTCTCAGGTACGATCATGACGAGATCATTTTTCAAAAGATCCGTGCTGTCTTTTTTGTCGATATCTCCGTCATGAACGAGCTTTTCGAATTTATCTTCGGCTGCCGAGAAGAATAAATCAGCTCCCGCGCCTTGTGAAATTTGTTTTTGCAATGTGCCTGATGATCCGAAGTTGTCTTGAATGGTTACGTTTGAATGTGATTTTTCGTAGTTGGTCTGGATTTCTTCAAGTGCATCCTGAGCGCTGGCTGCCGCAGAAACGGTCAGCGTGACTTTTTCGTTTTGTCCGCCTTTGGACGATTGTCCGGATGAGCAGCCCGCAGTTGCCAGGAAAACGGCCATAGCCGCAGTTGTGAGTAGTGTCGCTTTCTTTTTCAACATTGTGCACCCCTTATAGCTAAATATCATTAGATCAAACTAATTATAACGCAATTGTACGTGATGGTGCGGTTTTTTTTCAATATCTGAACAGTTATAATAAAAACGGAGCGTGATAATATGACAGAAGCCACTTCCTATACAATAGAAGAAGTTGCGGGCCTTTTGAAGGTCTCCAAACTGACAGTATATGATTTGATAAAAAAAGGACTCATTCCGGCGTACAGGGTCGGAAGACAGATGAGGGTCGATGAAGAGGACTTAAAACAATATAAAGCAAACATGAGAATGTCAAAAAAGCCATCCGCAGCAGAAGCGCCTGACCCGTCCCGCGGGCGGGAGCCGGAAAAAAGGCAGTCCGTTATCATCAGCGGGCAGGATGTGTCGATGGACCTCCTCAGCAAACAGCTGGAACAAACAATACAGGCGGCTCCGCTCCGCAAGTACAGCGGCAGTTTGAACAGCCTGATCGAGATGTACCGCGGGGCCTGTGACATCGTCAGTCTGCATTTATACGATGGGGAGACGGGGCAGTATAACATCCCGTACGTGAAGCGCATTCTTTCAGGGGAGCCGTTTGCGCTTTTTCATGTCGTGCTGCGGCAGGCCGGATTATATGTGAAAAAAGGTAATCCGCTGAACATTCAGGGTTTTCAGGACATGAGCCGAAAAGATGTCCGCATCGTCAATCGCGAAAAAGGATCAGGCGCGAGGGTGCTGCTGGATGAACAGCTCAGATCTTTCGGCATTACGCCGTCTGATGTCGCCGGCTATCATGACATTGTCACGGATCATCTGTCAGCGGCTTCACAAGTATCAAGCGGAAAGGCGGATATCGGAGTCGGGTCGCAGCATGCGGCGCATATGGCGGGCACGGACTTTATCCCGGTGATCAGTGAGCAGTACGATGTGGTCGTCTTAAAACAAAACCGGGAGCTTGTTCAAAGCGTGCAGGACATTCTTAATTCTGAGGAATTCAAGTCTCAGCTTTCTCAATTATCCGGATATGATACGAAAATGACCGGACGGCTTATATATGAAACATGAAAAATCCCTCCATATAACGGAGGGATTTTTTTATTGCTTATAAAACCGCAGCAGGTCGCCGTTTAATATTTTATCGGAAAGCATCAGCTCTTGTTCCGCTTTTTCTTTCTCATCGCTGCACGCGCTCATGTCAGAAAGCGGTTCACCCGTTTTACGGCTGTAACACGTATTTTTCGTATAAATATGATCATCCGTGATAAAGCTGCCGTTTCTCAGCACCGCAAACGGGGTCCGCTCTCCGGAAAACAGATCATTGCCGAACTGAATGCTGCCTTTCGTTTCAATGCCGAGCAGGTGAAGCAGCGTCGGTCTTACATCTACCTGTCCCGCGGCCGAAGCAATCGTTTCCGGCGCACGGTCGGTCACCCCGGGAATATGAATGATAAACGGCACGCGCTGAAGCTGAACCGTATCAAACGGAGTGATTTCCTCTTTCCCTAAGAATTCGGCAAGTCCTTGATTATGGGCTTCGGATATACCGTAATGATCTCCCATCAGGACGATCATCGCGTTGTCATACAGTCCTTCTTTTTTCAGCTTCTTGAAAAAGTGTTTCAGGGCCTCATCTTCATAGCGGACCGTCGTCACATAGCGGTTTAATAACTCGCTGCTTGTGTCCGGTTCCTCAATGAGCTGATCCTGTTTATCAATTTCAAAAGGAAAATGGTTGGTCAAAGTCAGCAGGCTCGCGTAAAACGGCTGCGGAAGTTTCTTTAATTTTTCAGCTGACTGTTCGAGAAACTCCTTATCCTTCAGGCCCCAGCCTGTTGAATTTTCCTGTGTCACCTTAAATTCATCCGCGTCGAAAAAACGGTCGATTCCGAATGCCCCGTACATCTCATCCCGGTTCCAAAAGGCCTTATGATTGGCATGCAGAACGGCTGAATAGTATTGACGGTCTTTTAACATATGGTACATCGTATTGAACCGGTGGCCGCTTTTTGTGAAAAAAACGGCGCCGCTTGAAGACGGATACAGCGAATTCGCAGTAATGAATTCTGAATCTGAGGTTTTTCCCTGTTCAGTCTGCTGATAAAAATGAGTGAAGTCATAACTTTTTTTCCGCAGTTTATTTAAAAACGGGGTAATCTCCCGTCCGTTGACCCGCTCATCCATTACAAAACGCTGGGTTGATTCGAGCGTAACAAAAATCACATTGCGCCCCTTTGCGAGCCCGAACTTTGATTCGGACGGCCTGCTGTAATCGGCTTGAGTGTAATTCGCGACCGCCGCAAGGCTGTCTTCGTCGGCAAACGCTTTAGCCCCTGCATTCAGTGTCTGCGAAATGGTGTCATACAAATGAAAGTGGAACAGGCCGATTCCTTTTACGAGCGCTTCACGATCAAAAGGGTGCTTGAACAGCTTCGGCTGCTCGGCCTCAGACAGCGCAAGGTTGCACAGTATGAGGCCGGCTGATGCCCACGCATACGCTTTAACGGTACGGGCGCCCGCTTTACCTTTACCAGTTTTATGCTTTTTACCAAGATAAAACAAAACCGCAATATCCAAAAATAAAGCGATATAAAGCGGGTGAAACAGCTCTTGGACGCTGCTTCCCATATCGCCCATATTGCTCGCCTGAAACAAAACCGGTATGGTGATAAAATCAATATAAAACCCGTAAAACACCGTATTCGCGATTAAAATCCCCGTCAGCATCACATTCGCCGAAAGCAGAAAGATCCGCTGTTTTTTTTCCGTCAGCAGCAGGGCGATGCCGAACAGCGGCACAATGAAGCTCAGCGGATTAATGAGAAGCAGACATTCCTCAAGAACCGAATTGTTCTGCAGATCAAAACCGAGCTTATAAACGGCATAGGTTTTCATCCACATGAACAGGATGGACAGGCATAAAAACCGATGATTGCTGAAAAAGGTTTTCTTCATATGTATGACTCCTCACCCTAAAAGCGAAAGATGCTTTTTGTTTAAGAGATGCGGCCGTGAACCAGTTCGTATAAATAATAGCAGGATACAATCGTTAAGCCGGCCAGCACAAGCTGTTCCGAAAAGCTCCCCGTTCTCATATAAAGGGGAAGACGGAAGCGGATGGCGGACGGAAACAGCAGTTTAATGCCGTTGACGGTCCATGCGTCAAGCACAAGATGACTCGCCATTCCGATCATCAGTCCTGCGGAAATGCTCGAATTCGGAATATAGGTTGCCGTAATGAAAAACATAATAAGCATAAACAGCAGGCTGTGTGTAAACGTTCTGTGGCCGAACACCGTGCTTACGATTTTGGACAGAACGGGCAGCGTCCTGCCGATTTTGCTTTTCGTATGGCATATGTCGGGAATCAGCGCCCCGAGGGCACCCGCTGAGGTCATAAGGACCGGATCATACCCGTAATAATACGCAATTGCGGAACAAGAAGCGATGCCTCCCATGATGTGTGTTTTTCCTGTCATTTTTCGCTTCTCCTTTTTATTTTTGCCAAAATCCCCTGAATTACAAATATATCAAGAGAATGCGTGTTTGATCAACAAACTTTACCTGTTCCGCCAAAAGGAAGGAGACGCGGATTCCGCATATTCTGCCACGGAAAAAGACACATTATAGGTGTACCTATATTTGATAAAGAGGTGATACAGATGGCTTTCTTTAACAAAGAAAAAGGAAAAAACAGCGATAAAAACAAAAACGTCATTCAAGGCGCGCTTGAAGACGCCGGTGCAGCTCTGAAAGACGATCCGCTTCAAGAAGCTGTTCAAAAGAAAAAAAACAACCGCTGACCATATAAGACGGGTAGGGCGAACGCTCTATCCGTTTTCCATCTAATTTTTCCCTTTGACAGATCTTTTTATCTCTGATAACCTCTGAGTAGAATTGAATGATAAAAATCCTCACTCTTTCTCGGTGAGGTAGAGGTTGCGCTTGATGATGAGTCGCACATGCCAGGCTGATAGGGGCCGCAAAACATGTGTTAAAGGCATCAGCGCCGAAGTGTAAAGAAAGCCGATCCTTCTTTATGCTGGGACTGTATCTGAATAAGTGCAGGACTGCCGCGTGCTTTTTCGCGGAGGGCTATCCGGAGATCAAGGGTGTGTGTGTTTCTTTAAGCATGGACTTTTGTTCAGGCTTTTTTTGCGTGTAAATATGATCTCGGGGTCTGGTCCGTACGAATGAACAACCAGGAGGTACAGGAATGGAACAGACGAAAAAATGGGGTTTTTGGTTATTAACGGCGTTTGTCGTAGGAAATATGGTAGGCTCGGGCATCTTTTCGCTTCCGAGTTCGCTCGCAAAAATCGCGAGCCCGTTCGGCGCCACATCGGCATGGCTTTTAACGGGAGCCGGTGTGTTAATGATCGCGCTGGTCTTCGGCCACTTATCCATCCGCAAGCCTGAGCTGACGGCGGGGCCGCAAAGCTATGCGCGTGCGCTGTTCAGCGATCGGAAAAAAGGGAATGCAGCGGGCTTCACGATGGTGTGGGGCTACTGGGTGGCGAGCTGGATCAGCAACGTGGCGATCATCACGAGCCTTGCCGGATATTTAACATCATTTTTCCCGATTTTAACGGATAAGCGTGAAATGTTTTCGATCGGCGGTCAGGCGGTTACGCTCGGCCAGCTGCTGACGTTTGCCGTATGTACGGTTTTATTATGGGGCACTCACACGATTCTCGTCACCAGTATTAACGGTGCGAGTAAATTAAATTTCGTCACGACGTTTTCAAAAGTATTAGGATTTATCTTCTTTATCATTGCAGGTTTATTTGTGTTTCAAACGTCGTTTTTCGATCATTTTTATTTTCCGGTTCAAACAGGTCCTCACACAGTTGAGGGAATCGGCGGGCAGATCCACAATGCGGCGATTTCAACATTATGGGCGTTCGTCGGAATTGAATCGGCAGTCATCTTATCCGGGCGCGCCCGTTCGCAGCGCGATGTGAAACGCGCCACCATTACCGGATTATTGATCGCGCTTGGCATCTATATCATCGTGACATTGATTACGATGGGCGTGCTTCCGCATGGTAAGCTTGTCGGCTCGGAAAAACCGTTTGTTGACGTATTGTACGCGATCGTCGGCAATGCGGGAAGCGTCATCATGGCGATTCTGGCGATTTTGTGTCTGTTCGGAACGATGCTCGGCTGGATTCTTCTCGGCTCTGAAGTTCCGTATCAAGCGGCGAAATCAGGAGACTTTCCCGCTGCTTTTGCAAAAACGAATAAACAGGGCAGCCCGGTTGTGTCGTTAATCGTAACGAACGTGATGTCACAGATCTTTATCTTTTCAGTTATTTCCCGGACGATCAGTGACGCGTTTACGTTTTTAACGACAGCGGCGACGCTCGCTTATCTGATTCCGTATCTCGTGTCAGCGTTTTACAGCCTGAAGCTCATTTTTACGGGTGAAACGTATGACGAGATAAAGGGTTCAAGAGTAAGAGACGGTATCATCGCCATCCTTGCCTGCATTTATTCTTTTTATGTCATTATTACCGGAACGGCCGATTTAACGACCTTTATTCTCGGTATCGGGCTGTTCTTCGTCGGTTTGCTGTTATATCCTTTCGTCTCAAAGAAATTTGCAAACAACAGACAATCTGTATGACAAAAAGACATCTCACGTCTGTGAGATGTCTTTTTTGTTTGCGGCAGCAGGTTACTTTTTGACGGCGTGTATATAATGAATGGTCTCGAATGCGGTCAAATGGTCAGTGCGTCCGCTGAAAAAACGGTCATTGACGTCCGCCGGAGATAAATGTTCATAAATAAGCAGACCTGATGATTCTAATATTTTTTCGATTTCTTTATAACTGAAACACGATAACATCGGTTCTCCGCTTGCTGCAGCCATTTTCACCATGTTTTCCACTCTGTTTGACAGTCCTCTTTCTTCAAAGAGCGACTCATCTGCATAATCAAACACGATAGAGCTTCCTGGCGGGACTTCGGCAAATAATTGTGTGAGCAGGCGGGCGAGATGCTCTTTCGTAAGATAGTATGACACACCGAGCAGGCTGAAAAAGGTTTTTTGGCGTGAAAAACCTTCTTGATACAGACGGCTGAAAGAAAGCGAAGCGGCGAAGTCCATCGGTACAAAATGAAGATGATGGGAAATACCGAGATTCAGATGTTTCAATCTGTTTATTTTGTCTTCCTGTGAAGCGGGATGATCGATTTCAAATATGTCTAAGGCGTTTGTCATCTCAGGATGCCTGAAACAGAAAGTATCGAGCCCCGCGCCAAGGATAACATACTGTTTGGCCCCGAGCTTCACTTCATTCAAAAGCACTTCTTCACAATATGCGGCACGGGCTAACGGTGTAGGAGACAGCTGGACTTGAGTCACCCATTTTAAGATGTCATTCGGTTGGCCTTGAAGCCCCTGTGCCATGTCTTTACTGAAAAATGATATACCTTGAATCAGATGATCGCGGATGTCCGAATGCTCTTTTTCGGAAATCAGATCTTGTGCCATAAAATCATCAAATATCACCGGGGTGTCGTATTTACTGTGGTACGCCCTTCCGAAAGCGGACAGCAGGGAAGTCATACTCGCCTTGTTTTCTTTCATATAAAGATCCTCCGTTATTTACATCAATCTCCGGCCGGGAGAATCTTATTATACATGTTAATCCAAAAATGTAAATTATAGCATAAATGAATTTTTTTGTCAAGTTTTAAGCGTAATAAAAAGCCGCTGTCACAGCGGCTTCGGGGTTACTTTGTTAAGCTTTTTGTGATGTAGTCGAGCTGGCCTTCAAGTGAGATCGGGTCTGAGAAATAGAAGCCGATCGGATCAATGCGGTAGACATGGTTTTGTTTGACGGCATCGAGGTTCTTCCAGATTGAGCTGTCAAGCACGCCTTTGTCGTCACCGCCGGCCTGCCATGGCCCCATAAAGATGTAGTCTCCCGCGAAGTCAGGCAGTTTCTCGAGTGAAATGCTGGCGTAGCCCGGTCCTTGATTAATGGCTTTTTCCTGCGTCAGTTTTGTGGCCTTCAGCCCGAGTTTGTCATAAATGATGCTTCCGCCGCGGCCGAAGTCTTTACCGAATACATAGATGTCTTTTCCGTTTGTCTGCATGATGGAGATGGTTTTTGAGCCGACCGCTTTTTGAACCTTTGTTTTAGCGGCAGCGGTTTTCTTATCCCATTCAGCCAGCCATTTGTCTGCTTTATCTTCAGTGCCTGTCATTTTCGCAAACTCTTTGAATTGATCAATGTTGCTGAGCTTGTCATATTTAATGGCGATGGTCGGCGCGATTTTTTCCAGTTTTTCAATATCGGCGCCTTGTGTCGTCCAGACCACGATTAAATCCGGCTTTAAGTCAATGATTTTTTCAACGGACGTGCCGTCGCCGATGTTTGTCACACCTTTTGTTTTCCCTTTGTAATAAGGGTTTTTAAATACGTTTTGCGGCGCGCCGACAACATTGATGCCGAGCTGTTTAAAGTCGCCGTAGTAGCCGTCAGCCATGACGACGACCCGTTTCGGGTGCTTCGGAATTTTAATATTGCCGTTTTCGGCTTTATACGTGATGGTTTCTTCTTTTTCAGAAGAACCTTTCGTGTCTGAAGAATTGCCGCATGCGGCCAAAGCGGCGATGAGCAGCAAGGCAATCAGCGCTGCGCTGATTTTCTTGTATGTATGGAACATCTGACATTCCTTCTTTCATGAAAATTAGTGATAAAGAGAATCATTATCAGTGTGATTATATCACTGCTTTCATAGAGAAGCACGCTCTTTTTTAAGAAAAACTTTCTTTTTTTATATGAAATTAGGTCTATTAAAAGAGAAGATAAAAGTGCTATACTGAAACAAGTCATTGATAATCATTATCATTACCATTCTTGTTTTGAGAAAGGAAGAACGAGTGTTGGGTCTATTGAAAAAGAAACAGACAATGACGGCTCTAGGGGCATCAGGGAGTGAAATCCAGTGGACGGCGCGTTCATTCAGAGCGGCTGTGCTGCTGTGTGCCGGGATTGCGGTTTTATTGATCGGCGCGGCCCTGTCTGTTTCCATCGGAGCTGCCGATATTCATCTGCGGACGGTGTGGGATGCTCTCTTTCACTTTCAGCCGCAAAATACATCTCATCAAATCATACGCGATCTCAGGCTGCCGAGAACTGCCGCCGCCGCGCTCGTCGGGGCTTTTTTAGCTGTGTCCGGGGCGATTATGCAGGGGCTGACGCGGAACCCGCTTGCTGAGCCTTCCATTATGGGCGTGACGTCGGGGTCGGGATTTGCGATCGCATTGGCATTTGCTTTTTTTCCGGGTCTGTCTGCGGCGGGACTTGTTTTGTGGTCCTTTGCGGGAGCGGGAATCGGAGCGCTTATTGTGTTTGGCATCGGCCTGTTTTCTAAAGGCGGTCTGACACCGGTGAAGCTCGCGCTGGCCGGTACGGCAGTCGGCTATTTCTTAACGGGGCTTTCAAGCGCGATTGCGATCCGTTTTGATGTCGCCCAGGATGTGAAGTTCTGGTACGCCGGAGGAGTCGCTTCCGTGAAATGGGAAGGCGTGCAGCTGCTTTTGGCGGTCGGGGTTATCGGACTTTTGCTGGCATTTCTGATTGCGCGCTCAGTGACGGTGCTGAGCTTGGGTGAGGAGCTGGCCAAAGGGCTCGGGCAGTACACATCGCTTGTGAAAGTAATCGGAATGTTTGTCGTTGTCCTCTTGACGGGGGCTTCAGTCTCAGTCGCCGGAGCCATTTCTTTTATCGGCTTGGTGATTCCGCATATCACCCGATTTTTAGTCGGGGTAGATTACAGGTGGATCATTCCCTGTTCGGCGGTATTCGGCGCCGTTCTGTTAGTCTTCAGTGATATTGCCGCAAGACTCGTCAATGCGCCGTTTGAAACACCGGTCGGCGCTTTAACCGCCCTTATCGGCGTTCCCTTTTTCTTTTATTTGGCGCGCAGGGAAAGGAGAGGGCTGTAATGAATGTAAAATCGAAAAAACCGCTGGCGGTCATGGCCGTTACGTTTTTGCTCATATGCATCGTCTTTTTTATCAGCTTAAACATGGGCGTGATCCGGATTGCGCCTCTTGATACGCTACGTGTCTTTTTCGGACAGGGGGATGCCCGGGATCAGCTCGTTTTATTTGAATTCAGACTGCCGCGCATGGTGCTGTCATTGCTGGTCGGCGCCGGAATCGCAGTTTCAGGCGCGATTTTTCAAAGCGTGTCTCAAAATGACTTGGCGGAGCCGGGCATTCTCGGTATTAACGCCGGGGCGTCTTTGGCGGTCGTTCTGTTTATCTTCTTTTTCCAAGGATCAGCTGTTGATTTAAGCATGGCCGGTACATGGCTGCTTCCGGTGAGCGCTTTGGCGGGGGCTTTTCTGGCTGCGCTGCTCATCTATGTGCTGGCTTGGAAAAAAGGCGTTTCACCTGTCCGGCTCGTTTTGGTCGGGATCGGCGTCAATGCGGGGTTTAATGCGCTTCTCTTGATTTTTCAGCTGAAAATGGACCCGCGGGATTTCATGCAGGCGCTTGTATGGATTTCCGGTTCGATTTGGAACGCCAATTGGAAAATGGTGCTGTCCATTTTGCCGTGGCTGCTGGTTCTTTTACCGTTCAGCCTCTATAAAGCCAGGTATTTAAATGTGCTCCAGCTCGGTGATCAGCTGGCGGCGGGGCTCGGCACCCGGGTTGAAAAGGAGCGGCGCGTTCTGCTGATGTGCGCGGTTGCCCTGACCGCGTCATGTGTTGCGGCAGCCGGCGGAATCGCTTTTCTCGGACTCATTGCGCCGCATTTGGCCAGAAGGCTTACCGGACCGCGCCACCAGACGCTTATCCCGGTTTCGGCTTTAATCGGAGCATTTTTATTTCTGCTTGCCGATACGCTGGCGAGAAATGTGCTTGCACCGTCGGAAGTTCCCGTCGGTCTGGTGATTTCCGTGCTCGGAGCGCCGTATTTTGTATATTTGCTGATGAAAACGAAATAGAGGAAGGAGACTGCCGCGATGAACTCATTATCGGCGGAACAGCTTACTGTCGGTTATGGCGACCGTTTGATAGCGAAAGAATTGGATATCGCCATCCCGAAAGGAAAAATTACAACGCTGATCGGTCCGAACGGCTGCGGAAAATCGACGGTTCTCAAAACGATGTCAAGAATCATGAAACCGAAATCCGGCGCCGTCTATTTAAACGGACAGGCGATCATGCAAAAATCCACGAAGGACATCGCCAAGGAAATGGCAATTCTTCCGCAGACGCCTGAAGCGCCGAGCGGGCTGACGGTGTACGAACTTGTTTCTTACGGCAGGTTTCCGCATCAGTCCGGAATGGGCCGTTTGAGTGATAAAGACCGTGACATGATCAAATGGGCGCTGGAAGAGACGGGGATGGCCGAATTTTACGACCGGCCGATCGAAGCGCTTTCCGGGGGGCAGCGGCAGCGTGTGTGGATCGCCATGGCGCTCGCTCAAGAAACGGAGCTGCTGCTTCTTGATGAACCGACCACTTATTTAGATCTCGCCCATCAGCTTGAAATTTTGCAGCTGCTGGACAAATTAAACAAGGAGCAGGGCCGCACCATTTTAATGGTCATTCATGATCTGAACCATGCCGCCCGTTTTTCCCATTACATGATCGCCCTGAAAAAAGGGCGCGTCATCAAGGAAGGAACGGCGGAGGAAGTCATGACTCCCGGCATATTGGAAGACGTTTTCCAAATTGACGCACAGATTGTAAAAGATCCGCGCACGAACAAACCGGTCTGCTTAACCTACGATTTAATCCGGCATGAAAACGCAACGGTATGATGAAAAAAAACGCAGAGCCATTCCGGCCTGCGTTTTTTTATTGCGTCCGGGGCTGCTTTTGTCCGGAGACGCATTTATCCAAAACGAAAAAAACCCCCGCCACAATCAGCTCCTCCGTCGTTGACAGCCAAATCTTTTCAATCAGTTTATCGGTCGTATACGCGGTCATCCAGAGGAACAGCAGCTGAACGGTGCTGGCTAAAAGGAGAAAAGGCAGCCTGCCCGTCCCAAAAAAGGTAAAGCTATGTATCATCAGCCGCTCAAGCGGTTCAAAACATAAACCGAGAAAAATAAAAAGCACGGAAAAAAGCAGGACGTACGCCATCGATCCGTAGCTCGTCCCGGCTAATGAAAATACGGCCATCATCACGATAAAATACCCGAATAATACGGCAGCGGCTGCCAGGGCATACCGGAGCACCTGAAGAAAAAACATTTTCGTCCCGTTTTGATTGATCATCTGTTCAGCTCCTTTTCACACAGAGGAGACTTGCAGAGACGGAACTCTGCAAGCCGGTGTGTATCTTCAGCATTTCTTTTTGACGACAGGGTGTTTCTCTTTCGAAAGAATATCCGTAAAGTCTTTGCCCAGATCCAGATGCTGCTGGACGAATTTCTCAGGAAGCATGGCAAGCCATTGGTTCAGGGACACATCGGCATAGTGGTCATCCTTGAAGATTTCCAGGAAGACGAGCGGCTCATCTCCCAAATTCTCCACATAGTGGCCCATTGCGAACGGAACGTAACCGACATCCCCGGCCTGATAGTTAAATGTTCTTGCATGGCCGTCCGATGCAAAAACCGTCATCCGCCCTTTACCGGAAATATAATACTGCCATTCATGCGTGTTCGGATGCCAGTGCAGCTCTCTCATTGCGCCCGGTTCGACCACGACAAGCGCTGAAGCGATCGTTTTGGACACTTTGAAGTTTGTGGAATCCGCGATATATACTTTGCCGCCATCCGTCTCAGCAGTCGGACCTTCATCCAGCAGGCGGTAAGTGAACGGATAAGGCACTTCACCGTTCGGGCCTTCCACAATGTCATCTTTCAGCTTCCCGGGAACCGGCTCTTCAAAGATATATTTTTCTTTCCCGGGCAGGCCGGCGAGGTCTTTTTCTGAAACCCCGAAGTTGTTGGCGATGACATCAAGCGGTGTGTGGGCAAGCCAGTCAGTCACTTGGAATGTGCTGTTTTCTGAGAAAGAACCGTCATCAAAAACCAAGAGGAATTCACAGCCTTCTTTCAGCGCCTGAATGGAGTGCGGCAGGCCTGACGGGAAGTACCACAGATCTCCTTCCTTCACGTCATCGATAAAACTGCGTCCCTGTTCATCAACAATCGTGACCCGCGCTTTGCCCGTCAGCATATATGCCCATTCCGCTTCTTTATGCCAGTGCAGCTCACGGATGGCGCCCGGTTTTAAACGCATGTTGACAGATGCCAGATTCTCAGAAATCGGCAGCTCGCGAACGGTCACCTCACGCGCGTATCCGCCCTTTTCCAACCGGTTGTGCACATCTGAGAAAGAGAATTTCATATTATCCACTGTGCCGTGATCCGTTTCCGGCGGCGTCAGCATATCCGGATTTTGGCGGTCTCTTTCAAGGTTGCGCGGAATCGTGACGGTCGCCCCTTTGTCTCCTCTGATCGGCTGCGGGATATTGCAGTTGTTTTCTTTTGACATGTAAATCGTCTCCTCTCAAGCTTTGTTTTTTCAGAAAGAGAATGTGAAAGGCCTTTCGTTTTCCCTTCTGCTTTGTTAAGTGATGCGTTTCGATGAAAAGTCAACTTCGTGTGAAAATTAATTTTTCATTTTCTGATCTTTCAGTTCCGTCATCAGTTCGATCAGGGCGTCAAACTTCTTCTCAAACCGTGTGAGAAGATACATGGCAATCAGAGCCGGAAAGCCGAGATTGCCGATCTGTCTGACCGCTTCTTCTATAAAAACCTGATCCATTATCAGCCACCTCCTGACTTGACCTGCAGTCATGTATATAAGTGAAAGAAAGAGCGGCTCCTGTAAACCTGATATCCCGGTTGAGGGTCTTTTTTTTGTTCCGGCAAATCCGGGACATAAGGAGTGCGGAATCTTAGTCGGAAAGGAGTAGTTTACTTTTTTTTGCTTTCTTTCATTTAATTTAAATAGGGGGCGGTTTTATGGACTATCAAGTTCTTTTACGGTCAAAATGCAAGGAAATTATGAAACATCCGATCGTTAAACATTTTTTAAGTGACCCAAAGCATTACGAGAAATTTAAAAATGTGCTGGAACATTCAGACGAGAAGGATGCAAAATCACTGGACGACCATTTTAAACAGTTTTATAAGGAAATCCGGATCATCAAATATATGAACTCTATGATCCGGATTTTCTCCATCGATTTTGACAAGCGCATCCGTAAAAATCAGAAGCGCTATCCGCTGACGGTGGATCAGCCGGAGGGAGGTGAAGCGCTTCCCTATGAAATGGGAAAAGACGCGTATGAAGAGTTTCTGCGGAAGCAGGGGGATTTGAGCCAGCATGTCCAAAACCGTGATTTATACGAAGCGCTTCAGACGTTAACCGATAAACAAAAAAGCGTGCTGACGAATATTTATCTTCACGGAGCGACGATGAAGGAGATTGCCGAGTCGCTGGGTGAATCACGGCAGAACATTTCCAATATTCATAAAAAAGGGCTCGACAATCTCAGAAAGCAGCTGGACAAGCAAAAAAAGGGGGAAAATAAGCAGTGAACGGGCCATTTGACTTCAACAAAGAGAACACAGATACCGACGAAATGGAACTTTTGATTTCGCGTTTTTCGCCAATGATAAAAAAAAAACTGAGCAATACATCATACCAGGAAAGAGAAGATCTTGAACAAGAATTGAAGATTAAAATAGTTGAAAAAGCGGACATGCTGTTATGCCAGGAAGTGCCGGGTTTTTGGGAATTTATTCTTCATCTTATAAATGAAAGCTCCTGACAAAAGCGGCGGAATGATGGATATTCCGCTCTGACAACGTGAGAAAAACGAGAAGAGATGTCCGGTCTCGTTTTTCTTTTCTGTTTCCCCGCAAGACCTCCGCACTAAAAAGGTACCAAATCTTATCCATATAATGATATGATGAAAAAAACAAAGAGAAAGGAACGTCCAAGGTGGAAAATGCGTCAATTTTAATTGTAGACGATGAGAAGGCGATCGTTGATATGGTCAAACGCGTTCTCGTCAAAGAAGGCTATCACAACATTAAGACAGCCGGAAGCGCTGAGGAAGCGATCGAGTTTGTTAAACATGAAACCGCGGATCTGCTCGTGCTGGATGTGATGATGGAAGGCATGTCCGGTTTTGAAGCATGCACCGAAATCCGGAACTATACCGACGCTCCGATCTTTTTTCTGACTGCCCGTTCTTCTGATGCGGATAAGCTGTCAGGATTTGCATTGGGAGCTGACGATTATATAACAAAGCCGTTTAATCCGCTCGAATTGGCGGCGCGGATCAGAGCGACGTTAAAGAGAACCTATAAGCGCGAAGAGAAAACGGCGGTAAAGACGTATTCATACAGTCATTTTTCCTATTCACCGCAAAACGCCGAGCTGATCGTCGGGGGCGAGCCCGTCAGCTGCTCCGCACAGCTTCTGCAATTGCTTCAATATTTCTGTGAACACCCTGATGTGGTGCTCTCAAAAGATCAGATCTATGAAAAAGTATGGGGATATCCGTCTTACGGCGACAACAACACCGTCATGGTGCATATCCGCAAGCTCAGAGAAAAAATTGAAAAAGACCCCAGCAATCCGTCTTATATTGTAACGGTGCGCGGCCTCGGTTATCGGTTTATTCCCGATCAAGGAGAAAAAGGAACCCGCTCATGAGAATGCGCGGAAAATTTCTGCTCCACTTTTTCGGACAGCTGCTGCTTGTCATCCTGCTGATGTCCGTTTTGGCCGTCGCTTCTTTCTTCTATTTGGATTGGCGTTTCAGCGAAGCGGAAGCCAATGCGGGACTGACCAAAGCGACGGCAGACTCGTTTGAAGCGTGGCTTGATAAAAACGAAGACGGCACATGGGATGTCGATGAGTTTTTAAAGATGTCGGTCCGAAAGCAGAAGGGCTGGCTGCAGATCATTAATGATAATGAAAAAACGGACTACGCGTACAGAGTGCCGAAAGACGTCCCGAGCCATTACAGCAGAAAAGATCTCTTATCCATTTACCAGTACCGGAATTTTGACAACTACAAGCTGAATTACTGGACGGTCACGATAAATGATGAGACCTATTTGATTCTGTTCGGCTGGAAATCCGCCAGTGAGCAGCTTCTCACTTACATCGAATCACAGGAGCCATCCCTCGCTTCCCTTTCTCAATATAAAAAGAGCACGGTTGATTATATTAAACGGGAAAAAGGGGCGGTCTACCTTCTCGAAGACAGCGGCAGACTGCTCGGGGATATCAACAGCACGAAAAAAGAACGGAACACCGTCAATGAGCTTGAATTGCTGAAATACAGTTCCAAGCCGTGGAATTACAAACGGGAAATTTCTTTTAAAAGACTCGATAAAACGAAATGGATGGTCGCGTCGGTGCCGAACCCCGTGTACATCCCCGATCACGAGTTTAACAAATCATTTTTGAGAAATGTGATGAAAACCCTCTTCCTCTTAATCGGAATCTTAGTATTTATGATCTGCATCTTGACCATCTGGTACTCTTTCCGTTTCGGCTGGCCGCTGTTTCATACCATCAAATGGCTCGTCAATTTATCAAAGGGCCGGCTTGAAGAGCCGAAGAACCGCAAAGGACAGCCGGTCAGCAAAAACAAAAAAGGCAAAACAAAGCAGCCGTTCCGCTTTTTCGCCGAGATTTTCGAATCAATGGATCAGCTGACTGACACGCTGAAGCGGGATAAGAAAAACAGAGAAAAAATCCAGGCGACAAGGGAAGAATGGATCGCCGGGCTGAGCCATGACTTAAAAACCCCGCTGAGCACGATTTACGGCTACAGCATGATGCTCGAATCGAAGCAATACGACTGGACCCCGGAAGAAGTCAAAGAAATGGGGCAGATCGTCCGGGAAAAATCAGAATATATGTCGAAGCTGATTGAGGACTTAAACTTAACATACCGCCTCAAAAACGCGGCCCTCCCGATCGAACGGCGGTTGATCAACGTCGTGCCGTTTATCAGAAACGTCACGAACGATTTCACGAAAAACACGTTCTCGGAAGGCTATGACATCGCCTTTGAAACCAAAAAGGAAGACATTCTTTTCGCCATTGATGAAGCGTGGTTCCGCCGTATTCTGGAGAATCTGCTGGCAAACGCGGTTAAGCATAATAAGAAAGGGACCGCCATTCGGGTCGTGCTTGAGGAATCAGCCGAACAGCTCATTCTGAAGGTGAAAGATAACGGAAGAGGAATGGACGACGAAACGATTCACCAGCTGTTTAACCGTTATTACCGGGGAACGAATACGAAGGGACCGTCAGAAGGAACGGGACTCGGGCTCGCCATTGCCAAGGAGCTGGTTCACCTTCATAACGGAACCATCCATGTCAACAGCAGAATCAGCGCCGGAACGGTGATTACGATTCTTTTTAAAAAAGATTGAGTTTGGACGCCGCTTTGTCGGGAATAACAATAGAAGACTGACAAGCAAAAGAGGTGTTCACACATGGAAGCAGCATTACGAGCAGATACGAGAGCAGTTATCGGAGAAGGCCCTTTATGGGACAAGGACAAGCAATGCCTGTACTGGGTGGATATACTGGGCAGCCAGCTCCATATCTTCACTCCGGCTGACGGAATCAACCGTTCCGTTAAATTCAAATCATTTGTCACGGCTCTGGCCTTGTATTCAAAGGAAGAGCTGGTGATGACGATGAAAGACGGTTTTTACCTGTACAATCTTTGGGAAGACACATTGACGAAGATGAAGCAGCCGAAAGATATGCGGGAAGATATCCGTTTCAATGACGCAAAATGCGACCCGTCCGGCAGATTATGGGCGGGAACGACGAGCATGGAAGGCAAAGAAGAGGAGGCTTCGCTGTACCGTCTGAATACGGACGGCAGCCTTGCCAAAATAAAAGACCAGGTCTCCACCTCGAACGGTTTGGATTGGGATCGGGACCGAAACTTGATGTACTATATCGACACTCCGACGCAGGAAATCGTCTGTTATGCATACGATCCTGAAACCGGAGCCGTATCAGATCCGAAAACGGTCTACCGCTTTCCGGAGTCGCAAGGATCTCCCGACGGAATGACCATTGACCGTGACGGAATGCTGTGGGTGGCTCTGTTCGGAGGCGGCCGTGCCGTCCGGATTGACCCGTTTTTGCATAAGGAAATTGCATCTATCGAAGTTCCGGCGAAATACGTCACCTGCTGCGCGTTCGGAGGCAGAGAATTGAACACGTTATACATTACGACCGCGACGGAAAAATTGACGGAAGCCGAAAGACTTGAGCAGCCGCATGCGGGCGGCCTGTTTTCAGCAGAGCTTGAGACGGGCGGCTGGGAGCCGGTTCCGTTTGCAGGCATGATGTAAAAAAAAGCTCTGGCATATGGGGAAGTCCCCATTGTGCCGGGCTTTTTTGTGTTAAATGGAGCGGATGATGCCGCCTTCAACCCGCTGTGCGGTGCCATTAATGGCAGAAGCCGCTGATGAAGCGAGAAATACAATCGTATTGGCGACTTCTTCCGGGGTTGCATAGCGCTGAATCAATGTGTCGGTTCATTCACTTTAAAATAATCCCGGACGAAGCTGTCTGTGTCTTCTCCGGCAGCCTTTGCGGCTCCTTCCATGTAAGAAGCGACGCCTTCGGTCCATGTCGGTCCCGGCAGCACGGAGTTGACCGTGACATTTGTGCCTTTCGTCATTTCCGCCATTCCCCGGGACAAGCTGATTAACGCCGTTTTCGTCATTGAATACGGAATCATTTGCGCAAGCGGTTTGACACCGGCTTCACTGGAGATGTTCAGAATCCGTCCGCTGTTTCTCTCGAGCATTTGCGGCAGAAAACGCCGGCACAGGCGCACGGCGCTCATAACATTCACTTCAAAATACCGAGTCCATTCGTCATCAGACACCTCAGCGAAGTCTTTTACTTCAAAAAAACCGAGATTATTGACGAGAATATCGACTTCCCCGATTCCGCCGGCGCGCTTTATCAAGTCATCCGCCTCATCCTGACGCGATAAATCCGCAGCGATGCCGTGAACCGTTCCGTAAGCGGAAAGCTCCTCAACCGTCCGTTCCACAGTTTCTTTTTTTCTTCCGTTTATAATCACCTCGGCGCCTTCGGCTAAAAAGCTTTTTGCCGCAGCTTTTCCGATGCCTGAGGTTGATCCTGTAATCAACACGAGCTTTCGTTCAAGATGTAATTCCATAATAATCCTCCTTTTCACACCATTGTGTAACAGTATACATGATGAATTTTAGTGTGTACGAACAATTTGCTTTCATGCAAAAAGGCCGGATATACAAGCCTTAAAGACTTATAGTATAATTACTGCGAAAAAAGGATACGAATGTCAAAGAGACAATCGTTTACCATAATCAGGGGGAGTTAAAAGAATGAAGAAGATCACTGCCGTCTGGGCGGCGCTCTTGGTCACCGCCTTTGTGATCGCCGGCTGTTCCGGCGCACAGGAAGAAGGAAGCGCGGCCAAACAAAAAGCCGTCTCAACCGAAGCATTCCCGGTAACCATTAAGGATGCCGCGAACGAAAAAGTAACCATAAAGCAGGCACCGGAAAAAATCGTTTCCCTCATGCCGAGCAATACGGAAATTACATACGCGCTCGGACTGGGAGATAAGGTCGCAGGCGTCACGACAAATGATACATATCCGAAAGAAGCAGTAAAAAAACCGAAAGTCGGAGATATGAATGTGAACGCTGAAAAGGTCATCGCGCTGAAGCCGGATCTCGTGCTTGCCCACGCGTCCTCTATGTCCGCTTCCGCCGATGCGATGAAGCAACTGAAAGATGCGGGCATCACCGTCTTAACGGTCAATGATGCGCAATCGTTCCAAGACGTGTACAAATCTATCAGCATGATCGGGAAAGCGGCCGGCAAAGAAAAGCAGGCGGATAAGCTGATCAAATCGATGAAATCCGACCTTTCCGGCATAGAAAAGAAAGCGGCGGCCATTTCTGAAAAAGACGAAAAGAAAGTATTCGTCGAAGTGTCTCCTGACGGCTACACGACGGGGAAAGGCACGTTTATGAACGAAATGCTTGAAGATATACACGCGAAAAACGCCGCCGGCAGCCAGACCGGCTGGGTTCAGCTGACGGATGAAGCGATTGTCAAAATGAATCCGGACGTCATCATTACGACAGACGGCGTAAAGGCCGCTGAAGTGGAAAAACGCGCCGGCTGGGGTGCCGTCAATGCGGTCAAACACCACAATGTCTATTCTGTTGATCCCGACCTTGTCACACGCTCAGGCCCGCGCCTTGTCAAAGGGGTCGAGAAGCTTGCAGAAAGCGTTTATCCTGAAACGTTTAAAAAGTAACCGCCCGCTGGCCTACACGGTCAGCCTGCTGTTTTTAGCCGTTTGTACGGCACTCGGCATTTCAATCGGCAGTCTGCATATTCCTTTATCCGACGTTTTTTGGATCGGGATCGGCCGGACATCCTCGGCTGACCCTATGAATGTAAATATTATGATGAATATCCGCCTGCCGAGAGTCGTTCTGGCTGCCCTTGTCGGAGCCGCGTTATCCATTGCGGGAGCGGCGTTTCAGGGACTTCTGAAAAATCCGCTCGCCGACCCTTATACACTCGGGGTATCTTCGGGAGCCTCGGCGGGAGCCGTTATCACCTTGTTTTTCGGCATTCAGATACCCGTCATCGGCCGGTTCACACTACCGGTTGTCAGCATCGCCGCAGCCATTGCGGTCATGGCGGCGGTTCTGTTTTTCAGCCGCCTCGTTCATGCGTCGATGTCGGTTTCGACGCTCATTTTGACAGGCATCATCATGAATTCTTTTCTCGGGGCTCTCATTTCGCTTGTGATCGCTTTAACGGGCAATGATCTGCTCCCGATTGTCCGCTGGCTGTTAGGAAGCGTGTCAATGAGGGGCTGGGGCTATGTCGCGCTGTTTCTGCCTTTTTTTCTGGCCGGGACGGCGCTTCTGCTTATCAATGGCAGAGAATTAAACATTATGACTTATGGAGAAGAAAAGGCAAGGCTGTTAGGCGTCAGTACGGGAAAAAGAAAATGGCTGATGATCGCCGCCGGATCTCTGCTGACGGGAGGAGCGGTTGCCGTCTCGGGGACGATCGGATTTGTCGGCCTTGTCATTCCCCACGTGACACGGCTTTTATGGGGAACGGATCATCGCCATTTACTGCCGCTGTCAGCATTGACGGGCGCCGGGTTTCTCATTTTGGCGGATTTGTTTTCCCGCACCGTCATTGAGCCTGTCGAATTGCCGATCGGCATTATGACGGCTTTGGCGGGAGCGCCTGTGTTTGCCTTGATTCTGCTTCGCCAGCATCATGGAGGGAAACGCTTATGATCAGGGTGAGCAGCCTGTCCGGCGGGTACGGAGGCCGGATGATTGTGGAAGATGTCAGCTTTACCGCCGGAAAAGGTGAATTTGTCGGCATACTCGGTCCGAACGGCTCGGGAAAAACAACGCTGTTGAAATTGCTGACGGGAATGCTCTCTCCGTCAAAAGGCGAGGCGCTCGTAGCAGGCAGGCCCGTCGGCGGATACAAGCCGCGGGAACTTGCGAAAATCATGGCCGTTTTGCCGCAGCATACGGAGCAAGCTTTTACATTTACCGTTAAGGAAACAGTGTCTTTCGGCAGATACCCGTATCAAAAAGGACTCTTCAGACAGATGGATCAACATGACGAAGACATTGTCCGGGAAGCGATGGAAATGACGGGCATCGACCGATATGCGCAGCAATCCGTCCGCAATCTGAGCGGCGGGGAGCGGCAGCGCGTCTTTCTGGCGCAGGCGCTGGCTCAGCAGCCTGAGGTGCTGTGTCTGGATGAGCCGACGACCTTTCTTGATCTCAAATATCAAAAAGACCTGCTTGATACGGTGAAGCGGCTGACGAGAGAAAGAGGCCTGACGGTCATCAGTATTTTTCACGACCTAAACGCCGCAGGCCAATATTGTGATCAGCTCCTGATGATGAAAGACGGACGTGCTTTTCCGAAGCAGACGCCGGATCAGGCTTTGAAAAAAGAGACGATTGAAGACATTTACGGCATCACCGTCAGCGCTGTTGCCCAGCAATCGTCGCCGAAACCGCTGATTGCTTTCATGCCGGAAGCGCGGGAGGAAAGAGAGCCCGTCAACGTTCCGTTCGCCTCTCTGATAAACAAAAGCGGAAATACCGTAACGCTTCATACAGAACGGCCGTTCAGAATGTTGTCAACCGCATCTGACGGCCCGGGCTTTTCGTGGAGCCGCCGGCTTTCCGGCTCAGCGGCCGCTGGTTTGATCTGCCGTACGTTTGATTCGGTCACAATTGCCGTGACTGCGCAGCATACCGTTTGGGTGCTGATCAGCGGACGTTTATCGGAACAGGGATTTGTACGGCTGTTAACGTCAGCGACTGAAGCGAGAATGCAGGCTCTTTCCGGCAGACAGGCAAAAGGCGACATTGTCATTTGTGCCTTGCAGACAGGAGCGGCAATAGACGTCTCTCACGCGGAAAGAGCCGTCAGAAGAGGAACCGCGGCATGTGTAAAAGCGGCGGAAGAAGGAGGAATACAACGATGAAGCTGTATACGAAAACCGGCGATAAAGGACAGACAAGCCTGATCGGCGGCAGAACGGATAAAGACAGTCTGCGGGTTGAAAGCTACGGGACGATTGATGAGCTGAACAGCTTTATCGGGCTGGCGCTTGCGGAGCTTGATGATTGTGAGAATTGCAGTGATGTGAAAGCCGAACTCCGAAACATTCAGCATGAGCTGTTTGACTGCGGCGGCGACTTGGCGACGGTCACTGAACATAGAAGCTATACATTAAGAGAGACATCTATTTCCGCATTGGAAGACTGCATAGACCGTTACACGGCTGAAGCGCCCCCGCTTGAGAAATTTATTCTTCCGGGCGGGCATAAGGCGGCTGCTCAGCTTCACATCGCGCGGACCGTCACGAGACGGGCTGAGCGTCTCGTCGTCAAACTCGGCAAAACAGAAGAGATAAACGATACGGTGATGCGTTACTTGAACCGCCTGTCTGATTATTTTTTCGCGGCGGCAAGAGCGGTTAACGCAAGACAGGGCGTTCAGGATATAGAATATGAAAGAAGCGCCGCGGTATTCCGTGATGATGAATAACGTTTTGTTCAGCCGGCAGCAGCAAGCCGGCTGTTTTTTTATAGAGATATCCATCAATTGAACCTTTATTGACAGGAGGAAAATGTATCTTATGCATTATTGACTGAAAAATTAAAAAATGAGATATTATAAGAAACATTGTAAAATAATGGGGGATTTGATAGATGGATACATATAATAAGAGCGAGAGCATCTGGAATAAAAATTTCACCCTTCTGTTTATCTCAAGGCTGGTTAAATTGTCAGGCGACGGTTTTGCCTTTAATTCCATTCTGTGGTTTTTAATTTTTGACGGGGAAGGCGCGATCGGCACGTCCCTGCTCATTGCGGTCACGTTCCTTCCGGAGGCGATGCTGGCGCCGATTACCGGGCCTTTTATGAAGCAGCATACGCTGAAATTCTGGATGTATTTCTCCGACCTGACGCGCGCGGCGGTCGTGTTGATCATTCCGATCTGTTACTTTAACGGTTTTTCTCCTTTATGGTTTGTCATGCTTCTCATGATTGTGCATTCAGCCACGGGAGCCGCTTATAATCCTGCATCTATCTCATTAATCCCCAATATTGTCGGAGAAAACAGCCTGCAGAAAGCGAATGCGGTCATCCAATCATCAGGCCAGATCGTCAGGCTTGCCGCCATTACGCTGAGCGGGGTGTTCTTAACATTTATCAGTCCCGCTTATTCTTTGTTTATCGCTCTTATATTCTATCTTCTATCAGGTTTTCTCGTACTCTTTATGTCATACCAAGTCCAGCATGCCAAACAGGATCCAGTCGCCGTCAGACAGCGCGGGACGTATTTCGGAAGGCTCAAACGGGGTTTCGTTCTTGTCAGGAAACACCAGATTTTATACCCGCTCGCCATCTATTGTATCTTCATGAATTTTGCGGCCGCTCCGTGGGAGGCGCTCTCTGCCGTTTATGTCGCCGAAGATTTAAACATGCCGCCGATCATCTACTCGCTTTTGAAAGCGACAGGCACTGGCGGAGCCTTTTTAATGGGTTTTATTTTGGCTAAGGTGAAGGTGAACAAATACGGTCTCCTGTTTGTGTCAGCGGGAATCATAGAAGGAGCGGCATTTTTCATCACCGGCCTCAACACTTTTCTGCCGCTCGTCTTCCTCGCCGCGTTTGCGTTCGGATCTGCCGTCAGCGCTATTAATGTGCCGGAATATACGATTATTCAGACATCTGTGGACCATGATGACCAGCCGCAAGTCTATGCCGTCATCCATATGATCTCAAACATATCCATTCCGCTCGGCGCGGTTCTTTGCGGATACGCGGCTAACGCCTTCGGTCCTGGAAAAGTCATTGCCGCCGGCGGTCTCGTTGAAGTCCTGTCCGGTCTGGGAATATTGTTCTTTACGAAGCTGGCCAAAGCCGAACGCTCAGATCTCATCAGGGAAAAAGAAGCGAGCATCAGAATATAGATTTTTCGTGAAACGCCCTGCGCCGTCCGGTGCAGCGGCGTTTTTTTATGCGAGGGTCCGGGGGCTTATACGACTCCGGTCTGATATGAAAATCAATCTCTGACTCGTTTTGCCGGCCGCGGGATTTGTTTATAGTAAAGACAAGGAAAACGAAAGGAGGATCTGCATGAATATAAATGGTAAAACGGCAGGCGGCTTTCTGCTGATTGTGTTCGGACTTTCTGTCTTTTTCGGAGGAGGCCATTTCGCATTTATCATCCCGCTGGCGATCGGAGGCCTGATGCTTTACTGGGGAATCAAACGTTTTTCAAAAGGCCGGGCGGTATCGGGTATCATCGCGGGCGTCATCGGAGCTATGATTCTCGTCGGTTCTCTTCCATTTATCGTTGCGATCGGACTGGCCGGCGCCATGGTGTATTACGGGTGGAAGATGATGAAGCAGGGCGGCTCAGACACCGCTTCCCGCCAGTATGAACCGGAAGCGGCATCACCGGGCTATCAATCCGGATTTGACTCTGAATGGGAAGAATTTCTGAAGAAAAAATAAGGAGGAAGACAAAATGGTCTTAAAAAGAATAAGAAATATGTTCGTCGCATCTGTTAACGAAGGGCTTGATAAATTAGAAAATCCGAAAGTCATGCTGAATCAATATGTGCGTGATATGGAAAGTGACATCGCTAAGGCGAAACAAACAATTGTCAAACAGCACACGATCGTCCATCAGTTTAAGAAAAAACAGGAAGACGCCTCCGAAACGGCGGCAAAACGGAAAAACCAGGCTCAGCTTGCTTTTGACGCCGGGGAAGAGGAGCTGGCGAAAAAGGCGCTGACTGAAATGAAATACCTTGAGGGAAAAGCGGCCGAACATGAAAAAGCGTATGAGCAGGCGAAAACACAGCTGGCAGAGCTGAAAGAGCAGCTGGAAACTTTAGAAACGCGCCTCCGCGACGTAAAGGATAAAAAACAGGCGCTCATCGCCCGCGCGAACGCGGCAAATGCGAAGGAACATATGAACGCTTCTTTCGACAAAATTGACAGCGAAAGCGCCTACAGAGAGTTCCTTCGAATGGAAAGCCGCATTGAAGAAATGGAAGTCCGCGTCAAATACGGCACTTCAGCTGAGGCGAACACAGAATACAGCCGCTCCCAATATTCAGACGAGGTGGAAGCTGAGATTGAAAAAATGCGCTCGCTTTCTCTGGAAAAAACAGAGCGTCAAAAAGCGGCTCATGAATAATGTGCACAAGGGAAGATCGGCGCGTTTACGCCTCTTCCCTATACGCACGTATCAATTCTCCGGCTTTTCCTTTATAATAAAATGAATGAAAAAGGATGGAACGTAATGAAGCGTAAGATTGCCAAAGGACTGATGGCGGCGTCCGTTCTGATCTGCTGTCTGTTTTTGGTGAAAGAAGTGTTTGCCGGGCGTTTTTTTCCGTTGTACGAAACAGAAGCGGAATCGGCAAGCATACCGCCGCGTGCCGTCAACAGCCTGTCGGTTTCATCGGAACAGACGGATGTAAAAATCATCGCGGAAGCGCGGAATGATATCGCGGCAAACATGACGGGACCGGCGGGGAAAATGTTTGTCCAAAGCAGGGGAAAGACCCTCAATCTCAAAGCGAAGGAGAAAGGGTTCCAATTTCTGAATCTCTTTCAGCGCCCTCTGCTGATTGTCCGCATTCCGTATGATTATCATCGGGACATCACCGTCCATACATCAAGCGGCAGCATTGCCGTCGACGGAAACAAGGGGCTGTCTCTTGCGCACCTCGGCGTCCGTTCTGTAAGCGGGAACATGTCGCTGAAGCACGTGAAGACGGATGTGTTTGAAGCGAAGGGGCTGTCGGGCAATCTCACAGCAGCAGGCCTTGCGGCAAAAACGGGGGCTGTCCGCTTATCCTCGGGACATGTCGGGCTTCAACATGTGGCGGGCGCCCTTGACGTGCGGGTCGCTTCCGGCAGTGTCGACGCCTCGCTTGAGACGGCGGATGCTCCCGTATCCGTCAGGCTTGCGAGCGGCAGCGCAGCGATCAGCCTGCCGAAAGACGGAAGTTTTACGGTGAACGCCGAGACGGCAAGCGGAAGGATTCGGCCGTCTTATTCCTTTGAGAAAACGAGTAAGGAAGGCGGAGCATTTACCGGCATGAAAGGCAGCGGCGCCAGGCCGATTGATATAAAAGTGACGAGCGGCAATATTGCACTGCAATAGTCAAGGAAAGGAGGGGCAAGCAGCTGATGGCAAAAAAACAGATTCTCGGACTTATCATCGCCTTATTAGGCGTCAGCATGTTTTTGCGTATTATCGGCATCGGCGACTTCTTGTTTTGGCCGCTCTTTTTTCTGATCACAGGTTATATTTTTAATAAATATTCCCGCGGCTGGCTCGGCTCCGTCCTGTATATCTTCGCCGCTTTTTTATTTTTGAGGAACCTGTTCAGCGCCACCTTTAACCTGTTCGGCTATGCCTTCGCCGCCTTTCTCATATACGCGGGCTACAGGCTCCTGAAAGGAAAGCGCGTGTATGAACATAAAGAGAAGAAAATCAATCTTGAAAAAGAAGAGCAGCCAAAGTCTTCCGCCCAGACGGAAAGCAGACAGCCGGACCTCCGCAGCTTTTTTATCGGCGAGCTCCGGATGATGAAGGACCCGTTTGAGCTGAATGATTTAAATGTTTCTGGATTCATCGGCGATGTGAAAATTGATTTGTCAAAAGCGATGATTCCCGAAGGAGAAAGCACGATGACCATCAGCGGTGTCATCGGCAATGTCGATGTGTACGTCCCGCCGGATATCGAAGTGTCCGTCAGTTCATCGGCTTTTATCGGCGATATGAACCTGCTCGGCTCTAAGAAAAGCGGCATGAGCCCGAATCTGTATAAAGTATCGTCTGAGTACGGCGACTCGCCGCGGAGGATTAAAATTTCAATTTCGTTATTCATCGGCGATGTGGATGTGAAGTATTTATGAGGAAAAAATTACTCGCCAATATTCAGTGGCGCGCCATGCGGATGACCGCGGGACTCAGTCTGCTCCTTTGCGCGGTGTTTATTACGCTGATGCTGCTGTATTACGGGCTTGACCCGATGCTGCTGTTTTCTTCCGGCTGGTTCGGTATTCCGTTTGTGGTCATCCTGCTTCTGGCGTCTCTTTCGGCGGGGTTGATTTCCGGTTATGTATACGGCGGCCGTCTGAAAACAAGAATGGATACACTGATTGAAGCGGTTTTGAAATTTGAAAACGGCAATTTTGCTTATCGGGTGCCGCCGCTCGGCGATGATGAAATCGGTCTGGCGGCAGACCAGCTCAACGAAATGGCCAAGCGGGTCGAGCTCCAGGTTACATCGCTGCAAAAGCTCTCCAACGAGCGGGCGGAATGGCAGGATCAAATGAAAAAATCAGTCATCACTGAAGAACGCCAGCGGCTGGCGCGCGATCTGCACGATGCCGTCAGCCAGCAGCTCTTTGCCATTTCTATGATGACATCCGCCGTCTTAGAGCAGGTGAAAGATGCGGATGACAAAATCGTCAAACGGATTCGCATGGTTGAACATATGGCGGGGGAAGCGCAAAACGAGATGAGAGCGCTGCTGTTGCATTTGCGGCCCGTCACTTTAGAAGGAAAAGGCTTAAAAGAAGGGCTGATTGAGCTGTTAAAAGAGTTCAAAGCGAAGCAGCCGCTGGATATTGAGTGGGACATCAGCGATACGGGTGTGTCAAAAGGCGTTGAAGACCATCTGTTCCGCATCGTGCAGGAGGCGCTTTCCAACGTTTTCAGACATTCAAAGGCGACCAAGGTCACCGTCAGGCTCGGCGCGAAACATCAAAAACTTCAGCTTAAAGTCATTGATAACGGGGCGGGTTTTACGATGGATCAAGTGAAAGCATCCTCATACGGCCTGCATTCCATCAAGGAAAGAGCGAGTGAAATCGGCGGCATAGCGGAAATTATCTCCGTAAAGGGAAAAGGCACGCAGATCGACGTGAAAGTCCCGATTTATCAGAAAACAAAAGGAGAGAACGAAAGTGATTCGAGTGTTACTGATTGATGATCATGAAATGGTCAGGATGGGTCTGGCCGCGTTTTTAGAAGCACAGCCGGACATTGAAGTCGCCGGTGAAGCATCAGACGGGCAGCAGGGCGTCGATCTGGCCGCAGCGCTTTTGCCGGATGTGATTTTAATGGACCTTGTCATGGACGGCATGGACGGCATCGAAGCGACAAAACAGATCTGCGCGACACTCAATGATCCGAAAATCATCGTGCTGACGAGCTTCATTGATGACGACAAAGTGTATCCGGTGATCGAAGCGGGAGCGCTCAGCTATTTGCTGAAAACGTCCAAGGCGGCAGAAATAGCCGAAGCCATCAGAGCGGCTGCCAAGGGCGAACCGAAGCTTGAATCGAAGGTGGCGGGAAAAGTGCTGTCAAGGCTGCGCCATTCAGAGAATCAGCTTCCGCATGAAACGCTGACAAAAAGAGAACTGGAAATCCTCTGTCTCGTCGCGGAAGGCAAGACGAATAAAGAGATTGGTGAAGAGCTGTTCATTACGATTAAAACGGTGAAAACCCACATTACGAATATATTGTCAAAGCTTGATGTCAGTGACCGCACGCAGGCAGCCGTATATGCCCACCGCAATCATCTCGTGACATAAGAAAAGGAGAGCGGCGCCAGCACACTCTCCCGAAGACGGGGTCATTGGGACATTCCCTTTGTTCCGAAATCCCTGATGGCGACTTTGACTTTGTATTCAATATCCGATTCACTGAAGTGATGATCCCAGTCAGAGGATATCTTTTTCCATTTATCGGGATAATGAATCCGGACTTGATCGCCTAACCCGGTAATATCCACTTTCAACTCATGCTGCATGTAATCAATGAATGCCATGACATCTGAATGAATGCTGCGTTTTACCGCGTTTTTGATTTCATTTATATAAGACTCCTTGAAAGAATCTTCTTTCGGGTTCCAATCCTCAGACAGACGGCCTTCAACAAACCGGGTTACGATAAACTTGAATTTTCCATTTTTATATTTTGTTTTTACATTATATTTGCTGGAAAATACTTCGAAGGATAAATAATGATTGTCATGCTTTGCAAACGTGACGCCTCCCTTTACCGTGCCTGTGAACAGGTTCATATTCTGGACTTGTAAAGGCGTTAAATTCGCATACCAGAATTTATTTTTAATAATGGTAGCGCCCCAGATTTCCAGTCTGCTGCCCACTTGGCGCACTTGAGGAAGGGCAAAGGTCTCGCCCTTGGCGATTTTCTCTGATATTTCCCCCAATGTCACGGGCGCCATCATCCGGATGGTGACCGAATTATTCTCCGTTAAGTCATAGATCGTATTTGACGCAGGTTCTCCCTGGTCACTGATTTTGAAAATATCTTTCGTTTTATCCGGCACCGTCATCACATTGCAGCTTCTTCTCGTACCGTTGTCCCTGATAAATTGGTTCATCAATGCGTCAAGCGGGATGTGATCCTTTAACAGCGCTTCGGAAAACAGCATGATGCGCAAGTGCTGGGAGAATGCGGGGTGATTTTTTAACGATGCCGTCCTTAAAGCTTGATGGACGGTTTCCCCGGGAGTGGAAGTGACCTTTGTCGTATTGCCTGACGACGACTGCTGGGAACTTGCTTTTTGCGGAACCAGAATCTGCTGTGTCACTTCCACATTTTCTTCCTCGGGTTTATCGAGCCCGACTCCGATTACGAGGCTCAAGTCTTCTAAATTGCGGCTGTCCCAGCAGCCGGCCAAAAGCAATGTGCAAAGGATGATTACGATGTATGTCTTCATTGCGCTTTTTTCACCTTCCTTTTCACAGCGACGACTCCAAACATCAGTAAAGGCAGCAAAAAGAAAACCAAGAAGATATAGCCGAGAATATCACTGAACAGCATCAGCTTATTAGCGTCTTTTGGCATCAATGATCCGAGGAATGTCGCGATGCCTACGAAGATGACGCCCTTTTTCTGCTTCAGCCCGAAAATTTTATTAAGAGCTGAAGTCGCGAAATATCCGTATGATACATAGGTGGCGAAAAACTGGATGATCCAGACAACAAGCAAAAAGGACTCGAACCTTTCGATAAAAAGCCCTTTGATTTCAAATGATTGAAAGAGCGCGATCGTAGGCCAGATCATTGTTTTGACATCTTGGGTGGTTAAGGCGCCGACGACGAGAACGTAGGTAATGATGTATAAAATAATCGGGATGCCAAAGCCCATGGCCGACACGCGGAATGTGTGCTTTTTATTTTTGAGGTACTCGGGGAGAAACAGCATAATCTCAATTCCCAAGAAGGAAACAGAAACGACGGTCAAGGAAGCCATAACGGGAGAAAACCCCTGCCCGAGCACCGGCCGCAGGTTATCCAGATCAAATATTTTAAAGCTGAAAGAAAACACCACCAGCAAAATAATGATCGTAATCGTTAAATAGAAAGGAAAAAGCCTGCCGATATCGCTCATGCCGCCGATAATTAAATAAACGGAACAGGCGATAAAGATAAACAGCGTGACCGGCACGGGCGTTCTTTCCAATAAAAAGAACTTGACCATTTCCGCCATCGCCCGGGCTTCGAAGCTGGCGACTCCTATAAAATAGAGACAGATCATAAGATTGACGATATTTCCCGCCCATTTGCCGAGTCCTTCATTCATATAATCAAATAATGATCCGTACTGATGCTTCTTCATAATGAGCGTATTGAGATAAATCAAAAAGATAAAGATGACGCCTTCCAGACATAACGCGATCCAGCCGTCCGGCGAATTTGCCCTTGATGACAGCGCCCGCGGCATGGTGAGGAGTCCCGCGCCGAGCATCGTGTTTGAAATCAATGCTGTCCCTTGATAGCTTGTAAGCTTATTGTGAGTTGTTTTCTGGCTCATTTACGTTTTTCGCCTCTTTTGGTTGATTTTTAATAGGGAGACGGAGAATAGAGTCGTTTGCGTTTTTTAAGCTGAAAAATCCATTCGGCGAGAAATACGGAGAACCGAAGCTTCGCTGTCTCGATAAATGAGTGTAGATCGCCAGCATAAATAAAATCATGCCGTACAGCCCGAAAGCTGCCGCGGTAAACATCGAAATGAAACGGAGCACACGGAACGACAGACCCATCCCGTACTGCGGCACCGTAAATGAAGCGAGCGCGACAATGCTGACCACGATGACCATGATGGAGCTGACAATATTCGCTTCAACGGCCGCCTGGCCGATGACGACTCCGCCCACCAATCCGATCGTCTGGCCGAGCGGGCTGGGAAGCCTCAAGCCCGCTTCTCTCAGCAGCTCTATCGTAATTTCCATTACCATCGCTTCAATGATAGGCGGGAAGGGAACGTTTTCTCTGTTCGCCGCGATGGTGACTGCAAGCGATGTCGGCAGCAGCCCTTGGTGAAACGAAACGAGGGCGATATAAATGGACGAAAAAAACAGCGTAATAAAAATAGACGTAAACCGCAGCACCCGGATGAGCGAGGCGGAAATCCACCGTTCATAATAATCATCGGGAGACTGCATTAAAATTCCTAAAGAAGCCGGAACCACCAGCGCAAACGGCGAGTTGTCGACAAGGATGGCGACGCGGCCGTTGAACAAGGCGGAAGAGACTTTATCAGGCCGTTCCGTATTTTGTATTTGCGGAAAGGGCGAATACTTATTATCCTCAATAAGCTCCTCAAGCGTTCCGGAATCCTGGATGTCGTCCATCTTCACTTCGCTGAGGCGCTTTACAACATCGCTGACGACAGACGGGTCCGCCTTATCATCTATGTACATGACCGTGGCGTATTTTAACTTATTTTCTCCGATCGGAACCTTTTTCGTTTTCAGCTTCGGATGGTTCGTGCGCTGCCTGATCATGGCGACGTTTGTATCAGAATCTTCTATGAAGGCGATTTTCGGACCTCTTACGACCTTTTCGGATGTGGGTTCATTCACGCTTCTTTTTTCTCTTTTTCCCGTGGACAAAATGTATACGCTGTCAAGTCCGTTAATAAACACGGCGCATTTTCCCCGCAGAATGGAGATGACGGCTTCCTTCGACGTAAAGACGGGACGGGCGTCGATCTTATCAAGACGTTTCGTCACCGTATCCAGCGTCAGAGTGTCTTCCTCCTGAAGCAGCGTTTCAATCGCCTCTTTTATTTTGTCTTCGTCGTTCATTTCACTCAGATACATATAATAAAAAACAAGCCCGTTCGGAAGCATCTTTTTATTTTGAACCAGGTCATCATTCTGCTCTACGTGGGGAAGCACCAGTGCCAGATTAACGTGTATGTATTCCTTGAATTCCGATTGCGCCATCGACAGTCACCCGCCTTCCAATCCTTAATTGAGGTTATCTTTTCCTGTTAAAAAAATGATATACTATGATAAAGTATTTAATGGTACAAGTTTTTTTATGAAAGCGGAGGAGAGATGTGGCACAAGTCAGACTGGCAGGAAATGCCGAAGAAATTGAACAGCTCATCAAATCATTTGAAGCGCATTACGAAGTGGCTTACACGTCGAAAGAATACCGTAAAACAAATCCGAAGTATAAATACTCTAAGGATTCGCGCGTCTATCTTGAGCTGAAATTAAAAACGGCCAAGGCCGAAAAATAAAAAGGGTTTCATCTGTTACTGGCGAATAATACTCAGGGTGAAGCAACTGTTATGGAGGGATACATAAATGGACTACAGAATTGAAAAAGACACCATGGGAGAAGTTAAAGTTCCGGCAGATAAATTTTGGGGCGCTCAGACACAGCGCAGCAAAGAGAACTTCAAAATCGGTTCAGAAAAAATGCCTCAGCGTGTTGTGAAGGCGTTTGCAATATTGAAAAGAAGCACAGCGATCGCCAACGAACGCCTCGGCAACTTAGAGTCTGAAAAAGCACAGGCGATTGCCGCTGTATGTGACGATGTTTTAAACGGCAAATACGACGATAACTTTCCGCTCGTTGTCTGGCAGACGGGAAGCGGCACGCAAAGCAACATGAACATGAATGAAGTGGTGGCCAACCGCGCGACTGCTTTATTGAAAGAAAAAAATTCCGAGCTGAAGATTCATCCGAATGATGACGTTAACCGCAGCCAAAGCTCAAACGATACATTCCCGACGGCGATGCACGTTGCTGCGGTTCTTGCCGTATATGAGCAGCTCGTTCCGGCGCTTGATCAGCTGCGCGCGACGCTTGATGAAAAAGCGAAAGCTTATCAGGATATTGTGAAAATCGGACGCACGCATTTGCAGGACGCCACTCCGCTGACGCTCGGACAGGAAATCAGCGGCTGGGTATACATGCTTGACCGTTCGAAAGAAATGATTCTTGAGTCAACGGAAAAAATCCGCGCGCTTGCCATCGGAGGCACGGCAGTCGGTACGGGAATCAACGCCCATCCGCAGTTCGGTGAATTCGTTGCGGAAGAAATCACAAAAGTAACGGGGCAGACATTCAAGAGTTCGCCTAACAAATTCCACGCGCTCACAAGCCATGATGAAATCACTCACGTTCACGGCGCGTTAAAAGCATTGGCTGCCGACCTGATGAAGATTGCCAACGATGTCAGATGGCTGGCAAGCGGCCCGCGCTGCGGAATCGGCGAAATCGTCATTCCTGAAAATGAGCCGGGAAGCTCTATCATGCCGGGCAAAGTCAACCCGACGCAAAGTGAGGCGCTGACAATGATCGCCGCGCAAGTGATGGGAAATGACGCGACAATCGGATTTGCGGCCAGCCAAGGAAACTTCGAGCTGAATGTCTTCAAACCGGTTATCATTTATAACTTCCTGCAGACCGTGCAGCTGCTCAGTGACGGAATGAATTCCTTCCATGACAAATGCGCTGTCGGTATTGAGCCGAACCAAGAGACGATTCAGGAAAATCTCTCTAACTCATTAATGCTTGTTACGGCGCTTAACCCGCACATCGGTTATGAAAACGCCGCGAAAATCGCCAAGCTTGCCCACAAAGAAGGCTTGACGCTGAAAGAAGCGGCATTACAGCTGAACCTTTTGACAGAAGAACAATTTAATGAAATGGTGCGTCCGGAAGATATGGTGCACCCGAAAGCATAAAAAGAAAGAACGGCTGCAGTCATTGCGGCCGTTCTTCTAAATAAACTGCTGTTTCAGTAAAAATCTGAGCTGTTCTGCATCTTCAGCCAGCAGGTCGGATTCCTTCAAATTCAAAATCATTCCTTTGATGATTGCCGGTTTCGGCGACTTTTTCTTCATTTCCGCTTCCAGAATATCCAAGCTCTCGGTGAATTCAGATGCTTGCGCCTTGTCCATCGTGCCGATGTGCGTACGGAGGGTCTGCAAGATCGATTGGCTTAAAGGATCGGGCTGCCCGTTATGAAGGGGCCCAAACAGTGAGCTTGCCTCATCAAGAGAAATAAACGCTTCATCATGTCTGTCCGCCATTCCGTTTACGATGTCATCAATTCTGTGAATCACGGTATTTGCCAAAAGCGAAGGCTGTACGGACCGGCCGGTCAGAATGAGATATTCAAGATACATCTGACTGATTCCTTCTATTAAAAAACAAAGCTCGGCTGTGTATGGTTCAGCTTTATCTCCGTAAATCGCAAGAAGACTGTCGATATGAAACTGCAGGATCGACCGGCGGATTCTCTTTCCGCACTGCGCCGCTTCTTCGGTATAAGGAAGTGAACCGTCTTTCATCTGCACGGTAATAAAATCCTGATGGGCGAGAATCGATTCGTAAAACACCGCAAGCTGTTTTTGGTAAGCGGCTCTCGGACTGTCACCCTCCGTTTGGATCGTCGTGATTCGGGTAAACGTTTTATCATAGTAGTAATTCAGCATGGATAGAAGCAGTGCTTCTTTGGAAGGAAAGTAAAGATAAAAAGCGCCTTTTGAGATTTTGCATTCATCGGCGATTTCCTGAACCGATGTAGATTTGTACCCTTTTCGGGCAAACAGTTTAATTGCTGCTTCAATGATCAGCTTTTCTTTTTCCTTCAATGCTTCCACCCTTTCGGAGCCAGGAGGCTGGCTTGTGCTTCTCATGTATGACTATATGGTCATATTGATATTCCGTAAATTTAACCTGATTGTAACTTGTTTTTTTGTTTTGTTTTATTTATATTATAAAGTGAGCTGACCGAATGGTCAAAGTTCTGGCGAAAGGGTGAATCTGAAAATGAAAGAATTAGATGAAATGATCAGCCGCTTGCGAAACAGAGGAATTAAAGTCGAAAAGGTGAAATATCCGAAAAAGACAATTTGTGAAAAGAAATGGGTTCATCAATGCCAAAAACCGCTGAAAGCAAACTACAGAGATTTTAACGGCTATTCCTTCACATAAAAAAGACTGCAATGAAACACTACAGTCTACTTTGGTATGATAATTCGGTAGATTACACCCGATTGGTCATTTTCAATTGAAATTGATGCTTTATGCAGGGTTAAAATCCGTTTTACGATGCTGAGTCCTATGCCGAACTCGCCTTTCTTCCCTTTATTAAAAGGCTCGTACAAGCTGGATAGCATCTCATCCTCAATCGGAGGCCCGTCATTTTCAACCGTCATGACAATCTGCTGCTGATTTTGGCTGATCCGAATGTGAATCGCCGTTTCTGCATAGCGGATTTGATTTTCGAGAATGTTTTCAAGAAGTTTGCTCCATTGTTCCGGATCACCGGGCATTATTAATGCATCCTCTGTTTCAACGATCCACGATAATTCCTTCCGGGCCCATTTGAGCCGTTCAATGACTTCTTCCGTGACCTTCACAATGTCAAATGTCTCATGGTGCACCCGCTGCTTCATTAAATAATCAAGCTTCGTTAAATATAATAAATCCTTAATTTTCTTCTCAAGTTTTTCTGCTTCGCCTTCAATGACATCAATTGTGGTTTCCAGATCCCCCTTAGGAAAAATCCCGTCCTTTATTGATTGAGTATAGCCCCTTATCACCATGACAGGCGTTTTTAAATCATGAGAGATATTTTGCAGGAGCGTTCTTTCCGTTTCATCCTTTTGCACCAGCTTGCTCCGCATGTCTTCAATGGTATGGCCTAATTTTCCGATTTCGTCTTTTCTGTCGACGATGACCGGATCATCCCAATCCTGTTTTGAAATCCGTTTGACATGTTTCTCTAAGGAAACGAGCGGGCGCGAGAGATATTTGGCAAGCCAAATCGCCGGAATCCAGCTTAACAAAATCACGCCGGCAATGATAAAGAGCAGCTGCTTGAACAGGGTGAATGCCAGATCATCACGATAAGAATCAAGGGCGTAAGACAGCATCATCGCATCCTGGCCGTTAATGGTAAGCCCTTTTTTAATGACGAAAAATACTTTTTCACCGCTGATATCCGCGCTGTATCGTTTCGTGACGCTGTGCTGGCGGCCCGCGAGCTTGTACACCTTATGGATAAAGGAAGAAGAAAAGTAGTTCAAGTCTTTGTCACTGGCCGATTCCTCCCGTTGCGGCAGAAGAACGTGCTGAACGGATCGGAAAGTCGTCGGCGCGGTCGCATCCTCGCTGTAATATCCCCGCTCGATCGACCCGGGCAGCCGGTACTCCGTCAGTACATGCTGTTCATTTTCAATGGTCGTATACGTTTCATCCGTGAAAAAATTACGCAGCGTATTTGAGAACAGCACGAGAAGCAGAATCGAAATGGCTAAGAGGATGCCTGAGATGACCACCCATATTTGAAAAGCAAGCGGCTTATTTTTCATGACGTCATCATCCTGTAGCCGAATCCGTAAATGGTTTCAACCTTTAACCCGGGCATTTTTTTTCTCAGCCTCCGCACAAGATCATCGACCACCCGGTCAGTGCCGAAATAATCATGGCCCCATATTTTCAGCAGGATATCTTCTCTGGAAAAGGGGTGTCCTTTATGGTGAAGAAATAAAAGCAGCAGATCAAATTCCTTAGACGTCAAATTGACCAGGCTGCCGGTTTCATCATAAACCTCTCGGGCATCTTCGATCACATTGTAGGAAGAAACGGTGATGCCGGTTTTTTTGGGAGCGGGCTGTTCTTTATACACGAGCTCCAGCAGCTTCTGGACCCGTATAATAAGTTCTCTCGGCAAAAAGGGCTTGGCGATATAATCATTGCTTCCAAGCTCCAACCCGAGGACTCTGTCAATATCGGCATCCCGCGCTGAAATGAAAATAACCGGCACATCGGGATCTTTTTCTTTTATTTCTTTTATCAATGTATAGCCGTCCGTATCCGGAAGCATGATGTCAAGAATCCACAAGTGGGGAGACGGCTGCATCTGCTTTCTGGCATCTTCGCCTTTTGTGAAAGATGTAATGTTCCAGCCTTCATTCTCTAAATATTTTGTGAGCAGTTCATTCAGGTTATCCTCATCTTCAACTAGATAAATGGTGTATGACAAGGCATTTCACATCCTTTCAACGTCATTATACTAGTTTTAACACACTCAAGCCGCATTTTCATAATTTCACATATTCTTTTCATTTTTATCCCACAATGTTTGTTTATGATGTGTATAAGGGAAGAAAGGAAGAAAAAAAGCGGGGAAGATAACATGTTCAAACACATTTTGTTTTGGAGCTTTGCTTTTCTCCTTATTATTGGGACAATAGAACTTGTACATGCGATGAATATGTAATCGATAGAATGAAAACATGCTGAAGGAGTGTGCGTGAATATGAATGATCATCGAGATGACGGCAGAAGCCGCGATCAGTCAGATCTTTCACATACGGAACAAAACAGAAATGAACAGCAGCAGATCAGCCATCAGGAGCCCGAGCTGCTCGAAGGGCCCGTCTCGAAAGAAGCGGAAAACGAGACGGCAGCCGGTACGGAATTTGAAAAAACGGCTGCCGTGAAAAAAGAAAAAAAACGGAGAGCCGCTTGGCTTAGCCCGATTTTAGGCGGCATTATCGGCGGCGGCCTCGTGCTTGGCATTGTGCCAAACCTGCCGAGTGAGCAGCATAAGACAGAAGCCGTTTCTGATACGAAACAAGTTCAGTCTTCGAATTTTACGTCAACGCCTTTGAAAAATACCTCAAGCGTAGCGGATATGGTGGAAGACTTGGAGCCTGCGATTGTCGGAGTGTCCAACTACCAAGCTTCGCAAAGCAGCCAGTTCGGACTTGACGGCGGTTCAAGCTCTGAAACGGAGAGCGGCACGGGGTCAGGCGTCATCTTCAAAAAAGACGGCGAAAAAGCGTACATCATTACAAACAATCATGTCGTAGAAGGGGCGAACAAACTGTCGGTCACTCTTTACAATGGGAAAACCGAAACGGCAAAGCTTGTCGGAAAGGATGCCATCAGTGACTTGGCTGTATTGGAAATCAGCTCGTCCAATGTCAAAAAAGCGGCCAGCTTCGGGGATTCCTCCAAGCTCCGCATTGCCGATAAAGTGATTGCCATCGGCAACCCGCTCGGCCAGCAGTTTTCCGGCACCGTCACACAAGGTGTCATCAGCGGGCTGAACAGAACGGTAGACGCCGATACATCCCAAGGCACAGTGGAAATGAACGTGATTCAGACGGATGCGGCGATTAACCCCGGAAACAGCGGCGGCCCGTTAATCAACTCAAGCGGCCAAGTTATCGGGATCAACAGCATGAAAGTCAGTGAAAACGGCGTGGAGTCACTCGGCTTTGCCATTCCGAGCAATGATGTAGAACCGATAGTCGACCAGCTGCTTGCAAAAGGAAAAGTCGAGCGCCCATTTTTAGGTGTGCAGATGATTGACATGGCGCAAGTGCCGGAAACCTATCAGGAAAACACGCTCGGACTGTTCGGCGACCAGCTGTCTAAGGGTGTTTACGTAAAAGAAGTGCAGTCCGGCTCGCCGGCTGCGAAAGCGGGCATCAAATCAAATGACGTCATTGTACAATTGAACGGCAAAGATGTCGGCAGCAGCGCCGATATCAGACAGATCTTATATAACCAGCTGAAAATCGGCGATAAAACGACTGTTCAAGTTCTCAGAAGCGGAAGCAAAAAGACGCTGAACGTCACATTAACGAAACAAACTGAAAGCGCAAGCTGAACGCATAAAAAAAGCTGAACCTGCAACTGAGGTTCAGCTTTTTTCGTTATTCTCCCAAGTAGGCTGACAGCATCCACACATGCTTGTCCGCTTCTTCAACTAATCCGACAAACAGGTCGGCAGTTGACGGGTCATTTTGTTCCTCGGCGATGCCGATGACAAATTTTGATTCGCGGCTGATTTGTTTATAGTCTTGAACCAGTGATTCCACCATTTCAGAAGCCGTTTTTTCCTGACCTTGATCCGTAATGGAAGCTTGTTCAAGGTAAGCGTGTAAAGTCGCCGCAGGCTGTCCGCCGATGGCCAGAAGTCGCTCTGCGATGGCATCCGCCGTTTCCGCCGCTTCGTTATACAGTTCTTCAAATTTTTCATGAAGCGTAAAGAAGTGCGGGCCTTTTACATACCAATGGAAGCGGTGAAGTTTAGAGTAAAGGATAAACCAGTTTGATAATTGTGTGTTCATTGATTTCTCAACAAGAGTTTCAGTTTTTTTCGCGTTTTGTGTATTCATATTCATCGTCCTCCCTGTGATCTGTTAATTTAATTATATCACATATCAAATAAAAATCAATACTAAATTATAATGATTATAATTTAGGTTTAAGTGAACAGCTTTTTCTTTATAATCGATTCCCAGGCGGACCACGGAAAGAGTGAGCGGAAAGCCAATGTCAGCTTAACGCCCCTGCCGATCGGATACCGCAGTTTCTTCAGCCTTTTCCTTTGTGCCAATTGATAAATCAGCTCCGCTACGTCATCAGGATCCCCGCTTTTGGATGCGTTGGCTTTGAAGTAAGCTTCGATTTGCTGATAATAGCGGTAATAAGGCGAATCTTTGCCGGGTGCCGTAAGATGATTGGAGAGAGATGTCTCCCATATAGACGTTTTATAGGAGCCCGGTTCTATTAAAGCGGCATCAATTCCTAACGGCAGCAGTTCGAGGCGCAGGCTCTCTGTAAACCCTTCAACCGCGAATTTGGAAGAGACATACGGAGATAGAGCCGGGAAACCGGTCAGTCCGCTGATACTGCTGATATTGAAGATTTTCGCCCCGCTATGTTTTCGCATATAAGGCAGCACGGTTTTTGTGACGTGAATCAGACCGAATACATTTGATTCATACTGCTGTCTGTAATGTTCCATCAGCACATCGTCAATAAACCCCCCGTACGCAGTGCCGGCGTTATTGACGAGCAGGTCAATCGGTCCGAAACCGCTGATGGTGTTCCCGAAGTCAGACACCGACTGCTCATTTGTCACATCTAAAGAAACGACCGTAACATGTTCGGATGCACCCGCTTGAGCGGCGGCCTCTTTCAGTATTTCAGCTTTCTCCGGCTGTCTGGCTGTTGCGATGACGTGATAAGACCGGGCGAGCTTCAGCGCTGTCAGCAGCCCGAATCCGCTCGTCGCGCCGGTTACAATGGCAATTTTTCTGTTCATAATAATCCTCCCCGTTTGTTCTTATCTCATAGTGTATAACATCTCGCGGAAAGAAGGAGAAATCGTTCGGAAATATGTCAGAATTGTTTTATAATGGAGTCAGCTTCGGATAGAAAGGGGTAAAGAAAAGATGGCATTAGAGGGATTGAAGGAAACATGGGATTTAAACTCCATTTTTGAGGGCGGGAGCCGGTCGGAAGAGTTTCAGCAATACATACAAGAGCTCAAAAAGCATCTAAGCGCTTTTCAACATGCGGTTGAAGCATTTACAGTTCCGACGCATGCGGATGAAAGCCGGGAGCTGATCAATCTGATTGATAGGTTTGAACGGTCAGCGATCATGATCAGGCAGGCGGGAGCGTTCGTCGGCTGTCTTCAGGCTCAGAACACTCATGATCAGAAAGCGAATGAATGGAGGGCGCGGATCAATCAGCTGAGCAGTGATTTTAAATCCGCTCTGGTCACCCTTGACGATACACTTGCCCGGATTGACGAGCCGGTCTGGGAGGAGCTGCTGCAAAAACCGGAACTTCAGGATCTCACATATGTTTTAAATGAGAGAAGAGACCGGGTCAAAGAGAAGCTCAGCGCTTCAGAAGAAAGGCTGATTGAGGGCCTGGCCGTTGACGGCTATCACGCATGGGGCGACCTGTATAATGCGGCTGTCGGCAGAATGAAGATTCCGTTTGAGGATAAAGAGCTGTCGGTCGGCCAAGCGGAAAATATGATGGCGCACCCGGACCGGCGGATCAGACGTCAAGTGTTCAAAGAGCTTAATGAAGCGTGGAAAGGAGAAGAGGAGCTTTTCGGCAGCACGCTGAACCATCTGGCCGGCTTCCGCACGGAAATCTATAAAGCGCGGGGCTGGAAAAGCGCTTTAGAAGAGCCGCTTGCGATCAACCGGATGAAAAAAGAAACGCTGGATGTCATGTGGCAGGTCATTACCGATCATAAAAAGCCTTTTGCCGAATACCTGAATCGAAAGGCGTCTCTTTTAGGGCTTGAGCGGCTGAACTGGTATGATGTGGACGCGCCGATCGGCGAGGCTCCGAAAGAATACACATATGATGAAGCGGCCAATCTGATCGTCAGCCAATTTTCGACGTTTGGCAAAAAGCTGTCCGCATTTACGGAAAAAGCGTTCCGTGATCGGTGGATAGAAGCGGAAGACCGCAGCGGTAAACGGGTCGGCGGTTTCTGCACCAGCTTTCCCGACAGCGGAGAATCCCGGATTTTTATGACGTTTTCCGGAAGCGCTTCGAATGTATCGACGCTGGCGCATGAGCTCGGTCACGCGTTCCATCAGGAGGCCATGCTTCAAGTGCGGCAGCTGAACAGAGCCTACGCTATGAATGTGGCTGAAACAGCCTCGACCTTTGCGGAAATGATCGTCGCCGACGCCGCTTTGAAACAAGCGGAGACAAAGGATGAAAAGCTGTTCTTGCTTGAAGATAAAATTCAAAAAAGCGTAGCCATGTTTATGAATATTCATGCGAGATTTTTATTTGAAACGCGTTTTTATGAAGAGCGCAAGCAGGGCGTCGTTCCGGCTGAGAAACTGAATGAACTGATGGAAGCGGCGCAGAAAGAAGCGTTTTGCGATTCATTAGGGGAGTACCACCCTCATTTCTGGGCGTCGAAACTGCATTTTCATATTACGGGAGTGCCGTTTTACAACTTTCCGTATACGTTCGGTTACTTATTTTCGCTTGGAATATATGCAAGAGCTCTTCGGGAAAAAGCGGATTTTGAAGAAAAATATATCGCGCTTTTGTGTGACACGGCTTCGATGACTGTTGAGGATTTGGCGATGAAGCACCTTGGAGCGGATCTGACGGAACGGTCGTTTTGGGAAGACGCGGTCCGCCTTGCCGTACAGGATGTGCAGGAATTTTTAGAGCTGACTGAATGATAATCTGGAGATGAACCGGCCGGAGTGTTACCGTTCCGGTTCTTTTTTTTTAATGAATGACAGCCGCCTCCCTTGGAAATACCTAAAAACGATCGGAATGGAATGGGAGTGAATCGCATGAAATGGATCAGAACGGGGGGCGTTTTATGTCTTACGCTGATGCTGATTGCCGGCTGCCGATTGAATGAAGAAAAACGGGAAGCGGAACAAGACAGCACACCCGTATCATCCGCGAAGCCGGTTCCTTACAGCAGCTTTTCCCTTCGCGTCAGCTACGGAGCCGGAGAGCATAACCGCTATGAAGGTTTGTATGAAAGAAAAGACGGTCATGAAAAGGCTGACATCCGGGACAAGCTCTCAGGGGTTCACAGAGAGGGCGAGGAAGCGCTTGATGAAATGAAGATGATCCTTGGAGAACTTGCCGTAAACAGCCGGATGCAGGAAAGCGAGGTCGTCCGGCAGGTGCTCTCGGCTTTTAATTTGGACAGCCGCTATGACCATTTTTATCTGAAACTGAAAAAGAATGATGGAGAAAAGACGGAAATAAAAAAATAACCGCCGCCCGCTGCTTTTTTGCCCAAAACTAATTGATAATGATATTCAGAGTCATTAATTTCTGTTACAATATAATCATGATCTCACGTTGAATGTTTAGGCAATTTGTTTATATACATAGTGTTGGGAAACTCAAAAAAGGAGCGGTTAGCGGTATGAGTGCAATTTCTACAGAGACGCTGAGCTTAGGGTACGGAGAAACTGTTATCATTGACGAATTGGATGTCGCGATTCCAAAAGGCGAAATCACTGTATTGATCGGAAGCAACGGCTGCGGAAAATCGACGCTTTTACGTTCATTGGCCCGGCTGATGAAACCGAGGGGCGGTTCTGTGCTTTTAGAAGGAAAAGCCATCGCTAAGCTTCCGACGAAGGAAGTGGCAAGAGAGCTCGCTATTTTGCCGCAGAGTCCGTCAGCTCCCGAAGGCCTGACGGTGTATCAGCTTGTGAAGCAGGGAAGATACCCTTATCAAAGCTGGCTGAAGCAATGGTCCAAAGAGGACGAAGACGCAGTCGCAAAAGCGCTTAAAGCGACGAAGCTTGAGGAAATGGCCGACCGTCCGGTGGATTCCTTGTCAGGCGGACAGCGCCAGCGCGCATGGATTGCGATGACACTCGCTCAGGATACGGATATCATTCTGCTTGACGAGCCGACAACCTATCTCGACATGACGCATCAAATTGAAATTCTTGATTTGCTGTTTGAATTAAATGAAAAAGAAAAACGCACAATCGTCATGGTGCTGCACGACCTGAATCTGGCATGCCGTTATGCCCATTATCTGGTCGCCATTAAGGATAAACAGATTTACGCAGAGGGCCGTCCCGAAGAAGTCATCACTTGCGAGCTTGTACAGCAGGTCTTTGCGATGAACTGCCAGGTAACGCAAGACCCGCTGTTCGGCACGCCGCTTTGCATTCCGCACGGACGCGGCAGATGTATCGTGCAGGAAGCGGCCCTCACCGCCCGATTGTCATAATCATGAAAAAGGGAAGGGAACGGTATGGAAGAGAAACTGCAGCAGCAGCTGGACGGCCTGCTTGAGAAATACACGGAACTATTGCTTGGCGAAACAAACCCGGATGTAAAGGAAGAAGTCAGGCAGTGGATTTTGTATACACATATCGCAAAAAGCATGCCTCCGCTCGTCAAACATTGGAATCAATCCTACCCGGACGCCAAAGAGGGCATCAAAGCTGCGATACAGCATATTAAACAGCTCAATGAAGCACACAGAAAAAAACAATAAAAAAGCTTTCGGCATCAAAGAGAGGTGCCGGAAGCTTTTTTTGCTGAAAAGGAATCAATAAGAGCTTCGTTCAATTCATAGGCGAAGAACTTTAATGTAACTAACGCACCCGTTTGTTAACGTATATTTCTTCCGCTCGCTGAACCAAGAAAAAAGGACCGCCGCAGCAATCCCTTTCTCTCTTTCCTATATATCACATTTCCTTTCGGATACGTAATAACTCTTCAAATGCTTTTATATTTGTATCAAAATTGGGCACTGTTTGAGATTCCTCGGCACATTTGACTTGTGCTACAACCAAATCATGAAAAGGTGTTGAAATGCCAGTACCTTCTGCCATTTTGGGAATAACTCCATTAATATAATCAATTTCAGTTTTGCGTTTTTTCTCAAGATCCTGGAGCATACTTGCTCTTAGCAGCCTAGATGGTTCCATGGCTGACCTAAATGTTTGGATACGTTCAGGAATATCATTTTCACTTCTTAATTCCAAAGATTCTAAATCAAGGCCGCCCATTTTCGCAAATTTGACACCATTGGCGTGTCCAACCTTAATCGTCTCATCTGCGATATGGACAGCACTAACAATGCCGATTTCATGGTCAAGAATGTCTCCGTATTCTCCGTTTAATGCAGCCGATAAACCACTGAATGCATTATTGATAAGTAATTTTGACCACTTCGTTCCAACTAAATTATCGGAAATATGTGTTCCGCCGATAAGGTCTAAAACCGATTTAATACGCTGGATTCTTTCTGTTGTTTCACCATGTAATTCTCCAATTTGAAAAGCGTACTCTTTAAATTGAGTATACTCAGTTGTAAGTCTGGATACGCCTGGTTCAATAAATGTAGCACCAAATTCAACAGAACCTGCAATAACACGTTCATCACCAACGATCGAAGCAACTTTCTGTTCAGGTATACCGTTTTGCAAGGAACATACTACACTGTCATCCTTTAAAAAAGGCAGTAACTCTTTAAGGATGGAGTCATTATATAATTGTTTCGTCAGAAGTAATATTAAATCATACTTTCCTGATTTGTTTTCAGGGGTGATGGCTTTCACCTTTGCTTGAAATTCCGTTGTACCAACTACTTTAGCACCAATTTGATTTAGAGTATCTACATGTTCTTTGTACGAATCAATCAATTCGACATCCATTCCGCCAGCAGACAGATATGCTCCAACAATGGTTCCTAAAGAACCTGCTCCTAAAACTGCAATTCTCATTGTAAACGTCTCCTTATTTTTCCTCTAAGTAGTTATAAACCGGCTGTGCTGCATTTAAGGTTAAATCTGTAAGGATATGAGATGCTGAAACAACTTCTAATACAGGCAAATCTGCAAGAGGTGCCAGAGCATGTTCAAATAATTGAAGCCGCGCCGGTCCAGTCCAGGCACCTTTAACTTCTATATTCGTTATTTGCGTTCGCACCAAATCACAAACCCTTAAATCACCATTGTAATCAGTAGCAATCTTAACCATAAAATTAGGTCGGCAAATTTCCCTTTTCGCTTTTTCCTTGTCCATTTCGAAATGTTTATATCCCATAGTCGCAGTTGCCACACGAAGACTGCCATAATCCAATGTGCCAACAAGAGTATCAGAGTCTATATACAGCTTAGGGGCACCCAATTTCTTTGGATATGCAGTAAGTTCCCGTCCGCTTGCAATAGCCGGGAAATTGTCAACATACATAGAATGTACATAATCTCCTTCTTCACCATTAAAGCTGACAGGGATGACTTGTCCTGCCTCTGTATAGGCACCAAGTCCGGAAACATCGGGCATCCACATCACTTCGAATTTCACTAAAGGTTCAGTAATTTCAAGAGGTTCCGGCACTGCTGCACGTAAAGCTTTTTCATCCGTTCGGTAAATAATATTTAAATATTCACGGTTAACAAATTTATAATTTGGGATAGGATAAGCAGGGGCTGTTAGTGGCGTATTTAAATTTTTTGCTATATCTTTCACATCAATTTTCATTGAATGACTCCCTTTCCTTTTCTTTAACTATGCTATTATCTTACATTCGCATTTACATTTAATCCAATACATAATAAGGTATATATATATTTATTGAAATAAATGAGGGGGTGCAGACAGATGGAATTGCTGCAGCTAAAATACTTTCAGACAGTTGCCTATACTGAACATATCTCTAAAGCAGCAGAACAATTAAAGATTGCCCAGCCTTCTTTAAGTCTCACTATAAAAAGACTTGAGAATGAACTGGGAACAACCTTGTTTGAGAGAAAAGGCAGAAATATTAAGCTGAGTTCAGCAGGGAAAATTCTTTTAAAACGTGTAAACAGGATTTTTACTGAGATTGAAAATGCACAAACGGAAATTCAATTGGAGGAACATCGAATTTCTGACACCATCAGAATATCTATTTCCAATCCAAGATTCCTTGCAGGACTGATGAGTGAATATATCAACCGCTCTCCTCAATCAAAAATTCTCCAAGCAATCGGAGTTAAAAGCGAGATCATAACAAGTTTAAAAAAAGGGGACATTGATTTAGGAATAACAGGTCATCCGATTCAAGATGAAGAGATAGAGAGTTGGGTGCTGGTAAATGAAGATATTGTTCTGGCTTTGCCCTCAAACCACCGATTTACGGGTAAAACAGAAATTTCTTTACGCCTTGTCGCCGATGAACCATTTATTACCCTTGCTAATAATGAAGAGTATAGCGGTTTTACAGCCTCGCTTTGTGAGAAAGCTGGTTTCACCCCAAATATTGCATTTGAGGCAGATTCTCATTTACTGGTCGAGATTATAAAGCTGGATCAAGGTGTGGCGTTGCTTCCTATTTCAGTTTGCAGAACATTGGGGCTGAATTTTATAAAAGTGACTGATCACTCTGCTTCATATCCAGTCGGCTTATCTTGGATGAGACATAAGCTGTTATCTTCTTCGGTAAGAAATTTTCGTGACTTTATTATGTCGTACTATAAAGATAACTATGAAATGTTTAAGGTTTATTAAAGAATTCCATCACTATTTTTTTGAATTTTCACCCCCCATTTCCAATGAGGCGGAAGACTGGTCATTCCCAGAAGATATAAAAAAATCCCGCGGCATCCGCGGGATTTTTCTTTGTTAAACGGCTTTCGCCTTTTCTTCTTGTTTGCCTGTCTTTTTATTTGTCAGCTTAATTGATTTAACAAACAGCGTGAGGATTAATCCGGCAGCGATAAAGGCCAGGCCTGTGAAAAACACGCTGTGAAGCGAATCCATCAGTGACGTTTTCAAAACCGGCACGATATGGGAAGAAAATGCGGCCGGAATCTGCTTAATCGATTCCTGGCTGAACAAGGATTGAAGCAGCCCTTCAGGATTCTTGTCAATCATACCTTTAAACTGGGCGGCAAAGGCACTTGCCTGTTTCGGGAGTGAGTCTAAGTAAGGCACCAGTCTGTCGGTTAAAAGGCTTCCTGATCTGGCATTCATGACAGCGCCGAGCACCGTAATGCCGAACGTTCCCCCGATCATCCGGAAAAATTGGCTTGAAGAGGTCACAACACCCAGCTCTTCTTTTGAAAACGTTTCTTGCAGAGCGAGCGTGAGAAGCGGCATGACGAGCCCCATTCCAAGACCGATCACGGCCATATAGCATGTAGCCGCGAGCTTGCTTGTATCCAGCTGCAAAGTCGTTAATAAGAAGAAGCCGACGGCCATGATCAGCATGCCGATCATGATTTGCGGTTTAATACCGATCTTATAAACCAGCTGGCCTCCGATAATACTTGTGATAATCATAGATACCATCATCGGCGTCATAATCGTGCCGGACGCGGTGGCGCTGACTCCGATAATTCCCTGCATAAAGAAAGGAACGAACGTAACGGCGCCGAACATGCCGATACTCATGAAAAAGCCGATCAGATTCAGTACGGTAAACGTTCTGTTTTTAAACAGGTACATCGGCAGAATCGGTTCTTTTGCTTTGATTTCAGCGAAAATGAATCCGACAATCCCGGCAAGTGCAAGCGCAAAGAGACCGAGAATCTGCCAAGAGCCCCATGCGTAATCCTTTCCTCCGAAGCTGAGCGCGAGGAGGAGGCTGACGATTCCGACGATCATTGTGAAAATGCCGGCGATGTCAAAGTTAATCGGCCCGGTCTGTTTTCTGCCTTGAAGTCCTCTTGCGATAAAGATCACGGCTAAAATTCCGACAGGCAGGTTGATATAGAAAACCCATTTCCAATTTAATGAGTCAACAATCCAGCCCCCGATTTGCGGGCCGATCACGGAAGCAAGCCCGTAAATCGCTCCGAAAAGCCCTTGGAACTTGGCACGCTGTTTCCCTGTGAACAAATCCCCGATGACGATCATAGCCATCGGCATCATGACACCGCCGCCGATTCCCTGAAGTCCGCGGAAAATAATCAGTTCCGTCATGTTGCTGGCCATTCCGCACAGTGCGGAAGCTCCCATAAAAATCAATAAACCTGATACATAGACGACGCGGCGCCCCAATAAATCTGCAAGTTTCCCCGCAATCGGAACGATCGTCGTCGAAGTTAAAAGATATGCCGTGGTCAGCCACGTCATCATGCTTAATCCCCCGAGGTCACCCACGATTTTAGGAATCGCCGTTCCTACGATGGTGCCGTCAAGGGCTGAGAAAAACATGGCGATGATTAAGCCGGTTATTAATAATGTGCGTTTTGGATCTTTCTTTTCAATGCTCATGTTTCGGCAGCTCCTCTTTTCTATTCGTTTTCTTTTTGATCAGCCGCGTATTTCTCGGCGGCTTCCGCTACTTTGCGGATGATGTTCACGGACTGAATCAGTTCATCGTCAGTCAGAACGGACAGGTTTCGCGCCAGTATCGCTTTCCGCCCTTCCACAACATCTTCGAATTTTGTTTCGCCTTTTTTGGTGAGGCTGATGTCGATGACGCGTCTGTCCTGCTGGTTATGTTTGCGGACGATAAGTCCTTTTTGTTCGAGGCGGTCGGCCATCAGCGTCACTGCGCTCGGCTTTACCTCCATGCGTTCCGCAATTTCGGAAACTTTGCAGCTCCCGTGTTTTTTCAGGCTGGCTAAAACAAATAATTGGGCAGGCGTCACCTCGTGTTTTGCCATGCTTTCCACCATTTCGGGCTGTATGTTTTGCAGCAGCGTCTGAAGAGATTTCTGGATATCAGACACATATTGATCCGCGTTTTTCATAACTCCTCCTCATCTTGTTCCTCGAGAAAATAATTAACATTAGTTAAATATAAATAAGGATTAATGACAAGTCAATCTTTTTGTGCAAAAATAAAAAAAGGATTGATGCTTGTCGAAAACATCAAATCCTTCTTCGTTTTACTGCTGGTAGGGAGACTGCTGCTGAATGGTCTGCCGGAACTTCTGATACGATTGCTGAAGCTTTTGGGTATCGGCTGCTTCAATGGAATACCAGCCATTTTGAAACATCACATCGTATAATCTTCTTTGCGCTTTTTGTGACTCATCGAAAATCGCCTGAATATCTTGATAAAGAGACTCGTGGCTGAACTCGTGCAGGGCTGTGCAATATGAAGCCGTGATGTATTTTTCCGTCGTCAGCAGCTCATTCACCAAGTCTCTGTCATTCATTTGCGCCGTATTGGGCACGGGCGTTTGCGGATTCGTGATTTTTTGGTTTTGCTGTTCCATGTATTGTCCTCCTATTGCATATAGCCTGTTGTTGTCTGCCCGCCTTGATCGGGGTTCAAGCGGCCCAATATGTGCTGATAATGCTTCTGATGCATCCGGCCGATCTGATCAAGCTCTTGTTTTAACGTCTGATTCTGGCAGTGTTCCGCCATAAAATGCGCTTTTTTCATGGCAAGCAGATTCCAGTTCAGCATGTCCTCAAGATACAAATGGTCTTTCGTTGAGATGACGGCAGGCGGCAAGTTTCCGTGCTGCTCTTGGTTGTTCATATAAACGCCTCCTTCAATTCTGTTCTTTTTAGCTTTCTCTGCGACCGGAAATTCATACACGAATAAAAGAAAAAGGAGGGAGTTCATCCTTGCTGCGGAGCATATGTTTATTTTTGTCGAAAAATAAAATGCTTACAAAATTCGCCCAGGCTTACGGAATCCGCTTCGGCGCGGGAAGGTTCGTTGCGGGGGAAACACTCACGGAAGCTGTGAAAACGGTAAAGCGGCTGAACCAAAAAGGGCTGTCGGCTTCGATTGATTATCTAGGTGAATATGCGGGTTCAGAGAAGGATGCGACAAGGACGGCGGAAGAATGTAAAAAAGCAATCAGGGCCATTGCCGAGAATCAACTGGATTGTGAGCTGTCGCTGAAATTAACATCCATCGGTCTGGATATTTCCGAGAAGCTCGCGGAACAGCATGTCAGAGACATATTGACGGAGGCAAAAGAACGCGGCGTGCCTGTAACGATTGATATGGAGGACTATTCAAGATGCGGCCGTACACTTGAGCTGTATAAGCGGTGCAAGCCGGATTTCCCGATGCTCGGCACCGTCATTCAGGCTTATTTGTACCGCGCAGCTGAAGACATCAGCGGTCTGATGCCATACAAGCCGAGGCTCAGGCTTGTAAAAGGCGCTTATAAAGAATCGGCGGCCGTTGCATTCCCTGATAAAAAAGCAACCGATCTTCATTTTCAGCAGCTGATTAAGCTGCAGCTTTTGAGCGGCCATGAAACGGCGGTGGCGACACATGATGATGACATCATTTCTTTTACGAAAACACTCATCAGCGAACATCAGATTCCCCGGGAGCAGTTTGAATTCCAAATGCTGTACGGCATCAGAACGGAGCGCCAGAAGGAGCTTGCCGAAGAAGGATACAGGATGAGGGTGTATGTCCCGTACGGAACCGATTGGTACGGGTACCTGATGAGAAGAATTGCCGAGCGCCCGGCTAATGCGGCATTTGTGCTGAAAGGGATCTTCAAAAAATAACGGCTGCTCCAAAAAGCAGCCGCAGCATGTTATTCCATGTTGTCTTTTTTATATTGCTGATTTTGGCTCGTCTGTTTGCCGCCGCCGTATTTTTGTTTCGGTCCCGCATTTCCTTTCATGCTGGCCGCGCTCACTGCGGCAGAAGACGGATCTTTTCTCCCTCGCACCATTCCCTTCACCTCCGGGTTTAAGTTTCCCGCCCGCGCCATGGAACATGCGGAAGCAGAAAAATTTAAAAAAATTCCATATTTGCTATTGAAGTCATCCTGAAAATCTTTTAAGATGAAAGAAGAAAAGGGTTTCATTTTTTTTGCTGAAAAAATGAATGACTATTCATTCAAAGTTCAAGGGGGATGACTCATGCACAAGTTTATAAAGAAAGCAGCCGTTCTCGGATCAGGCGTCATGGGGTCCGGAATTGCCGCGCACTTGGCTAACATCGGAATTCCCGTCCTGCTGCTTGATATTGTGCCAAACGAGCTGACAAAGGATGAGATGAAAAAAGGGCTGACATTAGAAAGCCCGGAGGTCCGCAGCAGACTGAGCCGATCGGCCATGCAAAAGCTGCTGAAGCAAAAACCGGCGCCGCTGACTTCGGCTGCCAATCTCGACTATATAACGGCGGGGAATTTGGAAGATGACGCAGCTCAATTGAAGGATGCTGATTGGATTATTGAAGTCGTCGTCGAAAATCTTGACGTAAAAAAACAGATTTTCTCACTCGTTGATGAATACCGGAAACCGGGAAGCATCGTGTCGAGCAATACGTCCGGTATCTCCGTCACAAAAATGGCGGAAGGCCGATCTGCCGATTTTAAAGCTCATTTCTTAGGAACCCATTTCTTTAATCCGGCCCGCTACTTAAAGCTTCTGGAAATCATTCCGATTCAGGAAACAGATCCTGACGTGCTGGAGTTTATGACTTCATTTGCAGAAAACACGCTCGGGAAAGGGGTCGTCATCGCAAAAGATACGCCTAATTTTATCGCCAACCGCATCGGTACGTACGGCCTGCTGGTCACGGTAAGAGAAATGCTTTCTTCCGGCTGCCGCATCGGCGAGGTGGACACGGTGACCGGGCCTTTGATCGGCAGACCGAAAAGCGCGACCTTCAGAACCCTTGACGTTGTGGGGCTTGATACTTTCGCCCATGTGGCAAAAAATGTGTATGATAAAGCCGACGGCGCTGAAAAAGACATGTTTAAGCTTCCTGAATTTATGAATGACATGCTGAAAAACAATTGGCTGGGCAGCAAATCAGGCCAAGGTTTTTACAAAAAAGAAGGTAAAACAATATATGAACTCGATCCGCTGACCATGACATACGGTGAGCGCTCGAAAATGAAGACGCCCGCTTTAGAAGCCGCCAAACAGGCAAAGGGTGCCAAAGGCAAAATGAAAGCGCTTATATACTCTGATGACCGCGCCGGGCGCCTGCTTTGGAATATTACATCGCAAACACTCTTATACTCAGCCCGGCTTTTAGGTGAGATCGCTGATGATATCAAAGCAATTGATGACGCCATGAAATGGGGCTTCGGATGGGAGCTCGGACCGTTTGAGATGTGGGATGCCATCGGCGTCAGAAAATCAGCGGAGCGGCTCGAAGAAGAAGGCGCAGCACTCCCCGGCTGGGTGAAAGAAATGCTTGATCAGGGCCATGAAACATTTTATATGAAGGAAAACGGAACACCATTTTACTATTCAGACGGCCAATACAGGGCTGTGAAAGAAAATCCGAAACGGATCAGCCTGCAAACGTTAAAAGAAACAAAAGGCGTTATCACTAAAAACAGCGGAGCAAGTCTGATTGATCTCGGCGATGATGTCGCGCTGCTGGAATTTCATACGAAAAGCAACGCGATCGGCTTAGACATTATTCAGATGATTGACAATGCGCTTGAGGAAACGGAGCGGAATTATAAAGGTCTTGTCATCGGTAACCAAGGCAGACATTTCTGCGCGGGGGCAAACCTTGCGATGATTTTGATGGAAGCTCAGGATGATAACTTCATGGAAGTCGATTTTGTCATCCGCCGTTTTCAGCAGACGATGCTGAACATCAAATACAGCGCTAAACCCGTTGTCGCGGCGCCATTTGGGATGACACTCGGCGGCGGCACGGAAGTCTGTCTCCCGGCGGCACGCGTTCAGGCGGCGAGCGAATCGTATATGGGTCTTGTTGAAACCGGCGTCGGCCTTATTCCGGGCGGCGGAGGAAACAAAGAGCTGTACATGAATTATTTGGACGGCGGAAGTGAACTGATGGACGCAGCGATTAAAACCTTCGAAACAATCGCGCTTGCCAAAGTGTCCGGTTCGGCACACGAAGCCCGTGATATGAAGATTTTGTCCGCGGCAGACCGTATCAGCATGAATCAGGATCACCTGCTGCACGATGCGAAACAGCTGGCTGCTTCCTTATATGACAGCGGATACCGCCCGCCTGCCCGCAAAAAAGTGAAAGTCACCGGGGAAACCGGATGTGCGGCATTACTGCTCGGAGCAGACCAAATGAGACGGTCGGGTTATTTATCCGATCACGATATGAAGATTGCGAAGAAGCTGGCCCATGTCATTGCCGGCGGAAGAGTCCCGTTCGACACGGAGGTTTCAGAAGAATATTTGCTCGAGATTGAAAGAGAAGCCTTTTTAAGCCTCGCTGGCGAGGCGAAATCTCAAGCGAGAATGCAGCATATGCTCGTCAAAGGCAAACCTTTACGGAACTAGGAGGGTGTTTATGAGAGAAGCAGTCATTGTGGCCGGTGCGAGAACCCCGGTCGGTAAAGCGAAAAAAGGATCGCTTGCAGCCGTTCGTCCTGATGATTTAGGCGCGCTTTGTGTAAAAGAAACGCTGAAACGGGCAGGCGGATATGAAGGAAATATCGATGACTTAATTATCGGATGTGCAACACCTGAAGCCGAACAAGGATTAAATATGGCGCGGAATATCGGTGCGCTGGCGGGGCTTCCTCATACGGTGCCGGCCATTACGGTGAACCGCTACTGCTCTTCCGGGCTCCAATCCATCGCTTACGGTGCTGAAAAAATCATGATCGGCGCGGGTGACACCGTCATTGCGGGCGGTGCGGAATCCATGTCGCAAGTTCCGATGATGGGGCATGTGACCCGCCCGAATATCGCTTTGGCAGAGCATGCGCCTGAGTATTACATGAGCATGGGGCACACAGCGGAGCAGGTAGCCGAAACGTACGGCGTATCCAGAGAAGACCAGGATGCATTTGCCGTCCGCAGCCATCAGAATGCCGCAAAAGCCCTTAAAGAAGGCAAATTCAATGACGAAATCGTGCCGGTTGAAGTATCGCTGACAGAAGTCGGTAATGACCATAAGCCGCGGAAAAAACAATTTATCTTTTCTCAAGATGAAGGCGTTCGTCCCGGCACATCGGCTGACGTCTTGGCGAAGCTCCGTCCGGCTTTTTCTAAAACGGGAACCGTGACGGCCGGGAACTCTTCACAAACAAGTGACGGCGCGGCGGCTGTCATGCTGATGGATCGCGAAAAAGCTTCGTCGCTCGGATTGGCGCCGCTTGTCAAATTCCGTTCCTTTGCTGTAGGCGGCGTTCCGCCTGAGGTAATGGGAATCGGTCCGATTGAAGCCATTCCGCGGGCGCTCAAGCTTGCCGGACTTGAATTACAGGATATCGGGCTTTTTGAATTGAATGAGGCCTTTGCTTCACAGGCCATTCAAGTCATCAGATCGCTTGGGATAGATGAAGAAAAGGTGAACGTCAACGGAGGCGCCATCGCGCTCGGACATCCGCTCGGATGCACGGGAACGAAGCTGACCCTGTCGCTCATTCATGAAATGAAACGGAGAAACGAGCAATTCGGCGTGGTGACGATGTGCATCGGAGGCGGCATGGGAGCTGCCGGCGTATTTGAACTCATTTAAAAAAAGGGGGAAACGAACATGAAACAGGAAACGGTCAACGTCAAAAAAGGCGGCAGCTTTCTGATTGAAGAGACGGGATATGATCAAATATTCACTCCGGAGGACTTTACAGACGAACACAAAATGATCGGCAAAACGACAGAAGACTATGTCGTAAACGATGTGCTTCCTTATATCGATGAAATTGAAAACCATCAGTTCGAGCATTCGGTCAGACTGCTGAAAAAAGCCGGAGATCTCGGCCTCCTCGGAGCAGACGTGCCTGAAGAGTACGGCGGAATCGGCCTGGATAAAATCAGTTCAGCCTTCATTACGGAAAAGTTTTCACGTGCCGGCAGCTTTTCGCTGTCTTACGGCGCTCACGTCGGGATCGGCTCATTGCCGATCGTGTTCTTCGGAACGGAAGAACAGAAAAAAACCTATTTGCCGGACTTGGCTTCAGGACAAAGAATCGCGGCATACGCCTTAACTGAGCCCGGTTCAGGTTCAGATGCCCTCGGCGCGAAAACCACGGCTGTTTTGAATGAAGCGGGCACACACTATATTCTTAACGGAGAAAAGCAATGGATTACAAACTCCGCCTTTGCAGATGTCTTTGTCGTCTACGCTAAAGTGGACGGAGATAAGTTTTCTGCATTTATCGTAGAAAAGAACTATCCGGGCGTGTCAACGGGACCGGAAGAGAAAAAAATGGGGATTAAGGGTTCATCGACAAGAACGCTGATTTTAGATCAGGCGGAAGTCCCGAAAGAAAACCTTCTCGGCGAAATCGGAAAAGGCCATGTCATCGCTTTTAATATCCTGAATATCGGGCGCTACAAGCTTGCCGTCGGCACAATCGGCGCTTCAAAACGGGTGATTGAGCTGTCTGCCGCTTATGCAAACCAGCGCCGGCAATTTAAAACGCCGATCTCAAGCTTCACGCTCACTCAGGAAAAGCTTGCGACGATGTCAGCTCGGCTTTACGCGATGGAGAGCTCTGTATACAGAACAGTGGGCTTATTCGAAGATAATATGAGCAGACTGACGGAAGCAGAGCAAAAAGACGGACGCGAAGTCGCGAAGTCAATCGCCGAGTACGCGATTGAATGCTCGCTCAACAAAATGTGCGGTTCTGAAACGCTTGATTATATTGCCGACGAAGGCGTTCAAATTCACGGCGGTTACGGATTTATGCAGGAATATGAAGTGGAGCGCGCTTATCGCGACTCAAGAATCAACAGAATTTTTGAAGGCACAAATGAAATCAACCGCCTGATCGTAACGAGCACGTTCCTGAAAAAAGCCGTAAAAGGTCAGCTGCCGCTCTTTGAAAAAGCAAAAGCGCTCCAAGAAGAACTCATGATGCTGATGCCTGAAGAGCCGGGCTCAAAACCTCTTGAACAGGAAAAATACATTGTCAGACAGGCGAAAAAGATCGCCCTCTTGACAGCGGGTCTCGCGGCGCAGAAATACGGCAAAGAGATCGAAGGCGAGCAGGAAATCATGGTGAACATTGCCGATATTGTCAGCGCGCTGTACGCTTTGGAATCAGCCGTCCTCAGAACGGAAAAAGCAATTGCGGCGGACGGTGCCGAAAAAGCCGCGCAGAAGCTGTTATATACGGAAATCTTTGCCCAGGAAGCCCTTCAGAACATTGAAGCGCACGCCAAAGAATCACTGATCGCCATGGAGGAAGGAGATTCCCTCCGGATGATGCTTTCCGTGCTGCGCAAACTGACGCGCCTGACGCCGAAAAACCTCATTCAGAAAAAACGTGAAGCGGCAGCCGCCGTCTTCCGTGAAGAAAAATATACGGTCTGATCACATGCTGAAAGCGCTCCTTCATCAGGGGCGCTTTTTCATGAAGCAACGTTATAGGTTTTTACAAGTGATTGTGTTAAAATAACGACGATCATTTACAAGGGGTGAAGAAGATGTCGTTAAATTTTTACTGGTACCCTAAATGCGGAACGTGCCGTAATGCGAAAAAATGGCTGGAAGACCGCGGTAAGGAAATAAACGAAATACATATCGCGGAGGAAACTCCGTCGAAAGAAGAAATTAAAGACCTCTATGAAAAGAGCGGTCTTGAGCTCAAAAAGTTTTTCAACACGAGCGGAATGAAATACCGCGAGCTGAACTTAAAGGAAAAACTGTACCATATGTCAGAGGATGAACAGCTCGAACTCCTGGCATCAGACGGTATGCTCCTGAAACGCCCGATTACGACAGACGGCGAAAAAGTCACTGTCGGCTTTAAAGAAGACCAATTCGAAAAATATTGGATGTAATGCCAGGTTCAAAGAATTATGGTATCTTCTTATTATAAGAAAAAAATGGAGGGATTTAGATGAGCACACCGAAAGATATGCGTTATTCCAAAGAGCACGAATGGGTCAAAGTTGAGGACGGAAAAGCCCGCATCGGGATTACACATTTCGCGCAAGCCGAACTTGGCGACATCGTCTTTGTCGAGCTTCCGGAAGTCGGCGCCGAAATTAAAGCGGACGAGCCATTCGGCAGCGTGGAATCCGTCAAAACCGTTTCCGAACTGTACGCACCGATTAACGGAACGGTGACGGAAGTGAACGAAGACCTTGATGACAGTCCTGAATTCGTAAACGAGTCTCCGTATGAAAAAGCGTGGATGATCGTCGTGGAACCGGCTGATGCTGAAGAAATCGAAAACCTCATGACTTCCGAGCAATATGACGAAATGACACAAGAAGACTGATCGGATAGCAAAGGGGCCATTTGGACATTCTATCTGTAACGGGAGGTGTCTAAAATGGCTTTTGATAAACAAAAGGTCGATGTGACGGAGAACGTTACGGGCCGCTTTCAAAACGGCCGGTTTTCCTTATTTCATGAAAATGAAGCCATCGGCGAGATGACAGGCATGGACCAGTACGAGCTCAAACAGGGCTTTTCATTTGAAAATCAAAAATTTTATAAAACAGCCGATGTCATAAACGGCAGCGATCCGAAATATGTCGATTGCGATTATGAGAATGGCTGGTGTTAACAGTTGGCGGTGAATTTCACTGCCTTCTTTTTCAATCTGACGCTAAAACAATCGGCAGGTGACGCGCTTATGTACAACGGAGATGAAAAGGTCATTATCGTAGAAGGAAAATCTGATAAAATCAAAGTCAGGGAAGTGCTCATCGAACCCGCGGAAATCGTCTGTACAAACGGAACGATCGGCCAAACCGAACTGGAAGATTTGGCGGACCGCCTGTTTGACAGAGACGTCTATATTTTAACGGACGCAGATGACTCCGGAGAAAAATTAAGAAAACAGCTGAAACGGGAGCTTCCCGACGCGCGCCATATTTATATAGACAGAACATACAAGCAAGTCGAGTCGTGCCCAGGCCATCATCTCGCATCTGTGCTGATCAGAGCCGGCTTTGATGCTGACACTGTATTTTTGAAAAAGAACGACCTGAGGTGGTAATCATGAAAGAACTCCAAGAAAATGAACTCGAATCGATTCAGGATGACGTTTATCTCCTGTATTTGTACACCCCGTTTTGCGGCACATGCCAGCTGGCGTCCAAAATGCTTACTGTCGTCGAAGAAATGCTGCCCGGCGCCGCCTTCTATAAAAACAACGTGAATTATTCCCCCGCATTCGCCAAAGCCTATCAGATTGAAAGCGTTCCGTGCTTTTTGCTGTTTAAAGGCGGAGAGCTTGTTGAGAAAGGATACGCCTTCCGCTCCGTTTCCTATTTATATGAGCTGATTAAACAAAAAACATCGCAAACGTTCCCGATGTGACAATATTTACAGGAAAATGTCGTGCGGTTTATAAAGGGTTCTGTCCGTTAAAAAGAGAAAGTGTATGTATGGCCATTAAAACGGGAGGTTATACGAGTGGAGAAAATAGAAGTTTCAGAGAATGACGGACAGCATCTGTTTTTGAAACCGCTATTAAACGCCTCAACGCTGCTGATTACATTCCAAGGAGAAACAGAAGCCTTAACGGTCTCAATTAACGGACAGGGAGAAATGAGAAAAACGTCGGTTTCAAAGGAAAAATCTAATTTGACCTTTTACGGAAACCAGACGGAAATCATTCATCTCCTGCATGGTGATGTCTCTTTGCAAAAGCTTATCCAAAGCGGAAAACTCAAAGTGAAAGGATCATTCAGAGCTCTGCTGAAGCTGGAGGCCATCCTCTGGCTGACAAACGGATTTTTTCAGGCGATCAGTAAACGGCCGTAACTGCCAATCTACTATGTGACAATAGCTTCCAATATTTATTTTATTGACTTTTTATCATTCGCCGTGCTATTCTACAGTAAGAATTTCCGGACGAAAATACGATATGTTTTCTCTTATCAAGAGAGGTGGAGGGAAGTGCCCTATGAAGCCCGGCAACCATCAACAATGTTGAAATGGTGCCAATTCACTCGAAGCGGTCTGCTTTGAAAGATGAGAGAAAGGCCTTTTTCAATAAGCCTTTCTGCTCATTTTTGCAGAAAGGCTTTTCTTTTGCGGAGAAACCCGGAAGATTTCTTAGAATAGTGTAAGGCGGGTGATTGCTTTGATCCATCTTCAAAATGTTTCAAAAATTTACAAAGCGAAGCATGGGGATGTCAATGCTGTCCAAGATGTCACTCTTGATATCAAAAAGGGCGAAATATTTGGAATTATAGGATATAGCGGAGCTGGTAAAAGTTCCTTAATCCGTCTCCTGAACGGCCTTGAAAAGCCGACGTCGGGAACCGTGGAAGTCGCGGGGACGGAATTAAATAAAGTAAGCAGCCGCGGGCTGAGAAAAGCGCGCCAGGAAATCAGCATGATCTTCCAGCATTTTAACCTTCTGTGGTCGCGCACCGTTCGGGAGAACATTATGTTCCCGCTGGAAATCGCCGGCGTGAAAAAAAGCGAACGGGTCCGCCGCGCTGATGAATTGATTAAACTGGTCGGATTAGAGGGGAAAGAAAAATCTTATCCGTCGCAGCTGAGCGGCGGTCAAAAGCAGCGTGTCGGCATCGCCCGGGCGCTCGCCAATAATCCGAAAGTCCTTCTGTGCGATGAAGCGACATCAGCGCTTGATCCGCAGACGACCGATTCAATTTTGGATCTTTTATCCGATATAAATGACAGACTCGGTCTGACGATCGTGCTCATTACCCATGAAATGCATGTCATCCGAAAAATCTGCAACAGAGTCGCCGTCATGGAAAACGGGAAAGTCGTTGAAGAAGGCGAAGTACTCCAAGTTTTCAGAAACCCGCGCGAACCGATGACCAAGCGTTTCGTTCAGCAGGTGACAGAACCGGAGGAGACGAAAGAAACCATCCAGCATTTTCTGCAGGAAACAGCGACAGGAAAAACGATTCAGCTTTCATTTGTCGGGCAGGCAGCCGAGCAGCCCCTCATTACGGAAATGATCCGAAACTTTGATGTGGACGTCAATATTCTGCAGGGGAAAATTTCACAGACGAAGGACGGAGCCTACGGTTCTTTATTCATTCATATTGACGGTCAGGAAAAAGAAGTAGAAAACGTGATCCGGTTCATCAAAGACAAACAGGTAGAAGCAGAGGTGATCACAAATGTTTGAAAAATGGTTCCCGAACGTTGATATAACCGAGCTGTGGACGGCCACATACGAGACCCTTTATATGACGGTCATCGCATTAGTTTTTTCATTTATCATCGGAGCGATTCTCGGTCTTCTGCTCTTTTTAACGGGCAAGGGAAGCTTATGGGAAAATAAAATCATTAACACCGTGATTGCGTCGGTCGTTAATATTTTCAGGTCTATTCCGTTTCTTATTTTAATTATTCTGCTTCTCGGCTTTACTAAGATTTTGGTCGGATCGATTTTAGGACCGAACGCCGCATTGCCGGCGCTGATTATCGGCTCCGCGCCGTTTTACGCCCGTCTTGCGGAAATTGCGCTGCGCGAAGTCGATAAAGGAGTCATCGAAGCTGCCAGATCAATGGGAGCAAAGACATCAACGATTATCTTCAAAGTGCTGATTCCTGAATCAATGCCTGCGTTAATTTCAGGCATCACCGTTACGGCCATCGCCCTGATCGGATCTACCGCCATTGCCGGCGCCATCGGTTCAGGCGGACTCGGAAACCTTGCATATGTAGAAGGCTACCAGTCCAATAATACGGATGTAACGTTTGTAGCGACAGTATTTATACTCATCATCGTCTTTATCATTCAGATTATCGGTGATGTAATTACAAATATAATAGACAAAAGATAAGGGAGGATTTACATTGAAAAAGATTGTATTAAGTGCGCTGCTGCTTGTGTTCGCGGGAGTTTTGGCCGCCTGCGGATCAAACGGCTCAAATAAAAAGGAAATCGTCGTCGCCGCGACAAAAACACCGCATGCTGAAATCTTAAAAGAAGCGGAACCGCTCTTGAAGGAAAAAGGCTACACATTAAAAGTAAAAGTGCTGAACGATTACAAAATGTACAACAAAGCGTTAGCTGATAATGAAGTGGATGCGAACTACTTCCAGCACGTTCCTTACCTTGAACAGGAAATGAAAGAAAATAAAGATTACAAACTCGTGAATGCCGGAGCCGTTCACCTTGAGCCATTCGGAATTTACACGAAAAAATACAAATCACTGAAAGACCTGCCTAAAGGCGCGACCATCATCATGACTAACAATGTCGCTGAACAAGGCCGTATGCTGGCGATGCTTGAAAAAGCCGGACTGATCACACTTGATCCGAAGGTAAAATCGATTGAAGCCACTACGAAGAACATTACGAAAAACCCGAAAAACCTGACATTCAAAAAAATCGCCCCTGAATTAACGGCGAAAGCATATAATGAAGAAGAAGGCGATGCAGTCTTCATTAACGTCAACTATGCGATTCAAAACAAACTGAATCCGTTAAAAGATGCGATTCAAGTGGAATCAACGAAAAACAACCCGTACGCAAACATCATCGCCGTACGCAAAGGTGACGAAAAATCAGAGAAAATCAAAGCGCTTATGGAAGTGCTTCACTCTAAGAAAATCAAAGACTTTATTGAGAAAAAATACGACGGAGCCGTGCTTCCCGTATCTGAATAAAACGAAAACCCCGGATGAATCATCCGGGGTTTTTTTCGGGTATTAATCGGAGAACTGTCCATAATAAAAAGGAAGGTTAACTTATTGGAGGGAATGGCAGTGGCTCAATACCAGGATAACGGCAAAAGCGTGCATGACGCATTGAAACAATATAAAGAAGGTTTAGGCATATTCGAGCAAAAAATGCCGATGATGGGGCGGAAGTTTAATGAATTTACTGAACAGTGTTTCTCAGCGGATTCATTAACTGAAAAAGAGAAACAATTAATCGCTCTGGGCATCAGCATCAGCGCTCAAGATGAATTTTGCATGATTTATCATACGAAGGGCTGCCTTGACCAAGGGGCGACAGAAGAAAACATCCTTGAGGTCATCGGCGTCGCGGCGGCATTCGGGGGCGGCGCGGCTCTCAGTCAGGGAGTGACCCTCGTGCAGCAGTGCATTCAGGAATTCGGACATACGACGCATTAGAAAGAGCAATCGTGTGAATACCGTTTTTCAGATAAAGCGAGCGCCGATTTCCGGCACATTCGAAAGGATTCAGGGGCACACTCTCTTTGGCCGGAGCAGCGGATCATTGTTACAATAGAAACAAATAGATGAAGGGATTGATTCATTATCTGCACCAGCCACGAGAGACTGGACCTTGACTATACGCCTGAAATGGAAAAAGCGATGCAGAAGTCACACGGCATCGGCTACGAGGAATACGGACGGCGTCTTTCAAAAAGGATGGAAGTCGAACGGCAGAGGGAGCTTGAATATCAAAAAAGCAAGTTCCTCGCAGCGCAGCTTAATGAGAAAATCGGTCAGTAAAAAAGGGTGGATTTCCGCCCTTTTTCTGTTTCAAACAGCTTTAATTACGCCTTGATCTTTGATAAACTTTAGGAATGTTCCGGGTAATATAAAAAGTTGTATTTACTTTTCATTTGTTATAAAATTAGAATGAGAATAAATTGAGAATAATGATTATATATTTTGGAGGTATAGATATGGCTGCTTCAACATTAACGATCAAGGATCTTCACGTTGAAATCGAAGGAAAAGAGATCTTAAAAGGTGTAAACCTTGAAATAAAAGGCGGCGAATTCCACGCTGTCATGGGGCCGAACGGTACCGGTAAATCCACGCTCTCAGCAGCGATTATGGGACACCCGAAATACGAAGTTACAAAAGGCAGCATCACGCTTGACGGCAAGGATGTACTGGAAATGGAAGTGGACGAGCGCGCTCAGGCGGGTCTTTTCCTGGCGATGCAGTACCCAAGCGAAATCAGCGGTGTGACAAATGCCGATTTCCTTCGCTCTGCGATTAACGCCCGCCGTGAAGAAGGCGATGAAATTTCTCTTATGAAATTCATCCGCAAAATGGACGAAAACATGGAGTTCCTTGAAATGGACCCTGAAATGGCGCAGCGTTACCTGAACGAAGGTTTCTCAGGCGGGGAGAAAAAACGCAACGAAATCCTTCAGCTTATGATGATCGAGCCGAAAATCGCCATTCTTGACGAGATCGATTCAGGTCTTGATATTGATGCGCTTAAAGTCGTTTCTAAAGGAATCAACAGAATGCGCAGCGAAAACTTCGGCTGCTTAATGATCACTCACTACCAGCGCCTTCTGAACTACATCACGCCTGATGTCGTTCACGTTATGATGCAGGGACGTGTAGTGAAATCCGGCGGCGCTGAGCTTGCACAGCGCCTTGAAGCGGAAGGTTATGACTGGATTAAACAAGAACTAGGCATTGAAGACGAAACTGTAGGCCAAGAAGCGTAAGCGTTAGGGGGATAATCATGACATTGGAAACGAAACTATCCGTAGATCAGGAATATGTCAAAGGCTTTTCCGAAAAGCATCAAGAACCTGCCTGGCTGAAAAACCTGCGCTTACAGGCTCTTGAAAAAGCTGAAGATCTGCCGCTGCCTAAGCCTGATAAAACAAAAATCACAAATTGGAACTTTACAAAGTTCAACAAGCATACAGTAGAAAATGCGCCGCTTGCTTCTTTAGAAGATTTAGCTGATGAAGCAAAAGCGCTGATCGATATCGAAAATGAAGACAAAACGTTATATGTGCAGCGTGACCAAACGCCTGCATTCCTGTCTCTCTCTAAAGAGCTGAAAGACAAAGGCGTTATTTTCACGGACATCTTAACGGCTGCCCGTGAGCACAGCGACCTCGTTGAGAAGTATTTCATGAAAGACGGCGTTAAGGTCGATGAACATAAACTGACTGCGCTTCATGCAGCATTAATGAACGGCGGGGCATTCCTTTATGTTCCTAAAAACGTTCAGGTGGAGACGCCTGTTCAGGCCGTTTACGTTCATGAAAGCAATGACACGGCATTGTTCAACCACGTACTGATTGTCGCTGAAGACCACAGCTCCGTCACTTACGTTGAGAACTACATCAGCACGGTGAATCCGAAAGAAGCTGTATTCAACATTATCAGTGAAGTGGTCACAGGTGATAATGCCAGCGTGACGTACGGCGCCGTTGACAACCTGTCAGCAGGCGTCACAACATACGTTAACCGCCGCGGAGCCGCGCGCGGACGCGACAGCAGAATCGAGTGGGCGCTCGGACTGATGAACGACGGCGACACGATTTCTGAAAACACGACAAACCTCTACGGAGACGGCACATACGGCGATACGAAAACCGTAGTTGTCGGAAGAGGAGAACAGACGGAAAACTTTACGACGCAGATCATCCACTTCGGTAAGGCTTCTGAAGGCTATATCCTGAAGCACGGAGTCATGAAAGATGCCGCATCTTCCATCTTTAACGGAATCGGCAAAATCGAGCACGGCGCGTCGAAAGCAAACGCTGAACAGGAATCCCGCGTTCTGATGCTGAGTGAAAAAGCACGCGGAGATGCAAACCCGATTCTTTTAATTGATGAAGACGATGTAACTGCAGGACATGCGGCATCTGTCGGCCGTGTGGACCCGATCCAGCTTTACTACTTAATGAGCCGCGGAATTCCGAAAGAAGAAGCGGAGCGCTTAGTCATTTACGGATTCCTTGCTCCGGTGGTAAAAGAGCTTCCGATTGAAGGAGTTAAGAAACAGCTCGTCTCCGTCATCGAAAGGAAAGTAAAATAATGAATATCACCGATATTCGTGAACAGTTCCCGATCCTTCATCAGCAAGTGAACGGACATGACCTCGTGTACCTTGACAGCGCGGCGACTTCCCAGAAGCCGCGTGCTGTCATTGAAGCAGTGAATCAGTATTACAGCAAATACAATTCCAATGTCCACAGAGGCGTTCATACTCTTGGCACAAGAGCGACAGACGGCTATGAAGGTGCGCGTGAAAAAGTCCGTAAGTTTATCAATGCGAAATCAATGGCTGAGGTCATTTTCACAAAAGGCACGACAACTTCACTGAATATGGTGGCGCTGAGCTATGCCCGCGCCAGCTTAAAACCCGGTGATGAAGTGGTCATCACCCAAATGGAGCATCATGCGAATATCATTCCGTGGCAGCAGGCAGTAAAAGCAACCGGTGCGACTTTAAAGTATATCCCGATGCAGGAAGACGGCACGCTTTCGTTAGACGACGTCCGGCAGACTGTCACAAGCCATACGAAGATCGTGGCAGTCGCTCATGTGTCAAACGTGCTCGGCACGATCAACCCGATTAAAGAGATCGCCAAAATCGCTCATGACAATGGCGCGGTCATCGTGGTGGACGGGGCGCAAAGCACACCGCACATGAAAATCGACGTTCAGGACTTGGATTGCGACTTCTTCGCGCTTTCTTCCCATAAAATGTGCGGCCCGACGGGAATCGGCGTGCTGTACGGCAAGAAAGAACTGCTTGAGAATATGGAGCCGGCCGAATTTGGCGGCGAAATGATCGACTTTGTAGGGCTTTATGAATCAACTTGGAAAGAGCTTCCGTGGAAATTTGAAGCAGGCACGCCGATTATCGCAGGCGCGATCGGATTGGGAGCTGCGATTGATTTTCTTGAAGAGATCGGACTCGACGAGATTTCCCGGCATGAGCATAAGCTTGCAGCCTATGCGCTTGACCGTTTCGAGCAGCTAGACGGCGTGACGGTATACGGTCCGAAAGAGCGGGCGGGACTTGTGACATTTAATCTTGATGAGGTTCACCCTCATGATGTCGCGACTGTCCTCGATGCTGAGGGCATTGCGGTCAGAGCCGGCCATCATTGCGCCCAGCCGCTCATGAAATGGCTGGATGTATCTGCTACTGCGAGAGCGAGTTTTTATCTGTATAATACAGAGGAAGAGATCGATAAGCTCGCGGAAGCCCTCCAAAAGACAAAGGAGTACTTTACAAATGTCTTTTAATGCAAATTTAGATACATTATACAGACAAGTGATCATGGATCATTACAAAAATCCGCGCAACAAAGGGGTTTTGGATGACAGCATCGTCGTCGATATGAACAACCCGACTTGCGGCGACCGGATCAGACTGACAATGAAGCTTGACGGCGATACCGTTCAGGAAGCGAAGTTTGAAGGGGAAGGATGTTCTATCTCCATGGCTTCAGCTTCCATGATGACGCAGGCGATTAAAGGAAAAGATATTGATACCGCCCTTTCCATGTCTAAGATTTTCTCAGACATGATGCAAGGGAAAGAGTATGACGACTCGATAGATCTCGGGGATATTGAAGCTCTTCAAGGCGTTTCGAAATTCCCGGCCCGGATTAAATGTGCCACCCTTTCATGGAAAGCACTTGAAAAAGGAGTCGCTGGCGAAAAAGGCGGCAATTAAAAGATTGGAGTGAAAATGGATGGCTAAAAAAATGCCTGAAATTGGTGAATACAAGTACGGTTTTCACGATAAGGACGTTTCCATTTTCCGTTCAGAGCGCGGATTGACAAAAGAAATCGTAGAAGAAATTTCACGCATGAAAGAAGAGCCTCAATGGATGCTTGATTTCCGCCTGAAATCTCTTGAGCATTTCTACAACATGCCGATGCCTCAGTGGGGCGGGGATTTAAACTCTTTAAACTTTGACGAAATTACGTATTACGTAAAGCCGTCTGAGCGTTCAGAGCGTTCTTGGGATGAAGTGCCTGAGGAAATTAAACAGACATTCGACAAACTCGGTATTCCTGAAGCTGAGCAAAAATACCTTGCCGGTGTTTCTGCACAGTACGAATCCGAAGTTGTTTACCACAATATGAAAGAAGATCTTGAAGAGCAAGGCATCGTCTTCAAAGACACAGACAGCGCGCTGAAAGAAAATGAAGACATTTTCCGCGAGCACTGGGCGAAAGTCATTCCGCCGACTGATAACAAGTTTGCGGCGCTGAACTCAGCTGTTTGGTCCGGCGGATCTTTCATCTACGTGCCTAAAGGCGTGAAGGTTGAAACACCGCTTCAAGCTTACTTCCGCATCAACTCTGAAAATATGGGTCAGTTCGAACGTACGCTGATCATCGTTGACGAAGAAGCAAGCGTTCATTACGTAGAGGGCTGTACGGCTCCTGTGTACACAACAAACTCGCTTCACAGCGCGGTTGTTGAAATCATCGTCAAAAAAGGCGGCTACTGCCGTTATACAACAATTCAAAACTGGGCGAACAACGTTTACAACCTAGTAACGAAACGTACGGTTTGTGAAGAAAACGCGACGATGGAATGGGTTGACGGAAACATCGGTTCTAAATTGACGATGAAATATCCGGCTGTCATTCTGAAAGGTGAAGGCGCGCGCGGCATGACGCTTTCTATCGCTCTTGCGGGCAAAGGACAGCATCAGGACGCAGGCGCGAAAATGATTCACCTTGCACCGAATACGTCATCCACAATCGTATCAAAATCGATTTCCAAACAGGGCGGAAAAGTAACATACCGCGGTATCGTCCACTTCGGACGAAAAGCGGACGGCGCCCGTTCAAACATCGAATGTGATACGCTCATTATGGATAACAAATCAACTTCTGATACAATCCCTTACAATGAAATCCTGAACGACAACATTTCATTGGAGCACGAAGCGAAAGTATCAAAAGTTTCTGAGGAACAGCTTTTCTACTTGATGAGCCGCGGGATTTCTGAAGAAGAAGCAACAGAAATGATCGTTATGGGCTTCATCGAGCCGTTCACAAAAGAACTTCCGATGGAATACGCAGTTGAAATGAACCGTTTGATTAAGTTCGAAATGGAAGGCTCCATCGGTTAATAGTAAAACCCCGCCATATGGCGGGGTTTTTTTGTTTATTGAATAGTGAAATTACCGTATTCGCTTGACCGGACATGAATCGGCCCGTTTAAATTGTAGTTCTTCTCTTTGACAATATCGCGGAAAACGTCGACACGGGCAACCGATTCTCTCCATTCGTCCTGAGTGTCCTCATCTGACGGATTCATCAGATCGTCATAGCGCACATCCAGGAATTTATTGAGCCATTTCTTCTCGTCAGTTCCGTCTTTCGGTGACCCGCCCATTTTTTTGTTCGTGCGTTTAATCAGGGCATAAAAGGAGTCCGGATCATCGCCGTCGCCATGCTGAATCACCGTATCGTACATCACTGCTTTTGCCAAGGCCGTTTTCAGTCCGGCATTTTCTGAACGTTTCATCGCCGGCTGATAATACAAGCTGTCATTTACCTTATCCTGGGCAGCGCGGAAGGCTTTATCATTGCCAAGTGAGCGCCAGGCAGAAGCGAATCCTTTCAGATTGCTGATGTCATCGCTTTCGTCTTTCGCAAGACGCCGCAATTCAGGCAAATACTTTTTCAATTTGTTATTCGGCACCGCTTTCGTGTATACTTCGACTACTTCCAGCGCATCTCCGGTAGCCGTCGTAAAGCCGGCCCGCCCGCAAGTGTAACCTCTTCCGTCATCCAACGCTTCAACATATCCGTATTGGATTTCCGTCTTTCCGTTTTCAAAGATGCTGGTCAGCTGTTCCGCCCGGCGCTTCTGATCCTTATTCAGCCCGGCCGCAAAAACCGTACCGCTCATCATCAGGGTAAAAAACATGGTGAAAATAAGGGATGAAACTGCGGTCTTCTTTAAACTGATTTTCATTGCCATACCCCTTTCATATGTAAGTTACGCACTCAGTATACATGAGAGGGTTGTTTTTTTGTTGAAAACACGCGAATTTGTCAATATTTTGAATCCTAAGCCCTATCAGGCGCTTCATAAAAAGAACGCACCTTCATCAGACAGACAATCCCGTTCTCGCGTCATTCTCATCTGTAACATAGTCAACGCGGTGAAACCCGCATTGTACAGCCTGCTGATAAAGGGCTTCGAGCATATCCGGATCTTTGCAATATAACGTTACATACGAGCAATCTGCAATGAGAAGCACAAGCTCACAGGAACTCTCCAAATACTCCTCGTACGTATTGATTTCCGTTACCATCCCGCCCGGGAAAGCTTTCAATTCAGCAAAAATCATATAATAAGGGTTTCCTTCCAGACGCTGACGGAGTTCTTGACCCTGAATGATGCGCTGATTTTGCGGAAACAGGTCTGTATCGGTGTCTTCTTTGAATTCAGTATACGCCTCTCCATCACCGATAAACCACGTATAGGATGAGATGGGGAACGGTTGTAATATATCTGCCGCAAACCGTCCGAATTCATTTGGGATGTCAAATGTAATGCCGCGTTTCATAATAAAATGAGGATATCGAATAACTAATGACTGACTATTTCGAAATTAAATCCATAGGAACTTTATTTTATTACTGTAAAATTGCTATAATAATAGCTAATATATTTCTAAATTGGAGGACTATTGTTATGAAGGGGAAAAAGATCATTATTTGTTTATTGGTCATCTGTATTATTTTCATAATCAGTTTGTTTTTTATTAAGAATAATGAAACTCCTGATTCAGCGAAAAAATTTAATACTGAACATGAAGCTTTACAGTATGCTAAACAAGAATCACCTTATATCACTGATTTTATATATGAAACAAAGGAAATTGACAATGAAAAAGTTGTGATATACAAATTTGAAGAAAATAAACAAATGGGTGTAGGAACAGGAACATTGGCATGGAAAGATAAAAAAGTTATATGGGTAAAGAATGGAAATGGTGTAGCGCTTAAAAATCAGAATAATAAGACAGATATTTCATTTGATGTAAAGTCGTATTCAGGTAAAAAATATAAGTTATATGCTGGATTTAACAAAACGAAAAATCTGAAAATTGAAACTCAGACAGATAACAATGTAACCCCTCATGTGGATAAGAAATCTGGAATATATTATTTGTTAATTCCTAGTATAAATTAATCTTACCAATTTTACAAAAAATATACTATCATGGTAATATTTTAATATGTTATAAAAATAAGGAGGGTCTATATGAAAAAGAAAGTTACGCTTTTGATTGCAGTTTTCGTGGTGTTTTTGATGATTTTTGGAAATCCATCGAAAGGATTCGCTGTCGAGCAATATACTATTAATCTATCTGATTCAAATGTAGAAAAATTTTATGATGAGGAACAAGGTGCAGTAATCGCACCATTCAAAGCGTCAGAACATGGGCTTGTACCTGTTTCAAAAGACGAATATGAAAAAACGACTGAAATAAAAGAAAACGAAAATTTAGAGAATGAGTTTGTTGTTTCTGAGGAAAGTAATGACGAATTAGAATTTAAGCCCTATGCTGATGTTGATCTTAGATATTGGAGATATAAAGAAAAATCAGCCACTAAATATTATGGAGACCCTATTAAAGTTTCAGCAACAATTAAGTGTACTACATCATCGTGCAGAGTAGATAAACAGACGCAAGCTACTGTATCTAAGTCTTACAGTGTTAATGCTTCATCAGAAATACAAGCTATAAACTATGGAGCTAGTTTTAATTTTACGTCAGCAAAATCTTATTCTACTACATATTCCTTTACGCTCAAAAAAGGCCAATCTGGATATATAGCCTTTAAACCATACAAAAGAAAGTCTACAGGTACCCTAACGCAGTATTCTACAATGCATGGTAAAATCAGCAGTAAATCAGCCTATGGAAGATCAGCGATTAAAATGAAAACTGGAGAAGCTGATGGATACTATACTTTTGTTTTTACTAAAAAATAGTATGATAGATCAGTTTATATAGTGGAAGGATAATAGTGAAATGCCTTTATCCTCTCAATTTTTATTTTTTAAAAGGACGGGGCTTGATACTTAGCCGCGTTCTTTGATGTTCTCTTTTGTTCTTGATCCTGTATATACGTTGACTATGACTTTTGAATTGATACTGGCTGCTGTTTGAAAGCTTGCGATTGTCGTTTTAGGGTCTGTGTTTTCTTCACATCCATGATGATTTACGTTTAAGACACCACCTTTTCTCTATTGATAGTGATGGGATCTTTGATAGGTGAGCGAAGAGATTGGTCGACCTTCTGCTTTTTCATATGGGAGCAAAAGGTCGAAGCAAAGCGCTCTATTTGTTAAAATAAATAAGACAAAACAGATAGAAAAGGTGTTACACATGAAGTCTTATATAATTATCGGGGGCGGCATTCTCGGTGCGTCCGCGGCTTATCATCTCGCAAAGGCCGGGGCGGAAGTAACGGTCATTGACCGGAAACACCCGGGGCAGGCGACTGACGCCGCGGCGGGGATCGTCTGCCCGTGGCTGTCACAGCGCCGCAATCAGGCATGGTATGCGATCGCAAAAGGCGGAGCCCGTTATTATGAACGATTGATACAGCAGCTTGAAGCTGACGGAGAAACAGAAACCGGTTATCAAAAGGTCGGTGCCGTCAGCCTCCATACGGATGAAAAAAAGCTCAGCCAAATGGAGGAAAGAGCTTATAAAAGAAGAGAGGACGCCTCTGAAATCGGTGACATTACAAGACTGACTCCGGCAGAAACGAAGGCGCTGTTCCCCGCGCTGTCGGAGGAATACGGAGCGGTTTATGTCAGCGGCGCGGCCCGGGTGAACGGGAGGGCGCTTCGTAAGGCGCTGTTAAACGCGGCCGTTAAGCACGGCGCGGCGGTTTACAATGAAGAAGCGTCAATATTGACAGAGGACGGTGCCGTCATTGGTGTGAAAACCGCAGAACGCACGCTTACTGCCGACCAGGTTCTCGTAACGGCCGGCGCTTGGGCGAGAGAGCTGCTTGAGCCGCTCGGCATCCGTTTTTCAGTATCATACCAAAAGGCGCAGATCGTTCATTTAGAGCTTCAGGGAGAGGATACGGGCGGCTGGCCCGTCGTCATGCCTCCAAACGATCAATACATTCTCGCCTTTGACAGCGGCAGAATCATAGCGGGCGCGACTCATGAAAACGATACCGGCATGGATTTGCGGGTGACGGCCGGCGGTCTCCGCGAGATTTTTGACAAAGCATTAACCGTGGCGCCGGGCCTTTCAGACAGTACTGTAATAGAGACAAGAGTCGGTTTCAGGCCGTTTACTCCCGGTTTTCTTCCCGTCATCGGCAAAGTGCCGAATATCAGCGGACTCCTCGTTGCCAACGGGCTGGGCGCCTCAGGACTGACGAGCGGGCCGTATCTGGGGGCTGAACTGGCGAAACTCGCGCTCGGGCAGCAGACGGAAATTGATTTAAGCCTTTATGATCCGGCCGGGGCGCTTGAATAAAAAATAGCTTTTGGCGCATTCTTATGATAGGATGGAGCTTTAATGAATAAGAGGACGTGACCCATTTGATAAAAATAAACCTTCCTGCTCCTGATGTAACCATTACGGAACGGCAGCAGTCACCGTCGGAGAATGAACCGGCGATTAAAGCGATTTACGGTTTCATTGATTTTCACCAAATTCCGAGAGACAAAGGCGGCATATTTATGTTTTATAACATTCATGATGAGCTGCTGTTTGTCGGGAAAGCCCGTAAATTAAGACAAAGAATCAAAAAGCATTTTGAAGACAATGTGTCGCCTGTTAAACATCACAGGGACGAAGTGTATAAAATTGAAGTATGTGTCGTAAATGATCCGATGGAAAGGGAGATTTACGAAACGTACGCGATCAATACCCTTCAGTCGAAATACAACATTGAGAAAGTATTTTATAAATAAGAAAAACCTGAGCTTAAGGGCTCCGGTTTTCTTTATGTTTACAGTGCCAGCCACATCACGGCAATATGCACGATCAGCAGACAGTAAACGATGAGGAATAGCTGGACGACCTTTTTTCTGAATAACATGCAGATCATCATGAGCACGGGAAAAATCAGGACGCCGGCCGTTTTATTGATTGATGTATTCGGACGGTTCGACACGTCATAGTGAATGGCCATATCAGCAGGAAGAAACGGATAAAACACAATCGACAGAATAAAGGCGAGAACCACAGCTCCCCACAGCACTTTATCATTCATCAAAAACATATGAACACTCCCTTTTTACATATAATAGTATATTAGTCCGAAAAATCTAATTTATCAATATTTTACCTGTTGATTGGTGTATAATCATGTCAATGAAATTTCCATACGCTAGGAGGGTTTCAATTGACTGACAAGAAGCAAACCAGCATGTTTTCATTCTTTCTTTTTATCATGGCCGCCTGGATCATCGTTTTGTTTTTTACCGTCATCGCGGCACTGCCAAGCTCCGCCATCCAATTAACCAAGCATCAATCCAAAACCGTTTCCATGATTTATCCGCAAAGCTGGGGGTTTTTCAGTAAAGATCCGAGAGAAGACAGCTTGAACATCTATCTTCTTGATGCCGATGAGGAGCTCAGATGGCCGAATAATTCTCTGAAAAATGTCATCGGCTTAAACCGCTACGGCCGGACGCAAGGGATAGAGCTCGGCCTTATGCTGGAAAAGCTGCCTTCCAAAGAGAAGTGGAACGACTTCACGACTGGCCAAGACATTAAGGATACCACATTTTTGAAAATGAAAAATGAGTCTCCCTCCCCAAGGCTGAAAGGGAAAATGATCATTACATATGAACGCATTACCCCATGGGCATGGAGCCAACATACCGAAACGAAAAGAACCATCAAAAAATACATCGGAGTGGATGTCAATTGATTCAGGATGCAAAAAAGCAGCTCACCTTATGGATGATGAAGAATCCGCCTTGGACAAATGTGTACGGGCTTGCCAGAAGCTTAATCGCGCTCGGCACGCTGCTGACATTGCTGTTCAATCCGGCGTCTGTCTTCTTCAAAACGCAAAATCAAATGCTCAGTTTTTCCGACACGTTCAGCCTGTTTCTGCTGTTTCCCGATTTCCGTTACATTGAGATCGTCAAAGCCGTTTGTATCTGTATGTTAATCCTTGTCGTCATTGGCTGGCGGCCGCGAATCACCGGTTTTTTTCACTGGTGGATTTCGTACAGCTTCCAAAACTCCGCCGTTACCCTTGACGGAGGAGATCAGGTGGCTGCCGTTTTTACACTGCTGCTGCTCCCGCTGACATTAACCGATCCGCGGAAATGGCACTGGTCTCCGTACGAGGCGTCTTTTGAGAAAAGGCCGCTTGAGCCTTATTACCGCTCCTTGTGCTGGGCGACGCTGACAATCATCAGAATACAGGTCGCAATGCTGTATTTTAACTCCGTCATTGCTAAACTGATGGAAGAAGAGTGGCAGAACGGAACTGCCGTTTATTACTATTTGAACGATCCGATGCTGGGTCTGCCGGATGCGCTTCACGGTCTGTTTGACTTTATCCTGCAGTCCAAGCTTGTCATCATCCCGACTTGGGGCACGCTTATTGTGCAAACCATTATGTTCTGCGCTTTGTTCGCTCCGAAAACATATTGGCGTCTGATATTGTTTATCTCCATTTTTATGCACGAAATCTTTGCCGTTATGCTGGGGCTTACCTCGTTTTCCATTACGGTGGCTGGTATTTTGGTCCTGTTTTTGGTGCCGGCAGAGAAAACAGTAGCTTTGAACCATTACAATCCCCTTTTTATCAGATACAATTTTTTCAATAAAAGGAAAAGGAGGAAATTATATGGTTAAAAGCAAGAAGTCCGCAGCTGCCATGATGCTGGTGTTTGTTTTAATGGTCGCATTAGTCGGCCCGCATGCCGCGGCGAAAACTGAGCCATCCGTCTCTTATTCGGGTGAAGACATTTTTTCCGGCATCTTTTTCGGACAAGGTGAGGTCGCAAAGCTCCTTCCTGAAGTATGGGATACCAAGGCTGTCAAAAAGATTGATCAGGATGAATTGAAGCAAGTTTCCGATCAGGTGATCGCTGATATTAAAAAGTCATCGCCGAATTATTTTAAAGAGTTGAAAGCGGCGGTCTACAGCGGCGATTATGAGAAAGTGAACAGCGTCATTGATCAAGGTTCGCAGATTATGGCGAAAGTGCTGAAAGAAGAGTTTGACAAAAAGAGCATGGACAAAGGAAAATCAACGGCCATCGGCCAATGCGCAACGGCTGTATGGGTATTTTTAAACGCAGCGGCCGCCATTGAGACGATCGCTCTTGCGGTAGCGGCCATCATTTTGACAGTAGCAAGCGTTGACGAAGATTCCGACTTAGGAAAAGAGCAGCTCATCGCTAATGTCGTTGACCGCATTAACGCGCAGCACTGAGGCTGAAGAAAGAAAACGCTAAGGAGACGAACCTTAGCGTTTTTTTGATTGAAGCATCTGTTTTAAATATGCTTCTGAGTCAAAGCCGAGTTCCTCGTCGGCTTCTTTTTTCAGTTCAAGCTGAAGTCGCACGTACGTGTCATATTTCGGGCTGAGCTTTTGAAGAAGATTGCTGAAAGGCGATCCCGCCTTCAGCGCGGGAAGATCAGAAGCTGATTCTCCGACCTTGATCAGGCTTTCCCTGTATTCTTCATCTGTCTGCACTCTTTTCACAAGCTGAATGATGATGTTTTTATGAGTGTCCCAAGTGGCGGGGTCTCTCTCCAAAATCCGCTCGATAAATTGATCATGCTGGACTTTGTGCTGCTGGAGCTGAGCCGGATCTTCCTTGCCGACCAGCTGCATTATCGGGTGTGCAGCCGGGACTTCTTCCATATCATCCAATACTTTAATAAGCTCCGCCCATATCGTTTTTTTCTCATCTGTATCAATAGAAAAGTCGAGGAACGGTTCAAACAGCGCGGCGATAAATTCTCCGAAATCTCCCGGGAACAGTTTTTTCAGCTGAAGTCCCATATACTTCGGTTCATCTATTTTGACCTCGCCGATATCATGCAGAATTGAATCGACATTTTCCGCATCTTCCACGCGCTTGATCAGCATTTCAGTCAGTTTCCGTTCCTGCTCAAGCTCTTCAATCTGCCGGCTGAGCTTTTGATGCTGCCGGCGCAGTATATCATGCAGACTGCTGCCCTCTAAGAGGAACGCTTTAATATCGCTTACAGACAGTGCCAGCATTCGGAGGGCGGCAATCATTTTCAGCGTATTCACGTTCTGATCGGAATACTCACGGTATCCGTTATCAGGGTTTTTGCTGACGGTGATTAAACCTTCCTGCTCATAATATTTGATGGCTTTTTTCGTGAGACCCGTCTGTCTGGCGGCTTCTTTTATATTCATTCTGAATCACTCCCTGTTTTTCATTCTAAACGTGTCTCTAAGGGTCAGGTCAAGAGAGGGCGGGAAATAAGACGGGTTTATGTTATATTTTAGAAATTTCAGAAAATATGATTGACAACGCACCTTTGTTGCGATTAATATAACGTTATATAATGTTATATAACGTTATATAATAAAATACTGAGGAGTGAAGGATTTGAGTCAAACTGCCGCACAAGTGAATCACAAAGTTCAGGCTTTCTTGAATGATCTGAAAGGAAAAACGATTGACCACGTCTTTTTCGTCGCTTGCGGGGGTTCTTCAGCCATTATGTATCCGAGCAAGTACGTGTTTGACAGAGAGGCGAAAGCCATCAGCTCTGATCTCTACAGTTCAAATGAATTTATTCAGCGCAATCCCGTTCAGCTCGGAGAGAACTCTCTCGTGATTTTATGTTCTCAGTCAGGCAATACGCCGGAAACGGTGAAAGCCGCCGGTTTCGCCAGAAAAAAAGGCGCGCTTACGATTGCGATGACCTTTGAGCCTGATTCGCCGCTAGCGAAAGAAGCCGAATATGTCGCGGTGTATGACTGGGGTGAGAACGCACAGGCGATAAATACGAATTACGGAGTTCTGTATCAAATCGTGTTCGGCGCTTTACACGTGCTGGAAAATCATCCCGCGTTTGAGCCGGCGATCGACGGACTCAATAAGCTCCAGACCGTATATGACAAAGCGCTTAAACAAGAAGCGGATCACGCAAAGGCATTCGCGAAAGCCCACGAAAAAGAAGATATCATTTACACGATGGCAAGCGGTGCGAACTACGGCGTCGCTTACTCCTACAGCATCTGCATTCTCATGGAAATGCAATGGATTCATTCCCACGCCATTCATGCCGGAGAATATTTTCACGGACCGTTCGAAATCATTGATGAATCCGTTCCATTTATTATCCTGCTCGGCTTAGACGAAACAAGACCCCTTGAAGAGCGGGCGCTTTCCTTCTCAAAAAGATACGGCAAAAAACTGACTGTGCTTGATGCGGCAGCATATGATTTTTCCGGAATTGACGATTCTGTAAAAGGCTATCTGGCTCCTCTCGTATTAAACCGGGTGCTCAGAAGCTATGCGGATGCGCTGGCGGAAGCAAGGAACCATCCGTTAAGCCAGCGGCGTTACATGTGGAAAGTCGAATATTAAGAACGCGCATTATATTTCACCGGACTATAATGATATATAACGTTATAGTCCGGTGACAAAGGAGGAAAAGCATCTGAAAAAGCTCATCTGCCTGTTCGTTCTGTTAGCCGTATGTCTGTCAGCCGCCGCCTGTTCAAGCCAAAGCAGTTCCTCTGACGGAAAAGTGACCTTGAAGTTTTTTCACAGGTGGCCGAAGGAGCCGGAAAAAAGCTATTTTGAAGAAGCGGTCAAAGAATTTGAAGCCGCTCATCCGGATATTCATATCCAAACGGAAGCGGTCTTAAACGATTCTTATAAAGACAAGGTGAAAGTCATGCTCGGAACAACGAGCCCCCCTGATATTTTCTTTTCATGGAGCGACCGGTTTGCTTATAAATTCATCAAAGGAGATAAAGCCCTCGATCTGTCGTCTTACTATCAGCAGGATAAAGATTGGTCCTCACAGCTGGTGCAGTCACAAATCAAACCCTTTACGCATGACGGAAAACAGTACGGTGTTCCGTGGCAAATGGACGCTAAATCATTCTTTTATAATAAGGACATTTTTCATACATTACATTTGAAGCCCCCGGCGACATGGGATGAACTGATCACAGTCTCTGAGAAATTGAAAGAGAACGGATATATTCCGATCAGTTTCGGCACAAAAGCGCCTTGGACCATTTCTCATTATATCGGGACGCTGAACCAGCGTATGGTGGATGAAAAAACGCGGGCGAAGGATTACAGCCCGGAAACCGGGGAGTTTACGGACGAAGGCTATGTCAAAGCGCTTGAAAAGCTTCAGGAACTTCTGCCGTACTTTACAAAGCACGTGAACTCCGTCGATCACGAATACGTGCGCCAGCAGTTTACGAGCGGCAAAGCGGCGATGATTTATGCGGAAACGGCAGAAATTAAGCTCGTCGAACCGGTCAATCTGGGCTTGTTTCCTTTCCCGAAAATCAGCGGCGAAAAGGGATCTCCCCGTGCACTGACCGGATCTCCGGAAGGATTTATGATTTCCTCAAAAACGAAGCACCCGAAAGAAGCTATGGAATTTCTTCAGTTTTTAACCTCGAAAAAAATGGGAGAGAAGCTGATAAAAGACGTCGGTAAATACAGCGCGGTTCAAGGAACGGCGACAGAAAACAATTCCACCCCGATCCAGCGTGAAGCCGTGCAGGATATCGTCCGCGCCGAAACAATGGTGCCGTGGTTTGATATGGATGTTGACGTTGAAATCGCCGATGTGTATGCGGCAGGCGTTCAGCAGATGCTCGGCGGCACAATGACACCGCGCGAGGTGATGAATTCCGTGCAGAAAGCGGCGCGTCAGGTCAAAGCGTCATCTGAATAGAACAGATTTCTTTGGAGAAAGGAGATGAGGATTTCCTTGGTCAGCCGAAAACGTTTCATTCCGTATCTGTTTCTCGCGCCCGCGCTGATTTTTCTGCTGTTCGTTTACATTCCGATTATTGAGAATGTGTTTTTCAGTCTGTTTGAATGGAGCTCATTTCAACCCGAAAAGACGTTTATCGGTTTGAAAAATTATATTGACCTGTTTCACGATCCCGTGTTTTTTACAGCGCTCCGCAACAATGTGCTGTATGCGGTCATATCGCTGATTTGCCAGGTTGGCGGCGGCTTAATTCTGGCGGCCGTGCTGGAAGACAGATTGGTAAGAAAATGGTCGCCGTTTTTCCGCACGGTCTTTTTTCTTCCGGTCGTCATTTCCATGACCGTCATTGCGCTGTTGTTTGATTTTATTTATAACCCGGAAATCGGTCTCTTGAATCAGCTGCTGGAAGCCGTCGGACTTGATGAACTGACCCGGGCGTGGCTGGGCGATGAAAACACCGCTATGCTGTCTGTCATTTTTGTGTCTCAATGGCAGTCTGTCGGTTACATCGCCATGCTGTACATTGTCTCGATTCAGAGCATTCCCGCTGAATTATATGAATCGGCGCAGCTGGACGGAGCCGGAAAAATCCAGCAGTTTTTTCACATTACGGTGCCGCAGACGAAAGAAATGTCGTTTGTTGCCGTGGTGATGACGCTGACCGGCGCATTTACCGTATTTAATGAACCGTATATTCTGACCGGCGGAGGGCCGGGCAATGCTTCAGAAGTGCTGAGCACATTTTTGTATAAGAGCGCTTTTACAAAGGATATGATGGGCTACGCTTCTGCGATCGCGACGGTGGTGCTTTTGCTGACGCTTGCTCTGTCGCTTATTCAGATGAAATTCTTTAAGACCGGAAAGGAGGAGTAGCCGATGCTTCCTGAAAAGACGGACTTGCGTCATGCCCGTCAGGCCGTCAGAACAGGCGGAAAACCGAGAAAATGGTATGTCGGGGAAACGTCCGTGTGGCTGTTTCTCTTTATCTACCTCATTGCCGTTGCATATCCGCTGTTATGGATGGCGGTCAGCGCCTTTAAAAGCTCGGATGAGATTTTTGAGCACAGCTGGTCGCTGCCCTCTGTCTGGCATCCCGAAAACTTCGTATCCGCATGGAACCAAGGAATTTCCGCTTATTTTATGAACAGCGTCATTGTGACCGTGCTGACTTGTCTCATCACCGTATTTGTGAGCGCCTGGGCGGCATACGGGCTGGCCCGTTTCCAATTTAAAGGAAAAGGGTTTGTGCTGATCATTTGTCTTGGCGGCTTGATGCTGACGCCGCAGGTCAGTCTTGTGCCGCTGTACTCCATTATCCAGTCATTGGGACTGTACAATACGTATTGGGCATTGATTCTTCCGTACGCCGCCTACCGTATTCCGTTTACCGTGATTCTGATCCGTTCCTATTTTTTGTCGATTTCCAAAGAGCTTGAGGAAGCTGCCTATCTGGATGGATGTACAAGTTTCGGAATATTTTTCAGAATATTCTTACCTATGAGCGTGCCGATTCTGGTGACATCAGGCATTTTGACGGCTTACCATACATGGAATGAGTTTATGTTTGCGATTATTTTTATCGATGATGAAAATTTACGGACGATTCCGGCCGGGCTGATGCAGTTCAGAGATGCGCTGCAGACGGATTGGGGCGTGCTGCTGGCCGGGCTGACGATTTCTGCTGCTCCGATCATCGCGCTGTTTTTATTGATGCAGAGATATTTTATCCGCGGCATTGCTGCGGGAAGCGTGAAAGGATAAGGAGGATGAAAAGATGAAACTGATAGCGGCCGGAGATAATGTAGTAGATTATTATCAGGATCAGGAGACGTTTTACCCGGGCGGAAATGCGTTAAATGTAGCCGTGCTTGCCCGGCGCTTAGGCCACGAAACTTCTTATATCGGGATTCTCGGCAGTGATGAAGCGGCGGATCACGTATTGAATGTGCTGAAACTGGAAAAGGTGAATGCCGATCTGATCCGCCGGGCATACGGAGAAAACGGGATGGCGGTCGTCACGCTTGATGAAAGAGGGGACAGGATATTTGCCGGATCAAATAAAGGCGGCGTGCAATCGCGTCTGACGCTCGCTTTTCAGGAGAATGACATCTCATTTATCGCCGGACATGATTTGCTCCATACGAGCGTATACAGCAGGATAGAACGTGATCTTCCGATGCTGAGCGGCCATGTGCCGATTTCCTTTGACTTCTCTGTAAAACGTGACGAAGCCTATTTAGAAGCGGTCTGTCCGTACGTGACGTATGCGTTTTTTTCCGGGAGTGATTTGAGTGAAAGTGAATGTATGCGGCTTGCCGAAAAAGCCCGCGGTTTCGGAGCGAAAATCGTCTGTCTGACAAGGGGAGAATATGGCGCGGTGTTATCGGATGGGGAACGCGTCTATCATCAGCCGGTGGTAAGAGCTGATATAATAGATACATTGGGCGCGGGTGATTCTTTTATCGCCGGGTTTCTTACCGATTTCTTCGAGCATCAGGATATTCGGCGAGCGCTTACTGCGGCCGCCGGGACGGCTGCCAAAACATGCGGAGGGTTCGGAGCGTTCGGTTACGGGCATCCCTACAGGCCGGGCGGCTGGAAAAGCAGTGAAAAAACGAGAATACGATAAGCATTGTCTCGTTTTTTATACTTGTTACGCATAGGGACTGTTAATGGTAAACGTGACGCGGTCGGTATGCATTAAAAACAGCGAGCTGTATATCGGCTGGTCTTTTGACATAAATGCGGTTTTATCAATTTCAAAAAGCGCATCCCCGATATCACAAGCCAGATAGCGGCTTTCTTCCTGCTTGGCGTATACGACATTTAACAGCTTCGTATTATGGGTGGGCACCACCTGATAGTGCTGTTTCAAAATGTCATGCATCGACACGCCGCCTTTAATATGCTTGCCGATGTCGGGAAATAAACTGAGCGGATAGTGGGCGATTTCGAATGAGAGCGGCTGGTCGTCGTGAAATAAAATGCGTTTCAATTCAAGAACGGGACTTTCGGAAGCGACGCGAAGTTTTTGGGCGATGGATTTAGGCGCTTCAATGATTTCATGAGAAAGGATCTGGTGTTTCGGTTTTTTCCCCGTTGATTCCATAAATTCAGAGTAGCCGTTGACCGCGATGAGCTCCCGCTTCAGTTTAGGGCTTTTAACGAACGTTCCCTTTCCCTGCTGCCGGACGAGCCAGCCTTCTTCCACAAGATCAAGGATGGCCTTCCTGACCGTTATGCGGCTGACGTTGTACGTTTCGCACAGCTCATTTTCGGTCGGCAGTTTTACGGACGGCGAATAAACGCCCTTCTTGATATCGTCCGCGATAATTTGTTTCAGCTGAATATATAAAGGTTTCGAGCTCCCGTTATTTAACAATGGGACGGACCTCCTTTGTCAAGTAGTAGTACTATTATATGTATTATGACGTTATAATACAAATTTGCTTTTCATTTATGAATCTTTCAGAAACCCCGAACATTTTTAACATAACAGAAAGATGTGGCGGTTTCCAGTATTGGAGGAGGTTTCGAATGGCATCATTAACATTTGACCATATCAAAAAAACATACGGCGCCCAATCGGCGGCAGTGAAGGATTTTCACTTAGATGTAAAAGATGAGGAGATGCTGGTGCTTGTCGGTCCCTCCGGCTGCGGCAAATCTACGACACTCAGAATGATTGCCGGACTGGAGAGCATTTCTGAGGGGAAGCTTTATATCGACGGAGACGCGGTGAACGATCTGCCCCCGAAGGATCGCGATATCGCAATGGTTTTTCAGAATTACGCGCTGTATCCCCACATGACGGTGTTTGACAATATGGCGTTCGGTTTGAAGCTCAAAAAGCTGCCGAAAAAAGAAATCGCAGAGCGAGTCCGGACGGCCGCCGATATTTTGGAAATCGGGCATCTGCTCAAGCGGAAACCTAAGGCTCTCTCAGGCGGGCAACGGCAGCGGGTTGCGCTCGGCCGGTCGATCGTGCGGGAGCCGAAAGTGTTTCTGATGGACGAGCCGCTTTCCAACTTAGACGCGAAATTGCGAGTGACGATGCGCGCCGAAATCAGCAAGTTCCATCAGCGTTTGAAAGCGACCATCGTTTATGTGACGCATGATCAGACGGAAGCGATGACAATGGGCGACCGGATTGTCGTGATGAATGAAGGAGATATTCAGCAGGCCGCAAGCCCCCATGAGATTTATCATTATCCGGCGAATCTGTTTGTGGCGGGTTTTATCGGTTCTCCGAGTATGAATTTTATAAAAGGCGCCATTGAAGAAAGTCACGGGCAATGGTATTTTGCCGGTTCGTCCGTTCGTCTGCCCATTCCGAAAGAAAAAGCGGCCGTTCTTGTGCAGAAAGGATACAGCGGTAAGGAGATGATTGCGGGGCTGCGTCCGGAGCATTTGACGCTTGCCGGACAATCAGAGCACCCGCCTGAAGCGGTGTGCCGCGCTGTGGCGGAAGTATGTGAAAACTTAGGCGCGGAGATGTACGTTCATGCGGTGAGCGGAGATGACCGCATGACGATCCGTCTTGACGGCGCTTCACAGGTGAAACCCGGCGATGCTATTCTGCTTGCGGTCAATATGAACCGGGCCGTCTTTTTTGATGCCGACACTGAAAACGCCGTATATTGAAAAAGGGAGCCTGCTGATCGGGGCTCCCTTATCACTTCTTATGATACGATTACCAGATTTCGTCCGCCCATTCCGGATGGTCGATAAACGGATTGCGGTTATGCTGATAGTCTTCGTAAATGATTTCGTTCCGCCGTTTTTCCTTACTGTCGACGGGGTCTTGTTGATTCCATTTGAGCAAAACGGACAGTTTTCCCATGTAAGGAGCTGAGCCGTTTCCGGTTTTATCATTCAGCTCAAGGTCAGGATACCCGTCGTCTCCTTCATAACGCACCGCCATGTAAAACAGCATGCGGGCGACGTCTCCTTTAACCTCATCGCGCGGCTCCCAGGAATCACCGTCGTAATAATTGCCCGGCGCTTTCGGGTATTCTGAGCCGCCGTTATCAAAATCCATGTTTCCTCTGGCACTGTTCACCTGGACGTCTGCAGGGCGCAGATGATGAATGTCCGTCCCGGGGCCGGCAGCTGTTCCGAAGTTTCCGTGTGACTTTGCCCACACGTGTTCACGGTTCCAGTCCCCGACGCTTCCGCCGTTTTTACTTTTGGCCCGTGATTCCTGGGTGTAGAGCAAGATGACATTGTTCGGGTTTGCCGGATCTTCGTCAGTTTCCTTCAATGCATTCCATACTTGGCTGTAAGACAGCTTTGTATGTCCGCTGATGATGCGGTGCAGGGCGCTCTTTAAGGCCGTTCCGCTTTTTCCGGAAGCTTCTTTGTAATATGTGTCCGTATCCGCAGACGGAGTGATGACAGCTGAGGCAGTTTGCGGAAAAAGAGTTGTGCCGCCGGCAGTTGAAACCGCCATCCGGCTGTACAGATTCGTGTCAGCCGGCGCGCCCGCAGAGGCTGACGGCGCGGCCCATCCAAAAATGAAAAACAGGCAGACAATCGGCAGAAACCAAAGTTTTTTTGTCATGACTTGCCCTCCTTTACCTCTATTATCCAAAAAATAAATCTAATATTCTATCTTTTTTGAAAAATGGTTCCTTCGGCTTATTGGTCAAAGTATCCGGAAAATCGTTGATTTTTTGGAAGATATGATAATGAACTCGTTATGCGCTCCTTCTATAATGAAGATCATCTTGTCAGTTTTTCAGTTTAAAAGGAGGGCGTGTATGGAACATCAGCAGCTTTCGGCGGCGAATATCGGGATTTCCGATGACATACAATGGCTGTCTCAATTCGGCGCTTCCGCTTCCGGCGGAGTGACGAGGCTTTTATATACGAAAGAATGGATGGACGCCCAGCTTGCCGTCAAAAAGAAAATGGAGGCGTTCGGGCTGGAAACGGCATTTGACGATGTCGGTAACGTATTCGGCCGGCTGAACGGCACAGAATCGCCTGATGAGGTGATTCTGACCGGGTCGCATATTGACACCGTTATTGACGGCGGCAAATATGACGGTGCGTTCGGCGTGCTGGCGGGCATGCTGGCGATCCGTCATTTGCATGAGACGTGCGGGCGTCCGAAAAAAACGCTGGAGGCTGTGTCGCTCTGTGAAGAGGAAGGGAGCCGTTTTCCCATCACTTATTGGGGATCCGGCAATATCACCGGTGCTTTCTCGCTTTCAGATGCGGAAACGCCGAAAGACGCGTCCGGCATTTCTCTGAAAGAAGCCATGCGGCAGAACGGCTTCGGTGCAGGCCGTTATCCAGCACCGCTGCGCACAGATATCAAAGCCTTTCTGGAAATTCATATTGAACAGGGGCAAACGCTTGAACGATCGGGAAGGGATATCGGGATTGTCACCGGGATTGCTGGACAGAGACGCTATACCGTTACGCTTGACGGTGAATGCAACCATGCCGGCACCACTTCGATGAAATGGCGGAAAGATCCGCTCGCGGCGGGAAGCAGCATCATCCATGAACTCATGCTCTCAGCGGAAAGACAGCCGGAAGAGCTCCGCCTGACGTGCGGGAAAATGACGGTTGAACCGAATATGGCGAATGTCATTCCGGGCCGTATCCAGTTTTCCGTTGATATTCGCCACCGGCAGGAAGACGTGCTGGCAGCCTTCCATCAAAAACTGGTATCGATTGTTGAAAACATCAGCCGCAGCAAAGGAGTCAGGCCCGTTATTGATGAATATATGAGGATAGAGCCGGTTCAAATGAATCAGACACTGACGCGAACCGCAGCGGAGGCTGCAAAAGAACAGGGGGCGGACCCGGAGAAAATCGTAAGCGGAGCGGGACATGACGCCCAGATGCTCGGCAGAACCTTTCCGGCCTGCATGCTGTTTGTGCCGAGCCGTGGCGGAATCAGCCACTCGCCGCTTGAATTCACACCCGCACATCAGCTTGAAACCGGCGTCCTTACGCTGGCGAATGTATTACATAAACTTGCCTATTAACGTAAAGGGGGAATCGGCGTGCCGACCAGAAAAGAATTATGCATTCCGCAAAGAACGATTATGACACCGGGACCGACAGAAGCTGAACCGAGAGTGCTGAGGGCGATGGGCGCTCCGATCATCGGCCAGTTTGACCCGGCATTTACCGGCATCATGAACGAAACGATGCAAATGCTCCGTGAATTGTTTCAAACGGAAAACCGCTGGGCCTATCCGATTGACGGTACATCAAGAGCGGGGATTGAGGCTGTTCTCGCAAGTGTGATAGAACCGGGCGACAGCGTGCTCGTTCCGATATACGGACGCTTCGGATACCTGCTGACTGAAATCGCCGAGCGGTACGGAGCGGACGTTCATACGATCGAGTGTGAATGGGGAACGGTCTTCCGGCCTGAAGAGATTATCAGCGAGATGAAAAAGATTTCCCCGAAAATCGTCGCTATGGTGCACGGAGAAACATCAACGGGGCGGATTCACCCGCTGAAAGAAATCGGGGAAGCGTGCCGCGCCCAAGACGCACTCTTTATCGTGGATGCCGTGGCCACGATCGGAGGCTGCGCCGTAAAAACGGATGAATGGAAGATTGACGCAGTCATCGGGGGAACGCAAAAATGCCTGTCGGTCCCTTCCGGAATGGCGCCGATTACTTATAATGACCGGACGGCAGCTGTCATTGCCGCGCGTAAAAAGGTAGAACGGGGCATTGCGACGGCAGCCGACGGCAAAAGGCTGTCCGGTCATCGGCCGGTTACGAGCAACTATTTTGATCTGAGCCAGCTCGAAGATTATTGGAGTGAAAGAAGGCTGAATCACCATACAGAAGCGACAGCAATGCTTTATGCGCTGCGGGAGGGTGTGCGCCTTGTCCTGGAAGAAGGACTTGAAGAACGGTTCCGCAGGCATCAGCGTCATGAAAAAGCGCTTACGGCGGGACTTGCAGCGATGGGCCTTGATTTATTCGGCGATCCGGAGGCGAAGCTGCCTGTCGTCACATGTGTGAAGATTCCGCCGGAAGCAGACGGCGAATCGATTAGAAGGATGCTTTTGTCTCAATTCGGAATTGAAATCGCCAGCTCATTCGGTCCGCTGCAGGGGAAAATTTGGAGAATCGGAACGATGGGCTACAGCTGCAGAAAGGAAAATGTGCTGTTTGTGCTGGCCGGACTTGAAGCGGTTCTGATCAGACACGGAGTTGCCGTTAAAGCCGGGGAAGCGCTGCAGGCGGCCCTTAACATATATGATCTGCCGGCTGAAACCGGTGTGCTGTCATGAGACTTGAAAACGAGATTGAAATCATCTGGACTTTTTTCCCTTTTGCCCGTTATACTGAATGGTATAAAAAATGACAAATATGGAATGATCATCTGTTTGTCTGGGGAGAAGGTAAGAAATCATGGCGTACATAGGCCGATTGTCAATTTTAATGCTGAATATGTTTATTGCGATGCTTGGAATCGGATTGATTATTCCGATTATGCCCACCTATATTACTGAATTCGGAGCGACGGGGAGCACGATGGGTCTGCTTGTTGCGGCGGCAGGGCTTACACAGCTTTTATTTGCGCCTATTGCCGGGGAAATAACCGACAAATACGGACGGCGGAAACTGATTATTTTCGGCATCGCCGCCTTTGCCGTGTCACAATTGATCTTCGCCTTTGCCGGAAGCCTGTGGCAACTGTTCGCATCCCGGCTTTTGGGCGGAATGGGCGCGGCGTTTTTAATGCCGTCAATGTTCGCTTACATAGCGGATATTACGACCGAAGAAGAACGCGGGAAAGGAATGGGGCTGTTCAGCGCGGCGATGACGCTCGGTGTCGTCATCGGGCCAGGTGTCGGAGGCTATTTGGTTCATTACGGCATGTCTGTGCCGTTCATCGTGTCTGCAAGTCTCGCCTGCTTTTCAACGGTGCTTTCATTTTTCTTTCTGCCTGAAACGCTGGGACGTGAAAAGCAGCTGGAAGCCCGGGCAAAAACGGAAAAACGTGAGCATCTGTTTAAGCAAATGTCACGCGCGCTCAAATCGCCGTTCGCGTTTATGCTGATTCTGGTTTTTGTGCTGAACTTCGGAATTATGAACTTTGAATCCGTTTTCGGCCTTTACGTTGACCATAAACACGGATTTAAAGCCTCTGATATTGCCTTTATTATTACGGCTGCGGGTCTCATCGGCGTGTTTGTGCAGGCGGTCGGCGTCAGTTATCTCGTCCGCAGGTTCGGGGAAAAGCGCGTCATTAACGTGACGTTGATCGGGGCTGCTGCAGGACTTGTGTGGTGCCGGTTTGCGGGTTCATATTGGGCCGTTTTTGCCGCGGCAATCTTTTTCCTGACGCTGACATCGCTGCTCCGGCCGGCGGTTAATACGATGCTGTCGAAGCTCGCCGGTGACCAGCAGGGGTTTGCCGGCGGGATGAACACCTCATTCATCAGCTTAGCGAATATCGCCGGACCGTCAGCCGCCGGTTTTCTCTTTGACGTAAATATGGAATTTCCGTATATGCTGGGAGCGGCCATTCTCACCATCAGTTTTCTGGCCGCGCTTGGCTGGGGCAAAAAGACACAGACCCGGCCGTTCACGCAGCAAGGATAGAATCAAAAGCCTCCGGGTATCCGGAGGCTTTTTGCTGATTGCCGTTTATTCTTCGGCTGTCTGTAATGAGGATATGAAGCAGGCTGACAGTAATAAAGTGGCCGAATACACCTTTTTGGTGAGTTCCGTACCCACGGCTTCATCTGTGATTTTCTGCAATTCCAGAATACAAGCAGTCGAGAAATAAATAAGGCAGAAAGTTGACACGGCAACAGAAGCTCTTGGAAAGCCAATAACAGATTGATAAGCACAGAAAAAACGGCTTTTCGGATAAAAAATCACAAAAATCTATTATTTACCAAAATAAATGAGAACTGAGGAGAAAATGAGGTGGAGGCTTTTGTTCTTATCAGATGTCATTTTTAAAAGTTATTTATAAAATTCATACTATGTCTTTTTAAAACTCATCGTATTCTTATCTAGTTTTTGCAACCAAAAGATTATTTAGTCTTTAAAAATCGGAAAATATGGGTTAGAATGTATAATAGTCTTGTGTTTACAAGTATAATTATTAATGGAGGGATTTATCATGAGAAGTAAAACTAAGAATATTCTAGCAGTATTGTTAGCAGGTATTATGACTTTTGGCCTGATTATAGGATTAAGCCAATCAGCGCAAGCAGTAAGCAAAACAACGAGCTTTACTTACAATACTGGAACTGTTTCTGCAAAATCATATATACATACATCAGATAACTACAAAAATGTTAATGCTACAGTTGAATTAGGAAGATCAGGCACATGGGAGACCGCAGCTTATTGTAAATTATACCTTCAGCGGTATACAAGCGGTTCATGGAAGACTATTGATACTGCTTCCGGTAATGCATCATACGGAAAAAAATTGAATGTTACTTTTACAAATATCGCTAAAAAATCTGCTTCAACTCGTGTGAAAGTGAAACTTTATAACAATTGGAAACACTCAGAACTAATTCAAACTGTAAATTCAAGTAAATGGAAACGCTAATATCTAAAACTTGATTTCGACTGATTAGTAATAATTATTCTTCTAAATTAATTAATGTTTAGAGGCTGAAAATTTTCTAAATGTACTTAGGATGCAGGGGACCCCTGCATCCTTTTCATTGAGTATTACAACCTGATAGCCAAATAGGATGAGCAGGAGCAGAATGTGGTAGTTCTTTAATGCGTCATGGTGTGAAAATGCATGGAAAGGGGTATTTTTAAGAAAGCCCAAGCAGGAGAAGCGAGCACCCGTATGATTCCATCTTTCTCCGAGCTGCATCTGTTCGCTGAGAAGATAGCTGTCGAGCCGCCCTTCTTCGTTTTTCCTTCCGAACATGGAATCTCACCGACGACTGTATCCCATGTATGATTTTGAGATTGGAAGGTAATGTGAAACAGCTAGGGAAATCTGCATCTAAACCAGATTCGGTATCGAGGGGGCTTGTTTGTGAAATACAGAAGCGGCTATGTCACGAACCTGTTCCGCGGCACTATAGTCTTCGCGCGGCTCTCCGTACGATCCTCTGTCCCGCCGATTTATAAATGGACAAATAGCAGCTGGCTGCTGTCATCTCGCAGGACTGTATATTCATTCCAGTGATGGAGATCAGGCGGTAATTATCATTAAGATGCAAAAAATCTGCCAAGCATAGGCCGATACCGATTGATGCGCCCCACATGGTTTTCAGCAAAGTGGCAGGGCCCGTCAGTAAATCAATTGCTAAAAGGCAAGAAAGCTCATCGGACCTCAAATTTATTACGCGCCCGCCGAATAAGGCATTGTAATCGCTCTTGCATATATGGCAGCTACATACTGTGAGCTGATTGTAAGCATGGCTAGTATTATTGTTTTTCTCTAATTTCAACCCCTCATTTTTCCGAATGTGATGTTTAATACACGTTAGTATGCGGAAGACGTAATGCCATCAGGCGTTATCGCTGAAATATTCGTATTTTTTGGCGGAAACGCCAATGAGAGTGGATTTCATTTGAGGATATGCAACAATTCCTTAACCGATCAGCCGCTGCATTCTCAGCGCGAGCCGCAGGCGCATCGTCGTCTCCGGATCTTTTAAGCTTTTGCCGAGCAGTTCCTCGCATTTTTCTAAACGATAGATCACCGTATTTCGATGGACGTACAGGCGCTTAGCCGTTTCTGAAATCTGGCAGTGGGTCTCCAGATAAACAGACAGCGTATGAAGCAGGCTCTGGTCCTCCTTTTGCCGGTCGGCCAGGCTTTGGAGGGTGGCTTCGTAAAACTTCTTCACATCTTCCGCCGGAAGCAGGCGGAGCAGCTCCGGCACGTCTTTGGCATGATAGATTTGAATAAACTCCGCGCTTCTGGACAAATGCCCGGATGAAATGGCGTCTGAAGCTTCAGTAAAAGCGTCAGGGACGTCGATCAGCTTTTGGCATATGTTTGAGATGCCGAAGGAGACAGTCCGTTTAAATTGCGTCCGGACCTGCTTTTGAAACTGCTCCAAAAAGCTGATGACAGACGCGTGCATTTCATTCCAGCTGTCTGTCGCTTCAATTAGAAGAATACCGACATTTCCTTTAATAAAGAGATGAGGGGGAAACGGGAAGGATGACAGTTCCCCTTCAAGCAGATCAAATACATGATCGGAAACGAGCTGATTTTCGGTAAAGCTGATCGTTTTCTCATTTCGGTCAAGCTTTCCGCAAATGCACATGTATTTCTGATCCCAGCGGAGCCGGAATTCTTTGGCGCGGCTTTTGATTTCTTCATGGCCGGTAAACGAGCGGTCGATGAAATTGCTGAAAAATTCATTGCGCGCTCGTCTGCTGAATTGTTTGACGGCATTTTCTTTCAGCAGTTCAAAGGAAATGACGTTAGCCGCCTGTTCAATAGTCAAAATCATGCCTTTATCAGCGGTCTGCACCAGCTCCGGTATCACCAGATAACCGCAGTTTTTTTCAACATTCAGAATCGGCAGGACAGAATACGCCTTTCTGTCGGACAGCATGGAAAAGCAAGTGAAATAAGGCCCGGAAAGGGAATAACAGATGTTTTTCAATAAAGACGTGTCAATGGGTATGCGGTGGGACGATGATAAGAGTTTTGTATGCTGATCCAAAAGCAGCACGGGAAGCCGGAGAATGTCTGAGAGCTTCTTAAGCAGGGATTGCAGCCCTTTGCCGCTCATGATGTGGTTTGTGAATTTTTTATGGGCGTAAATGGCCTGCTGCAGCTCATTTGAACGCATATCAAGAATATGGCTCAGTGTGGCGTTGACGATATCTCCGAGCCTGATGTCTTCCGGCAGCTCAATAATCGGAAATTCATACCGGTCGGCAAGCTCCGCGGCATCTTTCGGAATGACATTAAGGTAACGCTTCGTTTTGATCCCCAGTCCCGCGCAGCCCCGTTTTGCCATGAGGCGGATCAAATCTTTCAACAGCTGAGGGCGGTCCTTCAAGTGGTAAGCCGTCGTGACGAGCAATTCGTTTTTATGTAAAAAATCAGCGATGTCCGGCGCATCCATCATGTTGACGTGCTGCACCTCCCTCCAGCCGCCGGATTTGCCTGCGATTAATGCGGCCCGCTCATAAGCGGGAATCTTCATCACGTCATAAATGTTCATCAGTCAGTCTCCTTTCAGGTTCTAAAGACAACCATTGGTTAATATGAATAAAAATCATCAAAAATTATAGCGGTTTTGCTGATGTATTACGATCATAGTAGCAGTAAACTGGCAATCATAGACGCATGTTGTGATAAAAACTGACAGAAAAATCGTCATCCTTACAGGGAGGAAGATAAAATGGCCTATGACGTAATTGTAAAGGGTGCGAAAGCTGTGCGAAAAGGCGGAACAGAGCGGACTGATATCGCCGTCAAGGACGGGAAAATCGCCTTGATCGGGCTCGGCATTGACGAAAACGCGGAACAAGTGGTGCAGGCGGACGGCATGTATGTGTTTCCGGGAGCGGTCGATTGTCACGTGCATTTCAATGAACCCGGCCGCGAAGAATGGGAAGGCATTGAAACCGGCTCAAACATGCTGGCTGCCGGCGGCTGTACGTCTTATTTTGATATGCCGCTTAACTGCATCCCTTCGACGGTAACTGCTGAAAACCTGCTGGCAAAGGCGGAAATCGCCGAACGAAAGTCAGCGGTTGATTTTGCGCTTTGGGGCGGTTTGATGCCCGGATATACCGAACATATCCGGCCGATGGCAGAAGCGGGGGCAATCGGGTTTAAAGCGTTTCTGTCTAAATCGGGAACGGATGAATTTCAATCAGCCGATGAACGGACTCTTTTAAAGGGAATGAAGGAAATCGCGGCGTGCGGCAAGATTTTGGCCCTGCACGCAGAAAGCGACGCCCTCACCCGATTCCTTGAAGCCGAGTACGCGCTCCAAGGGAAAATTGATGCCCGCGCTTACGCTTCCTCCCGTCCGGAAGAAGCCGAATGCGAGGCTGTGCAGCGGGCGATTGAATATGCAAGAGCGACGGGATGCGCGCTTCATTTTGTACATATCAGCACGAAACGGGCCGTGCTCTCCATTCAGCAGGCGAAAAAAGACGGATTGGATGTCACCGTTGAAACGTGTCCGCACTACTTATTATTCAGCTTTGAAGACTTCCTCAAAAAAGGGGCGGCCGCCAAATGCGCTCCGCCGCTCCGCTCAGAGGCTGATAAAGAGGAATTGATCGGGGGTTTGGCAGAGGGCCTGATTGATATGGTGTCTTCGGATCATTCTCCCTGTCATCCGTCTTTGAAACGCGAGGATAATATGTTTCTGTCGTGGGGCGGGATCAGCGGAGGCCAATTTACGCTTCTCGGCATGATTCAATTAGCGATCGATCATGGGATTCCGTTTGAACATGTGGCCCGATGGACGGCCGAAGCACCTGCCAAGCGCTTCGGGTTAACGAATAAAGGCCGGCTTGAAGAAGGATTTGACGCTGATTTTGCCATCGTCCGGCCGGAACCTTTTACCGTCACAAAAGAAACGATGTTTTCCAAACATAAGCAAAGCCTGTATGAAGGCCGCACCTTTCCATACCGAATTGCTGCGACCTACAGCAAGGGACGCTGTGTGTATCAGGATGGCGGTCGTAAGCAGAGCGGGGCTTTCGGAACATTCCTGAAGCCTTCTGAAATAAAAGAGCCGATTCTCTGATGAGAATCGGCTTTTTTTGTCGTTTGGAAAGCGGGTCTCGTGGTATCTTTTTATAAAAAGGAGTAAAACACATTGTATGATCAAATCTTGAACATATTAACGGCATCCTGGTCGCGCAAGACTAGTACAAAATGGACGGAAGATTGCCCGGCCAAAGGCCAGTGCGGCGTGACGGCTTTAGTCATCCAAGATGTTTATGGCGGTGACATTCTCAAAACAAAAACCGGCACAAGCTGGCATTTTTATAACCGGATAGACGGGGAGATATATGATTTCACGAGCGGTCAGTTTTCAGAGCCGATCGTCTATCAGCACATTCTTTCTTCCAGAGATGAGGCATTTTCGGACACCAATGAACATCAGTATCGGTTCCTGAAAAGTGCATTCAGAAAAAACATGGAAACAGAAAGAGAAAAACACCTGTGATAAACTAGAGTGAGAGGTGAAGGATTGTGATTTATATCGGACTGACGGGGTGGGGGGATCATGACAGCATCTATCCGCCTAAAACAGCGGGCCCGCAAAAACTGCAGGCGTATTCCTCCCATTTTCCCATCGTTGAGCTGGACGCGAGCTTTTACGCGATACAGCCCGCCCGCAATAATGAAAGATGGGTCAAAGAGACGCCGGAATCTTTTCAATTTGTCATTAAGGCATATCAAGGAATGACGGGCCATCAGCGCGGCGATATTCCCTATGAATCGAAGGAAGAAATGTTTGAGGCGTTTAAGCTGTCATTATCGCCGTATATAGAGCATGGAAAGCTTGCCATGGTGCTGTTCCAATTCCCGCCGTGGTTTGACTGCAATAAAGAAAACGTCGCATATTTAAGATGGTGCAGGCAGCAGATGGGCGATATCCCGTGCGCGCTTGAATTCCGCAACCGGTCTTGGTTTTCCCCGCCATTTTATGAACAGACGCTTTCCTTTATGAAGGAGGAAGGCTGGATTCACAGCATATGTGACGAGCCGCAAATCGGCGAGGGCAGCATTCCGACCGTCCTGAAAGCAACGGATGAAGAAAAAACGCTTGTCCGTTTTCACGGACGGAACAAACAGGGCTGGATCAAACCAGACGGCGGACAAAACTGGCGTGAGGTCAGATATTTATACCGCTATAACAAACAGGAGCTCAAAGATTGGAAAAACAATCTTCAGGTGCTGAAAAAACAGTCGCGCAATCTGTATGTGCTCTTCAATAATAACTCAGGCGGAGACGCCGCCGATAACGGGCTTGAGATGCTTGAAATGTTAAATATCTCATATACCGGGCTTGCTCCGAAGCAGCTCGACCTATTCAGCTAGAAAAGAGGTTTCAAGACACATGTCTTATCTTATTTTGATCATATTAGGATTTATCGCGGGAACGGTCGGCAGCCTGATCGGGCTTGGGGGAGGAATTATCATCGTGCCGGCAATGCTCTATTTAAGCACGATGACTCCGTTTTTCCATGACGTAACACCGCAGACTGCCATCGGCACATCCCTTTTGGTGATTATTTTTACGGGCCTGTCATCAACTCTGGCCTATATGAAATATAAAACCGTTGATTACAAAAGCGGACTGATCTTTTTTATCGGTTCCGGCCCGGGAAGCATCATCGGCGCGTATTTGTCTAAACTTTTTAATGCGCATACGTTTTCCGTCTGGTTCGGACTTTTTATGATTTTGATTTCTATTACATTAATGCTGAAGGCGAAAGCAAAACCGGTCAATAAAGCGCATAAAGGCATGATCCGGACTTATGAGGATGAATCGGGTGAGCTTTATACATATTCGTACCGTATTTTTACCGGTATCGCCATTGCCTTTTTCGTCGGTTTATTGGGCGGTCTTTTCGGCATCGGCGGCGGCTCTCTTATGGTTCCGGCCATGATGCTGTTATTTTTGTTCCCGCCGAAAGTGGCTGTGGCGACGTCAATGCTCATCATTTTCTTATCCTCCGTGACGGGTTCCGTGTCACATATCGCAGAAGGCCATGTCAATTGGCTGTATGCGCTGTGCCTCGTTCCGGGCGCGTGGTTCGGCGGCAAAATGGGCGCGTGGGTCAATAAGCGGGTGCAGACGAAAACGATCGTGCTTTTCATGCGGGTCGTCTTGATTTTGATCGGCTGTGAATTGATTTATCAAGGGATATTCAGCTAAAAGGTAGGAGAGATGGTATGTTAGAGAAGCTCCGTTTATATCATACGAATGATTTGCACAGCCATTTCGAAAATTGGCCGAAAATCGTACATTATATTGAGCAGAAGAGAAGTGAGCATGAAAAGGACGGGGAGGAAACACTCGTATTCGACATCGGCGATCATATGGACCGATTCCAAATGATAACGGAAGCGACCTTCGGCAAAGCGAATGTCGACTTGTTAAACCGTCTTGAGATTGATGCGGCTGCCGTCGGGAATAATGAAGGGATTACGCTGCCTCACGATGAGCTGGCGGATTTATATACTCATGCCGCGTTTCCCGTCATTGTGTCCAACCTGTTTGACGCGGACGGACAGCGCCCGGAATGGGCCAAGCCCTACGTGATCAAAACGCTGAAAAACGGGATGACCGCCGGCATACTAGGCGTCACGGTGCCGTATTATCCCGTCTATCAGAAACTCGGCTGGACGGTGACGGATGCGGAAAAAAGCATTCAAGAATCACTTGACAATATCAAGGGTAAAGCGGACATCATCATTCTGCTTTCTCATTTAGGCCTGATCGATGACCGGGCCGCAGCGGAAAAATTTCCCGACATCGATGTCATTCTTGAATCACATACGCACCACCTTCTTGAGGACGGACAGGACATAAACGGCGTATTGCTTGCATGTGCGGAAAAATACGGGAACTATGTCGGCTGTGTCGAGCTCACGATAGAAAGTGAATCACGAACCATTGTCAGCAAACAGGCATCTGTACAGAAAATGGCTGATTGGCACGGGGAATCTGAAGATACGGCGGCTTTTCTGAAAGAGAAAGAACGGGAAGCGGAAAACCTGCTCTCCGTACAAGTCGCCAATCTGAAGGAAGAAGCCGGCGTGAAGTGGTTTGAGGAATCGCCGCTGCCGCTTCTATTAGCCGAAGCGCTGAAAAGCTGGTGCGGCTGTGAAGTCAGCATGGTGAATTCAGGCGTCATTTTGGGGCCTTTACAGAAGGGGCCTGTCACAAAGCTTGACCTGCACCGCATCTGCCCTCATCCGATCAATCCGGTCGCCGTTCGTCTTTCAGGCAGGGAGCTCCAGGAAACAATCAGCCAGGCCGCCTCGGAACAAATGGAGCAGCTGCGGATTAAGGGCCTCGGCTTCCGCGGGGAAGTGATGGGCAGGATGGTATATGCCGGAGCGGAGGCAGAGGCCGGCATTCTTGAAGACGGTGTGACGCATCTCCTCAATGTGAAAGTGAACGGAGAAGAGGTGGATCCGGAGCGGATATACTCGGTTGCCGTTCTCGACATGTTTACACTCGGAAAGCTGTTCCCTTACATCCGCGATTCAAAAGAAAAACAATACTTTATGCCGGAGTTTTTAAGAGATCTGCTCGCCTGGGAGCTCGCGCGGCAAGCGTAATGTCAGATATCCGCCGGCCGTTCCATCTCATTCGAGTGAAGGTAAGCTTGACTTTTTAAGAGTAAAAATAAAATACTATGTCCCCTCTTACAAGCATACATTGTGATATGTAAGGGGGGATTTTTCTTGCCTAGATACCGGAGCGCTCTTCGCAAGAGAGGGCCTTTGCCTTTTCGATATGTGCTTCTTCTGTCGTTTGCTTTTTTTATCATATCGACGGTCATCAGCCTCTGGATGATCAACTCCTCAATCAAACCGGTGCTGATGAACATCGGAGAAATGGAAACCAAACGGGTGGCGACAGAAGTCATTACGGAATCCATTGAAGAATACATGTCTCACAGCGACAATGTGAAAGATATGGTCGATATGAAAACGGATGAAAACGGAAAAGTCACAACGATGGATTTTAATACACAAATGGTCAACAGCATGAAGGCGAAAGTGACAAAGCAGCTTCAGGCTCATTTGAAGGAAGCGGAGTCGAACAATAAGCAGCATGAAACGGAGAAAGGCGCGAAAACGGCCGATGAAATTATGATTAACATCCCTTTAGGGCAGGTCACGGGAAACAGCATTCTCGGAAATCTGGGGCCGAAAATCCCCGTGCGCTTTAACCTGATCGGTGATGCGTTAACTGATGTGAAAACAAAAATAAAGCCGTACGGCATTAACAATGCCCTGATCGATATCAGTATTTTTGTGGAAATTAAGGTAAAGGTTATTATCCCGTTTGCCAGTAAAACATCAGTCGTGACAAATAATATACCGGTCTCCATTAAAGCGATTCAAGGAGAGGTGCCGCAGTTTTATAACGGAAGCGGCGGATCAGGTGTGACGCCTTCCATTCAGCTGCCGAATGAAAAACAGAAGAAAGATAAATAAAAACACACAGCCGCAATCTTTCCTGGCGGCTGTGTGTTTACTTTTTCCTGCGGATTTCTTTTCGCTCCCATGCCCTTAAATGGGGATACGGGTCAAAAGACCATTCCGATCTGCCGTTATCTTTATACATCCCGTAGTGAAGATGCGGCGGAAATTTTCCCGCGGTGCCAGGCGGTCCGTATCCGGAACTGCCGACAGAGCCGATCACCTCTCCGGGTTTGACGATCTGGCCTTTATGCACACCTTTTGCAAAACCGTTCAGGTGAGCGAAGTAGTGATACGTGTTATTGATATCCCTGATGCCGATTCTCCAGCCGCCGAAACGGTTCCAGCCCTTCATTTCAACAATACCGTAGCAGGTCGATCTGACGGGGAGCCCGTAATGGGCGAACAGATCCGTTCCTTCGTGAATCCGGCGCCCGCCGAAACCCCGCGCGGCGCCCCATGTGCTGCGGTAGCTGTAATCCGTCTTCACGGGAAGCGGAAAAGCGTGCTCTCCGAGATCAAGGCGGCCGAACGTTTTAAACAATGTCATGAATTCGGTGATAATGCCGACCGTCTGATCACGGCGGTAATAATTCCAGAGGCCGATGCGGATATGGTCAAGATCCGTTCCGAATCCCGCTAAATACTGTGCAAATGTATAAAGAATATCCTCATCATTGCTGACCTCGGCTTTTCCGTCGCCGTCGCCGTCCAGGCCGATCCCGTCAAATACTTTAATGCTGAGGGGCGCCTCGTCCTTAGGATTTGGATTTTCAGGCCCGCTCCACAAATGATCCGGAATATAAATGCTGATGATTCCCGCTTTTTCCGGCAGATCCTTTCGGTTCGAGCGGACATTTTCTTCATATTGATCAACCGCCGCAAGCACATACCAAGGAATCTGCGTGACTGCTTCGGCTTTGCGGTACAACTGCATCCGTTCGCCGTAAACAGGAGCCGATTGTTCTTTCCCGCTTGCAGCCGGACAGAAAAATGATAAAAGGAGAAGAGCAGATAACAGAACTTTCACAACATGATCTCCTTTCAGGATTAATACAAATAGTTTGCGGCAACAATCCGAGAAAATGTAAGTAATTCTCTTCCCTTGTCGAGAAATTTTTCCTATGTTAAAGTGACTATTGAATAGAAATCTGCAAGTTTTATATCCATCGTGAAATAGAAATTTTTCGCACACGAACATGAATAAAGGGATAATGGAGATGATGGGGAAATGGCAAAGAAAGACGAGCATCTGAGAAAGCCGGAATGGCTCAAAATAAAGCTGAACACGAATGAAAACTATACGGGTCTGAAAAAATTAATGCGTGAAAATAATCTGCATACCGTATGTGAAGAAGCAAAATGCCCGAACATCCATGAATGCTGGGCTGTCAGACGTACGGCGACGTTCATGATTCTCGGTTCCGTCTGTACGAGAGCATGCCGCTTCTGCGCTGTCAAAACGGGTCTGCCGACTGAGCTGGATCTGCAGGAACCGGAACGCGTAGCTGATTCCGTCGCGCTGATGAACTTAAAACACGCCGTCATCACGGCCGTGGCGCGTGATGATCAGAAAGACGGCGGAGCAGGCGTCTTTGCGGAAACGGTCCGGGCGATCCGCAGAAAAAGCCCGTTCACGACAATTGAAGTGCTGCCATCCGATATGGGCGGAAATTACGACAACCTGAAAACATTAATGGATACCCGTCCTGATATTCTGAACCACAACATTGAAACCGTGCGCCGCCTGACACCGAGAGTCCGCGCCCGTGCAACATATGACCGTTCTTTGGAATTCTTGCGCCGTGCGAAAGAAATGCAGCCTGACATCCCGACGAAATCAAGCATTATGATCGGTCTCGGCGAAACGAAGGAAGAAATTATTGAAGTGATGGACGACCTGCTTGCGAACAATGTAGACATCATGGCGATCGGCCAATACCTGCAGCCGTCGAAAAAACATTTAAAAGTCCAAAAATATTATCATCCGGACGAATTTGCCGAACTGAAAGAAATCGCGATGCAAAAAGGCTTCAGCCACTGTGAAGCAGGCCCGCTTGTCCGTTCTTCCTACCATGCGGATGAACAAGTGAACGAAGCGTCTAAAAAACGCCAGGCCCAAGCATAAGATAAGCCGAAAAAACCCAAAACGCCGCAGGTTTTGGGTTTTTTGTGATGGAGCCGTCTGTGCAGGGAAAAAGTCATTCTTGAATAAGGATCGTCAGAACCGCTACACTGGATTAAAAGGGGAAAATTTTTCCGTCCGTCAGAACCGTCTCATTTTGCAATTGATGGACAGAAGTCAATGAATTATGATAGTAAAGAGTGATAAAAGAGGTGAAGACATGATTCTTATTCAAAATGCCGAGTTTGAACTCGTACACGATTTTAAAAACGGCTTTAATGAAGAAGCGTTCAAAGCCCGCTATTCGGACATATTAAATAAATATGATTACATTGTGGGAGACTGGGGATACAGTCAGCTGCGGCTCAAAGGCTTCTTTGATGACCAGAATCAAAAAGCAACCTTTGAAACGAAAATCAGCACATTGGACGAATACATTTACGAATACTGCAATTTCGGCTGCGCGTATTTTGTTTTAAAACGAATCAGAAAATAATTGATGCAGAAGGGGATGCTGTCACGTGTATTTTGTTGACAGAAATAATATCGAACAAACACTCCGTTTTTTTGAGACCCAGCTGGCGCTGTTTGACAGCACGCCTGCATGGCAGAGCGAAATCGAAAAAAGGGCGCTTGAGCGGATCAGCCATCTTATGATCGAATGCATTCTCGATGTCGGAAATGATATGATTGACGGCTTTATCATGCGCGATCCGGGAAGTTATGACGACATCATGGATATTCTGACGGATGAAAAGGTGGTAGCTGAGGATGAAGCGAATAAGCTGAAGCAATTGATCTCTTCCAGAAAGCAGCTTGTTCAGGAATATCAGCAAGCCGATCATCAGGAACTGTTTACGCTGATCACGTCAAACAGGGACGTGCTGAAAGCCTTTCCGGCCCGTGTAAGAACCTACCTGGAAACAGAATTAGGGCCTGTTTCCGCATTTAAATAACAACGAGTGAGAAAATCCACAGGAGTGTTGAGTATGAAGGATTATAAAGGATATTTGATAGATTTGGACGGCACAATGTACAACGGGACGGAAAAAATCGAAGAAGCGTGTGAATTCGTGAGAACGCTTAAAGCGCGCGGCATTCCGTATTTATTCGTGACGAACAATTCTTCCCGGACGCCGAAGCAGGTGGCGGACAAGCTGATGAGGTTTGACATTCCGGCATCTGAAGAGCAGGTCTTCACGACGAGCATGGCGACTGCGCAGCATATCGCCCAGCAGAAAAAAGACGCGTCGGTGTATGTGATCGGCGAAGAAGGCATCCGCCAGGCCATTGAAGAAAACGGGCTGAGCTTCGGAGAAGAAAACGCGGAATTTGTCGTTGTGGGAATCGACCGCGGCATTACATATGAAAAGTTGGCAACGGGATGCCTTGCGATCAGAAACGGCGCCCGGTTCATTTCAACAAACGGCGACGTCGCCATTCCGACTGAAAGAGGGCTTTTACCAGGGAACGGTTCGCTCACATCCGTTTTGACGGTGTCAACGGGCGTTGAGCCTGTCTTTATCGGCAAGCCTGAATCGATTATTATGGAACAGGCGATGCGTGTGCTCGGAACGGATATTTCCGAAACACTCATGGTCGGCGATAACTATGCAACGGATATTATGGCCGGCATCAATGCGGGCATGGATACGCTGCTGGTTCATACCGGAGTGACAAAGCGTGAGCATATGGCAGATTACGACCGGAAGCCGACATATGCGATTGACTCTTTAACCGAATGGATTGAACATCTATAAAAAAGGGACGGCCATGACGGCCGTCCTTATTCTGTATTTCTGGCGCTGTGGGCAAGCCGGCTTGAAGCCGCTGCTGCGATTGCGCCGACGATATCATCAAGAAACGTATGGCATTCGCCCGTAGATTTATCATTTAACCGCCCGAGAATGCCGGGTTTTTCTTTGTCAATGTAGCCGTAATTCGTAAAGCCGATTGAGCCGTATATATTCACGATAGAGAAGGCGAGCACCTCGTCAACCCCATACAGGCTTTCATCAATCGCCAGAATGGTCTGAAGCGGTTCAGACAGCTTTTTTTGTTCGGCGAGCACATCTAATTCTATTCCCGTTAAAATGGCGTTTTGCACCTCGCGTTTTGCGATGACACGGTCCACATTGAGCCTGCATACTTCCATCGTCAAATCAGGATGATATTTTTTCTGAAGGAAATACACCAGCTCGGCAATATCGTCCGTCTCAACCCCCCGTTCTTTTAAACGCGCTCTGGCGACAGCTTCCACGTGATTCAGTTGTTCCTTTTCTGACATTTGCTTCACCCAATCTTTTTTTACTAGTTTATACAACACCCTTCCGATGTGTACGATGTTTCTCCACTTGATTCAAAGGATTACAATATGTATTCATAATTCCGCCGGCGTATGACTACGATGTGAATAGCTCTAATTTTCCAGGCAGGTGATTATGATGAAAAGCATCATTAAAGAAAAGTACGGCATCCACGTCAGACAGCTTTCCGTTTATCAGAAATACCAATGCTTCCAGACGCCTAATTCCTTCTTTCTTATTATTCCCGTTTCCGGATTTTCGCAATCAGAGCTGACGGAGCTTTACTACATGAGTCAGTATTTACAAGAACAAAGTGACCCATACGTTTCAGTGTTTATCTTTACGAAGGAAGGAGAACTGACCTTTGAGGACGAAGGCAAAACGTATGCGCTCTTAAAAGCGCCGATCCCCGTCGCAAACCGGTCGTTTTCTGTCGGAGGGGAGCTTGCCGAATTTCACAGAAAAGGGCGGGGTTTTCCGTACGAAGTGAAAGAAGCGGGCAGGATCGGCCAATGGAAGGACTTATGGGGAAAACGGGTGGATCAGCTGGAATCATTCTGGATGCAGAAAATTCATATGTCTCCGCTTGAACCGTTCGAAAAGAAAATGATCGAAGCATTTCCTTATTATTCAGGCTTAGCGGAAAACGCCATTCAATATTTAGTGGATACGGAGCTGGATGACAATCCCGGCGCAGAAGACTCGGGGACAATCTGCCATCAGCGGATGGAACGGGATACCTGGTCGGAGGAATCATTGATCCGCATTCCGGGCGATTGGGTATTCGACCATGCTGCCCGTGATATTGCGGAATATATGCGCAGCACATATTTGTATCATCGTGACGACCTGCTCAAAGATGGGTTTTTGTTTCTGCAGGAATATGAGCAAATTACGCCGTTATCCTCCTTTTCCAAACGCCTGTTTTACAGCCGCCTGCTGTTTCCGCTCCATTTCTTCGAGACGGTGGAGAGCTATTACATTTCTCATGATTCTGAAAAACAGTTTTACGAAGAGCAGCTTGACTACATTCTTGCCGACTGCACCCGCTATGAACAGTTTTTACAGACATGTCACAACATGATGAATGTCAGGTCGGCGCAGGTTTTTGTCCCGCCTGTGGCGTGGCTCGGAAAAGGAATCAGTTCGTAAGAAAATATGACGTAAAAATATTTAGAAAATAGGGAATCTTGTCATATCAATGTGTTAAGCGTTTTCATAGCCGTAGAAACAATATTCAGCCGCTTGTCAAAACAAATGCGGGCTTATATAATATTTGTAACTTAAATGTCTGTGAAGGGTTAACAATTGTCCTTTTCTAGTGGACAAAAGGAAGAAAGGTGGAGTTTCTCTTTGGAAGCGATTCGTATTGGACTGTTAGGACTGGGAACCGTGGGAAGCGGAGTCGTCAAAATTATACAAGATCATCAGGATAAGCTTATGCACCAGGTCGGCTGTCCGGTGACGATCAAAAAAGTGCTAGTTAAAGATATTGATAAAAAACGAGACGCAGATCTGCCGAAAGAAGTGCTGACGACAGAAGTCTATGATGTGATCGATGACCCTGAGGTCGATGTGATTATTGAAGTCATCGGCGGTGTCGAACAGACGAAGCAATATCTTCTTGATGCCTTGAAAGCGAAAAAACATGTTGTGACCGCAAATAAAGATCTGATCGCCGTATACGGGTCAGAGCTTTTAGCCGCCGCAAAGGAAAATGGCTGTGACTTGTATTATGAAGCGAGTGTCGCCGGCGGAATCCCGATTTTACGCACGCTCGAAGAAGGCCTTTCCTCTGACCGGATCACAAAAATGATGGGAATCGTCAACGGAACGACGAACTTCATCTTAACGAAAATGATTAAAGAAAAAAGCCCGTATGAAGAAGTGCTGAAGGAAGCGCAGGATCTCGGATTCGCGGAAGCGGACCCGACCGCCGATGTAGAAGGGCTCGATGCTGCACGCAAGATGGCGATTTTAGCCCGTCTCGGCTTCTCTATGAACGTCGATCTGGACGATGTCAAAGTAAAAGGAATTTCCCGGATTACGGATGAAGACATCAGCTTCAGCAAACGGCTCGGCTATACGATGAAGCTGATCGGCATCGCCCAGCGTGATGATAATAAAATCGAAGTCAGCGTTCAGCCGACACTGCTCCCGGATCATCATCCGCTCTCTGCGGTGCATAACGAGTTTAATGCCGTTTACGTGTACGGAGAAGCCGTCGGCGAAACGATGTTTTACGGCCCCGGAGCCGGAAGCATGCCGACTGCGACATCGGTCGTTTCCGATCTGGTCGCGGTCATGAAAAACATGCGTCTCGGCGTAAACGGAAACAGCTTTGTCGCCCCGCAGTTTGAAAGAAATCTGAAGCAGCCGTCTGATATCTATGCCCAGCAGTTTTTAAGAATTCACGTCAAAGACCAGGTCGGCTCTTTTTCAAAAATCACATCGGCCTTCTCAGAGCGCGGCGTCAGCTTTGAAAAAATTCTGCAGCTGCCGATTAAAGGCCATGACGACCTCGCGGAAATCGTCATCGTCACGCATCATACATCGGAAGAAGATTTCAGTGACATTCTGCAAAACTTAAATGACCTCGAAGTCGTACAAGAAGTAAAAAGCACATATCGCGTAGAAGGGAACGGTTGGAGCTAATGTGGAAAGGACTCATCCATCAATATAAAGAATTTTTGCCGGTGACGGATCAGACGCCGGCCCTGACATTGCATGAAGGCAACACGCCGCTGATTCACCTGCCGAAACTTTCCGAAAAGCTCGGAATTGAACTGCATGTGAAAACAGAGGGCGTTAATCCGACGGGATCCTTTAAAGACCGCGGCATGGTCATGGCGGTCGCCAAAGCGAAAGAAGAAGGCAATGATACCATCATGTGCGCCTCTACAGGGAACACATCCGCGGCAGCTGCGGCATACGCGGCGAGAGCCGGCATGAAATGCATCGTCATCATCCCGGACGGAAAAATCGCCTTCGGAAAACTTGCGCAGGCCGTTATGTACGGTGCGGAAATCATCGCGATTGACGGAAACTTTGACGACGCGCTGGCCATCGTCCGGTCAATTTGCGAAAAATCACCGATTGCATTAGTGAATTCAGTAAACCCTTACCGGATTGAAGGGCAAAAAACAGCGGCCTTTGAAGTATGCGAACAGCTCGGCGAAGCGCCGGACATTCTGGCGATCCCGGTAGGAAACGCCGGGAATATCACGGCCTACTGGAAAGGGTTCAAAGAATACCATGAGAAAAACGGCACCGGACTTCCGAAGATGCGCGGTTTTGAGGCGGAAGGTTCTGCGGCTATCGTCCGCGGCGAAGTCATTAAAAATCCAGAGACCGTTGCGACGGCAATCCGAATCGGGAATCCTGCCAGCTGGGACAAAGCGGTGCTCGCTGCGGAAGAATCAGCCGGAAAAATTGATGAAGTCACAGATGAAGACATTCTTCACGCTTATCAGCTGATTGCCCGTGAAGAAGGCGTGTTTGCCGAACCGGGCTCCTGTGCATCCATCGCCGGCGTTTTGAAACAGGTGAAATCCGGTGAAATTCCAAAAGGCAGCAAGGTTGTCGCAGTTTTGACCGGAAACGGCCTGAAAGATCCGAACACGGCTGTAGACGTATCTGACATAAAACCGATCACGCTGCCGACAGATGAGGACAGTATTCTGGAATACTTAAATGGAGCGGCGCGTGTATGAATGAGGCGGAGATGCTGTTTTCCATTACGGTTCCGGGAAGCACCGCCAACTTAGGGCCTGGGTTTGATTCCGTCGGGATGGCGCTCAGCAGATATTTGAAGCTTTCGGTTTTCCGAAACGATGAATGGCAGTTCTCGGCGGAAACCGAAACTGTTGCGGGCATCCCTCAAGGAACGGACAACCTCATCTACCAAGTCGCCAAACGGACGGCTGACCGCTATCAGAAAGAGCTTCCGCCCGCCCATGTCAAAGTGTGGAGTGACATCCCCCTTGCACGGGGTCTCGGAAGCAGCGCGGCCGCTATCGTCGCCGCCATTGAGCTTGCGGATGAGTTATGCGGCCTGCAGCTGTCGGAAAGCGACAAACTGCATTTAGCGAGTCTTGAAGAGGGGCACCCTGATAATGCCGCTGCTTCTCTTGCAGGAGGGCTTGTGATCGGCCTTCACGAAGAAGATGAAACACATATCGTGCGTGTTTCCGAAGCGGATATCGATGTTGTGGCAGTGATTCCGTTTTACGAAGTTCTGACCAGGGACGCAAGAGACGTGCTCCCGAAAGAGCTGCCGTACCGGCACGCCGTTAAAGCAAGCGCCGTCAGCAACCTTCTCGTTGCTGCGATCATGTCAAATGACTGGGCGCTCGCCGGGAAAATGATGAGAAAAGACATCCTCCATCAGCCGTACCGCGCCATGCTTGTTCCTGAGCTTTCAAAGGTGGAACATGCGGCCGAAATGAAAGGCGCTTACGGAACGGCGCTGAGCGGAGCGGGACCGACGATTCTTGTCCTGATTGAAAAAGGAAAGGGAGAAGAGCTGAGAAAACAGCTTTCTGAGCATTTCCCCCACTGTGAGATTGCGGCGCTTACCGTCCCGTCAGAAGGAAGCGTAATTGAACGGAATCCTTTAGAACAGGTGAAAAGTGTATAATGATAAAAAAGCGTTCTTCCCATCAGAGAAGGACGCTTTCTTTTTCTGGAGAAGGATTTTTATTTAGGGAAGCGAAATAAAAAAGAAAAGGAGGAGAAACGATTGAAAAAACTCATAACCGAGGAGGACATTGCGACTCTCGTATCCGTGACAGACCCGCAATATGCCCCTGACGGCAGAAGAGCCGCTTACGTCCGGACAACAGTCAATCATAAGCGTGATTCCTATTCCTCAGCCATTATGGTATATGACACAGAATCCGGCATCTCAAACCCGTGGACTTTCGGGGACAACAGAAATACAAGTCCGCGGTGGTCACCTGACGGACGGCGCCTCGCCTTTGTTTCTGACAGGGAGAACGGCATCCCACAGCTGTACATCATCAACGCTGCCGGAGGAGAGGCGGAGCAGGCGGCCGATATTCCTTGGGGCGTATCAGATCCGATATGGGCGCCCGACGGCAGATCCGTGCTTGTGTCCGTCAGTCTGACATCAGCGGAGCGCGCCGATGAGAAAGAAAAAAAGAAGCATGACGAGTATGAGCCGGTTGACATTCAGTCATTAACATATAAACGTGACGGGAAAGGCCTGCTGAACGGAAGCTGGGCCCAGCTTGTGCTGATTCATCTTGAAACGGGGGAGATTCGGCAGCTGACGGATCATGAAGCGGATCATTATGGCGCGGCCTTTTCACCGGATGGCAGGCAGCTTGCGTTTACCGCCAATTTATGCGAGCCGGGTGACGCCGGAAAGCCGAGCGATGTCTATCTGATGAATCTGGCGGACGGAAGCCTGAAGCAGATTACACCGCACCGCGGTTCTTTCGGTTCCTGCGTGTTTTCACCGGACGGTTCTTATATCGCGATGCTGGGCCATGAAAATGAATTTCGCAATGCGACTTTAGAGAAGGCGTGGCTGTACGACGTGAAAACTGAGCGGCTCTCCTGCCTGACCGACATGCTGGATGTTCATTTGAGCGATGCGCTGATTGCGGATTCAATCATAGGAGGAGTGACGCCCCGGCCGGTATGGACAAACGACGGGCAGGGTTTTTACGTTCTCGGGAGCGAGCAGGGAAGCACCGGTATTTATTATATCTCGATTGACGGCCTCGTATATCCGATCCGACTAGAAGAAGAGTATGTGAACGGTTTTGCTTTTCATCCTGATCAGAAAAGCTGTATCGCTGTCATTGCCAAACCCGCACAGCCTTCCGGGCTTTACAGCATTTCGCTCGAAGATGGGGAAGAGAAGCAATTGACATCCGACAATGATCGGTTTATTGAGGAGCGCATCATATCCGTGCCGGAAAAGCTGCAATATGAAACAAAGGACGGGCTGACGGTAAACGGCTGGTTTTTAAAGCCCGCCGTTTTTGAAGAGGATCAAACTTATCCGCTCATTCTATACATACACGGCGGGCCTCACATGATGTACGGCCATACGTATTTTCACGAATTCCAAGTGCTGGCCGCACAAGGATATGCTGTCGTGTATGTCAACCCGAGAGGAAGCCACGGCTACGGGCAGGATTTTGTCAATCGTGTCAGGGGTGATTACGGAGGCGGAGATTACCGTGATGTCATGCAGGCGGTAGATGAAGCCGTTCAGGCGTATCCGTTTATTGACAGCGGCCGTCTCGGTGTGACGGGCGGAAGCTACGGAGGGTTTATGACAAATTGGATTGTCGGGCAGACCGGCCGTTTTAAAGCAGCCGTCACGCAGCGCTCCATTTCAAATTGGTTCAGCTTCCACGGTGTCAGCGATATCGGTTTCTTTTTTACTGACTGGCAGCTCGGACATGATTTGTTTGAGGAAGCGGATAAGCTTTGGGATCGTTCTCCTGTAAAATATGCGTCCCGTGTTTCGACGCCACTTTTGATCCTGCATGGTGAGCGAGATGACCGCTGTCCGATAGAGCAGGCGGAGCAGCTCTTTACCGCATTGAAGAAACTGAACAAAACGACGTCGTTCATCCGATTTCCGAAAGCTACGCATGAGCTGTCGAGAAGCGGCCATCCGGAACAGCGGATGAAACGCATCCGTTATATTTGTTCATGGTTTGATGACTATTTGTAAAAAATAAAAAACCAGGCTGTCATGCAGCCTGGTTTTATGATTAAAATACTTGTTCTACTTCAACGACACCCGGTACTTCTTCAAGAAGGGCGCGTTCGATTCCGGCTTTCAGCGTAATCGTTGAACTTGGGCAGCTGCCGCATGCGCCAAGGAGGCGAAGCTTTACAATGCCTTCGTCTACATCAACAAGCTCACAGTCACCGCCGTCACGAAGCAGAAACGGACGTAATTTATCCAATACTTCCTGTACTTGCTCTTTCATTTCAACCTCAGTCATGAGATTCGCTCCTTTCATATACATAAAACCATTATATTCACAGTAACGGTAAAAATCTAATGTTTGGTTTGCAAAGCTGCTTTCCCCATTATAGCATATTTAAACTTGAACATAAAAACCGTTTTTTATACAAAAGCTGCCTCGTCCTTTGTATACTGGTGTAAAGGGGATGATATACATGACAAAGCCGGTTACGCTCAGTGTTTACGGCGCTGAAACGCTCTGCGCAAGCTGCGTGAATATGCCGAGCGCCAAAGATACGTTTGAATGGCTGGAGGCGGCGCTGCAACGGAAATATCCGGAGCAGCCTTTTCACATGCGGTATATTGATATTGACGCACCGCCTCAGCAAAAGGAGACAGAAGAGCTTGCGGAGCGCATCAGAAACGATGAATTTTTCTATCCGCTCGTGCTGGTGGAGGATGTCATTGTGGGGGAAGGGAATCCGCATTTAAAAGATATATATGAAGAAATGGAAAAGCGCGGCTATGTTGCGGGCTCTTAAAAATGGCCGCTGATCGCAATCAGCGGCTTTTTTCTTATCAGCCGTTATGATGCTTGTACATCCATAAAAGGCCTGATTTTAATAAACGGGGCACACGCCCGATGAGCGGACGGTCGTTGACAAGACCGAAGCCCGCTTTTTTTCCGAGTGAACCGAGAACGCCTTTCAGCTTAAATTGCGGCATTGTTTCCGGCAGCTCTTCATTGTTCCAGCGTTTCAGGAGGATCTGCACAATTTGTTCCGCTTGCGCTTCAGCCAGCTGGGCGCTCGGCGCATGCGGCAGGCTCGCGCAATCACCGACGACGTAAACATGCTCATCGCCCGGAAGGTTGTGATGCGGTGTTAAAATGATGCGGCCCTGCGGATCTTTTTCAGCGTCCAGTTCTCTGACGGCTTTATTCGGCTGAATTCCCGCCGTCCACACGATGGCATCGGCCGGTATTCCTTCATCATGATTATAAACGATCCCGTCTTCCACTTTTGTAATATTCGCATTATTGATAATGGTGACGCCGTGTTCTTCAAACCATTTCTGTACATACTTGCTGAGTCTTTTCGGAAAGCTTGATAAAATCAGGTCGCCCCGGTCAAATAACATAATCTTCAGATCGTCACGGCTCTCTCTTAATTCACTGGCAAGCTCCACGCCGCTTAATCCCGCTCCGACGATAGCGACAGATGCATTGGCGCCGAGGTTGTTCAGCTTTTGATAGGCTTCGCGTGACTGATCAATGGTCTGAATGCTGTAAGTATGTTCCGGCGCGCCGGGCACGTTATGATACTTATCCTCGCAGCCCAGTCCGATCACCGCGTCATCGTAAGAAATCGGTTCGCGGTCATGAAACAGAACCTGTTTGTTTTTCGTGTCGATGGAAGCCACCTCACCGTATTGAACATCCAGATTCGGATGCTCAGGAAAAGACACCCTGATATGATGATCAGAAATCGTGCCGGCGGCGAGCGCATAATATTCTGTTTTTAAGCAGTGATACGGGTTTCTGTCAATCAGCGTGATGGATATATCTGACGGAAGCTGGTTCGGCAGTAAGCGGTGCAGCACCCGCATGTTTCCGTAACCCCCGCCGATCAAGACCAATTTTTTCATAATGATTCCCCTTTTGCCCGAAAAATATGGTAGTCAATGTTGTTACAAAATAACGAACTATGTAAAATAACATCTAGAATTATATCGAATTTGACCTAAAACCACAATAATAGTTTTAAAATAACCTACAAATTGACCAGAAAACACGTAATAGTAAAACCTTTAACCTGAATTAATATGTTACGATAACATTGAGTGTGAAACCGGATCTTTGACGAATAGAGGAAATTCCGTTAGGATAAGGTACATATGTGAGGTGAAACCGCATGAATCCGATGATTGAATTCTGTGTCAGCAATTTAGCGCGCGGTTCCCAGGAAGCACTTGAGATCTTAGAGAAGGATCCGAACTTGGACGTGCTTGAATACGGCTGTTTAAGCTATTGCGGGAAATGCATGGAGTCCCTGTTCGCCCTGGTCAACGGCGAAGTGGTCACGGGAGGCACGCCTGCTGAACTGGTTGACAACATATATACGTTCATAGAAGAAAATCCGATGTTTTAATCAGAGGCTCCGAATGGGGTCTCTTTTTTTATTGCGCCCGGGTTTTGGCAAAATAAAAAATTTGTAGACAGCAAAAATAAATATTGTTATCTTAATAAAGACTTTTTTTAAATAAAATTTTAGAGGTGGATTCATTGAATATCGTTTGGGGGCTGCTCGGGGCAGTTGCTATATTAGCCATTGCTTTTTTGTTATCAGAGAAGAAAAGCAAAATTAACCTGCGAACCGTCATTGTCGGTTTATGTTTACAAATGGCCTTCGGATTCATCGTATTAAAGTGGGACGCCGGACGGGCCGTATTTTTATGGTTCTCAAGCCGTGTGCAGCTTCTCATTGATTATGCGAACGAAGGCATCAGCTTTATTTTTGGCCCGCTGTTAAAAGTGGGCAGCAGCCCGGCTTTTGCGCTGAGCGTTCTGCCGGTCATTATCTTTTTCTCAGCGCTGATTGCCGTTTTGTATCACTTGAAAATCATGCAGCTCATCTTTCGCGTCATCGGAGGCGGACTGTCAAAACTTCTTGGGACAAGCAGAACGGAATCGCTTGCGGCGGCTGCGAATATTTTTGTCGGACAGTCTGAATCACCGCTTGCCATTAAACCGCTGATTGCGGGATTGACCCGTTCCGAGCTGTTTACGATTATGACGAGCGGCCTTTCGGCTGTAGCGGGTTCGACGCTTTTCGGTTACGCCCTGTTAGGCATTCCGATCGAATACTTGCTGGCGGCCAGCTTTATGGCGGCTCCCGCCGGTCTCGTGTTCGGAAAAATTTTAATACCTGAAACGGAAAAAACGCAGACGATAAAAGGCGATTTTAATATGGACGAAGAAGGCGAAGGCGCCGCTAATGTGATTGATGCAGCGGCAAAAGGCGCGTCCACGGGCCTTCAGATTGCTCTAAATGTCGGCGCCATGCTGCTTGCGTTTGTCGCGCTCATCGCCGTAGTGAACGGAATTCTCGGCGGAATCGGCGGCTGGTTCGGTTTCAAACATATTACATTAGAATCCATTCTCGGTTACGTGTTTTCACCGATCGCATTTGTAATCGGCGTTCCTTGGCATGAAGCGCTCGGAGCGGGAAGCTATATCGGACAGAAACTAGTGCTGAATGAGTTTGTCGCTTATTCAAACTTCGGTCCGCATATTGCGGACTTTTCTAAAAAAACGTCTACGATTATCAGCTTTGCGCTGTGCGGATTTGCCAACTTCTCTTCGATTGCGATTATGCTCGGCACACTGGGCGGTTTGGCCCCAAGCCGCCGTTCGGACATTGCGCGCCTCGGATTAAGAGCGGTTATTGCGGGAACACTCGCAAACCTTCTCAGCGCGGCGATTGCCGGCATGTTTATTTAGTAAACGATAAAAGCTCCCTGCATATGCAGGGAGCTTTTATGTATGAAAAACGGGGGATATTTGTATTGTGTCCGAGCAGAAGAGCTTTTATACTAAGTAAAAGAAAAAAAGTTGGAGGCCGATATGAATTCATTCCGTTTTACCAAGATGCACGGTCTTGGAAACAGTTATATATATGTAAATCAATTTGAAGAACAGCTGCCGGAAGAACGGCTGGCTGAGATTGCCGTTAAAGTGTCCAGCATTCACACGGGCATCGGCTCTGACGGAATGATCCTCATCTGTCCGTCAGAAAAAGCGCCCGTCAAAATGCGGATTTTTAATAATGACGGCTCAGAAGGGAAAAATTGCGGCAACGGCCTTCGCTGTGTGGCAAAGTACGCATACGAACATAAGCTGACAGAAGAAACGTCCTTTTTCATTGAGACGCTTTCAGGTCTAGTGAAAGCAGACATTACAGAGGACAACGGGATTGTGCGTGAAGTCGCCGTCGATATGGGCGAACCGCGCCTCACCAAAAAAGAGCTGCCGATGCTCGGCAATGAAGATGAACGGACGATCGATGAAACCTTTGTTTTTGGAGAAACGGAGCTTTCCGGAACAGCCGTATCAATGGGAAACCCCCATATTGTTTTTCCGGTTGCGGATATCAATCAAGCGCCTCTTACAACGCTCGGTCCCGTCATTGAAAAAGACCCGAGATTTCCGGAAGGCGTCAATGTCGAATTTGTGGAAACCGTCAGCGCCGATGAACTTCATTTCCGCGTATGGGAACGCGGCTCCGGCATTACACAGGCTTGCGGAACAGGCGCCTGTGCGGCGGCTGTCGCATCCGTATTGAACGGTGTTTCCGAACGAAACCGGGATATCACCGTTCATTTAGCGGGAGGCGACCTTGTGATTAATTGGCAGGACAACGGGCACGTACTGATGACGGGACCCGCCGAAACCGTATGCAGCGGCGTCTATTATTTGTAAACAGCTCGTTTGAGAAATACTCTCCTCAAGGTTTATAATAGATATCAGCATCCGTTTTTAAAAAAAGGAGGTCTACCTATGAGTGTTCCAGTAACCATCACTGAAGCAGCGGCTTTGCATATAAAAGATATGATGAAAGAGCATGAAGAAGAAAACGCGTTTCTCCGTGTGGGCGTAAAAGGCGGCGGCTGCAGCGGCCTGTCTTACGGAATGGGATTTGAGCACGAAAAAGGCGAAAAAGACAGCATGTTTGAACAGCACGGAATCACCGTTTTGGTCGACAGCGAAAGCCTTGATATTATGACCGGCACGATCATTGACTTCAAACAGTCCATGATGGGCGGCGGTTTCACCATTGACAACCCGAATGCCATCGCTTCCTGCGGCTGCGGTTCATCTTTCCGCACGGCCAAAAACGCCGGTACGCCGGAAGAGTGCTAAGGGTCAACCCGCTGGTATATCAACGTTTTTCTACTCGATCCTATTTCCGAGATATGAATCGATCATCTAATCGGAAACTGAATCGGAGGATTACGGATTGCAGTGAAAAATCCGCGATTAATCGTTATTATTCGGAATAAAAACAACCCTGTTTTACGGTTGTTAGGATTGTTGATGACGCTTTTCTTAGCGATGTAACTTAAACCATCGTTAAGGGAGGCGTTTTTATTATGGCGTTAAATAAGAAACGACGAAGAGTTACGAATGTTTCGGCGGACAAAAAAGACTACCCGCGGTTACTACTTAGCGAAGCATTAGAGATCGCTTTGGCTGGTAAAAGAACGGAAGGACTTCGCGAAAGAACGCTCACAGATTATAGAAAGATGTGGCGGTATTTTACCGAATGGCTTAACGACAACTACGAAGTTACATATATCGATGAGATCACCACGGAGATTTTAAGGAACTATATTAACTACATGAAATACGACAAGCCGCGGTATCACGGGCACAAGTATATAAAATCAGACGATAATAAAGTCGGACTTTCAGATACGACGATAAATATTAATTTGCGGACAATTAAAGCGCTGTTTAATTATCTTGACCGCGAAGAGTTGATCGAGGTAAATCCGGCTTCACGCGTTAAGCTGCTCCGGCAGGACATCGATCTTACAAACTGTTTTACTGATGATGAAATTAAAGACATATTGCGGCAACCGAATTTACGGGATTATGTGGGCTTTCGTGATTACTGCGCTATGAATTGTTTGCTAGATTCCGGGCTTCGCATCGAGGAGTTGTTGAGTCTACGCGAAAAAGATATAGATTTTTCAAGCCGATTCATAACGATTAACGCCGATGTTAGTAAAAACAGAAAGCATCGGTTAGTGCCTATATCTGCTCATTGCGTAAAGCTTTTGCTACAGCTTATCACAGAAAATAAATCACACTTTACGACTGATCGTATTTTTCTATCCAGTTATGGCGAGCCCTTGGGCGCAAATCATTTTAATAAGAGGCTGAAGTATTATGCGGAAAAAGCCGGTGTAAAAGATAAGAAGGTTACTGCGCACGTATACCGTCATACTTGGGCTAAAACGATGATACTAAACGGCTGTGATCCGTTCACGTTACAGAAGATCGGAGGATGGTCGGACATTAGAACAATGCGTCGTTATATACAAATGGATACGAGAGCAATGAGAAGAAGCCACGACGACTTTTCACCGCTGACGACAATTAGAAAGAAAAAAGCCTAAAAACAAAAAAAAGAACGCCATCCACCGGAAATAAATCCGATAGATAGAACGTCCTACCCTACGTCTATCTTATCGAAAATAAGCGTACTTGTCAACGCTTATTTAAGTGCGCCCATTTTCCGACGGACCGGCGTCTCTTATCGAGGAGAGAGCCGAATGTACACGAAAGAAGCCTCTAAAATAGCGTCGTTCCGTTCAGTGGACGAGCTTAACGGCGCCATCCGCACGCACATATACCGCAATAAATCAGATCTAACGCCTGCCGCAATTGAGGTTCTAAAGGTGTTGTCTCGTCATGCCGTCAAAACGCCGGGCGTGGCGTACCTGAAGCTCGCCTCTATCGCGGAATTAATCGGCAAGCACCGCGTAACAGTTATTCGGGCGATTAAACGTTTAGTCGATCTCGGCATTATCCGCAAAGAAATTAAATACCGGCCAGTATCCGGCGGCAACGGCGCAAATATGTACGTTATCCTGCCGGCGGCCGATGTTACTCCGTCTGTGTTACCCCGCCAAGAAGCCGAAAAGCCAACGGAGACAAAGCCGGAAGCGCCGAAACGGGAGAACGAAGCTGTTATTTCTCAAAGCAAATTAAAGTTCTTACAGAATACGTATGCTGCGTTTAAGTCTGCGGTCAATACGTTTGTCAGCGATCGGAAATTAACGAGCAAGCTGTACGGCATATACCTTGCGCATACGTCGTATTTAAAAGGCGTGTATGCTGCCGGTACGCTTCAAGAAATCGGTCTGGAAGCCGTTCGTCAAACGTTTATAGCGACTAAACGGAAGTCTATCCGCAACTTGGCCGGCTATTATAATGGCGTGCTTGACCGGATGCTTGACCGTTTGTTTGATGCGCGATTTGATTCGTTAACGTCATAGCGTCTGTTTTCGTTGCTTCTTCGTTTTGTTATCGAGGCTCTTCGTTCGTTTTTCGTTAGAATTCAAGGATTAATTACCTATTATCGTTCGTCTTTTACGGGAAAACGATTGTTTTCATTTAGTTAAATAGGGTTATTTTTCGTTATTACTCTTATATTTAATGTCTACTTTCGGTAATCTCAAATGGGAGGCGATTTTTATGCATTCAGAAAATCGAAAAGGTAAGCGCGTGAAAAGAAAAATGAAAATGGAGCGTACAAATATTCATTCGATAGAGGAATTATTTGAACGCTTAGTGCGTGCCAAGCGCGCTGAGAATGTCGTTCAGGAAACGATCGATAAGTACATGCGTGCTTGTCGGTATCTAACGAAGTACGCGGAAGAGATCGGAGTGTCCGCAGACATACGTCATATTGACGTTGACTTTGCGCGCGGGTTTGTCGCGTGGCTGATTAACGATAAAATAAAGTTCGACGGGCATAATTTCAAATTGGACGAGCATAAGACGCAGGGGTTATCTCCGCGGTCAGTTAACGACTATATCAAAACCATACGGACGTTCTTTCGTTTTTTGATCGATGAGGATTTGGCTATGGAAAATCCTTTTTTGAAGTTGAAACTCCTTACAGAACCGCAAGATGTTATTGAGATATTGACCAAATCAGAACTTAGACAATTACTAGCTGCACCATACCTAAGGTCCTATCCAGAATTCCGAGACTTCGTAATTATGACTTGTTTAATCGATTCTTTGTGTAGGGTAGGCGAGATACTTTCGTTGAAAATTGAAAATATAGACTTTTCTTCAAACTTTTTAATATTAGAAGGGACAAATACGAAAACCCGAAAAGGAAGACTAATACCTTTACAAGGTAGGACAGTGAGGCTTATAAAAGAACTGATTAAAGAGAACGAAGAATTCGATAGTGAGTATGTTTTTCTAGCAAACTACGGTGAGAAGATGACAACTAATAACTTTAGGCAGCGTTTGAACAACTATGCTGATCGGGCCGGCATCAAAAAGCGCGTGCATCCTCATTTGTTGCGTCATACCGGGGCAACTATGTTTTTAGAAGCCGGAGGAGACATTCGGCATTTACAGATGATACTTGGACATAATGATCTTCGAATGATCAAGAGGTATACGCATTTATCCGGAAAATCGTTGAAAGAACAGCACGATAAATTTTCGCCTCTTGTGCAAATCAGTAGTAAGGCTGGTCGTAAGAGAAAAGTTAACAACGATACGGATAAAAACTTTAGAAAATTACCTTGAGAATTATAATTTAGTAAGACGTCTTAGACGAAAAGATATATCGACATTTTGAATAGATCGAAGTGTAGGGCTCGCAATAACCAGCCATGCCTGCCGAGGATGGCCGCCCCGAACTCATGGGGTGGCGGCATGTTACGCCAGTAATACGGCATAGGGTCACAAATTTTTAAACTCGGCGGGTTGCTGTGCGCATAAAAAAGACGCCAACCTATTCGTCAGCGTCTTCGTTTGGTACGAATTTTACAACTTCCTCTATTGAACAATCTAAATAATCGCATATGTAGGCTATTGTCGTGAGTGAAACAAAATCGCTCGCTGAGAATTTCGCCATCAGTGTTGGAGAGAGCTTCAGGTCATCCTTAAGCTGTTTTCGGGTTTTGTTTCTCTTTAATAAGGTCATATCAAGCGGTCTATAATCAGGTTTCAAATTCAGCTTTTTCTTAGTCATAAGTGTTACCTCCGTACGTATATCAGGTGCTTATGCGCTTATTATAACATATATGCAAATGAAAATACAAAAAAGTGTAGAAAAAATACATAAAAGTGTTGACTAAAACTACACAAAAGTGTATTCTGGTATTAGAAGGACGGCACGATAGTCCTTCAAAAACGAAAGGAGGGAACAATAATTGATTGAACTGATCACGAAGCTTTCGGTCATAACTGCATCTTGGCTAACCATTGCGAAACTCTTCTTAGAACTTCGCAAGATGCAAAAAGAATCGAAAAGCAAAAAGCGACGGCTTCCGACCAAGAAACACCGTCGCCGCACATAATCCAACGGGGGCGAAAGCCCCCAGTTCAATCAATTATACCACATATGAAAAGGATTAATACAATCGAATTGTTTCTAATTGTTGCCCTTTGCTTCTGGATCGCAAGCATGAATTTTACAGTACTTTCTGTTTTAGACTTCATCGGAATTGGCACAGCGGTCGTATATTGCGGTTTGATCGTGTGGAAATTACTGTCCCGATGAAAAACAAAACGGCGTTCGACGGTAGCGAAGTCGTCGAACGTCACTAAACGAAAGGATGGTCCGTTATGACAAACGTTATCAATAAAAACAGCCTTATTCCGGCTGAGTACGTTATATATAATTTCGCAGGGGAAGGAAAAGACTTGCGGAAGGACAAACAACTCGTTCACGTAGGCGGTAACATGGCGATTGGCTACGAAGAGGGTTGCGGTGTTTTGCTTTACGAAATGGCCGGCAATCCTGGCGCGTGGGAGATCGGAGACAATGACAACGTCTTACACGATATATACGACGACGGTTGGCTCTCCGATGTTCCAATCGAAAAGCTCGCAAGTATGTCGGTTCTTGAATTCATGCTCGCGGTTGCCGAAAGAAAAGCTCGGAAGAAGGCAGCATCGTAGCGTTTCGACATATTTGTAAACAATTACCTCTAAAATTTTTGTGACTTTCGACATAAATCGACTGAAATATTCGTAATAGTCAGGTAATATATAGAACAAGACAAGAACGTTTGTACGCTTCTGTTTCGTGGTGGCTTATGTAAGCCACTTTCCGGTTGACGGGTGATGCTTAACCCCGCCAGCGACCATCTATTCTTGCGGAATCCATTCGTACAGATCGTCTATCGTGCAATTTAAGATCTGCGCAAATGTTCGAGCAGTTCCGAGAGTCATTTCTTGTTTACCCTGTACGTACTTAGAGATATGACTCTTATCGTAACCGCTTTTGTCCGCAAGCATCGTTTGTGTAAAGCCACATTCGATTAACAAGTCGCGAAGTAGACACCGTCCTGGTCTGTACTTCACCGATTAAACACCTCCGCAAAGCTTTTATCGGGCTTTACGAAGGAAATTATAAACTATTGCCGTCTGTTTTTCTATTCGTTCCTGGATGCACAATAATTTGGAGGAAGAAGGGGAAAAGGTTGAAAAGTTTATCTGATGAAATTTTGAACTTGATTGAGGACAGCGATTTAAGTTACAAAGAGGTTGCCAACATGGCTGGAGTTTCTGCGCGTTGTATTTATGAAATAAAAAGTCGTGGAACTATAGGTTTTATAACTATGCTCAAAATCGCGCAAGTCTGTAATGGCGCGGATTATCATGAAAAAATGACTAAATGGTGTCACTTACTTACTACTACTGAAGGTATAAAACACGCCTTTGAATACGCAGCAATAAAAAGAGATATCGCACTTTTGGGTGACTTGTTAGACAATGCAGAAGGCGACGATTCATTGAGTGCGTACTATGGGATTTACAGCTTGATTTATAGATTTATGAAGAAGGAGATTGCTTTCTTAGACTTGTACGATTTGCTTAAGCAGGTTCGAATCTCGAAGGATAAAAACCTCGCGATTATAGTGGATATCTACAAATGCTATTTACTCTACTACCAAAAGGACTTTCTAGGCATTCTTCAGATGGCAAATGTAATCGAAAAAGAAATACAAAACATAGGCCAAGATAGAAGCGCTTTTTTCAGACAATGCTATATATACCGGTTGGCGGAAGTATTAATGCCGGTCCACTTGCATTTTAATAATTTTGAAGTTTCACGCAAATTTGCGAAAATTCTACTTTACAGTAATATCAGCAGTAAAACTATGTCGGATGGTTATTATTGTATTGGGATGACGTACTTGGGTAGAGATAAGGAGGTTTGTTTAAAAAGTTTAGAACGTAGTTACGAACTGATGAAGGAGATAGAGCGTTCTGATTTGATTGAAGAATCCAGAATGCACTTAGAACTAGCACGCCTGTACTATGAAGTAAAAGAAGGTGCGTCCATTAAAGGTGTGGCAGGTTTTGCAGAGAGAATGCAATTCAAAAGTGATTCGGATTTCATAAAATACTTTGAATATCGGTTAGAGAACTCACTGTCAAAACTCTATGAGGGTTATAAGTACTTTTTTAGTCGAAAGAATTTCCTGTTCGCTAATTTAATAGCCGATGACCTTGCGTATTTTGGAGTCGACTCAGCGCAAGTAGAGGCACTTAAGTCGATAAATCTAAATGAAAAGGTGGAGTTTAATTTTGAAGAAGAAGTTGTTAGCTGTTTTAGCCATTGGAGCCGTATTAGTATCGATCGGGTATCTTAACCAAAATAATCAGGCGTCAACGCAAGAGGCAAAGTCGGAATTTAAAGTGGCCGAGATAAGCCCAGGGGCATAGAAAAAACATCGCCCGCTGATAAAAATTGGCGGGTGTACTCATTGTTAAAAACGTTTTGGCGAACGCACAACAAAAAGGCCGACCCGTTGGCGCGGGCGACCCGTAAATCTCAGTTAGAAGATACAACAAACACGACATTTACACTCTTGGCGGAGTAATCGTATTTGTCATCGCTGTTACTCTCACATAACAGCATTTTTAAGCAACCAAAAAACCCGAAGGTTTAGTTACTTATTTTGTATTTTATCCGTTGTCACCGGATTTTACAAGGCGAACAGTATGCGAACACCTTCGGAAAATTGAATGGAGGTCAACGATATGCCAGTCGATTTCGCATGGATATTTCCGATATCCGCAGTAATCGTAGTGTTTATCTTAGGCTGCATGGTATGGGCGGTTTGGAAAACAGATTCCGACGCTCAAAACAACAACTTCGGAGGGTTCGATAATGAATAAATATAACGTTTCTCGTTCAGCAATAAAAAACGCGGTAGCTCGTCTCGGTCTTACAAATGCACTAGCGCCGAACGCCTTAATTAAATACGCACAAGGCGCCGCGTTCGTTTGGGCGCTCGACTCTACAAGCGGCAGCCAAGCCGTTTACGACAATTACAAAGAAAGAGTGCGCCTTGTAATCGCTGAGAACGGCACCGTCTTGGACGTTTTCCCTATTGATTACGCGCTACAGTCACCGCACAACCTCTCGGAAGAGGTACGCCAATCGCTTAAGGAATCGACTAAAAAGACTCTGATCGCGAGAAGAGACGAGATCCACCACAAATGGTGCGAAGCTGAACTCGCTTTTCACGAAAATAGTTACGAAATCGCTAAAGTGCGCTTCGAATTAATTGACGCAGGTACCGAAGAGGCTGCGGCGTTAAACAGCCGTTTAGCAGCCCTTTGCGCAGATAATAAGCGACTACATGAAGATAGATCAGCGCTTAGAAAAGAAATGACCGACTTAGAACGTGCGATTGTACCTTATATCTAAGCTTGCCGAATTACTTGCAACTAAAGGAGGAAATAACGTGGAGAAAATCAATATCACACACTTTTATTTTATGGAAGAAGGCAAGCGGATTGAGGAGACAGTCGAGGCTATTGATCTCGGTAACGGCTGCGCGCTCACAATGACCGGCAAAGATGAGCCGGATAATTTAGTAGGTATTTACTCGATATATGACGGCCCACACGGTCCGGAAATCGGCTGGCACTCCGAAATAAGCGAAAATGTGATGTATTCAACGCCAAAAAATGGACGCATTCCGGGGTTAGAGGAGATCGCAGCCATGTCCGCAGTCGAGCTTATGTTGTTCCTGACCGGTAAGTACGGAAAGGAGGCGCAACCGGCATGAGCCAGTTCCAATCGCAGAAGGTGCATCTGGTCCGACACGGATCGGCGGATTTTCCCTATAAAGAAACCCACGACGCCTATTTAATTGCAGCGGATACGGTAGCATTGTGCGACTTTGATGCGTGGGGCGGCGGCAGATTTGCGTTTTACGACACGGGCGGCCTAACGCGGAAGGATGACGGCTACCACTTATATGACGACGCACACCCGTCATCATTTGCATTCGAGTTCGCAAAGACAACGGCGGCCCTAAAGAAGCTCGACGGTAAGGAATTAGCGGATATGAGCGTTGCGGAGTTTATACGGATGTTTTTCACGGGAGGCGAAAACCGTGTATAAAGTAGGCGAAACCGTACGTTATTGGGGCGTTAAGACAGGCGGGCTGACTTGGCTTTCGGCGGAAGCTTTGACCGGTAAGATAATCGGCCGACAGCCTGAAGAATGGAGTTATAAGATCGAGGGGCAGTCGGGTACTATACATGACGTTCCGGAAAAGTTGATTGACGAAGGTTCCGAAGTTAAAGCCGGTTAAACGCCGGCTTAATTTTTTTGTCCATTTTCCGAAGTACATACGCAGTTAATAGTGACGGAAGAGAAAATTTTTAAATCGGTGATGCAGATTCGAACACAGCGATGGGGTTTTACTTGTGAAGGGAGAAAACTTAACGAAAAGGTCGTGCCAATTTGGAAGTTAATACGCAGTTAATAATGACAGTAGAAATTTGCGCGGTATTAATTTGGCGCGCATATTATCGGTTGTAAAAAGTTTTACTTCGAATGTCGCAAAATCGAATATATCGATGGGGTTTTACAGGTGAAGGAGGTAAAAAGTTTCAGCGGAAAGTGTCCGTTTTGAAAAGTAACTTTGCAGTTATTAATGAAAAGGTTGTGCCAAGTCGGTAGTTCAACTCGCAGTTATTAATGACGGCAGAAAAAGCTAAGAAGGCATCAAAATATGACACAGGAGGAATTTGCGAACTTATTAGGGATAAGCAGAAAGACAGTAAGTGCGATTGAACGTAACAAGCGTCCAGTATCAAAAAGAACAGAACACAAACTAATTCAAAAAGTCCCTATTTCAGATAGCTTTCTAAACTACAAAATGAGGCATGACAGTCTAAAAGAATTTATAAAAACGGAGGTAAGTCAATGAGTACTAAATTTGAATACTGTCATTTTTGCAAAAAGAAACATCCTCTTCGAAGTATTGCAGATAACAAAGGGAATGAGGTGGCGTTGTATTTTACGAACAAAAGGCTGGTAGTTAAATCAGACATAGCGTTGTGGGATGGCGAGGACTTATACGGTAAACTTCGCGAGTATGTAAGGAGAACCGCAGACATTAGTAGCCTAAGTCGTATTAGGCCCGATAAAATCGAAGGTTTGGCGAAGAAGTTTGCGTACACCTACTGTAAACTGCCTTATGCAAAAGAAAAACGTTTGGATTACGCATTTACTCAATACCACATACAAACGATTATTGTGCGGTTAAGGTCAGAACTAAGGGCTAAAGGGTGGGGGAAGAGTTTTTGACTTTGACTTAAGGAAAAAGGCTAAAAAGATCCAATAATATCTTAACATTAAAACGGGAGGGGACGCAATGGGTTCAGCGACAAACAGACCGGACCAACACCGCAAATATGAAGCGGACTATAAACTGAATGATTCCGAAGGTATACGCTCTCTATTGCGTGATTACCACAAGCTCTGTCATAGCCGAATAAACGGCGACTACGCGGCATCTGATATCCTCCTAGACTTAGAGGATGCGATAGACGCTGCGATGCTCACAGCGCTTCAAAAACGAGCTTTAACGCTAATCTACATCGAGGATCTTACACAAAGGGAAGCCGCCGACGAAATGGGGATTGAGAGAAGTGTTGTATCAAAACACGTAACTGCTGCCGTAAATAAAATCGCAGAAATTTACGCATATTGGGCGGATAGAGGCGAAGGCTACTGCGTTAATTGAATCAAACCGGGAGTGTATCTGCCGCACTCGACGATTTAAACTATAAAACTCAAAAACAGGGGGAATTTTTTAATGAAAAAGTTTACTGAAATCGAACGCAATCTTATTACTGTTATCTTAGACGGACGCCGCAATGATTATAAAAAGGAGCATGATTTCGAGAAGGTGTTCGGTAGAAACGCAACCATCGATCTGACGGAGGGGCGTACCTTTTTACTGGATGAGGCACTGTTTGGCGTAGATGGGCCTCCGGAAATCATTTACGACCTCTTATACGAAGTGGAGTGCGGCAATGTAAGCTATGACGTTATGATTGATGCGTTTGAAGCCGCAGTAAATGGCGATTGGGAGAACGTTCCGAGTGTCGAAGAAGCAATCGAGTTGACCGGCCACGAGCAATATAAAGTCAGCGAGAGGAAGCTGCTTTTACGTGAATTCTTCGAATCTGTCCGCAAGCTACACGCTAAGACCGAAGAAAACAGCGCAAACTTATCAACGGAGCTAAAGTTAGTCGAAGAAGTGACTCTTTCCGGCCTAGGCATTGAGCACGATAGCATTGCGGCTACTATAGACGATTTTGTATCCGGAGCCACGGCGTTAGAGGAAATGGTCGATAGTACGTACGAATTGAGCGACTGGAATACGCCGATAGACTTCGACAGCTACTTGGTATCAGTTCTTGAAGCGATTAAGATACTGCTTGTAAAAAGCGAAGGAAATCACATCGAATTATTGTTCGACGTACAAGAGATCGAAGCACTAGCGCTATATCTCGTCAATATAAGCGCAGCATCACACGATCGCCTGGACGGGAAGATTACCGAGTATTATGAACGAGAAATGCCTTTAAATGAACTAATCAATACTATTAAGGGGGAAGCGTAATATGAAGAAATACAAGATCGTTTATAAACCGACGATAAAGCCGTTATTTAAGCTCGCCGACCCTTACGATATCTATGCGTTCCCAATGCCCGAATTTACCGGGTATGGGACGGCAACAGGCGAACGGGAAGAAACGGTTACAGCGCCCAATAAGCAGATCGCTAAATCGTTGCTCGCCTGCAGTATCATGTCGGAGCATCTGGGCGCCGGCTACGATAGCACGCCGATCATTGTTCAAGCGCTACAGAATATCGTATCAATCGAGGAGGTGCGCGAATGAATAACGTATTAGCGTTTGGTGGTGGAGGCGAACAGGAACGCAAGCCAATGCCGAACGACAAAGCCGCGCTCTTAGATAATCCGCAGGGCTTCGAGGTTTACAACCGCGAGCTCATGCGGAAAGTCTTTCCGCGCTTGATTAACGAAGCCTATGACGTAGCTTATGCCGATTACAAACGCAAGCCGGAGATACGCGACGTGGTAGCGTTTTACTTTCTACTGCAGTCGTATATTGACGGTAACTATACGCGCAGTGACGGTAGCCTTAACGATAGGTTCGGCGCTTGCTTTTTAAACTACGAAACTATTCAGCAGCGCTTGCGGATTGAAAAGCACCGAATCAATTTGCTGGCCGCGATCTTAGAGACGAACGGGATTATACGGACGGCCGGACACTACGAAGGGACGAAGCGATTCAAGTGGTACTTTCCGTCATTCTGTCCGCACATAACTGACGATGGGTATATCGTTAATGAGTTCGGGGAAACGGTGCACCCGGACTTTGGCGTGTACTTGCCGAAGCGTCGCAAACGTTGATATGACGCTTCATGTGCGCAGGACACATTAACGGTGATGTGTACAGGACACACTACGGATGATGTGCGCAGGACACATTGTAAAAAGAGAAAGACGTAAAAGAGCAATACGTAAAATAGAAACAAATAATAGCGAGCCAAATGCTTACGCCTTTGACATCGCAGATATTAGTTATAAAGGATATGTAAGTAGTTAAGTACCTTATCGCGATAAAGAACTTAATATATAAATATCTGCGTACACGAAGGAGCGAAAGCGACGGAGTGGGCGCTATTCTTTTATATTAAGAAATAATACTTATAAATGCACACACGAATAGTTATCTATGTATTATGAATGGTTATATGCACACAATGTGTCGATATGCTGTCTTACGTTATGAGAACCGACATGCACATTATCGGACTTTAGCTGTCTATACGTTATGAAGAAGGCTATCGTAAAGAAGGGCGGCCACTCACGGAAATAATACCGAGGCATCAGCCGCAAATACTGGCGCCTTTCTTTAGGATAGTCATAAATATTCTTGTTTGTTAATCAACCTCGTTATAGAGTCTTATATCCAAAAACACAAAATGCAAAAATTAACTTAAGTTAAATTTATTATCGTAAAATAAGTTTAAAAGCGTATTGTATAAATCAGGAAGTTCTTTTTCGTACATCCCAGTGTCAGTTAGATTTATAACTATATGGGTTTCTAAATTACGGTGGTATTTTCTTACGAATTCAAGCCTTCTTATAAACATCTCTACTGCAAGATCTTTATGGGAGTTACTCTGCAGTAACTTGTCTTTTAATTTATGTATACACTTATTTAACGTTATCGTATTGATATCACCTAAATATCGGTAACTAAGCCTGTTAAAGATAGATTGCAACCACTCGTTGTTACTTGCAGTAATCTTGAAAATACTGTTAATCGAATTTTCCCTAGTATCCGATTTATAGGCTTTAAATATATTGATTTTTAATTTAATGCAAACAGCTTTAATTAGATATTCTAGGCCTACATTAGCAAGGATTTTAAATGAATGAGTTTTTTCCACGGAATGTAAATCGCTGATTACTTTAAATTGGTTGATATCTTTTTGATAATACCAAAATACCTCATCCTTAACTAAACCAACTGCATTTTTAATTAAAAATTCGTCTATGTTTGATAGATCTTGTATAGGGTTTAAACCTTCGGTAGGTTGCCATTTAGGGGCCAATATTTATATCGCTCCTTCTATATCATAGTCTATCTATAGTTTATAACAAAAGACTAAGGCTATGAATCAGTTAAAAGGAAAATATCAAAACTATTTAGGGAAAGACTTGTGATAACCCTGGGCCGATCGTATGTATAATATTAAACGGACAAATGAGCGTTTATGAACGGAGGGATAGCGGTGAAAGACGGATCAACACGATATAACGATATGAACTTAAGTGGTCTAACGGTGAATAAGTTTCGTCAGTTTTACGATAGGGAAACGGTAGGGGATTCGGATACTAAGCCGACAGCATCACCGAACTTACTAACGATAGAACTAACGGATGAACAATCGATACCACGCATCGTATACAAAGGCGAAGATGTAACTGCTCTTATTGCGGTAGATTTCGAGTGGAGTACAAGGGATGATAAGCAGATAGGGTCTACCTATTTCCGTATCAAGCACGCTAATATTGGCAGTAAGAAACCGGTTGTAGAGACGAAGGAACTGGCGGTAGGCGAACGGGCTTATGGCGCATAACTACTACGACAAGCACAAGCGCAACCCCGAAGCACGGGCGTTCTATAAGTCGAAGGCATGGACGGAGTGCAGGGCGTTGGCTTTGACGCGTGACCATGGCGTATGCCAAGACTGTCTCAAAGAACGTAAGATAACGAAGGCTCAGACGGTTCATCATATCAAAGAACTCCGTGATCATCCGGAATTATCTTTAACACTCGAAAATCTCGTAAGTTTATGCAATCCGTGCCACAACCGAAGGCATCCGGAAAAAGGCGCTGGACCGGCTGAAAAGGCGAAGAAGAAGCGCAAGATTAACGTGGTGAAGGCGCAGGCTAATCCGGAGCTATAGCCCCCCTACCGTTGGGATTTCGAAGGCAAAAACGTAAGGACCGGCGGGGCCCCTTCGCTTGTAGCGCGACCGGAATTTTTACATTAAAGGGGGTAAATCCCCGGATGAAAGGAGCGATCATATGGCGGTACCCACTGCGAAAAGGCTGCGCGAATATCTTGGCGACAGGTATACGGAATCGGACGAAGAGCTTATCGATCTTTACGTCGATACGCATAAGTTCTACCGCCGATTAAAAAAGGAAGTGGCAGAAAACCCTTTAATGATGCGGCATACGAACAAGGCAGGCGCGGAAAACCTCGTCAAAAATCCGTTAGCGATTGAGCTCACGAAGACGGTTACGACATTAAATAACCTTCTGAAATCGCTCGATCTTACGCCGGCACAGCGCAAAGAATTAAACGCGGGCGGTGATGACGATGACGACGATTTCAGTAAATTCTAACGCTACAGAGATCGAAAAATGGTACGAAAACTGGCTAAAAACGCAAAAAATAGCCGGATTTATACGTGAAAAACCGTCCGAAAAGTTGCTAACGACTTGGTACGCGGAGAAGGTGGCTGCCGGTGAAATTGTCGCGAGTAAGAAAAATATTCTCGCTTGCAAACGTCATCTTCGCGATCTTGAACGCGCCGGCACAGACGAATTTCCTTACGTATTTGACGAAGAAAAAGGACATCGACCGATACAATTTATCGAGCGGTATTGCAAGCCGTCGCAAGGACGGTACTCAAACTTAACGCTTCAGCCGTGGCAACACTTCGTAATCGGATCGCTATACGGTTGGGTTCATCGCGATACCGGGCTACGACGTTTCCGCGAAGGCCTTATATTTGTCGGCCGTAAGAACGGAAAAACGACGAAAATCAGCGGTTTAGCAAATTTCGCGATAACAAAAGACGGCGAACCGGGCGCCAGAGCCTACGTTTTAGCCAACTCGAAGCAGCAAGCGGGCGTCCTTTTCGAAGAGAGTCGCGCTATGATAAGAAAATCACCGAAGCTTCGGAAACACATTCGCGAGAATCAAAAAGGCATTTACCACGACGCGTCCATGAGTCAGATCGAAGCGCGGGCGTCAGATAGCGAAAAGTTGGACGGCTTGAACACGCACCTCGGCATATTCGATGAGATCCACGAATTCAAAGATTCGAAGCTCATCAGCGTAATCAAGAACTCAAGGGCTGCGCGTACCCAACCGTTAATCATTTACATTACGACGGCAGGCTATCAGCTGGATGGCCCTTTGGTTGAATATTACGAAATTGCCTCCGATGTTCTTGACGGAAGCAACGTCCAGGAGCGAAATTTCTACTTTATGGCGGAATTAGACGACATATCTGAGGTCGAAAACCCGGAAATGTGGATCAAAGCGAACCCAAACATCGGCGTAACGATGGATATTCCGTCAATGATTCAGGACTTTAACGCAGACCGACACGTACCACGCGAATATAACGACTGGCTGGTCAAGCGGTTCAATATCTTCGTTGATAACGGCGAAGAAAGTTTCATCGACTTCGAAGTCATCAAGCGCAACAATGGAAATATCGATCCGGAATCATTGCGCGGCATGCGATGCATCGGCGGCTTCGACTTATCACAAACGGAAGACTTTACGAGCGCGTGTCTGGAATTCATCTTGCCGGATAATCGCGTTTTTGTTTTGTCTCATTCGTGGGTTCCGGCGGCAAAAGTACAAAAAGATAACGAAAAAATCGACTACCGTGGGTTTGAGGCCGACGGTTATTTGACGATTATTCCGGGCGAATACGTAGAATACGAGTACGTTTACGACTGGTTCGTGGAGATGTCGCGCAAATATCAGATCGAAAAGATCACGTTTGACCCGGCGAATGCGATGCGACTGGTCCAAGACCTTCAAAATTACGGTTTCCAAACTGAAGTCGTGCGGCAGGGCTATATCACGTTGAGCGATCCGTTGAAGAACGTCAAAGAATTATTGCTCGACGGAAGAGTCGTATATAACGGGAACAAACTTTTCACGTGGTATTTAAACAACGTTAAACTCGTCGAGGATCGTAACGGAAACTGGCTGCCGACCAAACAAACACGCTACCGGAAAATTGATGGCTTTGCTGCGTTCCTTAACGCCCATTCGCAGATATATCTCGACATGACGAAGCCGGTTGCAGGCGGAAGCGTCGGATTTATCTCGATTAATGATCTATTAAACGGTTAGGAGGTGAGAAAATTGGGCTTTTGGAGCAACGTACGAAACTTTTTCAGAGGTGCACCCGAAGCAAAGGCGGCCGTCAAAAAGGATCTCGCTCACTGGTTTATCCCCCGAGCTAGCATTTTCGGAAACTATGGTGAGCATGCGTTGGCTGATAACGAGACTGTCTTCTCGGCTGTATCGCGACTATCAAATACGATGGCAAGCTTGCCGATCAAGGCGTACAAGAACTATCAGCCGATCGAGTCGCAGGCATCCGAACTATTAACGTACGCGCCGAACCATAACATGACTTCCGGTGAAATGATCGGACTTTTAGAGACTCATCGGGCTGTTTATGGCAATGCTTACGCGATAAAACGGTACGGAATGCGTTTTGAAGTCATCGGGCTGGACGTTTTAGATCCTTCGCGGGTGCAGCCGGTCATTGAAGAAACGTCTCGCGAGCTCTGGTACGAGATATTCGGTGATAGCGGCAACTACTTCGTTCACAACATGGATATGATTCACGTTAAGTATACGTCGGTTGACGGACTCAAAGGAATTTCGCCGTTAAAGGTTTTGCGGAATGCGCTCGACTTTGATCGCGATGTAAGGACGTTCAGTCTCGAACAGATGGACGGCGCTAAGATATCGTTTATTCTCGAACTTGCAACGCAGTTGGACGATAAGCGAAAAGCAGAGATGCTTGAGAACTTTAAAAGCTTCTATAGAGATAACGGCGGCATCTTAATTCAAGAACAGGGCGTAAAAATACGTGAATTAAAAAAGGAATTCATCGATACGAAAGCGTTTGAAGTCGAGAAGGTGACACGTGCAAGGGTTGCACAGGCTTTTAATATTCCGTTATATATGCTCGGGGAAACGCAAGGCAGCGTATCTAAAATGGAGCAACTTTACATCGACTATGTACAAGGCACATTGATGCCTATTGCAACTCAATACGAGAAGGAATTTAACCGGAAGCTGCTGACTGATGAGGAACGCAAGGCCGGTTATTATTTTAAGTTTAGCATGAACGCATTATTACGCGGAGACATGCAGACTCGCGGCAATTTCTATCAACAAGGCATCCGGAGCGGTTGGTTTAAGCCGAATGAGGTGCGTGCGTGGGAGGATCTACCGCCAGAAAAGGGTGGGGACACGCTTTATTTGAGCAAAGACTTATTCCCGATCGATCAAGTCGCACAGCAGAAAATCACGAGCAACGACGCGCCAACGCCTCCAACGTTAAAAACTAACGAAGATGATAACGAAGACTCGAAAGGAGGTGAGGACGATAAAGAAGTTCTGGGAAATCAAAGCGGCGAAGAGTGACGCTAAAGCTGGTGAGGTTTACATTTACAGTGAAATCAGTTCGGCCCAATTTTGGGGCGACGAAGTAACAGCGCAGACTTTTAAGGCGGATTTAGACGAACTGGGCGACGTTTCTACGCTAAATATCTATATTAACTCGCCTGGCGGGTCCGTTTTCGAAGGAAATTCGATCTACAACATCATAAAGCGGCACAAAGCCTACGTTAACGTTTACGTCGACGGGCTGGCTGCCAGTATCGCAAGCGTCATCGCAATGTCTGGTGACGCTATTTTTATGCCCGCAAACGCGATGATGATGATTCACAACCCGTGGACCTTAGCGCAAGGAAATGCGGACGAACTCCGTAAGCAGGCCGATGACATGGACCGCATTCGCGAAAGTCTTATCGAGGCTTATCTCGGAAAAGCAGGCGAAAAGCTTGATCGTGACCGATTAATCGCGCTTTTGGACGCTGAAACGTGGCTTACAGCGCAAGAATGCCTCGAATTAGGGCTTTGCGACAGCATCGAAGCACCTAAACAAGTGGCTGCGAAGATAGATACGAAGTTATTCGCGAGTTACCGGAATACTCCGGACGTCTTTAAGTCCGATCAGCCTGCGGGCATGTCGGAGGAGGAACGGAGATTCCGCGAACAAATTGCCGCAGAAGCCGAAACACATTTACTCAAATTAAGAAATGACGGAGGAATAAATTAATGGAACTATTTGATCTAAAAGCTAATTTAAATACCGTAGGTACGCAATTGGCATCAGTTGATCGTGAGATCGTAGTGAAAGCTGCAGATCCAGGTGCGCAAATGGAAGATTTAAAAGCGCTTCAGCAGAAAAAACAAGATTTACAAGCACGTTACGACATTTTGAAAAGTCAGCACGATGCAAAAGAAGCGGAGCAAAAGGCTAGGATTCAAGCTTCACTTGAAAAAGAGCATGCGGGCGCGAGTGCAGGTCTTGAAAGTTCTGACCCATCTGTACGTAAAGTTTCAGCTAAAGCCGGACTTATCCGTGCTGCAATGCGCCGTGAAGTCCCGGCGCAAGAAGTGCGTGCGGTTCTTGGCGATAACAACGGAACAGGCGGAGAAAAATTACTGCCGAAAACAGTATCTGAAGAGCTAATTCATGAGCCTTTTGTAAAGAACCCACTCCGTAATGTATCAACCTATACAAGCGTTACTAACCTAGAGATCCCTAAAGTGGATTTTTCTTTAGATGATGATGATTTCATTCAAGATACACAGACTGCTAAAGAGCTAGAAGTTGAGGGCTCAGTTGTAACTTTTGGTCGCCGCAAATTCAAAGTTAAAGCAAAAGTTTCTGAAACTATTTTAGCTGCGACTGATACAAACCTAGTATCAACGGTTGAGCAAGCACTTCAGTCCGGTCTAGCTGCTAAAGAGAAGAAAGTATCTTTTGCAACTGCACCGAAAGTTGGCGAAGAGGAGATGTCATTCTACGGAGCCGGCATTAAAGAAGTGTCCGGAGAATCTACGTACAAAGCGATTAAAAAGGCCATTGCCGATCTGCCGGAAGATTTCCGCGAGAACGCAAAAGTTATGATGACCTATGCGGATTACTTGGAAATGATCGAAACTCTCGCAAACGGCAGCGCAACTCTTTACAACGCTCAGCCAGAGCAAATTATCGGTAAACAGGTTGTATTCTCGGATGCTGCGGTTAAACCAATCGTCGGTGACTTCCGTTACTCTCACTTTAACTACGATCCAGCGATCACTTATGAAAGCGACAAAGACATCAACACAGGCGAAAACTTATTCGTTCTGACTGCTTGGTTCGACCATAAAATCAAGCTTAAATCTGCGTTCCGTATTGCATCCGTTGTAACTACGCCCTAATGCGCCCCAAGGGTTAACGGCGACTCCTAAAGACACATCGGTGTCCCTTAGTTGGGACGCCGTAACCTTTAATGGGGGCATTAAAGAATACGAGGTATACAGAGACGGAGTATCTATCGGATCTCGCGTAGGGACATCGTTTGCAGACAGCGGCTTGACGCAATTAACAACGTATAAGTATCAGGTTCGCGCAATTCCTAACACCGGCGATCCGTCTCCACTTAGCGCCGAGCTTTCGGTGACTACGTTAGCGACCGAACCTACAGGCGTCAACGTAACGGAAACCTCCAAGACCTTAACGGTGGGCGATACGTATAAGATTAACGCAACGGTCACGCCTTCAAGCGCAGACCAAAGCGTGACTTTTACGTCTAGCAGCACCGCGACGGCAACCGTATCTAGCTCCGGCTTAGTAACGGCTAAAGCAGCCGGTACAGCTACGATCACTGTCGCGTCTAAGTCGAAACCTTCGGTTAAGAAAACGGTGGCTATTACGGTCAACGAACCGGCACCTCCGGCAGGTGAATAACGATGGCACTTACGCTTGATGAAGCAAAAGAATACTTGCGGATTGATGGAGATGAGGACGATAACCTCGTCTCCTTTTTTATTTCCGCAGCAGAAAAGCATATGGAAAACGCAGGCGTAAAGGATACCGAATCGGACCTGTACAAAATGGCGGTGCTGATCTTTGTTGCGGACGCCTACGAAAACAGGACGACAGCTAACAGCGGAGCAAAAATCGCCGGTATGATCCTTCAATTGAGGTGAGCGCTATGGCGGTAAACATCGGAAGTTTTAATAAGCGGATCACGTTTCTGCAGTACGCAAACACAACGAATGACGAAGGGTTTGAGATCGACGGATGGACGTCGGTTGCCACGGTTTGGTCGGCAGTAAAGACGTTACAGGGCCGAGAATTTATTGCGGCAGCCACGATTCAGGCCGAGAGGACGACCCGTTTTATCATTCGTTATTCCAAGCGAATGAAGGCGTTGCTTAATAACAAGATGCGCGTTAAATATGACGGACGAGAGTTCGAGATCGAAAGCATTATCAACGATAACGAAGCAAACGTTACCTTCACGATTATTGCGAAGGAGGTCGACGTTAAATGAGTTCAAGATCAAACGTTAAAGGCATGCGTGAGCTGATGGCGAGGCTAAACCGGATGGGGCGGGAATCTCAGTCCGTTAAAAAAGGCGCGCTTGAGGCCGGCGCTAAGCCGGTATTTGAAGAGATGGAAGCGCGTAAGCCTAGCGCACAAAGTAAGATCCTGGTCAGCGACGTTAAGAACGACATTATCGAAATCGGACCGAGCGACCTCGACTTTATATCGCGATTCGCTGAGTTCGGTACCAGTCCGCACTTAGAAAAAGCGAAGAACAAAAAGGTCATGAGCGACGGTTCTACGTTTTACGGAAGAGAAGTCGATCACCCGGGGCACCAAGCGATGCCTTTTATTGAGCCGTCTTTCAACGCGAAAAAGAACGAAGCACAGCGCGAGATCAGACGCTATTTAGAAAGGGAGTTATTTCGATGAATGCGCGGGCAATCGTTAACTCGGCGCTTAAACCGTTGGGCGTGCCCGTTGTTTTTCTTAAGTATCGCGGAGAGGACGAAACATACATCCGGTTTTTCTTCTACGACGAAAAGAGCGCACTCAATGCGGAAGACGATGAGGAAGCGACGGGATTTTACGTTCAAGTTGATATTTATACGAAGGACCCAAGCGAATACGCCCGGCTAGAAACTGGCGTTAAGAAACAGCTCGTCGATGCGGGCTTTGGGCGCTTAGGGCAGTACGACCTATACGAAAACGAAACGGAGATATACCACAAGGTGCTCCGTTTTTATTATGCGCAAAATACAGAGGGGGAATAAATTTGGCAGGAACACGCATGGGATTACGCGATATTTACTTTGCGAAATTGATTAAGGACGATGAAGCAGGCGCCACTTACGATAAACCGGTTAAGATCGGTAAGGCAATTGAAGCGTCTATTTCACCGAACACTAACAGCGAAACTTTGAACGCGGATGATGGGCCGTCTGAGATCGAAACGGCTTTCGGCGGCGTCGAGGTAGAAATCGGCGTTGACCAGTTGTCTCACGACATCCAGGCGTTATTGCTCGGGCATACGGTTAATGCTGATGGCGTGCTCGAAAAGAAAGATACCGACTTGGCGCCGTATGGGGCGTTACTCTTTAAATCGCAAGTATCGGGCGGCGGCGACAAGCTTTACGCGCTATATAAAGGTAAGTTCCAGTTGCAGGAAGAAGAGTTCGCTACTAAGACGGATAGTCCAGAATTCCAAACGGATTCAATTTCCGGCACATTCATGCGTCGTGAGTTTGACGGCGTTTGGGGACGTTCAGTTTACACGAAAGGTGAAGGCGTTAATCAGGCGGTTATTAACGATTGGTTCACGAAAGTTTACGAGCCTTCCGCATCTACCGGTGGCGGCGGAACACCGCCTTCAGGCGAGTAATAAATTCATATCAGAGAGTTCGGCTGCGGCCGGCTCTCTTTTATTTGTTCACTCAAAAAACAACAAATTAGGAGAGTGTTTGCATGCAAATTACATTACTTATCAAAGGTGAAGAAAAGGTCTTTCACGCACCATTTATTAAAGGAAGAATGCTTCGCGAAGCTATCAAGCTATCGAAAACAAGCAACTTTGACGAACTAGACGTCGGCGATCTCGATAACCTCGTTGATTATGTTGTTCGTGTTTATGACAACCAATTCTCACTTGATGAATTCTACGATGGTATTGCATCCGAAAAAATGATTCCAACAATCTCGGACACTATCCAAGGTGTTGTCGGGACGGTAAATGCAGGTGTTGAGCAGACTGACGCTACAAAAGGCGAAGGCGAAGCCACTGCGGAGACTCCGGCAAAAAACTAAAGCCAGGGTACCTTTTCCCGTTAGACTTCCTCGAAAAGCTTGAACACGACCTTAAAAAGCTTTATCTCGATAGCATGGAGCGCCCACAAGATATCTATTATCTCGACGAAATGGACATCGGTTGGTTCTTCGAGCTTATGCAATTTTCCGGAAGCGGAAAAGACAAGAGCGGCGATTCAAGCGGCGGGAAGAAGGGAGTCTATATCGATCAGGTACTCGGTTTTTAGAAAGGAGGTAAAGCATGGCGGAATCACTCGGCTCTTTGCGGGTCAGTATCGGACTAGATAGCACTGAGTTAACTCGCGGCCTCGATGGTATCAACAAGAAACTTGAGGCTGTAAATAGTGAATTCAAGGCTACGATGGCCGGCGCCGGCAGATTCGATAACAGTCTTGATGCTCTTAATAAGAAAGCGAACGTGCTCAATCGTACGATGCAGGTACACACATCGAAGCTGTCCGAGCTTAAACGTCGGTATGAAGAGAGTGTACGAGTAAAGGGAAAAGACAATGACGCCTCCGTCCGGTTACTGACGCAGTACAATAAAGCATTAGCGGCCATGAGGAAAACCGAGGACCAACTCGACCTCGTTAATAAGCGGATTAGAGAGCAGAGTACGGGATTCGCACAGCTAGGGGCCAAACTAAATGCGAGCGTCAATACGATCACGACGAAAATGCGTGCGCTTGACGCGGCGTTTAAAGCGACAACGGCCGGCGTTGATAATTTCGGATCGACCTCGGATCAGCTGAGGCAGAAAGCCGACCACTTAAATAAATCGATTGATCTTCAGCAACAACGCTTAAAAGATCTTCGCCGATTATATCTCGAAGCCAAGCGCGCAAAAGGCGAAGACGCTCAGGAAACGCAAGAACTTAGCGCAAGAATGAACGAAGCTACCGCACAGCTCCGCGAGACGCAGGCGCAGTTAAGAGCGACTAACACGCAGATTGAACAGCAGGCCAACGCATGGCACCGTATGGGAACGCAAGCTCAAGAGAGCGGCGAAAACCTTCGAACGATTGGCGGGAAATTACAGTCGATTGGCTCCGAAATCGCAACATCATTCGGCGTTGCAACGTTGGCAATCAGCGGAGCCCTCGGACTCGCGACAAAGAAATCGATGGACTTCGAGCAGCAAATGTCGAACGTTAAATCGGTAATGGACCCGGCAGAGGCGAACAAATACAGCGACGCTTTAACGAACCTTGCGGTTAAACTCGGTGCGGATACGAAATACAGCGCGTTAGAGGCTGCGCAAGGTATGGAAGAGCTCGTTAAAGCAGGCGTATCTACCAAAGACATCATGGGCGGAGGCCTTTCCGGCGCACTTTCATTAGCGACAGCTGGTGATCTCGAACTGGCAGACGCTGCAGAAATCGCCTCTACCGCACTCAATGCGTTCAAAGACGATAATTTAAGTGTTGCCAAGGCTGCCGACATTCTAGCGGGAGCGGCCAATGCTTCGGCTACTTCTGTCGGAGAAATGAAGTACGGACTGTCTATGACTTCAGCGGTAGCCGCGGGTATGGGTTTATCTTTCAAAGACACGTCTACCGCACTCGCAGTATTTGCGCAGAATGGACTAAAGGGCTCTGATGCTGGTACATCACTAAAAACAATGTTAAGTCGTTTAGTGCCGATGACAGACGGTGCCTATACAACAATGGAGTCTCTCGGTCTTGTTTCTTTAGATACGAAAAAAGCGTTTGAGTCTTTGGCTAAACAAGGATTTAAACCGGCTAGCCAAGATCTCGGAGATATATACAAAGCGATGGACGCTTACGTTACGAAGACAACCGGCTTAAAGAAGGGTACGGCCTCCTTCGAAAAAGCATTTTCTAAGGCATCGATTGCACTTGGAGTGATGGACAATAAGTTTTTCGATGCTCAAGGAAACATTAAAAGTATGACCGAGATATCTGGAGAACTCTCAAAGGCCTTGGATGGTATGTCAGCCAAAGATAAACAGGAAGCACTGTACAAAATTTTCGGCTCCGATGCTATCCGCGGAGCATTGATTCTCGGCAAGTCCGGGGCTAAAGGTTTTACCGAGATGGCTAATGCGATGGATAAGATCAAAGCGGCAGACGTTGCGGCCGAGCGTATGAACAACTTGAAAGGGCGAATCGAAGAGTTATCAGGCGCCTTCGAGACGGCACAAATAAATGTCGGTAAAGCGTTAACCCCGGCCGTATCCGCGCTAGTTGCCGTTTTGCAAAAAGTTGTAGACGCGTTTAATAATTTATCGCCAGGTATGCAGACATTTATCGCAATTTCTGCGGCGGTCGTAGCTGTGATCCTCGGCATCATAACAACGTTCGGAGCTGTTTTAGCTGGATTCGGAGCGATGGCTGCGGGCATCGGAGCGTTGATTGAAGGGGGCGGTCTTCTGGCCGTCAGTGGGACCGTTCTCGGCTCCGTATTTGCAGCGCTAACCAGTCCTATTGCTTTAACCATCGCGGGAATAATGGGACTAATCGCTGTATTCACACTCGTATACAAACATTCGGAGCAGTTACAGAAGCTTTTAGGCGTAGTGTTTAACGCTATCAAATCCGGTGCCTTAGTCGCATACAATGGCGCGAAGGTAGCGTTTGATGGAATCATTGCGGCTGTAGATCGTATGTCAGCGTACTTGCTCGAAAAAGGTCCGGCCATGTGGAACGGATTTGCAGCCGGCGCGGTCAACATAGGAGCCGCAATTCAGAGCGGTTTCAATAGTGCGATCGCTGCAATAGGTTCGTTCTTTTACTCGCTCGGACAGAAAGCCTCGGAATTTTTCGGCCAAGGAGTCGCAGCTAAAGTAGCGGACGCGGCGGGGATATTTTTCGCACAATTGAAAACCGCATTCTCAAGTGTCGGCGGCGTAATCTCTATTGTTGCGCCCGTGATTACGGGGTTTGGTTTGGCGTTAGCGGGCGTATCAGGGCCGATCGGCTTCGCGATTACGGCGTTAGCTAGTTTGTCCGGATTTTTATTCCGCCTTTATCAGTCTAACGAGCAGTTCCGTAACTCTGTAACGACTGTCTGGTCGCAAGTTTCAAGCGTTATTAGTAGCGCAATGACGGCCTTGCAACCGGTATTTGATGCATTCAGTCAATACTTCGGTGAAATAGCGGCTGAACTGGCGCCCGAGTTCGCAGAAACGATGAACGTTATGGTTACGAGTCTGGCTACGTTAAAGCCGGCTTTTGCGGAGTTAGGTGCAGCTATTGCAGAGCTCGGACCATCTTTCGCACAATTAGGCGCGACGTTCGCAAGTTTAGCGGGAGAATTAGGTATAGCATTTTCGGATGCGGTCGTTCAAATTACGCCTCTACTCGGAGAATTAGCGAGCGCTTTTACGCAGATGCTCCCGGGGATAATTAGCTTGGTAAGCGGACTATTAAACATATGGGTACAGGTCCAAGGCACGTTGTTACAGGTAATAACGTCAATTGTAACGACAGTACTACCGATTCTCGTCGAAGGATTTACGTCACTGCTGCCGATTGTTTTGAACGTAGTTCAAGCGGTATTTCCAGTGATACTAAGCCTTATCCAAGCGATTGCGCCGGTGATTCAGATGATTGCAACTACAGTTTTACCGGTTTTGTTGAGCGCGGTTCAGGCGATTTTTCCAGTCGTTTTAGCAGTGGTAAAAGCGGTCATGCCTTTCGTGGCTACTATTATCCAGTTGGTTGCGTCAGTTATTAAGGATCTGGTAGTTAACGTCCTACCTTTAATTTTGGAAGTCGTAAAAGCGGTCTTTCCATTGATCGTACCTATCATTCAATATGCGGCACAAATTATCATTCAGGTACTAAAGGCAGCCGCAATTATTATCAAAACTGTTTTAATTCCTGCCGTAAAGTTTATTCTGAGTGTTGTTCAAGCAGTTTTCCCTGTAATAGTTTCCGTCATTAGAGCCGCGCTAAATATAGTAACGAACGTAATCAAATTGTTCTCGGCTTTGTTAAGAGGAGATTGGAAGGCTGCATGGAACGCAGTCCTCGGAATCTTAAAAGCTATATTCGCGCCAATTGTAAAATTGGTCACAAACCTAGGAAAAGCAATTTCCGATAAATGGACTTACGTTAAGAATAAGATGGCGCTTTTAACTTACGAGATGAAGAAAAAAGTAATGGATCGTTTTAACAGTATAGTAGATGGCGCGAAAAAGCTTCCAGGAAGAATTGGAGACGGAATCAAAAGCATGGCCGGTAAAGCTGTTAACGGTGTCAAATCTCTGGGAAACAAGATGATCGGCGGCTTCGAGGGTATCGTAAACGGCCTTACGCAAAAAGGTATCAATAAGGTTCTCGGCTTGGTTGGCGTCGATAAGAAGCATTTCATTCCGAAATTAGAGATTCCTAGGTATGCGAAAGGTACGGCAGCAGGCGGACACCCAGGCGGTCCAGCGATCCTTGGCGATGGTGGCGGTCCTGAGCTATTCCGAACACCTTCCGGATTTACCGGCCTAAGTCCCGGCAGAGATACGCTGTTTAATTTACCGAAAGGAACGCAAGTCCTTCCGCACGACATGACGAAAAAGCTTATTGCGCAGGGCATTCCGGCCTTCAAGAACGGGACGAAAAAGAAAAACCTATTCGAAAGAGGTGTCGATGCGGTTTCGGGCGCAAAAGACACTGTCGTAAATGTCGCGAAAGGCGCCGTGAATAAAGTCAAAGACTTCGCGTTTGACGTATGGGATTACGTTTCAGATCCGAAGAAACTAGTTTCGAAGGTTGTCAATAGCCTCGGACTAAAGCTTCCGGAAATTTCTGGCGCATTCGGCAGTTTGGCGAAAGGGTCTTACGAAAAGATTAAATCGTCAATGGTCGGTTTCGTTAAGAAGCAGATCGATGATTTTGGCGGCGGCTTCGGAAGCGGAGAAAAAGCGACGGGTAACGTTAAACAGTGGATTCGTAAAGCGATGGCCGTCACAAAAGTTCCGAGTAGTTGGTTTAACCCATTAACAACAATCGCAATGAAAGAATCCGGAGGACGGACCGGCCCTTCAACGATCAACAAATGGGATAGCAACTGGAAGCGCGGAACGCCGTCGATGGGTCTTATGCAGACAATTAGACCGACGTTTGACGCGTATAAAATGAAGGGCATGGGCGACATCATGAATCCGGTTCACAACGCGGTTGCAGCCATTCGCTACATCATTTCACGATACAAAACGGTTTTTAATGTACCCGGAATTAAATCAATGCGTGCCGGCGGCCCTTACAAGGGTTACAAAATCGGCGACATTGTGACGCAAAAGCAACTCGCTTGGGTTGCGGAAGAGGGTCCGGAAGCAGTCATCCCGTTAAAGAATAACCGTCAGCGGGCGCTTCAGCTTTATAAAGAAACCGGCAAGAAATTAGGCGTAGAGAGCGGAACAGATCAGACGGTTGTAGCGAATCTACTTGAGAGGCTGGTCAGCGTGGAGCAACGTTCTTTAGCGACGCTTAACATAATCGCGCAAAAAGATCCGAGCGTACGGGTAGATAAGGACGCTTTAACTAACTACGTCGACAGCTCTCAGGCGCAACAAGCTACGATGAAAAGATTATTTAGGGGTGATCGGTAGTGCATCTGATTATTATAAAAAACGGTGAGACGATCGATCACCGTAATTTCGGTTTGCGGCTTCTTAGTTTTCGTAAGGACTCGTTAACCCATCGGACAGATCTTCAGGAAATAGATGGCCGCAACGGATCAATCGATATAGGTACGACCTTCGATGCCCGAAAGTTAACGGCCATCTTTCTTTTTAAAGGCGTTGACCATCTCGACTATCATTTGTTATTAGACGAAATATACGATCTATTCGCGACGCAGAACGAAATGGAAATTATAGATTCGCGCCAACCCGGAAAGGTTTGGTCCTTAAAAGTGAGCAGCACGTACGAACCGGAAGACATCACGCCTAGGAGCGGGAAACTTACGGTTGAGTTTACGGCTGCTTTTCCTTTTGCAGCATCTTTAGGGTCAACGCTCGCCCCATTAACGTTTAACTCTGATAAGTGGCAAGTAGCACAAGGTATGCTACCTTCGGATGATTTATCGTATCGTCACAAAACGAACAGATTCCGAATTTATAACGCAGGCAACGTAACGGTTGATCCAGCCGAAGACGTACCGTTAGATATCGTTTATAAAGGCGCCTCATCCAATTTTAAGCTCGCGAATAAAACGACTACCCAAACGGTGGCTTATTCGGGTAGCTCCGGATCTACCGATACGTTGAAGCTCGAAGGTCTCAGGCATTTGAAAAACGGCACAAGCATATACGCGAATACGAACCGAGGCTACATCTCGCTTGCGCCCGGATGGAACGAAATCGAACTTTCCGGAACGGTGGGAAGCTTCGAAATATCTTTCGATTTTCATTATTTATATAAGTAGGTGCAGCGACGATGGCTATTTTAGCAGTAAAAGATATATCGGGAATCGCGGAACCTTTGCCGGGCTTCTTTGCTACGCGTAGTAACGGAATCGAGGGAGAAAAAACGTTAAATGTAACGGGGTATAAGACGGTTCTAAATCAACACGGTTACAAATTCGTTAAAAACGAAAATATCCTTATTTATAAAGACGAAGAATACATTATCAAAACGCATAAGGAGAAAACGTTCAAAAACGGCGTGGGCGTTGAGGTAACGGCACTTCATCGGATATTTGACGACTTGATAAATTACCGGATTTACGAAGAGAAATCGGGCACGCTGCGAATAAATGCGATGCTCGATTTTGCGTTAAAAGGAACCGGATACACGTATGAAGTAGACAATACGGATCTTCCGACATCGGTAGAGGTTCAAAACTTCGGATGGGATAATTCGTTAGCCTTATTGCGAAGCATTCTCGAAAAGTTTGGCGCAGAATTTGATTACGTCGGTAAGCGTATTTACATTGCGAAAAAGATCGGCAGCAAGAAAGACGAACCTTTTCTGCGATACAAGTACAACGTCAGTGAGCCGGAAAAAGAGATCGATACTAGTAGCTTTGCGACTTATATTCGCGGCTACGGTAAGCAAAAAGATGACGGTACCTATGTTGTGCAGGCGGAGTATACAAGTCCACTAGCAACGATCTACGGAATAAAGCACGCCGAGCCGGTAAAAGACGAAAGGTTTACGGATAAATCTTCGTTGCTGGCAGAAATGAAGAATAAGCTCGGTGATAGCCTAGACATTTCGCTAACATTTACGGCTATTGAGCTCGCAAATATGGGCTTTAAAGACGTAAGAAAAGGCGATTATCTGTGGTGCGTTATCGAACCGTTTGATATTAACGTTCAGCTACGCGTCTTAACTATCGAAGACTATTCGAATGACAAAAAGCCGCCGGTATTCACATTTGGATCAGTCACGAAAAAAGCGTCGGATTTAATTGCGGATTTTGATACGACTAAGAAAACGGTTGATAAGGTAATCGATGCGTCCACCGGAACCATTAAAGCAAGCGCACTGAATACAGCGGGATTGGCGCTCAAGAGCGATTTAGATGCGCATGTCAAAAACACGGACATACACGTAACCGCATCAGAAAAGTTAACGTGGGATTCGAAGGAGTCTGGCGGAGCGGCCGCCGCATTGGAAGCCCGTCTGACGAACATAACCTGGACGGCTCCGACATTTAAAAGCGGATGGGCGCAATACACTGACGCTTCCGGAAGTTATCCGGTTCAGTACGGTAAGGATATGGTCGGAACGGTGATATTACGAGGCGTTGCGAAAGGTGGAACCATCGGACCGACAACGCCGGTTTACACACTTCCGGAAGGTTTTCGGCCAACTTACCCGTATCATTTTACCGGATCGGCAGGCGTTGGTTTTATTTATACCGGCGTTATAAAAACAAATGGCGATGTTTGCATCGAAAGCAGTACGAATTCTACTGCGAACGCTTTTATCGCAATCAACACGCAATTTAAAGCGAACTAAACGGAGGTGAGCGCATGGGGAAATACTCATATAAGAAAGCTGATACAGGCGGGTTTGACCGTCAGTATATCAAGAACTACAACCAAAACCTTGAAGACATCGGTAACGACATGCTCGATCTGAGTAACGGTTTGAGCCGCCATAAGACCGCGGAGCATGCCCATACGTCAGATCAGATTGACCATAGCGGTTTTTCTTTGCGCACATATATAGACGGTCTGTATAACCGTATAAAAAACTTGATTCTTAACGCAGACGGAACGAACGTAAAAGAGGTGGTAGACGCTCGTGTAGATGCGGACGGCAACGTTGAACCTCTATTAAAAGAGCGGCTCGATAAAGAGTATTACAAGTTGCTCCGAAAGATCCAACGCAACGTAAACGTGGACGATTATGGCGCTGATCCTACTGGTGAAACAGATAGTACGGATGCTTTCGTAAGGGCACTCGGTAATGGTAAGGTGCGCCTTAATTTATCAGCGGGCGAATACGTCATCAAAGGTGCTAAGATCCCGTCATGGACGTATCTTATCGGTCAGGGAAAAGGCGTTACCACACTGAGGCTACACGAGGATACGCCGGCCGACGAGTGGGTTATTACGAACGCTGACCACTCAGGAGGAAACCGGAATATCTACGTAGAGGGAATGACACTCGATTGGAACCCGGATCGACAAGGCGGCGTGACTGCGACGGGAGGTATAAATTCGAGCTGCTTAACCTTAGCGAAAGTAAAATTCGGTTGGATTAAGGACGTAGAGGCGGTGAACCCCGGCCTACATGGCTTTGATATAACGGCTCCGGCATACGACAATACTGCGGAAAATTATACGGCTGATGGATCATATTACGTTTGGCTGGATAACTGCGTTGCCTCCGGTTACGGTGACGATGGGATTACGACACATTATAGCGAATACATTTTCATTTCAAATTCACACTGTATGGACCCTAGCGGAAAGGCACACCCGGCCGGTGCTGCTAATTCGAATGGGATCGAAATTGATGACGGATCAAAAAATGTTTGGGTAGACGGCTGTTATACGAGTGGAAACATTCGAGGCGTCGAAGTAAAGGCGCACAAAGAATGGCCGGCATCGCAAAACATCCATGTGACGAATCATGTTTCTTATAGGGACGTTCGTTCTTACGATGCAAGACACATCGCCCATCATAGCGAGACTGATCCTGAGAGTACATCTGCGTATCATGTGACATTCGCAAATTGCACATCGATTGAACCCGTCTTTAATAGTTTATACGCAGATATTTCTCCAAGAGCGTTGGTTATCTCAGCCTATAAACATGTTCAGATTTCGAATTTTACTGCGATCGGCGATCCGCAATACGATTACAAGGCCAACCCGGTAGTCGCGTTTCAATTTAAATCTAGCTATATCAACGTTGATGGAATCAAGATTCGAGGGTTTAAGACGGCCAGCCACGACATACGAGCTTTTGGCGGCGCTCAAAGAACTGACTATATACAGATCTCCGGCGTAACCATCTCCGAGTCTTCACCGATCGGTGTCGCGTTCGGTGGCGGTGTTTATAATGCGTCTCTGATTGGCGCCACATTGATCGGAGATAGTGGTGAAATGGGCGTTTATTCTCCGAACAACCAAGTAGAACTTGCGGCAATTAACGCGACTGGATATGCATCTGCGGCAAACCTCGGTGGGCGTTCGTACAGCGTTGTGCCCACGAATTTTAAAGGAGGATTCAAAGGCGCTACCACGAGCGGATCACCCCTAGATCCGACGAGCGCAATCATTGCGGCCACGGGTGATAATGTTGCGAAAGGGCCTAGAAACTTCATGGGCGGCGTTTCGGGAGGTTCATCGACTGAAGGATCGCGTCAGGCTATTCTCGCAACGAACAATTCGCATACAAAAGGTGACGGCCCGGCTCGAACCATCCTATCGTCACAGTCCGTAATAAACGATGACGGTTACACGGTTGTAGGCGGATATGGTTCCGGTGAAGCATCCGCAGGGAACATCAAATGGAAGATCGACTCCATGAACGGTAATATTCAGGGCGTCGGCCGGGTCGAAAGCGTTTCCGACTTTAAGGACGTTGCGGAATACTTCGAGTCACTGGACGGACAGAGAATTGATTCCGGCCTTATGGTAACGCTCGAAGGCGATAAAATCCGAAAAGCGCAGCCAGGGGATAGCGTGGACGGAATTATATCTGAAACTGCCGGCGTTGTATTGGGAGGCGCGGGTTTTTACTGGAATGATCGGTTCTTGCGTAACGAGTTTGGCGGTATGCTCTACGAAACAATCATCGAGAATGGCCGCGAACTGGTTGTGCCGAAAGAGAATCCGAACTATGATCCGACCCTTGAATATATTCCGCGTGATGAGCGTGTTGAGTGGCATATAGTCGGCCTTATCGGACAAATACACGTACGCATTGACGACACAGTCAGAGTAGGTGATAAAGTTACGGCGGGACTCGACGGTATTGCAACGAAAACAGGGGACAACAGCGGATTTAAAGTAATGCGAATTAAGACGGCTTACGATTCCGAAAAGGAATACGGTGTAGCCGTTATTTTTATGCGGTAAAGGAGGTTTTGCAGTGATATACAATAACGCACCCCTTGCGTTTGAGGTAACGAGCTGGACAAAAACGAATATTAAAACCGCCATACAGTTCAGCACGCAAGACATCGATACTGCACGTTTAATATTCTCGTTAACAAAAGACGGCGTCCCGTTACCGTTGTCTGCTGTTACCGGGAAGCTCGTTATGTTCATGGCGGACGGCAGTCGGTTTATAAAAAACGTAGAGATCGTGGATAAGGTCGAAGGCATCGCGCAGCACGTTTTATCACCCGAAGAGATTCGCCACTACGGCGACGTCCAGGCGGAGCTCAATTTGTATTACGCGAATAAACAGGCGCTCTCCGTTCATAAATTCTCGTTCACTATCGACAAGGCGCTGATTGATACGGATATTGTTCCTATTGCGGAGTATTATATCGATGACTTCGAGGCTTTGATCGCAAAGGTAAACGAACTATATGACGAAGCTATCGAAACCATCGAAGAGTTGCGTAAGAAATTCGAAGACCTCGAAAATATTGAGACGAAAGCAGGAGCGCAGGAAAAAGCCGACAAGGCCTTAACGGACAGCAAAGCGTACACGGACGAACACGCAGATCGGATGGATAACCCGCACTCAGTGACGAAGGATCAGATCGGGCTTAATAACGTAGACAACGTTAAGCAGGCGCCTCTCGACCAATTCCGAGCGCACGATTCGAATGGCATCCGTCATACTTCGCAGGTTGAGAAAGACAAGTGGAACGGATCACAATTGTTTAAATTGACGCAGGATACCGGCGCAGCAAAGTACATGACAGGTATCGATTTTAATACGGTGACAGATACCGGCTTCTATTATATGAGCGGCGCAACGACGGCATTGAATGCACCGGTAAATAACAACGGATATCTTCTCGTTCATAACTACAGCACGTACGCGTATCAGGAATACACGTCCTATAGCAGTAACGATTCGACGTCATCGGGCCGGCGGAAATTTATGCGTAATAAGGTCGCGAGCTCGGATTCATGGACGTCGTGGCGCGAGCTTGAATCGGTAGAAGGGGCGCAATCAAAGGTAGATGCCCACGCCAACAGAACGGACATTCACGTCGTACAGGCGGATAAAGATAAGTGGAATAGTCCATGGGCCGCGACATGGAATAACGTTACTTTGATTAACGGCGCGCAGCAAAACACCGGCTACCCGTTCAAGTTCTCCGTTGCGAATAACGAAATTAAACTGAGAGGCACGTTCGGCTCGCTACCGGCCGCTGGTACGACGGTAGCGAAATTTACGTATAAACCGACGCAGCTCGTAGATTTCGTCGTTCCTACGATTGGCTCTTACGGTACGGCGCGGTTTGCATTTACGACGGATGGCGAATTACGATTCGATGGCCTTTCAGCAACCGACTCGGCGAGCGTTACGCGTGTGTCCTTTAATATCGGTATCCCATTATGGTAAAGGAGGAAATCAGAATGCACGTTTTATACTACGACAAAAATTTCGACTATGCCGGCGAAGAAGATATTGATGTAGAAGTGCTGCCGCCAAATAGTACGGACGTATTGCCCGATCCGTCGATCATCTCGCCGCGATTCGATAAAAAGAAAAACGTATGGGTCGAAGCGGCGACGGAGGAATACAAAGAGAGCATTAAGCCTGACCCGCCGGCTCCGAATGAAATCGAGAATCTTCAGAAGCAAATAGCGGATTTATATTATCTTATCGCGACAGGAGGGAACTAAATGACTTGGTATCTCCGTATCAAAAATCTTTATGACGCCGGTCTTTGGACGAAGAAGCAAGTTCACGATACTGTCGGAGCTGGCCGGATAACGCCGGAAGAATACGAGAAAATCACCGGGGATGTTTACGATCCCAACGAGCCTCCTATCGAAGAACCTTCGGAAGAAACAGGCGGACAGGAGGCGTAGTTATTGAACGGCGGCGAATTAGACGTACTCAAATATTTTTTAACGCAGGGACCGTTCGCGGTCCTTTTTACGTGGCTGCTGATTTACGTAATGAAATCGAACCGTGAGCGTGAATCGCGGCTACAAGATCTACTCGATAAGTTTAGCGATAAGTACGACGTCATCATCGACAAGATCGATAGACTCGAAGAGAAATTCCGCGGAAGAGAATAACCGATTAAACGTAACACGCCCGTCAGGTGAGAGTCCCGGCGGGCTTTTTAAATTATGAAAAAGGAGACGATGAGACATGGTGAAAATCACAAAGGACTTTATTCCAGTAGGACACAATAACAGACCGGGATACGCAATGAACCCAGCGTACATCACCGTTCACAACACGGCGAACACGGCAAAAGGGGCAAGCGCAGCCATGCACGCCCGTTATGAGAAAAATCCGGAAACTCCCACCAGCTGGCACTTTACAGTAGACGACAAAGAGATTTATCAGCATCTGCCATTAAATGAGAACGGCTGGCACGCTGGCGACGGAAACGGCACCGGGAACCGAAAATCTATCGGCATTGAAATTTGTGAGAATAGCGATGGTGATTTTGAGAAAGCCGTGGCGAATGCTCAATGGCTGATCAAAAAGCTCATGAAGGAGCAGGGCATTTCCCTTGCAAATGTCGTTCCACATCAACACTGGTCGGGTAAGTATTGTCCGCGCAAATTGCTTGATCGGTGGGACTCTTTTAAGGCCGGTATAAGCGGCGCGCCATCTTCACCAGCGAAGACAGAAACCAAGACGTCCGGATCGACATACACCGTTAAGAAAGGAGACACTTTGTCCGAAATTGCGGTGAAAACAGGCGTCAGTATGGCGAAGTTACAAGCATACAATGGCATTAAGAATGCGAATAAGATTTCGGTCGGCCAAGTGTTAAAACTGACGGGGGCGGCCGGCTCTTCTAAACCGTCATCCAGCGGTAAGAAATACGTTTACCTTCCGGCATCTGCCGACTCATGGCGCATCTATCCGACAAACAAAGCGCCCGTCAAAGGAAACGAGATAAACTATTTGCGCCCGAAAAAATTCGGCGGCCTTAAATACGAAATTCTTGCGAATCCGCAAACGGACGTGTACACGATCAAGACGGACCAGTTCGGAAAAGTAAACATCTATGCCGGAAAAACAACAGGCGCAACAGTAAAATAAACGAAAAGGGAGACGATTATATGAATACGGAAAAAATTAGCGCAGGCACGGTCGCTCGATTCGTGCTTCTTTTGGTTGCGCTCGTAAATAGCGGATTAACAATGACGGGGCACAGTCCGATTCCGGTCAACGAGGCCGGCGTGCAGGACTTCATTTCGTTGGCGTTCCTCGGAGCTACTTCGCTATGGGCGTACTGGAAAGACAATAAAGTAACGAGGACTGCGCGCACAAAAGGATAATAACTAAGTTGTCAGTATCGACTTATATCTTTTTATATCATGAATGTATAAATTAAGGCATAAAATACCGAGAATAGGGAAAAGTCCACTTAGAAGTGCGAAAAATCTTGTTTTGGCGATCTGTTTGCATTACAATTATTGTATATTTATCGAATGCATAATATGATCGCCAAATTTTATACGTTCGGTGGTGATATTTGATGCACGATAAAAAGAAGGGGGATGACGATATGGCAATAACAGAGTCACGCCTTAAAAGTAAACTTCAAGATTTAAGAAGTAAAGCGTTGAAGAGAAGATATGGTGGGGAGTATCGAACAGAATTAAACGCGGGCCAAAAACGAATTCTTGAAGAAAATCACAAGGATTTGGAATATGAGCAGTACAAGGCAATTCACAACACAGAGGATTGATCTCCGAGGATGACGATACTTCAGCGAGGAGAAATCTACTACATCAACTTCCCATATACCTTCGACCCTAACTACCCCAACGGTAAACCTAAGTTTGTTCTAGTGTTACAAGAAGGTGAGTACTTCAAAGAGTATGATACAGTGACCGTACTGCTTATAACTAGCGATTTTAGCGCTGAGTATTACGACACAAACGTAACAATTGAGCTTGGGACGACATCATTGAAAGAGAAATCTTATATCTTATGTTCTCAGCCTTATACTATAAGAAAAAGTCTTTTTAGGGCTAAAGGCGTTTGGTCCGCTGGTCAATTAAGCCCTGAAATAATGGACGAGGTTGACGAGGCAATTTATTTAGGTTTGTGCATGGGGCAACAGCACGAGGATGAAATTAGCCACGTTTAAAACGTGGTTTTTTGAATTGGTCTTTCCTATTCGCAATCAGACAAAGACTGCCGAAACTGATCGACGGTCTTTTTGTGATTATGAAACTTTTAGCAAGCGCTTACGTATGTTAACGTAGGAAAACCCATTGCGGATAAGTTTGGCATCATAGTATAATTTTGTTAATACATAGCGGAGGTATTCCAATGCGTAAGATGCTTTTATTATTACTTTCGGTACCACTTTTACTATTGGTGGCATGCAGTGAAGATAGCGTTAATGCAGGTACGGTTCAAAAAGAAGACAGTGTAGAAAATAAGAAAGTCGAGCCTTTTAAAGTTACGAATAAAAGCGTAAAGATGCTTATAGCGGATGAGCTGAAGAAAAACGGAACAAAAGACACGGAAAAATTGAAGGAGCTTGATATCTTTGATGATGTAGACGAAAATAAGCATAACATCAAAACAGTTAGCGTTACTCTAAATGGGAATGACAATTTAACTAACAATATGGTGAAAAAGGGGATGCTTAAAGAAGGCGAAAAGCTTTTTCCTAAGATCTTTGAGGATACTTCCGTAGGCAGGGCTTTAATAACGTGGGAATTTCCTTTGAAGGATGCAAACGGCAACTCATCTTTTCAAAAAGTCCTATCGATTCAGTTAGAGCGAAATACAGCCGATGAAATAAACTGGAAAGAATTCAAATACAAGAATTTCGAAATAGTTGCCGACAATTATTATGAACATCAAGCGTTTAAAAAGTAACAATCCACGCCCTATCCTTCGCGGATGGGGCGATTTTTTTTATGTGGACGATTGTTTTTCTTTCGGTTTCGTTATCGAGTTAATAAACGGGTGAATGTATGGACGGGGCTTTTAAAAACGGAAGAGGGTGCGGACATGTTTTCGTTTTCAATATCGGCAAGCCTCGGACAAGGTTCGGAAAATGAGTTGATCGCGGAGGAATTACGCAATTGAAATCGAGGAAAGGGCGAAGCTTAGTTGCGGGACAGTTCGAAATTATGTAACGATAAAGCATACATCCCAAAACATTCGACGTGGCCGAAGATAGAGCGGGCACTCAAATCGACGGGGTACGAAGTGAGTCGCGAAGATTATTTTAACGGTTAATTTTCAGGATGTGGATAACAACGCTTGTCATTCGTGGAAAGTTTGGGTATTATGTTGTTAACGAGATTCGTCGCTAGGAATACGCGGCGTTAACAATCTAACCGAATAGTAACAATCGTACAAATCGTACATAAACGCTGATATGATCGGGTTTTCATCTAACGTAAACTGATCGTATGATTCACCATTGACAACCCGAATGCCATCGCTTCCTGCGGCTGCGGTTCATCTTTCCGCACGGCCAAAAACGCCGGTACGCCGGAAGAGTGCTAAGGGTCAACCCGCCATTATTAGGATGAAAAAATATGACGTCTTTCTTTCGGTGGCGTTTGCACCATTGTTAAAAAAGGCGTTTATCTGTTTAATAAAAGGAAAACCCGCTCAACAGAAGCGGGTTTTGCTTTTTCAAAGAGGTTATTCGATTGTATGTTTCATCGCATGGTACATATTTGCCGTATGTTCATCGGCTTTATCCCGTGACATGCGCAGCCGTTCTTCTGAAGAACCATATCCGATTTCTTGTTTGCCCTCTTTCAGTCCTTTAAAAATCCCATCAGCGAATTCATCCAGCGGTTCCCCTTGCGTATGCAGCCCTGCTCCGCCTAAATCTGTATTCACCGCCGGAGGCGCAACTTCAATCACTTCTACAGATGAATCAGAAAGCTGATGTCTCAGACTCATTGTAAATGAATGAAGCGCCGCTTTCGTTGCTGAATAGATCGGTGCAATGGCTAGCGGTGTAAAAGCCAATCCCGAAGAGACGTTAATGAAAGCCGCATCTTCTTTTCCGGCAAAAAACGGAGCGAACAGCATAGACAGGTGGAAGGGAGCTTCAATGTTCGTTGTGATTTCTTTATTGAAATAGTCCCAATTGTCCTTCGCATCCGCTTTCAGCACATGAAAACGTTGTTGAATCCCCGCGTTGTTTACTAACACATTCACTTCCGGATAATTTTCTTTCACCCAATCAAACAGTGATATACGTTCAGATGGAATGCTCAAATCACTGACATATGTAATAAGTTCCGGGAATGTTTCCTTTGCTTTTTGAAGAGCGTGCTCACGCCGTCCGGTCACGATGACTTTATTTCCCGCTTTTAAAAACCGTTCTGCGAAAGCCAATCCTATTCCGGCATTTCCGCCTGTAATCAGTATTGTATTTCCCGTCAGTTTCATATTAACTCCTCTTTTCCGATTGTTTTTACATTTCTTTGTCAACATTTCAGCTTTGATCCAATCAATATATTCATCCCGCAAATAGGCATGAAATAAGACAGCAGTGATTCTGTAAAATTGATTTTTAGATCATCGGGAAACCCGCCAAAACTATTCTTTCCTTGTCACAATATGATGATACGGCTTAAAGCACGGTTTAAGTCAACAAAAGAACCTTGTGCTTCCGTTTCGGTTACTCACATCAGACATAGGTCACGACAGGAAAGGTGAACGTAAAGTCTTGGAATTTTCTTAATGCGATAAAGCGTACCGTATCACATGGGTGAGAGGCAATTTAAAAAACGTTTCTGATCAAAACAAAAGGACGGCGATGCATATGCAGGAAGGAAACAGCGTTGATATCAGGCCGATCAGCTTGAATGATGCAGAGCAGGAACTGGTTTTGCAGACGGAAAACCGCATGTTTTTTGAACGGTTTGCCATGTCGAGACAAGGGGATTTTTATACGCTGGAAGGCCGGAAAAAACGAATTGAACAATCACTGAAGAATGCGGAAAATGATACTGAATACAGCTTCGGCATTTTTCTTCAGGATCAGGCCCTGATTGGCACGATCAGCCTTTTTCAGGTGGTTCGGGGTTCCCTCCAAAGCGCTTTTATCGGTTATTTTTTAGATGGCAAATATAACGGGAAAGGCTATGCGACGAAGGCTGTCAAGCTGGCAGTCGATTATGCATTCAATGAGCTGGAACTGCATCGGATAGAAGCCGGAGTCATGCCGAACAATAAGGCGTCAATCCGGGTGCTCGAAAAAGCTGGCTTTCATAAAGAAGGCATTGCGAGAAAAAAAGTAAAAATAAATGGAAAATGGGAAGATCATCAGGTGCTGGCGATCATACATCCGGAGGATACATGACGATATCCTCCTTTTTTATATCCTGCGTCTCTTTCGACAGGTTCTTCCTAAAACTTCAAATCAATTGTCTAAATCATACTATTTGCAAATTCGAAAAAAAATAAAGGGTACATAGCACCAAAAACTCTGAAAGATGTGCTCTTTGTCAACACGTTCTAAAGTCATATTTTTCGAAAGGATATTGATTTTTTGATAGGATTAAACTAAATTGTAAAAGTATAGAATAGTTAATTTATTTTGTAAGAAAAGGATGATAATATGATAGGTCAATTGAGCAATAAAAAAATATTTTTAAGTTCTTTTTTCATCATTTTGATCTGTTCATTACTCTTCCAATTCAGTATTTCAGATAAAGTTCTGCAGTCGTATTATTCTTCCGTCGGAGAAAGTACCTACGATATCGGGGAGAAAAGTGTTCGTACGATTGTCATGTTTCTGCAAGGGTTTATGATCTTCACAACTTTTGTGGAAATTCTGATAGGCGGATTTCTGTTATTCGTTGCCGCTTTTATTCTCGGTACAAAAAAACCGAAAAAAATATATTTGCTTCTATATACGCTGACTTCTTTAATCTCGGCATTTAAAATGTTGATTCTTTCAGTTGTTAACTACTTAACGGCTGATTCCTCGCTTATATATTCTGCCGGCGGCACCAGCTTGAGTCTGCAGCTGCTGGATCCATTTCTGCTCATATCAATCGCGGCTCTTTATGCTGCTGCGGGAAAACTGACCGATCTCAGTAAAGGCAAGAGAATCATTTTGACTGGATGTTTTGTTTTACTAAAACTCTTTACTATTTTCTTAAACTATTTTATGGCGGATAAAATTTAGCTCGGGAGAGAGTCAATTAAGCTGAATTTTATTATAAATTAAAAAAACAGAGTAGGGAGATGTTATGATGAACTTAGTAAAATCTAATAAAAAGTCTTTCATTTTGTTTGGCGCGGCTCTTGCTGCAGCAACATTGGTTTATGCACTATTATTAACGGGAACTGAATTAAACGTGGCGGCGGCTCATGCATTCTCAGCCAATGCTGAATTAGCTTCAACTCTAGGCATCTCTACAGCAGCAGCTAAAAAAGCAATTGATATTATTGATGCGGCATCAACAATTGCTTCTATCATTTCTCTCATCGGTATCGTTACAGGCGCAGGCGCGATTTCTTATGCAATCGTTGCAACAGCAAAAACAATGATTAAGAAATACGGCAAAAAATACGCAGCTGCTTGGTAAAATCGATCAATAAATAATTGCTCTTTTTGTACAAGCTGCAAAAAGAGCCTCTCTCCCAAATACATATGTAAGGATTGAAAGTATGATAGTCAAACAAATTGCGGCTCTTATCAAATATAATACCCTGTCATCGTTTCGAAAAAGAAAGGAAGATTGGGGCATTCCTCAACTCAACAGCAAACTGCTGTCTGCCATTATTATTTCTCTGTTATGTTTATATCTCGTTTTCCTGGGATGCGGTGTTGTATTCGGGACAAAACTGATTCAGCTGCCCCTCAGCGCATGGGGGCAATTTGTTTTAATCGCCGTTTCACTTGAGCAGCTGTTTTGGGCTGCCGGCTTCTTTAAAGAACACCACAATGCCTTTCTGCTGGATACGCGCAAGGTCATTCATCAATTAAAAAAGGTTCGTTTTTTACAGCTGTTTTCTGTTTTTGCCGGCCAGGCGATCAAAAAAACCATTTTCGTATGGTATCTTTTTGTTTTTCCGGTCTTTTTGTTTTTATCAAGCGCAGGCATGACCGGGTCTGCGGCGGTCATCGTATTTTTCTTGGGCTTCGTTTATTTTCTTCTCAATTTATTTTTATCTATGCTGTTTTCTTATGTTGTTTATCTTCTTACAAATATGTGGAGCAAATTGTTTTACTTGAAAATCATGAAAGGCATTTTATTCAGCGTCAGCCTGCTGGTTCCGCTTGCAGTCGGGTATGCCGTTTATCTTCTCGTGTTTGGGGAGTATACCGCAAAGGATATTTCAAGCTTTACGGAGTCACCGGCTTTCCGGAACATCCTCATGAATACGCCGTATGTATGGTTAGCATTCCGCTCACATTCCGTGCTCGTTTTCGCTGCGGCGTTTGCGGCCGCCGTCCTTTTAACGGCGGGGATGTTTAAACTGTGGTCGGCCACGCTGAAGAAAATGGACCTTATTCCTTATATGTTTTTGACAAACGCAGAATTTGCGCCAAAGCTGAAATTATATAGAAATAACAAAATATTTCATGCCGTTTTTCAAAAGGATCTGCTGTTTTTATCGAGAATTGACGGGTTTTTTATCAGGAACTTCGGCAGTATGCTGTATTTGTTCATGCTGTTTTTAGGTTTTTGTATTCCGCTTCTATCGCATCATTTTATCGGGTATTCGGCAGCCGCCATCGTGTCTGCGGCGGTTATCATTGCGAACTTTTCGTATCAGCTCGTCGGAGATGCGCTCAAAACAGTATTATCAGTTGACGGAGAAATAAAAAATCAGCATCTGTTTCACCGAAATATCAAACATGCGTGGCAGCTGGTGTTTCCGAAAGTATGTATTTATAATCTCGCCGCTCTTATCTATTCGTTCATCATCACCATTTTGATTACGGTGTTTTTTCCGTCTTCCGCTGCGCTGACGATTTACTTGTTTATTGTGTTTTTATGTTCGGGTTTTTTATACAGTCTTGTCCAGATTTCAAGCACCGCCCTGTATCCTAAGAAAAACTGGGAGCATATGTACGAAATTGGAGAAGCGGGGAAAGCAAAGACGTATAACAACTTATACGGATCTTTCATTTTCATTGTGTCGCTTCAAATCGCTGCGATCACGTCGTATTTTATCTATAAAAAGCCGGAACTTGAAACGATGCTTATTCATTCTGCATCAGGTATTTTTGTCCTGTTCACACTATTAAACTATGGAGTCATGTTTCTGTTTCTTCGCAGAATCAATATGGCGGAAAGGTTTGCGAACAATGATTAAATTAGTGAATATACAAAAAAACTATAGTGAAAAACAGGTATTGAAAGATATTTCGTTTGAGGTAAAAAAAGGCTCAATTTATGCTTTGCTGGGGACTAATGGAGTCGGGAAAACAACGACTTTGAAAATCATTTCGGGCCTGCTTAAACCGACTTCAGGCAGCGTCATGATTGACGGTAAGGAACTGGATTCAGAAGAGGGGGGGCAAATATCGGCTGATATCGGTTTTGTGCCCGACCATGCCTTTTTATATGATTATTTAACGGGAGTCGAATACCTGCGTTTTACAGCGGAAATGTTTCAAGTGCCGTCTCAGCGGACAAATGAGTATATAAAGAATATGTTAGAGATGCTGAAGCTTGCTCAAGACGGAAATCAGCTGATTAAAACATATTCACATGGAATGAAACAAAAATTATCAATTGCGGCCGCGCTCATTCATCAGCCAAAGATATTAATTCTTGACGAACCGCTGACGGGCATTGATTTAATCAGCGGTAAAACGATACGGACGTTATTAAAGGAGTACGTCAAGCAGGGACATACGGTCCTGTTATCGACCCACCTGTTGGAGCTGGCGCATTCGCTGTGTGATACGATCGGTATTATACATGAAGGCGTTTTTGCTGCGGAGTATCAGTCATCCGAGCATTCATTAGAAGAGATTGAAGAATTGGCTGAGAGTATCTATACATGATGAACCGCATGTTGCCGGCAATCAGGACGTCCGTCATTCCGTTAACCGCGTCATTGCTGTTTTTTTCAGGCGGTGTGATCGCTGCGTTTTTTTCCGATCACTTTGTTTCAACCGCGTCTTACAACGGCTCGTCAGGCGCGGTTGAACTGCTGAAAAACAATGCAATCGCTTGTCTGTTTTTAGCCGCGGGTTTTTTTACCTTTGGGTTGACCTCAATCTTTTATTTATTCACCAACGGGTTTATTTTAAGCGGCTCTATTATAGAAAATCTGCATAGCGGGGTTCCTTTTTATCAGATTTTTTTACTGCTAATTCCTCATGGTATATTTGAAGTTCCCGCGTTATTATTAAGTGGCGCCATTGGTTTTAAGGGCGTTGAATTGGTCATCAGGCTGTGTTTTTCTAAGGAAAAAAAGATAATGGCTTCAATGTTCAGGCATATTGGAATATTGGTGCTCATAATTATTTGTCTGCTGATCGCCGCTGCCATTATTGAAGCTTACATCACACCAATTTTTAAGTAAAAGGGGCAGAAATCATATGAGAAGTAAATTATCATTAATCGGTGTGCCGATTGTTATGATTATCGGTTATATCATTTCTTTATCCTTTGAGTGGCTGTTTCCTGTTCTTACTTTTGGGGTGGCAGGACTATATCTCTTTATATTTGCTCCGGTGCAAAATAAATTCATTCGTTACATCTTTTTGTTTATTTTTGTGATTAATCTATTGGCCAGTGCGGCTCTTTATTTCGGTATTTAATAAAAAAATGACATTCATATTGAATGTCATTTTTTTATCTTTGAGCGGCTCTGCTGCGTGTTAAAATCTGTCGCCGTTGAAAATAGAGTTTTTTACGATCACGTAGTCGACATTGCGGATGGCTTCGAGTGTATTGCCGCCGGCGTAAGAGATGGAAGATTGCAGATCCTGCTCCATTTCAACCAGCGTGTCCTGTAAAGACCCTTTATGTTCGACATGCATTTTTTTGCCTTCGACGTTTTTCTTTTCGCCTTTTTGAAATTCAGAAGCGGAGCCGAAATATTCTTTGTACAGCTTTCCATCGATTTCGATCGTTTGTCCCGGTGATTCTTCGTGGCCGGCGAATAATGATCCGATCATGACCATAGACGCGCCGAAACGGATGGATTTCGCAATATCGCCGTGCGTGCGGATGCCGCCGTCAGCAATGATCGGTTTGCTCGCCGCTTTTGCGCACCAGCGAAGCGCGGCTAATTGCCACCCGCCGGTTCCGAAGCCGGTTTTAATTTTGGTGATGCAGACTTTCCCGGGGCCGATTCCCACTTTTGTCGCGTCGGCGCCCGCGCGTTCCAGCTCCCTTACGGCTTCAGGCGTCCCGACATTCCCTGCGATGACAAAGCTTTCCGGGACATGTTCTTTAATAAATTGAATCATGCTGATCACGGCATTGGAATGGCCGTGCGCGATATCAATGGTAATATAATCCGGCACAAGCTCCTGTGCTTTCAGCTCCCGGATGAATTCATAATCATTTTCCTTCACGCCGACACTGATGGAAGAAATCAGTCCGCGCGCTTTCATATCCCGGACAAAAGCCAGGCGTTTTTCCGGCTCGAAGCGGTGCATGATATAAAAATACCCGTTTTCCGCGAGCCAGGCCGCGATGTTTTCATCTATTATCGTCTGCATGTTGGCCGGCACGACCGGAAGTTTAAACGTGTGTCCGCCCAATGTAACTGATGTATCACATTCAGATCGGCTGTCCACAATGCATTTTGCAGGAATCAGCTGAATATCTTCGTAATCAAATACATTTTCCATATATAACACCCCTAAAAGCGAATAATAGAATTAAATAAAATTAAAATGTTCGTCTTTTTATAATGTACTTTGTTTTGTCAGGAATGTCAAATGATTTCATGCTGCCTCATATGCGGTCAGCTTGTCATCCATTTGCAGTTTGGTTATCATAGTAGTATTGGGTGTTGTAAGACATTTGTTACGATAGATAGATTTGCAAAGAAGGGAGGGGCCGGTGTGGAACAAAAACAGCCCGGGCACAGCCCGAAAGCCCAGAAAATTCAAGACCGGATTATTTTAGGCACGATTTGGGTCGTGTCGGCGCTTGTCATTGCGCTCGTTGTCGGAACCGTCATGAATTATATTTGGATGTTTAAATAAAAAAGAGTCTGTGCCGGTATGACACAGACTCTTTTTTATATTATTTTTCAAACATGCTTGTAGAATGCAGAGGCTGGACGCGCGCTTTCGGGTCCATGTAAGCCTTCGCGTTGTTCACGGCTGTCGGAGCTTCGCCGAAACCGCTGGCGATCAGCTTGACTTTGCCTTCATATGTGCAGATATCTCCGGCGGCAAAGAAGCCTTCAATATTCGTTTCCATCGTGCTTTTGACGACGATGGAATTTTTCTCGATGTCAAGGCCCCAGTTTTTAATCGGGCCGAGAGAAGAAACAAAGCCGTAGTTTACGATCAGGTCATCAATTTCGATGATTTCTTTACGGTCGCCTTTCACTTCTTCGAGAACGAGCTGTTCGATCCGGTCTTCACCGACAAGTTCAGCGGGAACAAACGGTGTCAGCACGTTGACTTTAGAATTATGAAGGTTTTCGACACTGTGCTCATGCGCGCGGAATTTATCACGGCGGTGGATGATGCTGACTTCTTTCGCGATCGGCTCAAGCATGAGCGCCCAGTCAACCGCGGAATCGCCGCCGCCCAGAACGGCAACGCGTCTGCCTGCGAATTGATTGAGGTCGTCAATGAAGTAGTGCAGGTTTTTGCCCTCATATTGTTCCGCTGATTCCAGCTCAAGCTTTCTCGGCTTAAATGCGCCGTTTCCCGCGGTGATAATAACCGTTTTTGAATAATGCGTTTCTGAATTCGTGACAAGCTTAAACACACCGTCCGCCTGTTTTTCAACAGATTCAACGGCCTGCTCTAAGCAGATGGTCTGATCGAACTTTGCCATTTGCTCTTTTAAATTGTTCACAAGTTCTTGGGCGCGGATTTTCGGGAATCCGGCTACATCATAAATATATTTTTCAGGGTACAGCGCGCTGAGCTGGCCGCCAAGCTGAGGCAGGCTCTCGATGATTTTGACGCTCGCCTGTCTCATTCCCCCGTAAAAAGCGGTAAACAGGCCGACCGGGCCGCCGCCGATGACCGTAATATCATAAACCTTTGAATCCTCTTGCATACCAAATTGCCTCCTAATTGAAAATTGTTATTAATTATAACATACAATTTAAAAGGATGACGAGTGCCGAAAACCGCCCGGCCGCTTCATTCTTGAAAAAAATTGCGGCCGCCGATAATATGGGGACAAATTCCAATCTGTTTTTTCCTGAATCTTTTCTGATTCTTCCGGATAGTATGGTGATATGCAGACATGTGCGGTTTTCTAAAAAATTTTATATTTCATTTCATAAAATCCCGCCAATAAGCTGAAGCTAATACAAATGTTGATTTGATTATGCGTCTAACAGCAAAAAAAAGAAGGTGGATGTGATGGCATTGAATAAACCCAAAATCGTGGTTTTAGGTGCAGGTTATGGTGGATTAATGACAGTAACAAGGCTTCCGAAGCATATCGGGGCAAATGACGCTGACATTACTTTGGTCAATAAACACAATTATCATTATGAAACGACATGGATGCATGAAGCGAGCGCAGGAACGCTGCATCATGACCGCTGCAGATATCAAATAAAAGATGTAATCAATGAATCACGGGTCAAATTTGTGCAGGATACCGTAAAAGCGATAGATGTGCAAAATAAAAAGGTGACGCTTTCACAAGGGGACATCCCTTATGATTATCTCGTCATCGGACTTGGCGCCGTCCCTGAAACATTCGGGATTAAAGGCTTAAAAGAATTCGCTTTTCCGATCGCGAATATTAATACGTCGCGCCAGCTGAAAGACCATATTGAGCTCCAATTTGCGACATACAATACGGAGGCCGAAAAACGCCCTGACCGCTTAACCATCGTTGTCGGCGGAGCGGGCTTTACGGGAATTGAATTTCTCGGTGAACTTGCGAACCGCAAGCCGGAGTTATGCAGATATTATGATATAGATGAAAGTCTCGTCCGGATCGTCTGTGTCGAGGCCGCCCCGACGGTTTTGCCGGGATTTGATCCGGAGCTTGTCGAATACGCCGTTCAATACCTTGAGAGCAAAGGCGTTGAATTTAAAATCGGCACCGCGGTTCAAGAATGCCGCGCAGACGGTGTCACAGTCGGCAAGAAAGATGAAGAGCCGGAAGAAATCAAATCGCAGACCGTTGTCTGGGCCGCGGGCGTGCGCGGACATCCGATCGTGGAGGAAGCGGGTTTTGAAAATATGCGCGGCCGTGTCAAGGTCAACCCTGATCTTCGGGCGCCGGGGCATGATGACGTTTTTATACTCGGCGACAGCTCGCTCTTTATCAATGAAGAGACGGAACGGCCGTACCCGCCAACTGCTCAGATCGCGATGCAGCAAGGAGAAACGGTCGCCAAAAATCTGGGCGGTTTGATTAAAGGAGGCCAGCTTGAAGAGTTCAAGCCTGACATTAAAGGAACCGTCGCCTCCCTCGGTGAGCATAACGCCGTCGGAGTCGTATACGGCAGGAAGCTCAAAGGCACGCCGGCGTCCTTTATGAAAAAGGTCATTGACAACCGCTCGCTCTTTATGATTGGCGGGCTGGGCCTGACGCTGAAAAAAGGGAAGTTTAAATTCTTCTGAAAACCCGCAGCCGCGGGTTTTCTCTTCTTTTAAAAAAGAGCGCTATCAAAAGAATGTAAAAGAAAAAAATAAATGTTTTCGCTTACATGAGTTATTTTGTTACATATTCTGACTTGGTGCTTGACAAGTAAATATGATATATTATCAGAAAATTAAGAAAAAAGGGTGATCCGCATGAAAACGACAGCAAAAAGCACGGCGGCGTGTCCGTTCTGCTCAGGTAAAGGGTATTTTCAATTGCTTCTTGGCGGCTCCGAAACATGTCCCTCCTGCCAGGGAAGCGGCAAAGAGAGACGATGATTTTTCCAGACGTTGACTTTTTTACCGCCCCCGAGGTACACTGAAAGTGCTGTAGGGGGTGGATGTTTGTGATTAGTTTGCCGGTCGTCCTGATCTCAATCGTACTATTTTTCGTACTGTTTTTCGGCATAGGCTTTCTGTTGAACATGCTGCTTAGAATGTCGTGGATTATGGCTGTTGTCTATCCGATTGTATGCCTTTTCATTATCAGCAATAAAAAGATGATCAGTTACGTGCAGGCGCCGGGGGAATCCTTTCAAAGCCTGTTTCAGCGCATCATGTCATTAGCGGTTGCGGATGTCGTGATTTTGGCGGGCGGACTGGCGGGAGCCATCATGTCAGGCATTGCCATAAAGGCGCTCAGAAAAAGAGGATATCAAATGTTTTAAGCCGCTTTCTTATTCGAGAAAGCTTTTTTTTGTGCCGCGGCGCTTTTTGTATAGCACCTCACCGAGTTGGGAACAATGACTCGGAGGAGAGTGATTTCAGATTGACGATAATCAGACGCGTATTCATGATCGTGCTCTTTTTGGGCGCATGCCATGCGACATACTTTTCCATAACCGGAGTTGAAGCAAAGGATCTGACAAATTGGATGAAGGAACATCGCGGCGCCGTTTTGAAAAACATCGGCACTCCGTTTCAATCCTTACAGAATCAGCCGGAAAAGAAGGCATCAGGCAGGATAAAACCGCTGGAAGAAGCTTTTGACTGGGAACGCTATCCCTCACATAAGGTGACGGCCACCGGTTATACCGCCGGAGCGGAATCTACCGGAAAATCTCCGGGTCATCCGCAGTACGGAATTACATATTCAGGCGTGAAGGTCAAACGCGATTTATATTCAACTGTTGCGGCCGATCCGTCTGTTTTCCCGATCGGGACGATTCTGTTTATACCGAATTACGGTTACGGGGTTGTCGCCGATACCGGCTCAAAAATTAAAGGCAGCCGCCTTGACCTCTACTTTGACACCGTCAAGGACGTCTATAACAATTGGGGCAAAAAAACACTTGAGGTCTACATGATTAAAAAAGGGAACGGCACAGTGACCGAGGACGAACTTGTAAAGCTGAACGAAACAAAGTCGATGCAAGTGTTCAGAAATCAATACAAAACGGTAAAAGAATAAAAACGCTTCAGCATCCGCTGAAGCGTTTTTTACATAAAGAGATAATCTAAAATCAATGTCAGCACAATACCGGTGACGCCGCCGAAGAATACTTCAATCGGCTGATGGCCGAGCAGTTCTTTCAGTTTCTTCTGTTTTTCCTTCTCTTCCGCTTTCTGAAAGTCCTTCGCTTCGCTGACAAACCGATTAAAGTCGATGACCAGTTTATTAATGACCGTCGCCTGTTCACCCGCATGCCGCCTGACACCTGTAGCGTCGAACATCGTAATGACGGCGAAAATCGCGGCGACTGCAAACAGGGGCGAGTCCAGTCCCTGTTCCAAAGCGACTCCGGTTGACAGCGCGGTGACGGCGGCGGAATGGGAGCTCGGCATGCCGCCGGTGCTCGTCACAAGAGACCAGTCAAGTTTTTTGGATACGATAAATTGAATAGGCACTTTTACAACTTGGGCAAAAATAATGGCGGCAAAACTCGCCAGTAAAGGAAAATTCATAAGTACATCCATATGCAACATCCTTTCTGTATCTGCTGATTCCGATCGTATCGAAAAACTGCAGAAAACGCCCTTAGTTTGGTAAAATAAAATCAATGAAAAATGTTTTTTCATTATACCACTTTACATAACAAATACCCACATAAGGAGTGTGTACTCATGTTTTATGCATCTGATCAACTGCGGCATCCCGAAACACTGGTCATCGGTCTTTTTCAAAAAAGCACGCTGAACGGATTTACGAAGGAATTGGATGATAAATTGGACGGTCATCTGACCCAGCTGTTAAAGGATGGTGATGTGTCCGCCAAACGCAATCGTGTATCAAAAGTATACCCTCCGGCTGCGACCGGTATGAAACGTATTTATTTTATCGGCCTGGGAAGAGAAGCGGATTATTCGTTTGAAGATACGAAAGAATGCTTTGCACGAGTATTTCAGCAGATTCATCAAGATAAAAAACAGGAAGTATCCGTTTTGCTCGATACATTCGTCTCCGGGGAAGTGCCTGCCGCCGATGCCGCTCATGCGCTTTCAGAAAGCTGTCTGCTTGCGGTTTACGAAGTGCAGGATTATAAACATAAATCGAATGAGCCGGATCAGGAACTGAAATCAGTCTGCGCCGTGACCGAAGAAGACCTGAGGGAAGTGCAGGCCGGCCTGAACGTCGGAGCGGCATACGGCCAAGGGACGAATTCAGCCCGCACGCTTGTGAATATGCCGGGTAATATGCTGACGGCCACTGATTTGGCGTCATATGCCGCTGAGCTTGCGGCAAAATACGATTTCGATTGTGAAATTTTGGAAAAAGATGAAATGGAAGAGCTCGGCATGGGCGGGCTGCTTGCTGTTAACAAGGGCTCATCCGAACCGCCGAAAATGATCGTTCTGAAGTATCAGGGCAAAGATCAGTGGGAAGACGTCATCGGCCTGGTCGGTAAAGGAATTACCTTTGATACGGGCGGATATTCAATTAAGCCGAAAACCGGCATCGTCGGCATGAAAAGCGATATGGGAGGGGCCGCCTCGGTATTAGGGGCAATGGAAATTATCGGCGAACTGCGGCCTGAACAAAACGTGCTCGCCGTCATACCGTCTACGGACAACATGATTTCGTCCGATGCTATGAAGCCGGATGACGTCATCGTTTCGCTCAGCGGAAAAACCATTGAGATCCTGAACACCGATGCGGAAGGGCGTCTCGTGCTTGCCGACGGCATCACATACGCCAAGCAGCACGGAGCCTCTGTCCTCGTAGACGTCGCAACGTTAACGGGCGGTGTCATTGTCGCCTTAGGGAACGAAATGACGGGCGCCATGACCAATCACGCCGCGTTTTACGAACAGGTGGCGGAATCGGCGAAAGAATCCGGCGAGCCGATCTGGCAGCTTCCGATTACAGAAAAGGATAAAAAACGGGTGAGAAACAGTCAGATGGCTGATTTGAACAATTCTCCGGGAAGAGAAGGCCACGCGATTATGGCGGGGGCATTCATTGGTGAATTTGCGGAAAACACGCCGTGGGTTCACCTCGATATTGCGGGAACCGCGACGGCGAATAAAGCGACATGCTTCGGCCCTGCCGGCGCAACAGGCGTCATGGCAAGGACGTTGGCTGTTTTGACTGAGCGCTTTACGCCCGAAAGATAACAGCATCCCGCTGCCTTGATGCAGCGGGTTTTTTGATTTCCAAAATCTTTAGTTGACTAAAGCGCAGAATATATGGTAACTTTAATTATCTACTACATTAGCAAACTAAAGGATTTTTGGAGGGACTCATCAATGAATGCTGTTGTTGTCGCAGTATTGCTTATGCTCGTCTTAAGCCTGCTGCGTGTCAATATTATTATAGCTTTAATGATCGGCGCGCTTGCCGGCGGACTGACCGGCGGCTTAGGCCTCGGAGAGACGGTGAAAGCTTTTACGGACGGTCTCGGCGGAAATGCCACCGTCGCGGTCAGCTACGCGCTGCTCGGAGCATTTGCCGCGGCGCTGACAAAGACGGGGCTTCCCGATGCAATGGTGGAAGCGTCTGTCAAACTAATCGGAAAAAAGGAAGATTCGCGGAAAAAAGCACTGTCAAAAGTGTTAATCGTACTGATTATTTTAATCATATCCTGTTTCTCGCAAAACGTGGTGCCCGTTCACATTGCGTTTATTCCTGTATTGATTCCGCCGCTTTTAAAAATATTTAACGAACTTGAAATAGACCGCAGACTGATCGCGTGTGTGATGACATTCGGACTGACTGCGCCTTATATCGTTCTGCCTGTCGGATTCGGACAGATTTTCCAGGGGATGCTGAGAGATAATATGGCGTCAGCCGGTTTAAAGGTGCCGCTCAGTGATATCCCGTATGCTTTAATCATTCCGACGGCCGGGATGGTAGTCGGTTTAATTTTAGCCGTCATCGTCTTCCGGAAACCGAAGAAATATGAGACGAAGGAGATTGCCGGACTATCGTCTTCTCCTTATACGAAAAAAAGCATTGCCATCGCCTTGATCTCCATTGCCGTGTCGCTTGCCGTTCAGCTCTATCTGTCACAAGTGCTCGGAGTGGAAGGTATGATCATGGGTGCGCTTGCCGGCTTGTTTACGCTGTTTATCAGCGGAGTCATGAAGCGCAATGAAGCGGATAAGCTGATCACGGACGGCATGATTCTGATGGCTTTTATCGGGTTTGTCATGCTTGTTGCGGCCGGTTTTTCAAATGTATTGAATAAAACGGGTGATGTGGCTTCCTTGGTCAAAGCATCAACAGGCTTTATCGGCCACAGCCAATCATTAGGCGCGCTCCTGATGCTGGTGGTCGGTTTATTAATCACGATGGGAATCGGATCATCATTTGCAACCGTACCCGTCATTACGACCATATTTGTCCCGCTGTGCGCTCAGCTCGGATTCAGTCCGATGGCGACGATTGCCGTAATCGGAGCGGCCGCCGCGGTCGGTGATGCGGGTTCTCCTGCAAGTGACAGTACGCTCGGGCCGACGTCAGGCCTCAGCGCCGACGGACAGCACCACCACATTTGGGATACGTGCGTACCGACATTTATTTTCTATAACATTCCGCTTGTGATATTCGGCTGGATTGCCGCACTTGTCCTGTAAAAAAAGGCTCCCGGAAAGGGGAGCCTTTTTGTATGCTGAGAACATCTTACGCCGGGTTTCTGCTGAACCCCGTCGCTTTATGAATAGACCTGTAAACGGCAGGCGCGATTGATGCCAATAACAGTGCTAAAACGATATCTTTTATAAAAAACCATATCATGTAAAACCAGGCCATTCCGTAGCTGATCGGAGCATGAAGCCATAATTTCAGCGCAATATACGTATAGGTCGTGCCAATGATATAAATGACGGCGGTACCGATCAAAGAGGCCCATGCATAATGCAGGCGGCCGGGTTTTTTTGTTTTTTCCAGCAGCCATCCGGCTGCAAATGCCGCCGGGATATAAGCGAGAATAAATCCGCCGCTCTTTCCGATAAACGGCGCAAAGCCTGCTGAGAATTGAGCGAAAACAGGCGCCCCCGCGAGTCCGGCCAATGCGTATACCGTCATTGCAATGGCTGCCCGTCTGGCGCCGAGAAGCATCGCGGCTAACAGACAAAAGAAAGGCTGCAGCGATAACGGAATTCCCGCAACTTGCAAAAAAGGAGCCATTGATGTAATGTTGGCGCCGACGGCCATCAGTGCGGCAAACATGCCGATAAGCGCCATATCACCCGCGCGAAGGTTGCGTTGTTTCATTTGTTTTTCCCCCTTACACTTGTACCAGATTAGCGTAATCGAAGGGTGATTGATTGTCAACAAAGATTTAATACAGGTTTACTAAATGGAGGGAGCCATATGTTTTTCGGGAAAACGAAACAAACAAAACAGTCGGAACGGATTCCGCCAAACCAAAATGTCACAACGAAGTTTCCCGTGCTTCACGCCGGAAATGTTCCTTATTATGAAGATATGTCAAAATGGAATCTGCAAGTGTACGGGCTTGTTGATCGTCCTATGCTGTTAAGCTTTGAAGATATCAAAGCCTTTCCTGAAGCCGAAGTGAAAAATGATATTCATTGCGTCACGGGCTGGTCCCGTCTTGATAATATCTGGCAGGGAATACGCGCCAAAGACATCGCTGAGAAAGCGGGAGTGCACAAAGAAGCGGGGTTCGTCATTCTGCACGCTGAAGAGGGCTGGACGGCCAACCTGCCGCTTTCTGATTTTACGCGGGAAACATCCCTGCTGGCATATGCGCATAACGGCGAGCCGTTAACGCCAGAGCACGGCTATCCGCTCAGAGGCGTTTTCCCCCATCTTTATTTTTGGAAAAGCGCAAAATGGCTGCGCGGCATTCAGTTCACAAAGGAAAACCACCCCGGCTTTTGGGAGAAAAACGGCTACCATATGAGGGGAGATCCATGGAAGAATGAGCGCTTTACATGGGATTAAGCCCCTATCACTATATAGTTCTTAGGTACCTTATTGAAATAAGGTGCTTTTTTTATATCAAAAATCCATTGACTTTGTTTGGCAAAAAACCTATTATTTGAGGTGTCTTTTGATATTGAAAATCATTATCAATAAGTATAGATAAAGCAATTGCCGCAAAGGGGATGAACACATAATGGACGGAAAACAAATAAAGCGGGGTTTCGCCCCGGCCGGCCGATACGCGGTTCCGGGCACAGAAGTAAGAGAAATGCGCTCAAAAGGAGGCCGTACGTATCGTATCTTTGTCTCTTTTCCTCAGGAAGAACCGCCTGCATCCGGCTTCCCCGTCATATACCTGCTCGATGCGAATTCCGTATTCGGCACAATGGCCGAAGCTTTGCGGGTGCAAAGCCGACGGCCTGAAAAAACAGGCGTTGTTCCGGCGGTGATTGTCGGAATCGGCTACCCGACAGATCAGCCGTTTTCCGCCGAACGTCACAGTGATTTTACGATGCCGCTTTCTGAATCAGAACTGCCGGTGCACCCGCGCGGCGCGGCATGGCCCGAACAGGGAGGGGCGGAAGCGTTTCTGAGTTTTATAGAAGAAGAAGTAAAGCCCGCGATGGAGCGGGATTATCCGATCGACAGAGGCAGGCAGACGATTTTCGGCCATTCGCTGGGCGGTCTTTTTGTGCTGCAAGTGCTTTTGACGAGGCCGGACATGTTTCAGACCTATGTTGCCGGGAGTCCGTCAATTCACTGGAACAAGCGTTTTATTCAGGAAAAAGCGGAACGTTTGTCAGACCGGCTCTCTGCGGAAAATCTTCAAGTCAGCGTATTGCTGGCTGCGGGAGAAATTGAAAAAACACATAAAAGCAGAATCCCGCAGCACGCAGAGGCGCTGTACTCTTTATTATCCGGATTTGAAGATGATGGAGTCCGTGCTGAATACAGCGAGTTTGAAGGAGAGGGCCATATTTCTGTCCTGCCCGTTTTAATCAGCAGGGCCCTGCGTTTCTGCCTGAATCCGGGAGGACCGCATACCCCGTATTCTCCCGCATGAGAAAAAACAGGCCCTTCGAACTAAATGCGGCTGATTCTAATTTTCTAATTGACTGCGTGTTTTGATTTGGATATGATTGTCTTGAATCATAGTTGATAATGATAATCATTATCAATATAGAAGGGGAATGATAATATGGACGCATTGGGAATGAAAGGGAAAACGGCCGTTGTCACCGGCGCCGCTCAAGGCATCGGAGAAGCAACAGCGCTTGCCCTTGCTGAACAAGGCGTAAATGTGGCAGCTATAGATACAAATGAAGACCTGCTTCTCGGGCTTACTGACAGACTTCGGCAAAAAGGCGTGCAGGCGCAGGGGTTTGCCGCAGATGTATCTGACAGTGCGGCTGTCAATGATATCATCGCCGCCGTTGAACGCGACATGGGGCCTATTGAAATATTGGCGAACGTTGCGGGCGTGCTGCGGCCGGGTCCGGTGCAATCCCTCAGTGATGAAGATTGGGATCAAACATTTTCTGTTAATACGACCGGCGTTTTTCATGTGTCGCGGGCTGTAAGCCGGTACATGATTGAGCGTCAAAAAGGCGCCATCGTTACGGTCGGTTCGAATGCAGCCGGCGTTCCGCGTGCTTCCATGGCGGCTTATGCGGCGTCAAAAGCGGCTGCCGTCATGTTTACGAAATGCCTCGGACTGGAGCTTGCGGCCCATCATATCCGCTGCAACATCGTATCTCCAGGTTCAACGGAAACCGACATGCAGCGGGCGCTGTGGCAGGATGAGAACGGAGCCCGGGACGTCATCAGAGGTTCGCTTGATACATATAAAACGGGAATTCCGCTTCAAAAGCTGGCGAAGCCTTCTGATATTGCAAATGCCGTTTTGTTTCTGGCTTCTGAACAGGCAAACCATATTACGATGCATGATTTATGCGTTGATGGCGGCGCTACTTTAGGCGTTTGATGTAACGAGAAGGAGGGACAAACATGACAAATCAACATTTATTGGCGGAAGTGTCTGCAAAAGAGGTGCTGGACGCTTACAAGCCCGGGGCGTTCTTTTTAGCTTCCCCGAAAAGTACGATGCTTGCGGAAGGAATGTTTGCGGAAGTGCCTGATACAGACACGGAAAATCAGCTGGATTCACTGTCTGAACGCGTGAGACAGACGCTTCTTGAGGCAAAGCAAGCCGGCATCAAACATCCGATTGCGGCCGGCGCCATTCCTTTTGACGGCAGAAAAGCTTCCCGGCTTTTTGTACCGAAGAATGTCCATACGGCAGGCCCGCTTTCGTTTGCGGAATCTTCCGCAGAAAAGCCGCAATCCAATACATATGACATCCGTCCTGTTCCGGAGCCTGAGGGCTTTATGAGCGGTGTGGAACAAGGCGTATTCAGCATTACGGACGGTCCGCTCAGCAAAATCGTGCTGTCAAGGACGCTTCATCTGACCGCTGAAAAGGATATCGACATTCCACAGGCCGTCAAGCATTTGGCGCAGCACAACCCGCGCGGCTATACATTCGCTGCGGATGTGACGGGAACGTCAGAAACAAGAAAAACGCTTTTCGGCGCAAGTCCTGAACTGCTGCTGTCCAAAAACGGAACATCGATTCTGTCCAATCCGCTGGCAGGTTCCAGACCTCGCAGCACAGATCCCGCCGAGGATCAGAGAAGAGCGGAAGAACTGCTGCAATCAGCAAAAGATCTGCATGAACATGCCGTAGTCGTGGCCGCCGTGGCCGCCGCCCTTAAACCGTTCTGCCGTGTGCTTGATGTGCCGGAAAAACCGTCACTCATTAAAACTGAGGCGATGTGGCACCTGTCCACCGAGGTAAAGGGAGAGCTGCGTGATCCGTCAACGACATCACTTGAGCTGGCCATCGCCCTGCATCCGACACCCGCGGTATGCGGAACGCCGACGGATGCGGCGAGAGAAGCGATTCAGGATATTGAGCCGTTTGACCGCAATTTCTACACGGGAATGGCGGGCTGGTGTGATGCTGAAGGTGACGGAGAATGGATTATCGCACTCCGCTGCGCCGAAGCGGAAACAAGGTCTCTCCGGCTCTTTGCGGGTGCCGGGATTGTCGCCGGATCAAAGCCGCAGGATGAACTGGACGAGACCTCGGCCAAATTCCGCACCATGCTCCGGGCGATGGGGCTTTACCAAGATGAGTTGTAAAAAAGGAGGGAACGGATCGTGCTGACTGGATTTACGCCATGGCCGGAAGAATGGGCTGACAAATACCGAAAAGACGGCTGCTGGAAGGGTGAGACGTTCGGAGGAATGCTGAAAGAGCGCGCGGCTTTATACGGAAATCAAACTGCCGTGACGTGTAAAGATGTACATTGGACCTACAAAGAATTAGATGAAAGGGCAGATCGTTTAGCGGCGGGACTGCATAAGCTCGGAATTCAAAAGGAAGACCGCGTTGTCGTTCAGCTGCCGAATATCGCTGAGTTTTTTGAAGTGATTTTCGCGCTGTTCCGGCTGGGAGCGCTGCCCGTTTTCGCGCTGCCTTCTCATAGAAGCAGTGAGATTACGTATTTCTGCGAGTTTGCAGAGGCGAAAGCATACATCATTCCTGATATGCATTCAGGTTTTGATTACAGGGCGCTTGCCAGACAGGTGAAAGACAAACTTCCGGATTTGGCGCATGTCATTGTGGCCGGCGAAGCTGAAGAGTTTCAGGAACTGAGCAGCCTGCATAGAGAGCCTGTTCAGCTGGAAGATATAAGCCCGGCGGAAGTCGCCTTTTTACAGCTTTCAGGAGGCAGTACGGGGCTGTCCAAGCTGATTCCGCGAACACACGACGATTACATATACAGTTTGCGCATCAGTGCGGAAATATGCGGCTTGGATCATCACAGCGTTTATTTGGCCGCTCTGCCGACAGCGCATAATTATCCGCTCAGCTCGCCAGGTGTGCTGGGAACTTTATATGCCGGAGGCCGGGTTGTTCTGTCACCGACGCCGAGCCCGGATGACTGCTTCCCGTTAATTGAAAAAGAACGTGTCACGATTACAGCGCTCGTCCCGCCGCTTGCGATGGTGTGGATGGACGCATCAGGTTCGCGAAGTGATGATTTATCAAGCCTTCAAGTGCTGCAGGTGGGAGGCGCCAAATTCAGCGCTGAGGCGGCCCGCCGCGTAAAGAGCGCTTTCGGATGCACCCTTCAGCAGGTTTTCGGAATGGCGGAAGGATTGGTGAATTATACGAGACTGGATGATCCTGAAGAGATCATTGTCAATACGCAAGGCAGACCGATGTCACCTTTTGATGAGGTAAGGGTTTTAGACGATGACGGGCGGGATGTCGCCCCCGGTGAAGGGGGACATTTGTTTACACGCGGCCCTTACACGATTCGCGGATATTATAAAGCGCCTGAACATAATGAAAGATCATTCACAGCCGACGGATTTTATCAGACCGGCGATATCGTCAAACTGACGGCGGACGGCTATATCATCGTCGAAGGGCGTGCGAAAGATCAAATCAATCGGGGCGGTGAAAAAATAGCCGCTGAGGAGGTGGAAAATCACCTTCTTGCGCATCCTGCCGTTCATGATGCGGCCATGGTTTCAATGCCGGATGATTTTCTCGGGGAGCGATCCTGTGTGTTCGTCATCCCGAAAGGAGAAGCGCCGAAACCGGGAGAGCTGAAAGCATTTTTGCGTGAGCGCGGATTGGCGGCATATAAAATCCCCGACCGGATTGAATTTATCGCTTCTTTCCCGAAAACCGGCGTCGGCAAGGTCAGTAAAAAGGATCTTCGCGAAACGATCGCCCAAAAAGTAAAGCCGGCTGAAATCAAACAATCTTAAAAAAAGGAAGTGTTTACATTGGCTATACCGTCTATTCCCGCATATGCGCTGCCGACAGCGTCAGATATGCCTGAAAATAAAGTATCGTGGACGCTGAATCCGAAACGCGCGGTGCTTCTGATCCATGACATGCAGAATTATTTCGTCGATGCTTTTGCGAAAGGTGAAGCTCCGATCACGGAGGCGGCTGAGAATATCAAAAAAATAAAAGAGCAATGCAAAGCACTCGGCATTCCGGTGGTGTATACCGCGCAGCCGGGCAGCCAAGACCCGGCGGACCGTGCGCTGCTGACGGATTTTTGGGGGCCGGGGCTAAAAAGCGGGCCTTATGAAGAAAAGGTCATTCCGGAGCTTGCCCCGGATGATCAGGACATTGTCCTCACAAAGTGGAGATACAGCGCGTTTAAACGGACAAATCTCCTTGAGATCATGCGTGAAAGCGGCAGAGACCAGCTCATGATTACGGGAATTTATGCACACATCGGCTGCCTCGTCACAGCATGTGAAGCATTTATGGATGATATCCAAAGCTTCTTTATCGGAGATGCCGTTGCTGATTTTTCTTCAGAAAAACATAAGATGGCCATCGAATATGCGTCTCAGCGCTGCGCTTACACAGCTTTGACAAACGAAGTGCTGGAGCTGCTGGGCGGCGCGCCGGTCTCTGGAGGAGAAGAGAAGGTTTCCGCCGTATTGACAAAAGACCGGGTGCGGGAACAAATTGCGGCGATTCTTCAAGAATCACCGTCTGATATTCCGGATCATGAAGACCTGCTGGACAGAGGTCTTGACTCCGTCAGAATCATGAGCCTTGTCGAACAATGGCGCCGTGACGGAGCTGAAGTGACGTTTGTGGAACTGGCGGAGAACCCGACGCTGGAAGAGTGGTGGAGACTTCTTTCTTCCCGATCTCAAAAAGTCTTGCCGAACGCAGATTATTTATAAAGGGAGAGAATAGAATGCATGATACACAACAGCTGCCTCTGACAGGCGCACAGGCCGGTATCTGGTTTGCGCAGCAGCTTGATCCTGATAATCCGATTTACAATACAGGCGAGTACGTTGAGATAAACGGCGCGATCGATGTGAACATATTTAAAACCGCTCTAGAACGCGTGCTGACGGAAGCCGCGTCATTACACGCCCGCTTCGAAGAGGGAGCAGACGGGCCGAAGCAGATCATCAATCCTCCATTTGAGGCTGCGATCGATGTCATAGATGTGAGTTCAGAAGCTGATCCGAAGCAGGCCGCACTCAGACTCATGCAGACAGATTTGGCTGAGCCCGTTGATATGGCGGCCGGGCCTTTGTTCCGCGACATTTTATTTCAGGCGGGACCGGAACGCTTTTTCTGGTATCAGCGCATTCACCACATAGCGATAGACGGCTACGGTTTTTCACTGCTGGCACGGCGTACGGCGCAAATGTACACCGCAATACGGGAAGGACGTCCGGATAACGGGCGCTCCTTCGGTTCTTTGGAGGATCTGGTAAAAGAAGATCAAGAGTACCGCGCGTCTGATCAATTCCTGAAAGATCGGGAATTTTGGATGGAGAAATTTGCGGATGAACCTGATGTCGTCAGTTTGGCAGAAAGAGCGCCGCGAACGTCAACACGTTTTCGGAGAAGCACGGCTTATCTTTCTGAAACGGCTTTACAGCATGTAAAAGCGATTCCGAACTGGCATGAAGCCGTCACGGCCGCAGCGGCGGTATATGTCCATCGGATGACAAACGCAGGGGATATCGTGCTCGGTTTACCGATGATGGGGCGGATCGGCTCAATTTCACTGAATATTCCGAGTATGGTCATGAATCTGCTGCCTTTGCGGCTTTCTCTCCGCCCGGATATGAATTTTCATGAGGCCGTCAGCCAAGTGGCAAAAGAAATCCGAAACATCCGGCGCCATCAGAAATACCGCCATGAAGACATGCGCCGCGACCTTAAATTGCTCGGAGAAAATCGCAGGCTGTTCGGCCCGCAAGTCAATGTGATGCCGTTTGACTACGCGCTTGATTTCGCCGGAGCGCGGGGGACCGTTCATAATTTATCAGCAGGGCCCGTTGATGATTTGTCAATTAACGTTTACGACAGAGCGGACGGAAGCGGAATGCGTGTGGACTTTGATGCGAATCCGGAAGTGTACAGCGCCGAAGATATTGAAAACCATCAAAAACGATTCCTGCTTCTGTTGGAATCCGCTGTGAAAGACCAGACACAAAAAATCGGCACACTCAACCTTCTGCTTGAAAGTGAACGTCTCCGCGTACTGGAAAGCTGGAATGACACGCGCAAGGCCGAGAAGCAGAAAAGTCTGCCGGAGCTGTTTTCCGAACAGGCCGTAAAAACACCGGACCGGCCGGCAATCATCACCGAAAACGAAGAGCTCAGCTATGCCGAATTGAACAAGCGCGCGAACCAGCTTGCCGGCATGCTAAAGGAAAAGGGGCTCGGACCGGAACAATTTGCCGCTTTGCTGCTTCCGCGGTCACAGGAGTTGGCCGTGAGCATGCTGGCCGTTTTGAAAACGGGAGCCGCATACCTGCCGCTTGATCCTGATTTTCCTTCTGAGCGGATCACATTCATGCTCAAAGATGCACAGCCTGCATGCCTGATTACAACGATGGAATTATCCGGCCGCATGCCGGAAGACAGTGATGCAAAAAGGATCATTCTCGATGACCCGGATACGGTAAAAACCGTTGTCGCTCAAAATGCTGACTGTCCCGCTCAGGCGGAATGTTCGCCTTTGCACCCCGCTTATATCATTTATACATCGGGCTCAACGGGCAAACCGAAAGGCGTAGTCGTCACATTAAAAAGCGTAAGCAATTTCCTCTTATCCATGCGGGAAATGTTCCCGCTCGGCGAACAAGACCGCCTGCTTGCCGTTACGACTGCGGCGTTTGATATTTCCGGACTTGAGCTCTTCCTTCCGCTCATCAGCGGGGCGGGGTGCGTCATCGCACGTAAAGAGACGATTCAGGAACCGCGGGCGCTTGCGCACATGATTCACTCATACGGTATTTCAATCATGCAGGCAACGCCGACATTGTGGCATTCATTAGTCACCAATGAACCGGATTCTCTCCGGGCGCTGCAGGTGCTTGTCGGAGGTGAGGCGCTTCCGAACGCGCTTATGCATGCTCTGCTTGAATCAGGCTGTACGGTGACGAATCTGTACGGGCCGACTGAAACAACAATCTGGTCGGCCGCACAGCCGCTTGCAAAAGACCATACAGGGGCGCCTCCGATCGGAAAGCCGATTTGGAACACGCGGGTATATGTGCTGGACGCCGCATTGCAGCCCGTCCCGCCGGGAATCGCGGGCGAGCTTTATATAGCGGGCGAGGGGCTTGCCAGAGGTTATTATAACCGTCCTGATTTAACAGCTGAAAGATTCATTGCCGATCCGTACGGGTCCGCGGGCGCGAGGATGTACCGGACGGGAGATCTCGTGCGCTGGCGTGAGGACGGCTCGCTTGATTATATCAGCAGAGCCGATCACCAAATTAAAATCCGCGGGTTCCGGATAGAATTAGGAGAAATTGAGTCAGTGCTGTCGAAATATCCGGGTATTTCGCAGGCCGCCGTCATTGTCCGTGAAGACCAGCCCGGAGATAAGCGGCTGGCGGCTTACGCTGTCGCGGATCAGCCCCTTGATATCGGCAGACTTCGTGAATATATGGGCGAAAGCCTGCCGGATTATATGGTGCCGGGCGCGTTTGTACAGCTGGAAGAATTGCCGCTGACACCGAATAAGAAGCTCGATCGCAGCGCTCTGCCTGCACCTGATTTTTCCGCTGTCCTGTCTGACAGAGGGCCGCGGACGCCGCAGGAAGAAATATTATGCGATCTGTTTGCCGAGGTTCTCGGTCTCGCGCGGGTCGGAATTGATGACGGATTCTTTGAATTGGGCGGACATTCACTCTTAGCCGGACGCCTGATGAGCCGGGTCCGGGAGACGATGGGCGCAGAGCTTGGCATCGGCCGTCTGTTTGATACGCCGACCGTTGCCGGGCTCGCCGCACAGCTTGACACCGCCAAGAGTGCGCGGCCTAAGCTCAAGCCGTTTGACCGGCCGGAGCATATCCCGCTGTCATTTGCGCAGCTGCGTCTATGGTTTCTCTACTGTCTTGAAGGGCCAAGCCCGACTTACAACATTCCGGTGATTGTCCGCATGTCAGGCAAGCTTGACCAATCAGCGCTGAAACACGCCTTTTACGATGTTGTCAGCCGTCATGAAAGCCTGCGCACCGTTTTTCCGGAAAATAAGGGATCATCTCATCAGCTCATTTTATCTGCTGAAGAAGCCCGCCCTGTGTTTACAGTGACACGTGCAGACAAAAACGAGCTCCAAGACATGCTTGCCGCTGCGGCACGATATCGGTTTGATCTCGCTAAAGAGCCGGCCGTCCGGGCCGAGCTGTTTGATCTTGGTGACGGCGAGTATACGCTGATGATTCTCCTGCATCACATCGCAGGTGACGGCTGGTCCTTGAATCCGCTCATGCGTGACTTATCCATAGCCTATATCGCCCGGCAAACAGGTGAAAAAGCAGAATGGGCGCCGCTGGCGGTCCAATATGCGGATTATGCGCTTTGGCAGCAGCAGCTTTTAGGCAGCGCGTCTGATTCTGAGAGCTTAATTGCGCGCCAGCTTGATTTCTGGAAGAAAACGCTTGAAAATGTACCGGATCAGCTGGAGCTGCCGTCTGATTTTCCGCGTCCCGCTGAATCAAGCTACAGGGGCGGCGTCATTCCGGTCAACATCGGCCAAGAGCTTCATGCCCGTCTTCTCTCACTTGCCAGAAATCAGCGCGTAAGCCTGTTTATGGTGCTTCAATCAGGGCTTTCCGCGTTACTGACCCGGCTCGGTGCAGGGACCGATATTCCGATCGGCAGTCCGATAGCCGGCCGCAGTGATGACGCATTGGGAGACCTTGTGGGTATGTTCATTAATACACTCGTACTGAGAACCGATACCTCTGGCGATCCGAGCTTTTGTGAGCTCCTTGAAAGGGTCAGAGAAATGAATCTCGCAGCATATGAACATCAGGACGTGCCGTTTGAACGTCTCGTGGAAGAATTGAATCCGGTTCGTTCCCGGTCAAGACATCCGCTGTTCCAAGTGATGCTCGCATTCCAAAATACGCCTGACCCTGTACTCAGTCTTCCTGATATGGAAACAAGCCTGCAAATCAGCAGTGTCGGATCGTCCAAATTTGATTTGACGCTGGAATTGGCTGAACAGCGCCATGACGACGGCACGCCTGCCGGTATTGAAGGCCTGCTGGAGTTCAGTACGGACTTATTTAGAAAAGAAACGGCTGAAGCACTTGCCGGGCGCCTGCTTCTTCTGCTCGAAGATGCCGCATCACATCCGGAAAAACCGATCGGAAGCTTAACCATTCTTTCTGATGAAGAGCGCCGGAAGCTTTTGCCGGTTAAACGGGCAAAACAGCATATTCAGCCTCGGCAGACACTGCCTGAACTGTTTGAAATACAGGCCGCCGCAAAATCGGATGAAACGGCGGCAGTTTTTGAAGAGAGCGGACTCACTTATAAAGAGCTGAATGAAAGAGCCAATCAGCTTGCGCACATGATGATTGCCCGCGGCGTCGGCCCGGAGCAGTTTGTCGCACTGGCGCTGCCGCGTTCTTTAGATATGGTTGTCGGGCTGTTAGCCGTCCTGAAGACGGGGGCAGCGTATCTGCCGCTTGATCCTGATTATCCCGCGGACCGCATTGCTTTTATGTTACATGATGCCAAGCCTGTATTTATGCTCACCAACCGTGAAGGCGCAAGTAAGCTCTCTATCGAAAGCGGCATGCCGGCCTTCATCTTGGATGACCCGCAGAATAAAGAAACACTTGAGCGATATGCCGTTACGAACCCTGCGGACGCTGACCGGATTCGGCCGCTGTCACCGCTTCACCCGGCCTACGTCATTTACACGTCGGGATCAACAGGTGTGCCGAAAGGTGTCATCATTCCGCACAGCAATGTTATCAGGCTGTTTGAGTCGACGCGGCATTGGTATCACTTTCATTCTGATGATGTATGGACGATGTTTCACTCCTACGCTTTCGATTTCTCTGTCTGGGAAATGTGGGGGCCGTTGCTTCACGGCGGACGTCTCGTCGTCGTGCCGCATGACATCAGCAGATCGCCGGAAGCGTTTTTACATCTCCTCGTGAAAGAGCGGGTAACCGTGCTTAACCAAACGCCGTCAGCGTTTTACCAGCTGATGCATGCGGAAAAAGAACACAAAGAGCTGGGGCGTCAGCTCGCACTCAGATATATCATCTTCGGCGGCGAGGCGCTTGAGCTGAGCCGGCTTGAGGATTGGTACAGCCGCCACGCAGACAATCAGCCGGTGCTCGTGAATATGTACGGCATTACGGAAACGACGGTGCACGTCAGTTACCTTGAATTAGACAAAAACATTGCCGAACTGAGAGCAAACAGCCTCATCGGCTGCGGCATTCCTGATCTGAACGTATATGTGCTTGATGACCGGCTGGAGCCTGTGCCCCCGGGCATCACGGGCGAAATGTATGTGGCCGGAGGAGGCGTGGCACGCGGCTACTTAGGGCGGCAAAGCCTGACCGCCGAACGCTTTGTGGCTGATCCGTACGGCCCGCCGGGAACGAGGATGTACCGGACGGGGGATTTAGCCCGTCTGCGGACGGACGGTTCTCTTGATTATATGGGCAGGGCGGACCACCAGATTAAAATCCGCGGATTCCGGATTGAATTGGGAGAAATCGAAGCGGTTCTCGTCAAACATCCGGATGTCGAGGATGCCGCCGTAGTCGTCCGTGAAGACCGGCCGGGAGATAAACGGCTGGCCGCCTACCTTGTCCGAGCTGCCGGCAGCACCTTGGACACGGGGGACATGCGCCGGTTTGCCGAAGAAAGCCTGCCGGATTACATGGTTCCGTCAGCTTTTGTCCAAATGGATGAATTGCCGCTGACACCGAATGGAAAGCTTGACCGAAAAGCGCTCCCTGCGCCTGACTTCCAAACGGAGGTCACCGGCCGGGGACCGAGAACGCCGCAGGAAGAAATGCTGTGTGAGCTGTTCGCAGAGGTGCTTCACCTGCCGCGTATCGGTATTGATGACAGATTTTTTGATTTAGGCGGCCATTCTTTGCTTGCGGTTCATTTAATGAGCCGTATTCGGGAAGCGATGGGAGCCGAGCTGAGTATCGGAACATTATTTGAAGCTCCTACGGTGGCAAGCCTTGCTGAAAGACTTGAGTCAGGAACGGGCGCAAGCGCGCTTGATGTTCTTCTTCCGCTCAGAACGGCAGGAGAAGAAACACCGTTGTTCTGTGTCCATCCGGCCGGCGGTCTCAGCTGGTGTTATGCCGGGCTGATGTCTTCTTTAGAGGCTGATTATCCGATATACGGCTTACAGGCGAGAGGCATCGGAAAAAAAGAATCGCTTCCGCAAAGCCTAGATGACATGGCGGCGGATTATATTGAAAAAATCCGTACCGTGCAGCCGAAAGGGCCGTACCGTCTGCTCGGCTGGTCTCTAGGAGGGAATGTCATTCAGGCCATGGCGACACAATTACAGAGCCGGGGTGAAGAGGTTTCGCTTTTGGTGATGCTTGACGCGTATCCGAATCATTTTCTGCCGATAAAAAATGCGCCTGATGACGAGGAAGCCGTCATCGCGCTGCTTGCCCTGGGAGGGTACGACCCGGACAGCCTCGGGGATCAGCCGCTTGATTTTGACACCGCGCTGACCATTCTCCGCCGTGAGGGAAGCGCATTAGCCAGCCTGGACGAGTCAGTGATGATGAATCTGAAAGACACGTACATTAATTCTGTCGGGCTGTTAGGAACATACAAGCCGAAGCCGTTCCACGGAGATGTGCTGTTCTTCAGATCAACGATTATTCCGGAGTGGTTTGACCCGATTGAGCCGGATACTTGGAAACCGTATATTACGGGGAAAATTGAGCGGTATGACTTAGACTGCCGCCATAAAGATATGTGCCAGCCGGGCCCGCTTGCCGACATCGGCGCGATTCTGGCAGAGAAATTAAACGGACGGCGTACAGTCCGGTAAAGAAAGGAAAGAGATGATATGACAAATCCATTTGAACGGGAAGACGGCTCATACCATGTGCTCGTCAATGCTGAAGGCCAGTACTCACTGTGGCCGGCCTATCTGGATGTGCCGGGCGGCTGGGAAATACGCCTCACGAATGAAACCCGCCCAGTTTGTCTCGAATATATTGAAACAAACTGGCGTGATATGAGGCCGGAAAGCCTGAAACAGGCCGAAGCCGCTAAAATGTAATAAGAAAAGCCTGCCGTTATTTCGGCAGGCTTTTTATGCGGACATCAGCCGTTAAGCTGTGTATGATCACAAAATGTATAAGGGTGGCCTTCTTCATTCGTGCACCATGACTGAGACAGAAAAGCCAAAAAGACCGCGGCCCACTGGTCTGCAAACTGGATTAAAATACCGCCGTCGTGCCACGTTCCGTTATCCTTCTTCCAGCGTGTATCAATTGGGTTTCCCTGATTCATATGAATATTATGCATGCCGTTTGTCGGCTTGAACCCGAAAATCTTATCAGCGCCCGGCTCCGGCCCAAATTTAGAGCCGTAAATATAGACGGTGGCTTTTTCTGATTTGGCTTTTTGCATGTACGTCTCAATAAAGTCATTTAAGTCATTGTCCGGACCGGTGACTTCATGCGGGAGGGGCACCATGTTCCGGGGATCAAACAATCCGCCGCGGACATAATCCAGCGCCAGCTCACGGCTGGTTTCATCAATTGGGGTATATCCATACGGAATGTTGGGCAGCAGGGTGATCGCGCTTGCGTCAAAATGATCGCATGCCGCATACAGAACCTCTGATTCTTTTGAACTTGACATGACATTGATCGCACAGCGATAGCGCGTATCAGGCTCGCCTAGCACCTCGACTTGAAAATGCGGAGAATCATCATCTGTTTCCCTTTTCATATCTGACACAGTGCCTTTTAATACACCATAGTGCTGAACAGCCATATGAATCCTCCTTTTTCTTTCGGGATATGAATTGATATTCGAGACAGGGGGCCGTTTTTCCTTTTATGAGAAAGAAAAAAAGGACAGCCCGCTGATCAGGCTGTCCTCTTCATATCTATTAAGCTTTTGCAGCCGAACCTTGCATTGCTTTTTCAGCAGGCACGTAGTCATAGCCTAAGTCTTTGGCTACCGCTTCATACGTGACATGTCCGTTAGCCGTATTTAAGCCCGCTTTAAGCGCAGGGCTGTCTGCAATGGCTTGTGCCGCGCCTTTATTGGCGATTTGAAGCGCGTAAGGAACGGTCACATTCGTTAATGCGAGCGTAGACGTACGCGGTACGGCGCCCGGCATATTGGCGACAGCGTAGTGAACGACGCCGTGTTTTTCGTAAGTCGGATTATCGTGGGTTGTAATATGATCAACGGTTTCCACAATGCCGCCCTGATCGATGGCAACATCAACAATGACGGAACCCGGTTTCATTTGTTTAACCATTTCTTCCGTAACGAGAGTCGGCGCTTTGGCTCCCGGGATGAGCACGGCGCAGATCAGAAGATCCGCTTCCGCGACGGAATCTGCAATATTTACAGGGTTTGACATCAATGTTTTAATCTGATGCCCGAAAATATCATCAAGCTGACGCAGTCGGTCTGCGTTCAAATCGATCATTGTCACATCGGCACCGAGTCCGACAGCCATTTTCGCGGCATTTGTTCCGACGCCGCCCCCTCCGATGATCGTGACTTTTCCGCGGGATACACCCGGTACGCCGGCTAATAAAATTCCTTTTCCGCCCTTTGGTTTTTCAAGAAACTGAGCCCCGATTTGCGCGGCCATTCTGCCGGCCACTTCGGACATCGGCGTAAGCAGCGGAAGGGAACGTCCGTCCGTTACCGTTTCGTACGCGATAGCTGTCACGCCTTTTTCTGTAAGCGCTTTAGCTAATTCCGGCTCTGCAGCTAAATGAAGGTAAGTGAATAAGACCAGACCTTGACGGAAATACGCATACTCTTCAGCCAGCGGTTCTTTTACCTTCATGACCATTTCCGCATCCCATACTTGCGTTCTGTCCTCCAGAATTTCCGCCCCTGCTGATACATAATCTTCATTTGTAAAGCCGCTTCCGAGTCCCGCTCCGGATTCCACAAGAACCCGATGGCCGTTTCCGATAAGCTGTGAAACGCCTCCAGGTGTTAATGCCACTCGATTTTCATTGTTTTTGATTTCCTTTGGAACCCCGATAATCATGTCTGTTTCCCCCAATGTTTGTGTGATGCTTCAAGTGTAGCGCGATTTTTGCGAAAATTCTTTGTTTGAAACAGAAAATAAAAAAACACGGATTTGTGAAATTTCACGAACCCATGCTGCGAAGTTTGATATCAAGGTAAATCGTAAACTTTTCATTCACATTTTTTAAGTCGATTTCTGCGATCTGGCTGATTCTTTTCAGCCTGTAATTCAATGTATTGACATGGATGTTAAGCGCTTTAGCGGCGGTGTTGACGTTGCTGTCGGCATCAATAAAATGTTCGAGCGTTTTTACCATATCGGCTTGGTGCTCCCTGTCATACTGCTCAAGCTTTGACAGGGAATAGTTCATATAGCCGCTGTGCTTGCGTTTTTCATCCAACACATCCAGGTACTGATAAATGCCGAGTTCCGAAAAGCTGAAAAGGTGTTTGGTTTCTCTCACAAACCGCTCTTTCGCTTTTAATACGGAAAGCGCTTCCTGATAGGAGCGGTAAACATAAGAAATCGATTCGTAAATACCGCCGACCGCAATCGACGCATCCTCAATTTTATATCGTTCCTTCAGCTGTTTTTGAATATGAAGGGCGAAGTGCTTTACATCTTTAAAAGGCTGATCGGTTTTCGGCGCGGCTAATAAGATTAATTCATTTGAATCAACAGTCGCCAGCATGACATGAATCTGCTGTGTCGTTTCCTGCAAATATTGCAGCTGCTGTTCCGTCTTTTCAGTCAGCTCATCATGTAAACGGATGATCATGACGCTGAACACGGACGGCAGCGCCATCCCGAGCTTATGAAACCCTTCGGCCATTTCGGCTTCCTGATAAATATGGCCGGTCAGCATTTTCCAAAAAAACTCCTGGCCCCGCTCTTCGATTTTCGTTTTGCGGATCTGCAGGTGCAAAAGCTTGTTCCGCACCGCTTTGGCTGCCAGCTGAAGTGTCTTCAGATCTTCGTCATTGAGCTTTTTTTTGATCTCAAGCGCCCAAATAAATCCGAGAACCTGACTGTTTTTCCAGATGGAAATCGCCACGCGGTTGCTCAGGCCCACCTCGTCAATTTCTTTCACTTTGATCGGCTGGTCCGTTTTTAAAAGGGCCGGAATGGTTCCGTCTTTCCAGAGTTTGTTGATGACTTTTTCCGGCACCCTCCGCCCGATAATCGTCGACGTCCGGGCCGGATCTGTACAATCGCTGTGCGTGCTGTATGCAAGCAGTTTATGATTAACGTCTTCTATTGTAATGGGGCATTGAAGAACTTCACTGATATGGTCGGCAACATCTTCAAGCCTGTCGAAACTGTACTTAAATGGATCCTTTGGATTGGTCATCTGTATCCCTACTTTTTCATAGCTTCATATCTTGATCTTACCATCTTGCTTTTCAGACTGAAAGGCATCTTTGCAGGGAAACAGACTAGGACAATAAGATCATTCGATGAAAACGAAAATAATAAGAAAATCATACTATTATATTTACAAAATGTGTAAATGTAACGAAAAATCCAATATATCATAAGACTCATTTTGTAAAATTAAAACAGATTTGTTTGACTGTGCCGAATGGTTGTTTTTATAATAATGACGTTCAAAAAATAAGTGAATTAGCCCATATTTAGGCTGATGACACAGGAGGGTATAAGGAATATGTCTGGATTAATTCGTGTCACACCCGAAGAGCTAAGAGCGATGGCTAAGCAATATGGCGTTGAAAGTCAGGAAGTCATGAATCAGGTTGACCGCCTGAACCGCATGATTTCTGATTTGAAAGGCATGTGGGAAGGTGCTTCAAGTGAAGCATTTGCAGATCAATATGAGCAGCTGAAACCTTCATTTATTAAAATGTCTGAATTGCTTCAAGATGTGAATCATCAGCTCGATCAAACGGCAAATACGCTTGAGTCTACTGACCAAGATATCGCTAACCAAATTCGCGGATAATAAGATGAATGAAGAAACGGAGCGCCTGATTCAATCAAGAAGACGGCGCTCTTTCTATGTAAGGGTGATATGAATATGTATATCGATATTACAATAGATTTAACACATTATAACGGCAGCGTCTTCGATCTCAGATTGTCAGATTACCATTCTGTGAAAAAAGTCATTGATATTGCCCGGCAGGCTCAGCATGTATCCGTTCCGCCGCGTGAAGGCTATTGGATCAGAGTGGTCAATAAAGAAACGGTTTTTTCCGGAGAACAAAAGCTATCTGACTGCGGCATTACGAACGGAGACCGCCTTGAAATTTTATGAAAGGACATGGTGGAATGACAGGTCATAACAGATCTTATTTAGAAACAGAATTAGACGCCGTCCGGGAAGAAACCGAATCAGGCTTCACGTTCACCTTCCAGCGGGAAAAAATCAAGCTTCTTGACGGGCTGGAAGCAAACGTGATTAAAGATGCTGATCCTTTTTTTCAAAAAGAGGTCTCAGTTTCAGAAGACGAAGTAACCATCACAATCAAACCTCCTTCTTCTTATCAGGCTTTCCGCTATATAAAAGGAAAAGATAAAAAAAGCAGGTGGCAATTTGCCTACCGTCTTGTCCAAGCCGTAAAACAGCATAAGCTGAAACGTCTCAATCTGATTGCCGCCCCTGAAAATATCGTGTTTGATAAAGCGCTGACGCCTTACTTTCTTCATTACGGCGTAAAGGAGAGCCTTCCGCCTTATGAGGAAGATAGAGAAAGGGTGTTAAAAGAGCTCAAAGCCTGTGCGGCGCTTGCAGCTGACGGGGCGTACACCTTCGATGAATATTTGAAGTACAAGGAGACGCTTCACTTCTCTCCTGAGGTGAAAAGCGTGCTAGAGGCGGAGACGATTGAAGAACTGGAAGAAACCATTCAAACCGCAATTGATTCCCTCGAAGAAAGGGACAAGACATACATAAAACTGCCGAAAAAGAAATGGAAAATCCAAAGATACGCCGGGCTGGCGCTTGCCGTCCTCCTTGTGCCGACACTTCTTTACTCCTTATACGTTCTGTTTTTCGCCCAGCCAAAGCAAGAGGCAATTACAGAAAGCAACCGCTATTTTTTAAATCAGCAGTACAGCAAAGTCATTGACACACTCGCCAAATACGATGCGGAAAGCCTCCCGGAATCTGTGCAGTACGAGCTTGCTTCCTCTTATGTGGCAGTTGAAAATCTGAGGGAAGAGCAGCGGAAAAACATCGGGAATCTGGTCACGCTGCAATCAGACCCGAAGCATTTCCTTTATTGGATTGATATCGGCAGAGGGGAGAATGAAGAAGCCATCAAAATCGGCCGCAATCTTGAGTACAACCCGTACATCTGGCTCGGACTTACAAAATATAAACAGCAATTATTAGCGGATGACAGTATGAAAGACGACGAAAAGCAGAAAGAACTGGACGCCGTGGAAAGCGAGCTTGCGAAGGCGAAAAAAGAGGCGGAGGAGCAGCATAAAGAAGCGGAGGAAAACGGTGACACCGCCGAAGCTTCCGCCGGACAGGATGAAAGCAAACAAGACAAAGCGAAAGATAACAAAGAGAACGACAAGAAAGATGAGAAAAAAGATGAAAAAAAATAACAGCACACATCAAATGGCCGCAGGTAACGATCAGGCTGTCAGGAGGTTCGCCATATGAGTCTGTTATGGGTCTTTTACCGAGAGCACGTACAAAAGATTCAGCTGTCTGAACTCCCGCCGTCTCAGCCGATTACGATCGGTCCGGATATGAAAGATACAATCACGGTCGGCACACTTCCGTTACGGCAAAACGCCGCAACCCTTTATCGAAAAGAAACAGATCGTTATGATGTTTTCCTGGGAAATAACTGTGCCGGCGAATTGACAATAGGAAATGAAATGCCCTGCCGGATCGAAGAAGAGACGATGCGGCTTCTGCTCACCCCTGACAAAGAAGAATCCTCCGTTTATTTTATCGGCGGGAAGGATGAGATCGTTTTCTCATCAGAAACAGAGGAAGCGGATATATACAAAGAGCCGTCCTCCGCTCAAACAGGGGCTTTTTATCTGCGAAAGTCGGGAGGATGCTGGTCTGTCGTCCCTGATGGCCAGGACGTTTATGTGAACGGAATACTTGCAGAAGCTCCCGAAAGGCTCCGGACGGGAGATGAGCTGCTGTGGAATTTTCTGCGTGTGAGGCTGACGGAGGACGACCTTTTAGAAATCGTTCATCACGAAAAGCTTCAAACCGGTTTAACCAAAACGGTAAAACCAAGCACCGAAATGAAAAAGAAATACCCGCAATATCGAAGAACGCCGCGCATGGTCTACGATCTTCCAGAAGACCGCGTTTCATTCAGCTTTCCCTCGCAGGAAAGCGAACAGAATAACCGGGGGCTGTGGCTCGTCATTCTGCCTCCTTTGGTCATGCTGATTGTAATGGGGGTTGTCGCCATTATACAGCCGAGGGGCATATTCATCCTTGTCTCTTTGGCGATGTTTATGATGACTCTCATTACCTCCACCGTGCAGTATTTCCGTGAAAAAAACCAGCGGAAAAAACGGGAGGAAAAACGGGAGCGTGTGTACAAGCAGTATTTAGAAAGCAAGCGGAAAGAGCTTCAGACGCTGTCGGAAAAACAGCTGCAAGTGCTGACGCATCATTTTCCCCCGTTTGAAAAAATGAAATATTTAACTTCTGAAATCAGCGGCCGCATTTGGGAGAAATCGCTGGAAAGCAGGGATTTTCTGATGCTTCGGCTCGGAACGGGCACGGTCCCGGCAAGCTACGAGATTTCAATGAGCGGCGGAGACCTTGCGAACCGTGATGTGGATGACTTGATGGAGCAGTCGCAGCACATGCAGCGTGTGTATAAAGATATCCGCCATGCGCCCGTGACCGTTGATTTACAAGAAGGGCCGATGGGGCTTGTCGGGAAACCCCAGATCGTCAAAAATGAAATTCACCAGCTGATCGGCCAGCTCGCGTTCTTCAACAGCTACCATGACCTGCGATTTGTCTTTATCTTTCATGAGGACGAATATAAGGAATGGGAATGGATGAAGTGGCTGCCGCAATTTCAGCTGCCTCATATGTATGCGAAAGGATTTATTTACAATGAACAGACCCGCGATCAATTGTTATCGTCCATTTACGAGCTGCTGCGTGAGCGGGATTTGGAAGAAGATAAAGAAAAAAAGATCTTCCAGCCGCATTTTGTCTTTGTCATCACAAATCAGCAGCTGATCGCAGAGCACGTCATTTTAGAATACATCGAAGGCCGGCATGAGCATCTCGGCATCTCGGCAATCATCGCCGCGGAAACGAAGGAAAGCCTGGCGGAAAACATTCACACCCTCGTCCGCTACATTAATGAAGATGAGGGAGACATTCTCATTCAGCAGAAAAAAGCGGTGCAGATCCCGTTTAAGCTGGACAGGCATGAACGGACAAACAACGAGCGGTTTTCCCGGACGCTTCGGACATTGCACCATCAGGTCGGAATGACGAATTCCATTCCTGAAACGGTCTCATTTCTGGAGCTGTTTCATGCGAAGGAAGTAAAAGAAATCGGCATCAGGCAGAAGTGGGAGACAAGTGAGTCTGCAAAATCGCTGGCTGTTCCGATCGGCTATAAAGGGAAAGACGACATCGTCTATTTAAACCTGCATGAAAAAGCGCACGGGCCGCACGGATTGCTGGCGGGAACGACCGGCTCCGGGAAAAGTGAATTTCTGCAAACGTACATCCTGTCATTGGCCGTTCATTTCCACCCGCATGAAGCGGCGTTTTTGCTGATTGACTATAAGGGCGGAGGAATGGCCCAGCCGTTCCGCAAGATGCCGCACCTTCTCGGGACCATCACGAATATTGAAGGAAGCAGAAACTTCAGTATCAGGGCGCTTGCATCCATTAAGAGCGAGCTGAAAAAACGGCAGCGGCTGTTTGATCAATATCGCGTCAATCACATCAATGACTATACAAAGCTGTATAAACAGGGAGAAACGGATATTCCGATGCCGCACCTGTTTTTGATTTCAGATGAATTCGCCGAGCTGAAAAGCGAAGAGCCTGACTTTATCAGGGAGCTTGTCAGCGCGGCCCGCATCGGACGGAGCCTTGGCGTGCATTTAATTCTCGCCACGCAAAAGCCGGGCGGCATCATTGACGACCAAATATGGAGCAACTCACGCTTTAAGGTCGCGCTGAAAGTGCAGGATGCAAGTGACAGTAAAGAAATCCTGAAAAACAGTGATGCGGCGAATATTACGGTCACCGGACGCGGCTACTTGCAAGTCGGAAATAACGAAGTGTATGAGCAGTTCCAGTCTGCCTGGAGCGGCGCCCCTTACATGGAAGATGTATACGGCACCGAGGATGACGTTGCCATCGTTACCGATACCGGCTTAATTCCGCTGTCTGAGGTGGATGCGGATGATGCGGCGAAAAAAGATGCCCCGGCAGAAATAGAAGCCGTAGTCGAAGAAATCGAGCGGATTCAAAATGAAATGGGCATTGAAAAGCTGCCGAGCCCGTGGCTTCCGCCGCTTGCCGAACGTATCCCGCGCACGCTTTACCCCGCGCAGGAAAAAGACCGCTTCTTCATCGCCTGCGTTGATGAGCCTGATCAGCAAAGACAGGCGCCTCTCGCTTATACGATGATGGATGACGGCAACATCGGCATTTTCGGCTCATCCGGCTACGGCAAGTCAGTGGCTGCCATCACCTTCCTGATGAACTTCGCGGAAGGATACACGCCGGAAGAGCTTCATATGTACATCTTTGATTTCGGAAACGGCACGCTTCTGCCATTGGCAAAGCTTCCGCACACCGCAGACTATTTCTTAATGGATCAAATGAGAAAGATCGAAAAATTCATGATCCGCATCAAGGAAGAAATCGAGCGGCGGAAACGGCTGTTCAGAGAAAAAGAAGTCAGCCATATCAAAATGTACAATTCGCTCAGTGAAGAAGAGCTGCCGTTTATATTTATCACAATTGACAATTTCGACATCGTCAAAGATGAAATGCATGAATTAGAAACGGAATTTATCCAGATTTCACGCGACGGGCAAAGCTTAGGCATTTACTTCCTGCTGACCGCAACGAGGGTAAACGCCGTCCGCCAGTCGCTGTTAAACAACATAAAAACGAAAGTCGTCCATTATTTAATGGATCAGTCAGAAGGATACTCCATTTACGGGCGTCCGCCGTTCAGTCTCGAACCGATCCCGGGCCGCGTCATGATCCAAAAAGAAGAACTGTATTTCGCGCAAATGTTTCTTCCGGCTGAAGCGGAAAATGACCTCGAGATGTTCCAGGCGCTGAAAGCCGATGTCAAAGCATTAGCTGAGCGCCACGCCGGAACAGCCGGCCCAGACCCGATTCCGATGCTTCCGGATAGGCTGACGGCCGGCGAATTTTCACTCCGTCTCGGCCCGGATCAAGAACCGTTCCGCATTCCTGTCGGGCTTCATGAGGAAAAGGTCAGCCCTGTGTACTTTGATCTGGGCAAAAATAAGCATTGCCTTATCTTAGGCCAGACACAGCGTGGAAAAACAAACATCCTGAAAGTGATGCTGAATCACCTGCTGCGTGAAGGTACGGAACGGGTCGGGCTGTTTGACTCGATTGACCGCGGACTGTCGCAGTATGCGCAGGAAACAAAGGTCAGCTATCTGGACACAAAAGAAGACGTCCGGCAGTGGATCGAAACGGCAGAAGCTATTTTCACGGAGCGCGAAGCTCAGTATGCGCAGGCCGTCAAAAATGGCGATGTGCACAAACTCAGTTTCTCTCCGGTCGTGTTAATGGCCGACGGCATTACAAGATTCCAGCAGACGATCGACACCGCCATTCAGGACAAACTGGCGATGTTTATGAAATCTTACGCGCATGTGGGCTTCAGTTTTATCCCGGCGGGCAATCACAGCGAATTCTCAAAAGGCTATGATTCCTTAACGACGGAAATGAAACAGATCCGCCACGCGATGCTGCTTGTGAAAAAATCCGAACAAAATGTCATTCCGCTGCCTTACCAAAGGCAGGAACCGGACATTCAGCCGGGCTTCGGCTATTTGGTTGAAAACGGGAAGGAGCAAAAAATCCAAATACCTTTATGTTCAGCGGAAAGGGAGGCCGTCAGATGACTGAACAACGAAAAAGCCTGATCAAATTAATAGCCGCGGTCGTCATCATTCTGCTGCTGCCGGTGCTGTTTTTCCGGTTTATCGGCGATGACCCGGGAAAACAAAAAATCAACGCCACCCGCCAAATCGCAGTCGTGAATGAAGACATGGGCTTACAAACAGATGAAAATGAGGAAGAGGAATCCGTCCATTTCGGCAAAGAAGTAGCGGCCGCTCTCGGCGGCCGTCCGGATTATTCATGGACGGTTGTCAACAGGAGCGCGGCTGAAAACGGTCTGGCGGCTAAGAAGTATGACGCCGTCGTTTACATTCCATCCGATTTTTCAAAAGACATCTTAAGCTATGACAAGGAGCGTCCGCAAAAAGCCACGCTGACATTCAATATTCAAAGCAACCTGAACGCCGTCAACAAAGAAAAGGTGCAGCGTGAGCTAGAAGACGCCCAAAAATCAATGAATAAAAAAATGTCGGCATTATATTGGAATTTCGTCTCGCAAAAAGTGAACAATGTCCGAGGCGATTTTGACAAGATCGTCAATAAAGAATCAGAGTTTCAAAACGTCATGTATAACTTTTACAAGCCGAGCTCCAATGACTTGGCAGGTGAAATCAAACGGCAAAAAGACCTGATTGACGAACTGAAAAAATCAATGAATGAAGCGCAGGGCGCGGCAAAAGAAAAATTGACTTCGGCAGATGAAGCCAAAACCACGCTTAAAGACTTTGCCGACACGGTCGAGCGCTATAAACAATATCAAGAAAATCAGAAAAAACTGCTGATGGCCGCGCAGGAACAAAACCAAAAGCAAATCACAACCGGACTGAATGCCATTAAAGCACAGCAGGCCGCCAACCAGTTCAGCACGATGATGAGCGGGCTGTCTTCAGGCATAAACCGGGCGCAGACACAGCTTGACCAGACGGGATCGGCTCTTCTTGCCGCCCAACAGGTGAGAGAAGCGCAGGTTCCTGAGCAGGAACACGGGATGGCAGATATTCAATCCAATTTACTGAACAATTTTTTGACTCAATATAAAGCTCAAGCAAGATTTGAAACACTGAACAGTATCCAAACCCTTATGAAAAGGGATCGGCCGGCATTAACCGTTCCGGAAAAGGACCCGGGTGATGACGGCTCGGATGAACCGAAAGAAGAAGAAAAACCGGAAGAAGAAAAACCCGGCGATCTGAAGATGGACCTTGACGATCAGCGTGACGAATTAAAACGCATCTCCGCTGAAATCAATGACATTTCTGACGGATTAAAAGAACCGGAAAAAGAAAAACCGGAACCGGAAAACCCGGGCCAAGGCGATGACGGTGAAAACTCCGGCGATACCGATCCGAATAACGGAACAAATCCCGGAGAAGACGGAAAAACGGAAGACGGCACAAAAGAAGAGCAGCCTGCTTCCGATAACACAGGCGATCAGGAGCCAAAAACCGTCCAGACCGCCACTGCCGCTAAAAACGTCACTCCGCCTGCTGATGAGCCGGCGGACGATCCGAACGATTCTGAAGGGGACGGCGGCACGGACATATCTGAGGCGAAAGAAAGGCTGAACCAAGCCGCAGAGCGCATTCAGCAAATTGAAAAAGAGCTGGAAGAGAAACAGCAGACTCATAATGAAGAACTGAAAAAACGTCTCGATGCTCTTGATGAAGAAATCCAAGGCCTTAAAGACCAGATTGATATCGTCAAAAAACGCGCAGAAAAATTAAAGAGAAATCTGGAAGAATTAGAAGAAACGAGAAAACAAGACTTCAATACCGTTTACAGATTGATTGTAAGAACAGAACAGAACATTTTGAACTACCCGTCATTGGATAGCGGCCGCAAATCTGCTCTTGAACAGATATTTGCCGCTGACATCAATACAAAAGAAATATCCGATTTAATGAGTTACTATAATGATTTATCCCTGTATGAGGCGACACTTTATCACTCTCTTGACGCGGGCTCGCTGCCTGATGTGAAAAACAGGGTGCTGAAAGCCCAGCAAGGCGAAGTTCAAACCGTTCTTGCCATCAAACCGGTGGAAACGGCAAGCTGGGAAAATCTGAAAAACAACAAGATGCAGACAGATGAAGACATCAGCAATTTCATTAAAGGCATGACCGAATTCTCGGATAACTACAGCTCGTATATCAGAGATGAACAAGCGGGAGTGCTCGATGAGCTCGCCAGCATTTCAGACAGCGCGGCGAAAGCATCCGATCAGCTGGCTGAAGGCGCCGTGCAGGAAGCGGCCGCGTTCAGCGGAGACGGATTAACCGGAACGATGGCGCTCGGCGCTCAGGATACCGTCGGCCGCGAAGTCCTGCAAATGTCTGACACGATGGGCCATCTGTCAGAACGCCAGTCCGGCATCATCAGCTATACCGACAATATGCAGCAAAGCGTAAATGACGTCCAGCATAAAGCGGACACCCTGAACAGCAACTGGGGCAAAAACGTCGATTCCACGAAATTGATCAGAAATGACGTGTACGGCATTTTAGGGAACGCGCTCGTTGACGGACAGGAAAACGGCTACGTTTATGATTATCTCGCCAACCCGCTTAAAATCAGCGGAGAGGTGCCGGAAGACCGGGTTCAGAATGTTCCGCCGGTCGTCATTTTGGTGATTATCCTGATCAGCAGTCTTCTGATCGGCTATTTCAGCTCGTATTATCAGCAGGCGCCGCTTCTTGTCAAAGGCGCGCTCTTTGGGATTTTAAACATTATGGTCGGATTGATGATCAGTCTGTTCGGTCTGAATATCTACTCGCTTCCGGACGATCAGACGATTAAATGGTCAGTCTTTACGATTCTCTTGCTTGCGGCGAGTTCAGCTTTTATCCGGGCAGCATTTGTCTTCAGCTCGATTACCGGATGGATCGCATCATCAGCGCTCATTCTCTTTTATGTGGCGCCTTTGATCGACCTGATTATGCCGAACTTCACCTTTGACAGTCCGGTTTCGAAAGTCTATATCGATATTCAATACGGAACGGGCCATCTGTTTGCGATGGGGGTAACGGTTCTTGCGATCATTACGCTGATTGCGGCGGCGCTTCCGCTCGTCATTCGGCTGTTTGCGGAAAAAACGGAGGAAAGTGATCAGTCTTATGAGGCGTAACACGTTCATGGAAAAAGGATTGCTGCTGTTTGCTCTCTCCTTTTTCCTCTTCCTTCCCCAAGCCGCAGCCGCGAATGAGGAAAATACTGATGTCAAGCCGAATGAATATGAAAAGAAAGACATTGAAATTCGTACGGATTACCTGCACGACGATGCCTACTCTGAGGAAAAAACGGCGCTTCCGAAAGAACAGAAGGATATTACCTTTGATCAGCCGGCCGAAAACCCGGATGACAAACTGATATCAAAGTTGTTTACATCGTCAGACACTGAGCCGAATACGATCAAAGCGCAATCGAAAAAACTGGGTATCACATTTGCCGAGCCTGCGGTGCGGCATACCTCGGCAGATATGGAAACGGAAGAGAAAAAGACTTCTTATCTGCTTCCTGTCATTTATGCCGTTTTAATCCTCCTCGGGATTGCGGCGATGATCTATCTGATCCCGAAAGTCACGGCGCAGGAAAAGGCAAAGCGGTAAACGGATCGCTTGTGTTTGCGGGAAGACAGCCCGTAAAATAAGAAAAAAAGGAGGAGTTTCATGCAGTTTTTTCTTATAACAGGCGCGTCAAAAGGCTTGGGCCGGGCGCTGACGGAACAGGCGCTGCAAGAAGGAGCCGAAGTCGCCGCGCTTTCAAGAACGATAAGCGGGGAAAAGCGTGAGGGGCTGACAGAATACAGTGTTGATTTAACCGATCTGGCAGATACAGAGCGGCAGATGAAGGCGATTCTTGATCAAGCAGAGGAGAAGGGGTACTCCGCCGTCACACTGATCAACAATGCCGGAATGGTGGAACCGATCAAGCGGGCGAAAGAGGCTTCCGCCGAAGAATTGAACCGCCATTACACCCTTAATCTGACGGCGCCCGTTTTGCTCAGCCAAATGTTCACAAAGCGTTTCGAAGCGTTCAGCGGCAGCAAAACAATTGTCAACATCACATCTGGCGCGGCGAAAAATCCTTATAAAGGATGGAGCGCGTATTGCAGCTCAAAAGCGGGGCTTGATATGTTTACGAGAACATTCGGGTTTGAACAGGAAGATGAAGAGCTGCCGGTCCGCATGATCTCATTCTCGCCGGGAGTGATGGATACAGACATGCAGGCTGTCATCCGTTCTTCGTCAAAAGAAGATTTCCATGACATCGAACGGTTCCGCAATCTGAAAGAAACGAAAAACCTCAGAAGTCCTGAATACATCGCCGGCGTCATTCACTCACTGGTCGCGGGCGAGCCGGAAAACGGACGGATATACGATATTAAAGAATTTTTGTAGAGCAGCTTTTAAGCTGCTCTTTTTTGTTTGTACAATCACTTCGGGGTCCGGCGGCATATGATGAATGAAACAACGTATAAGGGGTATAAGAAATGTATCAGATGAATTGAGTTTCTTCTCGATTTATGTTAGGATTCTAAAAATATAAATAAGGAGGGGTTTCCATGAGAAATGTAACGTTAATGGATGTCTTCACCCATCCAATCGCACAAAAGTATTTACAGCGTTCCGGTGTCGCCCATGCGATCGCCTGCGCGTTTCATGCATACCGTCTTGCCGTAAAAGCAGGTGTCAGCCCGGATCTTGCGGCGAAAGCGGCTTTACTGCATGACGTCGGCCATTATGAATGGTACACAGACGGCAAATGGGATTATGAAAAGTACAGAAGAAACGATATCCATGCCATTAAAGGCGCGGAACGGGCGCATAAGCTGCTCATCCGGCTCGGTGAAGAACCGAAAGCGGCGAAGGACATTGCGCTGGCGATTCTGCTTCACACCGATTCCTATCTGCCTGAAGGCGAACTGGACAAGAATACGCTCCAGCAAATCGTGAAACAAGCGGATGAACTCGATGAAGAACCCGGCGGACATCACCATTACCGCCAAATGGATCACACCGCCGCGCTCAAACAAATCCAAAAGCTTGATCAGTTAATTGACCAAGCCCAATATCCCATAAGAAGCTCAGTCTAGGCCACTCATGCGGCCTTTTCCGCTTACATAACTCCGCATGCTCACTAACACCTTTTCCGCTCCGATAGACGTACTGTGTCAAAGCCTTTGTCCGCTGCATATGCTGAAGGAAAACATAGTAAAGGGGATCAGCGAAAATGGCCCATCAAGGAAGCCCGCAAATCGTCTCGTTAGTAGATCCTTACGTTTATCAGACCATCCATAAGCTTATCGGCTCAAGGTTTATCATTCAAACCGTCAGACGCATTGTCAGAGGACGGCTGATTGATGCCACTCCGGATCACATCGCCATTGAAGAAACGCATGACCGTGTATTTTATATCAGAAACCGCCATGTGGTTTCCGTCATGCCTGATTATACCGAACGCGTGTAACAGCCCGAATAAGGCGCAAACCGGAGGCGGCCCTATAGAACCCCGGTGCGTCTTCTTTTTTGAGATACATAGATGCACGGCGGCTTTTTTTGGTACAATCACAGTACAAGTTCACATGACAATAGGAGGAAACCGCTTGTTGAAATCAAAGGTCCATTTTTGGACGCTGCAAATTTTGCTCGTTTTGCTCATTATTTACGTATCAACGAAAGTCTCGTTTATTTTTCAGCCGTTTTTCGGTTTTATCACCACTCTGTTTTTTCCGATTTTGATCTCGGGCATTTTGTTTTTCATTTTTAATCCGATCGTGCGCCTGCTTGAGAAAAAAATCCCCCGGACATTGGCGATCCTGCTCATTTATCTCGTTTTCATCGGCCTGATTGCCTTTATGTTCACCGCCATCGGACCGATTGTGGCTTCCCAGGTCACGGGGCTGATTAACAATTTCCCTGATTACATTCATCAGATTCAAGTCTTGACGGCGCAGTTATCCCATTCCAAATGGTTTACGTGGATGATGACGCAGGATTATGTGTCGATAGAAAAAGTCCAGCAGTCTCTGACGGGATTTTTACAAAGCCTTCCGCAAAATATTACGGCAAGCCTGTCGGCCGTGTTCGGCGTCGTTACGAATATCACGCTTGTCGTGATCACCGTTCCGTTCATTTTGTTTTATATGCTGAAGGACGGCCGGCGGTTTCCGCTCTTGGCGGTTAAAATCCTGCCTACTTCCTACCGGGCGGAAGGTCGTAAAATATTTAATGACTTATATGTCACATTGGCCGCCTATTTCCAAGGACAGCTGCTGATTTGTCTCTTTGTCGGAACGGCATGCTTTATCGGATATTGGATCATCGGCCTGCAGTATGCGTTAATTCTCGGGATGGTGATCGCCGTCACCAATATTATTCCGTACCTGGGGCCGTTTCTCGGGGCGGCGCCCGCGGTGATTATCGCGTTTATGGATTCGCCGGCTAAGGCGCTGTTTGCCGTTATTGTTGTCGTTGTCGTCCAGCAGCTTGACGGGAACCTGCTTTCTCCGCTTGTCATCGGGAAACGGCTCAATACCCACCCGCTCACCATTATTCTTCTGCTTATCGGAGCGGGCAGTTTCGGAGGCATTCTCGCAATGATTCTGGCCGTGCCGGTTTACGCGGTTTTAAAAGCTTTCGTCTTAAATATCGTCCGGCTTATCAAACTTCGTCAGCGGTCAAAGCTCGAAGACAGCCGCAAGCCGAAATAAAAACGGGCACAACTCCCGATGCAGCGCATAAAATGCTGTAAAGAAAAGCGGAGGTGTGGGTATGCCTGCAATTGTGGGACCGATTTATATTATGAGTTTAGCCGGAGACGCTGCGGCGAGCTTCGGTGACGTGTTTGCCATTTCTCCCAAAGCCGTTGACCACTCAGGCGCGGGGGCAGGGGCGTTTCATTCCGGAGATTTTGTCAAAGTTACTAATAAATTCAGCAAAACGCGCTTTGAAGACATCGATGTGTTTGACGAACCTGATTGGTTTAACGCGTGACAGCCTCCTTTTAGGAGGCTGTCGCTTTTTTGTAGTATAATAGAATCAGTCTTTATAAAAGGGGAATTTTTTATGAAAATCAGAAAAGCGAATATTACCGTGCAGTCCGGAATGATCGGTGATGTATATCTGCATGAAAATAAAAAAGAACAGCATACCCTTGTAGCCGTTCCGGAACTTGAGTGGAGCACGATCATTTCCTATGAAGAAGAGAAAAAGGCGCTGGCGCAGCGGCTTTTCCAATCATTCAGCAAACTGATTGAAGAAGAACCCGCCGGAGAACTCGCCGGCAAGATCTCCCATTGGGTGGCTGAAATGTAACGAAGCGGTTTACTGCGTCCCGTCCGGGGCGATAATTGTAAAACAAGCTGAGGAGGGACAGGCCGATGAGCGACAAAACGGTTGACCTTTATTTACAGCAGGGGATGTACGGCCCTCTGCAGACGAAACCGGATGAACGCCATTTATTTTTAGGCTCGCTGCGTGAAAGAGTCATCATTGCCCTGACGAAGGGGCAGGTGCTGCAAAAGCAGCCGTATGAAGAAGTGAAACAGGCGCTGAAAAGCCGAAAAGACGCGGTGCTCTATATAAACGGAAGGCTCCCGTATCATGCTTATTCACCATATATGAAGCTTGCCGCACTTGCCGGTGTCCGAAGCTCCGTCATATCGGATCTTCAATTCGAAACGCCGCTCGGCCTGGTTTTTGCCGCCGATTATGCCGTGAACCTTGACGGCATTTACGTACAGGATGACATTTTTCAGCGCTCACTCCTGAAATCTTAAAAGGGCAAAACACCGTTTGTCATTTTACAATGCCAATTCACTTACAAGTGGAGATAGGATATAATGGTTTTCATATGAATGGCGGGGAGGCCGGCTATGAAAAAAGCATTTATATGCATTGATTATACGAATGATTTTGCAGCAGAGAACGGGGCATTAACCTGCGGAGAACCCGCGAGACAGATTGAAGATACGATTGTCAGTTTGACGCAAGCATTTATAGAAAACGGTGATTATGTTGTCTTTGCGGTTGATTCGCATGATGCAGACGATGACTTTCATCCCGAGACACGCCTTTTTCCTCCGCATAATATCAACGGCACGGAGGGCAAAGAGCTGTACGGAAGGCTATCGCCTCTTTATGAGAAACATAAACACGCAAAAAACGTAAATTATATGGAAAAAACGAGATATTCTGCTTTTGCGGGAACGGATTTAGAGCTGAAATTGCGGGAACGGCAGATCACTGAGCTGCATCTTGCGGGCCTGTGCACGGACATCTGCGTTCTTCACACGGCGGTTGACGCCTACAACAAGGGCTTTCAGATTGTCATTCATAAAAACGCTGTGGCCAGCTTTAATCCGGAAGGGCATGAATGGGCCCTGTCCCATTTTAAGAACAGCATCGGAGCGCAAGTGGCAGAGTAAGGAAGGGGAAAATAATTTTGGTGGAGCATGGTTTTAAAGACGACAGTTTGTCTTTACATACAGATCTTTATCAAATTAATATGGCCGAAACGTATTGGAGAGACGGCATTCATGAGAAAAAAGCGATTTTTGAGCTTTTTTTCAGAAAGCTTCCCTTTGAAAACGGCTATGCGGTATTTGCGGGATTAGAAAAAGCAATCGAATACTTGGAGAACTTCAAATTTACCGACAGCGATCTGAATTATTTAAAAACGGAATTGCACTATGCTGATGATTTCATTGAGTATTTACGGGATCTTTCTTTTACCGGATCTCTTTACAGCATGAAAGAAGGCGAGCTCGTTTTTAACAACGAACCGATTATGCGGGTCGAAGCGCCCCTGATCGAAGCCCAGCTGATTGAGACGGCTCTGCTTAACATTGTGAATTACCAAACATTAATCGCAACGAAAGCGGCCCGCATTAAAGGCGTTGTCGGTGACGAAGACGCCCTCGAATTCGGAACGCGGCGCGCCCATGAAATGGATGCGGCTATGTGGGGAGCGAGAGCGGCTTTGATCGGCGGCTTCAGCGCAACGAGTAATGTAAGAGCCGGAAAGCGTTTTAATATACCCGTATCCGGCACGCACGCTCATGCGCTCGTACAAGCGTACCGCGATGAATATACGGCATTTAAGAAATATGCGGAGACCCACAAAGACTGCGTGTTTCTCGTAGATACGTACGATACGATCCGTTCGGGCATGCCGAATGCGATTAAAGTCGCAAAGGAATTCGGCGACCGGATCAACTTCATCGGCATCCGCCTGGACAGCGGGGACTTGGCGTACCTGTCAAAAAAAGCGCGTGAAATGCTTGATGAAGCGGGTTTCACAGACGCAAAGGTCATTGCTTCAAGCGATCTTGACGAGCACACGATATTAAATCTGAAATCCCAAGGAGCGAAAATCGATACGTGGGGCATCGGCACGAAGCTGATTACCGCATACGATCAGCCGGCCCTCGGCGCGGTTTACAAGCTTGTCGCCATTGAAGAGGACGGCAAACTGACGGACACCATTAAAATTTCGTCAAACCCTGAAAAAGTGACAACGCCGGGGAGAAAGAGAGTATACCGGATTATCAACAAGCTGAATCACCACTCGGAAGGTGATTATATCGCGCTTTATGACGAGCGGGTAAATGATCAGAAACGCTTAAAAATGTTCCATCCCGTCCACACGTTCGTCAGCAAATTCGTCACTGATTTCTATGCGAAAGACTTGCATGAGCCGATCTTTGAAAACGGCGTTTTATGCTATGATAATCCCGAAATTACCGACATCCAGCAATACGTGCAGGATAACCTCAAACTTCTGTGGGAGGAATACAAACGGATCAGCAAGCCGGAAGAATATCCGGTCGATTTAAGCGAAGACTGCTGGAGCAACAAAATGCAGCGGATTCATGAAATCAAAAGCGAGCTGAAACGGGAACTTGAATAGAAGACAAAGCGGCCTTTCCTTTCTCTGGAAAGGCCTTTTTGTTGTGATAATATTTTTCACATTTAGACAAATTTCGTCAAGTTATTTGATATACTTATGTTCGAAGGCCGCATCTAAGGGGGTAAATGAATGAAGGTGTTTGTTGCGAGACAGCCTATCTTCAACAGAAACGAACAGGTTGTTGCTTATGAACTTCTTTACCGGGAGAGCGAAGAGAACCGTTATTCGGCCGCTGACGGAGATAAAGCTACGACGGATCTCATTATTAACAGCTTTATCAACATCGGAATCGAAAAGCTGACTGAGGGGAAACGCTGCTTTGTGAATTTTACAGAAAGCCTGATGTTTTCAGATCTCCCTACCTCCTTTGATCCTGACCAGCTTATTATCGAAATTCTTGAGGACATACCGATCACTCCGGCACTCATCTCAAGATGCAGACAGCTGAAGAAATTAGGATATACATTAGCACTTGATGATTTTTACGCCATCAATCCGGAAAATGAAGAGTTAGTGGAACAGCTGATGAAATATATTGATATTTTAAAAATCGACTTTTTGCAATCCTCGCGTCTGGAGCGCAAAAAAATCATTCAGACGTACAGCTGTAAAAGTCTGATTTATTTAGCGGAGAAAGTGGAGACGAGAAAAGATTATAAACAGGCGGCCATAGACGGCTTTCACCTGTTTCAAGGATATTTTTTCAGTGAACCGCGTGTCATCAGCGGAAATGATCTGACGTTTCATTTTCATTCTTACTACCAGCTTTTAAGCGAATTAAACAATGACCAGCCCAATATACAGCGCGTGACGGAATACATAGAGCGGGACGTCAGCTTATCGTATCAGATTCTGCGTTTTTTAAACGGATCGCAAACAAGGCTGAAAAAAAAGATAGACAGCATCCAGCAGGCCATCATGATGCTTGGGCTGAATGAAATTAAGCGCTTGATTTACATTCTTTCATTCAGAGATTTAACGGCGAAAAGCCACTCAAGCCAAAAAGAAATCATTAAGATTTCCTTAATCAGGGCCAAACTGTGCGAACTGCTGGCGAAAAGAACCGGAAGGCCCCAGCCCTCTTCTTACATGCTGATCGGCATGTTTTCGCTCATCGATACGCTTCTCCACAGGGAGCTGGAGGATATCATCAAAGAACTGCCTTTAATCGATGAAGTCGGACAGGCGCTGCTCGGTTATGAAAACGATTATTATAAGATGCTCGCGTTCGTCAAAGCCATTGAATGCAACAACTGGGACTGTGACGAGTGGGGAAAAGAACTGAACAAAGAAGAAGCGTATGAATGTTACTTACAGGCGATCGAATGGTGCCGGCAGCTGATCGTGGATTGAGCCGCTTTAAGCCGACCACCTGAGGGCGATGATAAACCGGCTTTGCTCTCTGACCAGACTGACACGGATGCCGTCGGGATTATACGTCACGTCAAAGTCAGTTTTGATGCCGGTCTGCTTAATGAGCCGCTTGACCGCTGCGGTGTCAGATGATTGCGCTGCGGTGAGGATATGGCGCGCAAGCTCTTTTGACGCCGACAGCCGCGCAAGGAGCAGGCGGGCATCCTCCAGCATGCCCGCAGCCTCTTTTGCGGACGCTGTCAAAATATCTGCGTGAACCGGGGCACTGGGCGCAGGATGCCGGTATGGCGCGGCGAAAACAGGGAAGCATGGATACACATAATGCATATGGCGGCCTCCTTCCTGAGAAAACATTCGTTATACATGAGTATAGGCGGCGTGATAACGAGTTATGACATGCAAAAGACCACAATGCGGGGGTTGCGGTCTTTTCGGTGTTTGTCGGTGGTTATGCGACGCTGTTCGCCCATTCTGTTTTGAAATTGCGACGGCAGGGACTATAGTCCTTGCCGGTTTGTCGGAAAACCGTTAAAAAAACAGCAGAACCGCCAGATTGGTCTGCTTCATCCTAAACGTCTGCCTTTCTGGTAGTTATATAGTCCTGTTCGCTAAATGCTCCATTCGGGACTATAGGATTACCATGGTTTGCGGTGTCACGCAGATACTTTTACACATACTTTTCGGTGAAAAATCCCGCAAAAACGTTTACACTATTAGTAACAGATCAAATACCTAGGACTCGTTCACCATACACAATTCATTGATCTTTCAAAAAAAGGAGTGTGGAAACGGTGGAAAACAAATTAGAAGAAGTAAAGCAATTATTATTCCGACTTGAAAATGATATCAGAGAAACAACCGACTCATTACGAAACATTAACAAAAGCATTGATCAGCTCGATAAATTCTCATATGCAATGAAAATTTCTTAAAAAGACTTGGAAACAAGTCTTTTTTTTGTGCATTTTTTATCCATTTCATGGATAAAGTATTATACGATTGTTAAAAAACGAAAAACCTGCTGTCTTTCATCACCTGCATTTAGTAAAATAGAATGGGAGGGTGAAGACAATTATTGAGCAAATGTGTTTAGATGCCGAAACGATTAAAGAGAAGATGAAGGAAATTGTAAATACTAATCTTTACAATTCGGATTTGATCAGTCTGCTGTACTCTTTCATTGAAACAAAAGAATCCTTCTTTTTTGGAAACTTGGCATATCAGCATTACATAGCATTTAACGGAGCAAATTTCAAAGAAATAGAGATGCTGGCTGCAGGAATTGAGTTGTTAATCTTATCATTTGATATTTTAGATGACCATGAAGATGAGGATAATGGAAGTGCTCTTTGGATGAAAATAGACCGCTCAGTATCGTTAAATGCCTCAACAACTCTCTATACGATTAGTATACAATTCATTAATTCTCTTTGTACAGTTTCTGACTTTTCTCGGTTAGCTTTAAATTATGCAATAGAGGCAATGCAAGGGCAGCATGATGACCTAAAGAATTCGGCTGGAACGGAAGAAGAATGTCTCGCAATGATAAAACATAAATCAGGTTCACTTATTGCGATGCCATGTGTTTTAGGAACTATGCTTGCATGCGGAGAGTATAACAAAACTGTTGAGAATTATTCCTATTGGTTGGGAATCGTGAAACAAATAGAGAATGATTATTACGGACTGTTTAATATTGAATGCAGTGATATTAACAAAAATAGAAATAATTTAGTTTTATTATACTTAAAACGTAAATTTAATCCGATGTCAGTATCAATCCTCAATATAATGAATTCAAAAAGGGAGTATCAATTATTGCTTTCTGATATAAACTTATTTAAACAAAAACTTTGGGAGGCCGGAGTGACTCAATATGTTTCGATTATGATCAGATTATATGAGGATAAAATAATGACGGAATTAAATAAACTCAATATTAAACTTGAATTTTTCAACTACAAATCATTGAATGAGGGCGCACCATTATGAACCAAGACATCGTAAATTTTTTAATGAAGAATCCAGAGGTTGTGGAAAAACTCGGGATGGGAGAAGTGAGCTTAATAAGTATTCCAGACTCGCTTATTCCTGATATTATTAAAATTTTTAACAATAAATTCAAAATAGGGAATGATGATCCTGCTTGGCGTACTTAAAAAACAAGTGAACCATGTTATTTTGAAGAAGTTTTTAAAGTTTTTTTCGGTTGCCTTATTATTGTTCAGTATTTTCTATTTTACTTTAGTAGTTTATTATACTCAAAATGGAATAATTATAGGTACCAATGTAGTTAAAGTTTCTAATCAAGAACTGAAAGTTGTTGATATGACAAGATCCTCCTATGGAAGATTAATGGGGTTGGAAATTGGAGACAAAATTGTTGAAATAAATGGACATAAACCAAATAAAGAAAACATTTATGGCTCTTACTTAGCTAAAGTTAGACAATTAAAAGTTGAACGTAATGATAAATTAATTAAGTTAGATAACTTTGAATTTATCTATTTAGATAGCCCGTACAGTTTCTTTTCATATATTGTACCAGGTATTTTTTATTTACTGAGTTTAATATGTATTTTTTACATCTTTAGAGTTAATTTGAAGAAAGACAGCATATCAGCATATATTCTGATTTGTTTTTTGCTATGTATATCTATTGCTTATTTAAGTGCCGGAGGAGTGACAAGGGGATACTCTGTAAATCGTTATATTAATCTTTATACATTTTTAGCAGTGCCTGTTTTGTATCTTAATTTCCTGCATCAATATTTTAAAGAATTAAACGTGAAATTTTCACGAGGGATTTATATTTTAATTTTGTATAATTTACCTTTAGTGAACATCATATGTGAACTATTTGAAAAGCATATAAAGTATGATGTGATTACAAGCCTTAATCTCTTAACTTTTTTATTTGAAATGATGGTGGTTTATGTATGTCTTATACTTTATCAAATCAAGCATAGAAAGAAAGATTTTGCTTATTTGTTAAAAGTATTATTAGTATCTAATACCATTGCATTCTTACCTTTTACTTTATTATATATTGTTCCTCTTGTGATCTTTGGACAATATGTATATAGTGCGGTAATCACTGCACCTTTTCTTTTGCTTATACCGTTAGCACTGGTATATCAATTTGTTGTTAATAAGATTTATAATATTGATTTTTTGTTGGGACGCTTGAGGTATTATTGTTTGTTGGCGGTTATCCCCTCAATTGGTATCGTTTGGGTTTTTGTTGTGTTTATGAATAAAAATAGAGATTTTAATACTTTTCAAATCACCTTGTTTGTTTTTCTGATTATGCTTTCTGTTTTTTATTTTAAAGAAGTGCTGGACTATAAGTTCCGCTTAAAGCGTTTCTCAGAAAAGTATAATTATCAAGACAGTATTTTTAAATACACACAATTGATTAAAAGTGTGTCAGTCTTGGACCAAGTTTTCACACATCTTAAAGCGACAATTTTAGATGTTTTGCCAGTAAGCAAAGCTTATATTTTTGAAATTAGTTCTGGCGGAGAAATTGTGTATTTTGACAAACAAAGTACAGAACCAAATTGGTATCCCTATAAAGACAAATTTGAAAAGGTCAATTCGGAAATCGGCAAAATCATTGAGATTAATCAAGGGTTCCTCATGAAAATTGGCGAGAGAGGAACAAGTTCTTATGTTTTGCTTTGTTTATCAAGCATAAATACACCAAGACTTACAATGGATGAGACTTCATGGCTGAAGACGTTATCATTTTATACCAGTGTATCGATGGAAAATGTTCTGCAAATTGAGGAACTTATGGATCACCTCCAAAATCTAAAACAACAAGGCTCAAACCCGGTCTGGCTCAAAAAGCTGATGTTTACGATCGAGGAAAAGCAGCGTTCGGATTTGGCCCGTGATCTGCATGATTCAGTGCTGCAGGACTTGATTTCTTTGAAGCGCCAGTGTGAGCTGTTTCTGGCCGATTTTAAGAAAGAGGAGCCTTGCCAGTTAGAGGTGCAGGACAAGCTTCATCAGATGAATGAGCAGATGTCGGATGTCATTTTGATGACCCGGGAGACGTGCCATGAGCTTCGTCCTCAGCTGCTGTATGATTTGGGTCTGGTCAAGGCGGTATCCAAGCTTGCCGCGCAGCAGCAGGAGCGTGCGCCGTTTCATATCCGTCTGAATACGGGCCGGTTTACGGCGGCGCTGGATTTGGATACGCAGCTGAATTTGTACCGCATCATTCAGGAATTTCTGTCGAACGCCATGAAGCATTCTCAGGCGAATGAGGTGCTGATTATGCTGATCAGCATTCAAAATAAAGTGATTCTGCATTATGAAGACGACGGTGTCGGCTGCAATCAGGAAAAAGGCGGCGGCCAGTCGATGAGTATGGGGCTTTCGGGTATTAAGGAGCGCGTCCGTGCGCTTGACGGACGGATGAAAATCGACACAAGTGAAGGAAACGGTTTTAAAGCGGATATTGAAATGGAATTGTAACCAATTTATCACCAAATCGACTTGGCAGAAGCCAAGTCTTTTTAATAAAATGGAAATGAGTGAGTAAAAGGGAGGAAACCATGAAAAAGATACTAGTGATTGATGATCATCCGGCTGTCATGGAGGGCACCAAGACGATTCTGGAAACGGACACGAATCTTTCTGTCGATTGCCTCAGTCCTGATGCCAGTGAGCAATTCGTTCTCCGGCATGATTTTTCAGCTTACGATCTCATATTAATGGATTTAAATCTGGGTGATGACATCAGCGGCATAGAGCTTTCCAAGAAAATCTTAAAAGAGAATCCTCTCTGTAAAATCATTGTCTACACAGGCTATGAGGTTGAAGATTATTTTGAAGAATCCATCCGCGCGGGCCTGCATGGCGCCATCAGCAAAACCGAATCTAAAGAGAAAATCATGCAATACATATATCACGTGCTCAACGGACAGATTTTAGTTGATTTCTCCTATTTCAAACAGCTGATGACCCAGCAAAAAACAAAAACGTCTTCTTCCCCTCAAAGTGAGCAGGATCGGTTAACCCCGAGAGAGCGCCATATTCTCCAAGAGGTCGAAAAAGGTTTGACCAATCAGGAAATCGCAGATGCGCTTCACTTAAGCAAGCGGTCAATTGAATACAGCCTGACATCCATTTTTAACAAGCTGAATGTCGGCTCCCGCACTGAAGCGGTGCTGATCGCCAAGTCAGATAACGTACTATAAATCTTGAAGGGAGAATGACCTATGAATCTGAACAATACATTGCTCGGCGCACTCGGTATTGAAATCACTGAAAACACGCCGGAGAGATGCGTGGCGGTGATGCCGGTGGATAAGAGGACGGTGCAGCCTTTCGGATATCTGCATGGAGGCGCGTCAGCAGCGCTGGCGGAGACTGTTGCTAGTGTCGGGGCCCAGCATTTTATCGACCGGTCGAACCAGGCGTGTGTCGGGCTTGAGATTAATGCTAATCATTTAAAATCCGTGAAAGAGGGCGGGACGGTCACAGCGATTGCGAAACCCGTTCACACAGGCAGGGCAACCATTGTGTACGAGATTAACATTTTCGATGAACGGGAAAGGCTGATCTGTGTTTCCCGCTGCACGCTGGCTGTTATAACAAAATAAACAAACAGCCGGAACCCTGAATCGTCCGGCTGTTTGTTTTTACAAATATGAATCTTCTTTTCGTTTGATCACAAAGTTTCTGATCCCTTTGTAATCATCCTGAACGCTTCTTTTATCAAGCGCCGCTCCCGAATTGTACGCGGCCCTGCATATGAGGTGCGCTCCGACCGGCGCCGTCAGCAGGATAAAAATGATGCCGAGCAGTATTTTTACAGAAATTTCTCCGGTCAGCATCCACAAGTAGCCTAACACCCCGAGCAATACCAAATTAACGCCGAGTGTCGAGCCTTTTGAAGAGGCGTGGGCGCGCGTATACACATCAGGAAGCCTGAGTGTGCCGAAAGACGCGACCAGGCAGATCAGCGATCCCATCAGAATACAAACGGCGACGGCCCATTTAACGATTTCGATCATTTTCGATAATCTCTCCTTTCTCCAAAAACTTAGCAAAGGCAATCGTGCCGATAAACGATAAAATGCCGAGCAGCAGAATGATGTCTAAAAAGGCCGAGGTGTTTAAGAGAATGGATACAAGCGCGGTCATGGCAATCAGATTAATGCCGATCCCATCAAGCGCGACGACCCGGTCCGGTATCGTAGGCCCTTTTATGACGCGAATGACGTACAGAAGAGTCGAAACCGCCATAATGCCGAGTGATAATTGCAGAATAAACGTAAACATCAGCGGCTCACCTCCTGAATGGCTTTCTCAAAAGAGACGCGGATGTCATGGATCGCTTTCTCCGCATCTTCAATGTCCATGGCGTGTATATAGAGAATCGACCGGTCATCGGAGATATCCATCACGAGCGTACCCGGTGTTAAAGTGATTAACAGCGAGAGCAGCGTGATCTCCCAATCCTCCGTCAATTCCGTCTTAAACGCGAAAATGCCCGGGCGGATGTTCAGTTTCGGCGATATAACGGTTTTCAGCACGCTGACATTGGCCAAATATAATTCCTTTATAAAGATCAGCGCCAGTTTGATGACTGACCATATTTTCCAAATATAAAACGGCCGCGAGAAGAAGCGCCGGAAAAAAAACAGCGCCGCTAAGCCCGCGATAAATCCGGTCATAAAACCCGCCGCGCTGAGGCTGTTTGTGAGAAACATCCAGCAAACAGCGAGAAGAACATTTAATAATAGTTGAAAAGCCATGCCATCTACTCCTTCAAAACAGCTTCAATGTATTTTTCCGGATTCAGCAGATTCTCAGCCGTCTGATTGACATACGGTGAAACCCATTCGGTTCCGAGCCCGAACAGAAGCGACAAAAGGAGAAAAGCGGCTGCCGGATAAAGAAGTCCTTTTGCGGACCGTCCGCCTGCGCCGGGGACTTCTTTTTCTTCCCCCCAAAAAGCCGTCGTAAAAACCTTCAGCACGGAATAGAGCACAAGCAGGCTTGATAAGAGAATCAATACGGAAAACAAAGTTTCCCCCTTATCGAACCCGCCTTCCGCGATCTTCAGCTTGCCCACAAATCCGCTGAACGGCGGGATGCCGGCCAGAGATATGGCTGAAATAAAGAACATCCATCCTAAAAGGGGATAACGGGTGATCAGTCCGCCCATTTTATGCAGGCTGGCAGTGCCCGTCAATGCGATAAGCGTGCCGGCGAGCATGAACAGCGCTCCTTTAATCAGCATATCGTGAATCAAGTAATAAACCGCTCCTTGAATGGAGGCCGGCGTGTTCATGGCAATGCCGAACAAAATCACGCCGACGGCTGTAATAATATTGTAGATGACGATTTTCATGACATCCGAAAAGGCGATAGATCCGATGACGCCGAATAGCACCGTCAGCATCGCAAGCCACATCATCAATTGGTGGGTAAAGCCCGTATCGTGAATAAAGATCAGGGTGAATACTCTTAAAATGGCGTACAGGCCGACTTTCGTCAAAAGAGACCCGAATAAGGCCGAAATCGCAGCCGGCGGGGCGTAATAAGAGCCCGGCATCCAGAAATACAGCGGGAATATCCCGCCCTTTAAACCGAAAACGACGAGAAGAAGGACGCCGATGACGGTTATCAGCCCGGTCTGGCCCGATTCGCTTATTTTTACGCTTAGGTCAGCCATATTCAGCGTGCCCGTCACCGCATATAAGTAACCGACGCCGATGACAAAAAACGCGGATGACACAATGTTAAACACGATATACTTCAATGATTCTCTTAATTGAATTTTCGTTCCGCCAAGCACGATCAGCATGTAGGACGCGATAAGCAGAAGCTCAAAAAAGACGTACATGTTGAACAGGTCACCCGTCAAAAACGCTCCGCTTACGCCGGCCAGAAGAAACTGCACCCCTGAATAATAGAAAGCGCGCTCCCTTTTTTCTCCGATGGAGCGGAAGGAGTACAGGGTGACGAGCAGCCCGATTATGGCGGTTGTCAAAACAAGCAGTGCGGCAAGCTGATCCGCGGCGAGCACAATGCCGTACGGCGCTTTCCAGCCGCCGAGTGTCAGCGTCTGAATCCCGTGTGTGAAAACCGTCTGAACGAGAGCGGCGCTGATGACGATGGAGACACAGGAAGCGGCAGTGCTGAATATCCGCATCAGCATCACGCGCCTGTTCATAAAAATCAGCAGCACTGCGGCAAGCAGCGGCACCAGAATAGGCAATATCACAAAGTTATTCATGTTGATCATTTCCCCTCATTCGATCCATATCGTCCGTTTTCAGTTCCTGATAGGCGCGGAACGCCATCACAAGCAAAAAGGACGTGACGCCGAACGAAATAACGATCGCCGTCAGTATGAGTGCCTGCGGCAGCGGATCGACAAACGACGTGCTTTTTCCGCCCAGTATGGGAGGAGCGCCTTTTTTCAGTCCGCCCATGGTCAGAAGCAGCAAATGGACGCCGTGGCTTAAAAGCGCGGTGCCGATAATCACGCGCAGCAGACTTTTAGAAAGCAGCAGGTAGGTTGCCGCCATAAACAAAATACCGGCAATGACAGACATTAAGATTTCCACTATTCTTCCTCTCCAATCGTTTGAATAATGGTCATCGTCACGCCGACAACAACGAGATACACACCTAAATCAAACAAAGTGGCCGTCGCAAGCTCCGTATTCCCAAGCACAGGGAGATGAAAATGGCCGAATGTATGGGTGAGAAAGGGTGCTCCGAATAAGAACGAACCTGCACCCGTTGCAATCGCGATAAGCAGACCCGCGCCCGCCACATAAATAAAATTGACGGGCAAAATCGATTTGACGGTTTTTAAATCAAAGGCCAAAAGCAACAGCACGATGGCCGAAGACGTAATCAGTCCGCCGACAAATCCTCCGCCGGGGGCGTTATGCCCCGATAAAAATAAATAGAAAGAGAAAAGCAGAATGATAAAAGATACAAGCTTCGTTGCCGTCTGAAGGATGATGTCGTTTGTGTTTTGCTGTCTCAACGCTCTTCTCCCTCCTCTTTTACTTTCGTTCTGATCATGCCGTAAATCCCGAGTGCGGCAATCGACAGCACCGTGATTTCAAACATCGTATCAAATCCCCTGAAATCAACGAGGATGACGTTGACGATATTGTTTCCTCCCCCGAGCTTATGGCTGTAAGCGGTGAAAAAGGAGGAGATGCTGTCTTTTGTTTTTTCGCTGGAAGACGCGATTCCGAGCATTGTCACGATGACGCCGACACCGAGAGAAATGATAAAATTGGTCATCCGGAATGTTCTTGTCTTCTTTTTCCGCCGCATTTTCGGCAGATGGTAAAAACAAAGAAGAAACAAGGCGACGGATATCGTCTCAATGACGAGCTGCGTGAGCGCCAGATCGGGGGCTCTGAAAATCACGAAAAACAGCGCGAGTGTGTACCCGACAACACCGAGTGAGATAATGGCCGTCAGCCGCGATTTGGCGAACACAGTCGCAATCGTTGCGCTCACCATAACGAGGGACAGCACGATTTCATACAGGCCGATTTCAGCCATGCCTTTCGCTGTCATGGAAAAGCCGCCTTTTGTGACGAACGCCGCCCCGATGAGAATGATAAACGCCGCAAAGATATACAGCAGATAATCCCGCAAAAATCCGGTCATATAAGATGACGTCAGCTGGTAAGATCTTTTTTCCATACTGCCTGTCACCGCATCGTAAAGCTTGTTCAGCGTCAGTTTTTTCGGAAACAGACCGTACAAACGCTCCCATTTAGACAGCGTTACGTAACCGATCGTGCCGACAATGATGATGCCGAGGGTCATCATTACCTCAGCCGTCACCCCGTGCCACTGGGAAATATGGACATGGAATGTATCTCCGCCGGTTAACAGAGCCGGATAAATGGAGTTCATCGCCGGTTCAATCAGGCTGTAAGACAAAACGTTCGGTGCAAAAAACAGACTGACGGCGCAAGCGGCAAGAATGACCGGCGAAATCAGCATGCCGAGCGGAGCTTCATGCGGCGTCTTTTCAAGCTGATCAGGTTTGCGCGCGCCGCTGAACGTTCTGAAAAACAGCTTCATGCTGTAGATGAAAGTGAAGACGCTCCCGATCCATGCGAGAACGGGGAACAGCACGCCCCATGTATCAAGACTGAAAATATCTGCATGAGCAATCCGCAGCATACTTGTAAAGAACATTTCTTTACTTAAAAAGCCGTTAAACGGAGGGAGGCCCGCCATGGAAAACGTTCCGATCAGTGAAACGGTGAACGTTACCGGCATAAGCGCCATCAGTCCGCCGAGCCTGCGGATGTCCCGTGTTCCCGTTTCATGGTCGATAATGCCGACCGCCATAAATAAACTTCCTTTAAAAGTAGCATGGTTAATTAAGTGAAACACAGCCGCAGTGACAGCCGCCGTAAAATACTCTGAATGCTGGTAATGAAGCGCGGCGGCTCCTGCGCCGAGCATCGATACAATCATACCGAGCTGGCTGACTGTGGAAAATGCCAGAATCGCTTTTAAATCGGTTTGTTTCATCGCATTAAAGGAAGCCCATACCATCGTGATCAGACCGACTGAGGCAACCGTCCAAAACCAGACGGGTGAAAATGCAAAAACCGGACTGAATCTGGCAATCACATAAATGCCCGCTTTCACCATTGTAGCCGAGTGCAGATAGGCGCTGACAGGAGTCGGCGCCTCCATGGCATCAGGCAGCCAGATATAAAACGGAAACTGCGCTGATTTCGTAAAGGCCCCCAATAACAGGAGAACCATCGCCGGAATAAAGAACGGATGGCCTGCGATAATATGCACCTGGTTGACCATTTCCCTGATACTGAAAGAATCCGTCATCAGATACAGCAGGATAAAGCCGCCGAGCATGCACAGCCCGCCGCCGACGGTAATCAGCAGTGACTTTTCCGCCCCGTAGCGTGATTTCTTCCGCTTATGCCAATACCCGATTAATAAGAAGGATGACAGGCTTGTCAGCTCCCAGAACATATACAGCACGATGACGTTATCGACGAGCACAACGCCGAGCATCGCGCCCATAAACATCAGCAGGTACACATAAAAGGGGCCGAGCTTTTCTTTGTCCTTCGATAAGTAAAAAATACTGTAAAGCGTCACCAAAGACCCGATGCCCGTAATCAATAAAGCGAATAACAGCCCGAGTCCGTCAATATAAACGGTATAGTTAATACCGAGGGACGGAATCCATTCGGCCGCATACCGGACGGTTTCCCCAGCCATTGTTACAGGGAGCTTGCTGATAAAGTAAACAAACAGCACAACGGGCACTATCAGCACAAACCAGCCTGTATGGACTTGTTTTACCCGTTTATAAAGAAAGGGAACGATAAATGCAAATAAAAAAGGCGCCAAAATCGCGAAATGTAACAGCTGCAACAGAAGACCTCCTTTGCTTGTTTTTTCATCAAGCAACTGCTTTATGTAAGAGTGAATCAATCAATTCACGGTCATAGGACCCAGTACAAATTATATCGCACTTTTTTTTACCCTGCTACGGCATAATGTATTCCTCTCTGTGTTTTTGTGGTCTTTTGAACCCAAAATAAATTTATCAAATATCCTGATCTTTGTATATACATTTATCTTTCAGATCAAGCTTTTAAAAAGGAGCTGGTCAGATGAAGAGAAAGGCGGCGGCCTGTATTGGAATATTTTGTTCTATTATTGCAGGAACATTCATAGCGGACGATTTCTGCAAAACGCGGCAGCAGACGGAGGCAGATAATTGGGAGCGTTTTTTTCTCGGTGCGGAATACGCAGAAGACAAGCTGAGTGCGGCTGAATCAATGCAAACGCCGTTTCAGCCGCGTGAGTATATCAGAATCGTATATAGATGAAAAGAGTTCCGGCACCAGGGTGCGGAACTCTTTTTTGTGGCAATCAGCGTTTTCCTTTAATGTAAGGGATGCCGTTGGCTTTAGGCGCATCCGCGCGGCCGATAAAGCCGGCAAGCGCGAGAATGGTCAGAATGTAAGGAGCCATCAGCATGTATACATTCGGAATGTCTTTGAACAGGGGCAAAAGCGAGCCGATAATGCTCAAACTCTGCGCAAATCCGAAGAACAGCGCAGCCCCGAGCGCGCCGATCGGATGCCATTTGCCGAAAACCAGCGCGGCGAGAGCGATAAAGCCTTGTCCGGAAATGGTGGAGTGCGTGAAATCAAGCGCGATCGTGGAAGCATATACACCGCCGCCGAGCCCGCCGAACAGCCCGCTGATCATGACGCCGATATAGCGCATGCCGAACACGTTGATTCCCATCGTATCGGCCGCCATCGGATGTTCCCCGACAGAACGGATGCGGAGGCCGAACGGCGTTTTGAATAAAATAAACCAGGAAACAAAGGCCAGTACGATGGCTAAAATCGACGTATAATATACGTCGGAAAAGAAAATCTTTCCTAAAACCGGAATATCGCTTAACCCGGGAATGTTCGTTTTGTAAAAGGGCTCCGGGATTTTATCAGTCTGCGCCTTTCCGTAGATCAGCTTGACGATAAACAGTGTCGCTCCTAACGCGAGCATATTGATCGCCACACCGGTTACCGTCTGATCGGCGCGGAAAGAAACCGCGGCGGCCGCGTGGATCAGTGAGAACAGTCCGCCGGCAATCATAGCCGCAGCCAAGGCGAGCCACGGAGCGGCGGCGCCAAGCTCGCGTCCGAAAAATAAGTTGAACATGACGCTTGTAAATGCGCCGATAATCATCAGTCCTTCAAGACCGATGTTGACAACCCCCGATCTTTCAGAAAACACGCCGCCGAGAGCGGTTAAAATAAGCGGAGCCGCATATACGAGTGTTGCCGGGACAATAATGGATAAAATCTGCAGGAAGTCCACTTAATTCGCCCCCTTTTTCTTCAATTTATCAAGGATGAGACGGATGGCGTAGCTTGATGCCACAAACAAAATAATAATGGCGATGACGATGTCAACGACTTCAGAAGGCACCCCGGATTCAATCGGCATATTTAATGCCCCGACTTTAAGGCCGCCGAGAAGACATGCCGCCAGAACAACGCCGATTGCCGTGCTGCCGCCGAGAAGCGCAACCGCAATGCCGTCGAAGCCGACGCCGGTAAATGCGCCCTTAACCGCCGCGTATTGAAAGGTTCCGAGTCCTTCCATCGCGCCGGCAAGCCCGGCGAAGGCGCCGGAAATCATCATGGCGTACATCATATTTTTTCTGACGCTCATTCCGGCGTATTGTGCGGCGTGCTGGTTAAAGCCGACAGCCCGGAATTCAAATCCGCTTTTTGTTTTATGAATGATAAACCACATGAGGACTGCCGCAAACAGAGCGATCAGAATGCCCCAGTGAAGGCGGGAGTAATCTGTCAGCTGCTCTAAAAACGGCGAGCGGAGCGACGCGCTTTCATGAATTTTGTCTGTTTTGTCCCGGTGGTCCGTCATGACATCGGAAATGAGATAATTGGTTAAATGAAGAGCGATATAATTCATCATGATCGTGACAATCACTTCGTGGACAAAAAAACGGGCTTTTAAAAATCCGGGAATCAGGCCCCAAATGCCGCCCGCAGCCGCAGCCGCCAATAACGAAAGCGGAAGGTGGATGTAAGCGGGGGCGTCAAAGGAAGCGCCGACCCACACCGCGGCGGTCCAGCCGACAAGGAGCTGTCCTTCAACCCCGATATTAAACAGGCCGGTCCGAAATGCGAATGCCACGGCCAATCCGGACAAAATATATGGCGTAATCTGCCGGATCGATTCCCCGATGTAATACACTTCTCCGAAAATGCCGCTCCAAAGAGCCGAATACCCGCTTACGACATTGTAGCCGCTGGCGAGCATGATGACCGCACCCGCAGCTAATCCAAGGATGATCGCAATCAGCGGCACAGCCAGATGAGAAAGTCGATTAATCATGTGTTTTCCCCGCCTCCATTTGCTTACTTCCCGCCATTAAAAGTCCGAGCTCCTGCTCGTTTGTTTCAAGCGGATTGACGTTTGCGATGATGCTGCCTTCAAAGATGACGGCGATGCGATCGCTGAGATTCATTATTTCATCAAGTTCAAAAGATAACAGAAGCACCGCTTTACCGGCGTCACGCTGCTCAATGATCTTTTTATGGACGAATTCAATCGCGCCGACATCGAGTCCCCGCGTCGGCTGGGCCGCAATTAAAAGATCCGGATTTCTGTCCACTTCCCGGCCGATAATGGCCTTTTGCTGATTCCCCCCGGAGAGAGCGCGCGCAGGCGTATATTCATCAGGTGTTCTGACATCGTATTCTTTAATCAGGCTTCGCGCTTTGTCATAAATCGTGTGTTTATTTAATATGCCGAAAGAAGAGTAGGGCTTTTGGTAATAACTTTGCAGCACGATATTTTCTCCGATCGGAAAATCAAGGACGAGCCCGTGTTTATGCCTGTCCTGCGGAATATGCCCGATGCCGGCTTCAGTGACTTTCCTGGGCGGCATGTTTTGCAGCTGTTTGCCGTTTAACGTGATCGTGCCGGCATTCGTTTTTCTGAGACCTGTAATGGCTTCAATTAATTCAGACTGGCCGTTTCCGTCAACGCCCGCAATGCCGACGATTTCACCGGATCTGACTGAGAGGGAGAGCTGTTTGACCGCCTCAACGCCGCGCGCGTCTTTAACCGTTACATCAGAAAGTGAAAGCACTTCTTGTTTCGGATCGGCCGCTTGTTTATCCGTCTTGAATGACACTTCGCGTCCGACCATAAGGCTTGCCAGTTCATCTTGATCCGTATGTGCGACATCAAGTGTTGTAATGCCTTTTCCTTTCCGGATAATGGTGACACGGTCGCAGACTTCCATAATCTCTTTTAATTTGTGGGTGATGAGGATGATTGATTTTCCTTCATTGACAAGATTTTTCATAATCTGAATCAGTTCTTGAATTTCGTGCGGAGTCAGCACCGCGGTCGGCTCGTCAAAAATGAGAATGTCGGCGCCCCGGTAGAGGGTCTTTAATATTTCCGCCCGCTGCTGCATACCGACGGAAATATCGGCAACTTTGGCTTCAGGATCAATGTGCAGGCCGTAACGGTCGGAAATATCGCGCACGTCCCGGGCGGCGCGCTGTCTGTCAATCCGGCCGAAAGTTTTCGGCTCTTTTCCGAGAATGATATTTTCTGAGACGGTAAAGGTATCCACAAGCATAAAATGCTGGTGCACCATCCCGATGCCGAGATCGTTGGCTTTGTTCGGGCTGTTGATGTGAACGCGTTCGCCCCGCACCCGGATCTCGCCTTTTTCCGGCTGATACAGGCCGAATAAAACGTTCATGAGTGTCGATTTTCCGGCGCCGTTTTCACCGAGAAGGGCGTGTATTTCGCCTTTTTTCACTTGAAGCGTGACGTCATCATTGGCGACGATTCCGGGAAACTCCTTGCGTATATTAAGCATTTCAATGATATAATCCACCGATTTGACGCTCCTTTTCAGAGATACTTTGATGAGAAAGAGCTTGGCAAAAGAAAAGCTGCAAGAGATGCAGCTTTTCCTTCACCGCTCTTTTCATAAAAGAGAGGGGATAAGCACGGAAGTCTCCTTATCCCCTGGTTCTTACTCAGCCTTGAAGGATTTCAATTCTTTTTCAGTTGAAGGGATCTCGAGTCCGTCCGCAATTTTCTTCTTCCAATCGTCTGTTGCTTTGATGACGTCGTCAGAAAGGTTTTCCTTGTGATCCGAGATGCCGACTGCATCTTGCGCCAAACCGTATGTTAATGTTTTGCCGCCCGGGAATTTGCCGTCACTCGCTTTTTTCGTTAAGTCCTCCACGGCTGTATCCACTTTTTTGACCATTGATGTGAGAGTGACATTGTCTTTTGTGCCTTTGACTTGACCTTCCGCGTACTGGTCTTTATCAACACCGATAACCCATACGTTCCGCTTCGGATCTTCCTTTTTTAGATTTTTCGCTTCTGTGAAGACGCCCGTTCCCGTTGCGCCGGCCGCGTGATAAATGACGTCAACGCCTGATTTGTACATACTTTCAGCCGTCGCCTTACCGACATCGGCTTTGTCAAATCCGCCCGCATATTTCACTTCGACGGTCGCTTTCGGATTTGCGGCTTGTACACCCGCGCGGAAGCCGATTTCGAATTTTTTGATCAATTCAGACTCCATTCCGCCCACGAATCCGACTTTTCCCGTTTTGCTCGATAGCGCAGCGGCCGCTCCCACGAGGAATGAACCTTCCTGCTCTTTAAATGTAAGGCTCGCCACGTTGTCTTTTTTGACAACGGCGTCAATGATCGCAAAATTTGTGTCTTTGCGCTGATCGGCGATTTCGCTGATGGAATCCTGCATCAGATACCCAACGCCGTAAATCAGGTCAAAGTGTTCCCGCGCTAATTTATTTAAGTTCGTTGTATAATCTGCATCTGATTTTGATTGAAGATAGTCAAAACCGCTTTTGCCTTTTGTAAGCCCGTTGTCTTTTCCGAATGCCTGAATACCTTCCCAGGCGGACTGGTTAAATGATTTGTCATCGACACCGCCGATGTCCGTTACCATGCCGACGGTAAAGTTTTTACTGCCGGAGCCGTTTGCTTTGTCACTTGAACCGCATGCGCTTAATATGGTTCCGGCCGCCGCGATGAGCGCCATCGCCATTCCGATTTTGCGTTTTTTCAAAGATATAACCCCCCTGTAAAATATGGCTGTGCTGTTCAATTCAGACTTGAGTCCCCGTACCGGATGCAGAATCGAAAAAACTTTCTGATAATAATGATGAGACGTCTCTCTTTTTCCCGCCTTGAGCGGCTGTCTCTTCCGTGTTCGGGACTTATGACTTATCTGAAAAGATCTGCTAACCAATCATAATTTATCATTTTACCCGCCATAAATAAATAGAAATTTGCTTATTTTTTAAAAAATATCAATTTTATGAATCGGCTTCCTCATCTGGATAAAACAGAGGAGGATCAGCCGGGTCATTATCCTTATATAGCATACAAAAAAGGAATCTCAAGCCTTTTGTCACGGGATATGACAGTAAAAAAGCACCGTTCACAGCGGGACGGCGCTTTTTGACATTATAAATATTGTTTGATGCTGCTGACATTGCCGGTGTTGATATGATATTGGAAGACGGGTCTGCCGATCGTGCCGTACGCCATTTCTACATTCAGCACTTGTATGTCTTCCAGAAATTTAAGGTATTTCCGGATGGAGACTTGCGAGATTTCAGTATGCTTGGCGAGATCTTCTGTGGTAAAAGAGCCGTCACCGAAAGACTCAATGCTCGCCCAGATGAGTTTAAGCGTGCTTTTTGTCAATCCCTTCGGAAGGTGAACCTTTTCCGCCGCTTCTTTCTTTTGAAAAAGCTCGGCATCCAATTCTTTCTGTGTCATGCTTCTGTGTGATTGATAAACTTTCTGCTTGCGTCTGTAGTCGGAAAGAGCGGTTTGAAAGCGGTCAAATTCAAATGGTTTGATTAAATAATCGACGGCGCCGTACCGAAGCGTTTTTTTGATGACGTCCAGCTCGCTTGCGGCCGAAATGACGATGACATCAACCGATTCATTTTGTTTGCGGATTTCCGTTAATAGCTCAAGCCCGTTTTTTCCCGGCATGTAAATGTCAAGAAGGATGAGATCGATATGATGCTCGCTCAGCACGTGCAGCGCGCTTTGAAAGGATGATGCGATCCCTTTCAGCTGAAATCCTTCAATCTGGCTGAGATAGCGTTTATTTAATTCACCCACCATGGGGTCGTCTTCAACTATGAGTACATTAATCATCATTTTCCTCCTTCGGTTCATACGGAATGCGAAGACTGAAAGTCGTTCCTTCATTCTTTTCACTTGTCACAATCATATGGCCTTTTAAATTTTCTGTTGCCTGCTGGGTGAAATAGAGGCCGAACCCCCGGTTTGTCCCTTTCGTGGAATAACCTTGTTCAAAAATACGGGCTTGGTCTGCCGCAGACATTCCGGCTCCCGTGTCCGTAATCTCTATATCAAGCTGGCGATCCTGAAACCGCATCGAGCACGTAATGTTTTTTTTCGGCATCTGCGCCACCGCATCGAGCGCGTTGTTTAACAGGTTTCCGATAATCGTAATGAGCTCATGGATGACGGCCGGATCTGCCGCATTCGGGATCAGGCTGCCGAGCTGAATGTCCAGATCAGCGCCCTGTTCGCGTATGTAGCTTTGTTTTCCTAGAAGAAACCCTGCGAGAACCGGACTTTTGACATCACTTATAATCTCGCTTGTTTCCGTCTTCTGCTGAATGGCAATGTCTTTAATGTAAGTGCCGAGATCATCGTATTCTTTTAATTGGACAAGCCCTAAAATGACATGAAGCTTATTCATGAATTCATGAGACTGGGCTCTTAATGCGTTTGCATACATTTTAACACCGGACAGCTGTTCTGCTAAATGTTTGACCTCCGTTTTGTCCCTGAACGTGGCGATCGCTCCGACGGTTTGTCCTTTCAGATGAATCGGAACCTCATTAAAGACCAGCTCAAGCCCGTTAATGCGGATATCCCTGTCCTGAAGCGGTTTTTTCGTTTCAATCACTTGTTTCAGCCGGCTTTTCGGGAGAATATCGTTCACATCTTGATCGACCGGATTAGTCGGAATACCCATTTTAATAAAAAGCCGTTTCGCTTCCGCATTGGCAAGCTTGATTTTTCCCCGCGCGTCAACCGCCAGGATGCCTTCCTTCGTTGATTCGAGCATGGCGCTCCGCTCTTCCAGGAGGGTGGCGATTTCATAAGGCTCAAGACCGTACATAATGTTTTTGACGGTGCGGGCGACAATGACGGCTCCGATGACGCCGACAAAAATACTTACGCAGATGATGAAATAAAGCGGTCTCAAACTGTGGCTGACGACATCCTGTATTTTGTTAAGCGAAATTCCGACCGAAACGACGCCCACTTGTTTTTTATCTTTTCCATAGATCGGTACGAAGGCTCTCATGGATTTTCCGAGAGTTCCCGCTGATGTGCTCGTTTTGATATGTCCGTGCATCGCCGGCTGTTCGTCTCCGCCGGTGAATTTCTTCCCGATTTTATTTGCGTCGGGGTGGGTGAGGCGGATGCTGTTCATATCCATCACCACGACAAATTCGGTTCCTGTCGTATGCTGGACGTCTAATGTATAATCCCGGAGCTCTTTCAGCCCTTTTCTTGTTTGCAATGCCCGCGCGACACTCGGTGTTTCCGCGACCAGCTTTGCGGTGCGCAGCGCGGTCGTCCGTTCTTCTTCTTTCACGCGGTCTGCTGTTTGGACGCTGATCGTGAAAAAGGTGATACAAAGTGCGATAAGGACGACAATACAGACGAATATCGTTAATCGGGTTTGCAATTTTAATGTTTTTTTCATAACAGCCTTCCTTACGTTTATCATTCCCGCGTTCTACTTTACTCCGAAAAAGCCGGTTTGTGAAGATCAGGCCCTTATTTCGTAAAAGTGAGGAAAAATGGTATTTTTTATCTTGTCAATGTGTTTTAAGTCCTCCATAATAAGTGAGGTAGATTACAGAAAGGGACTTTTTATATGAAAAATACTTATTGGACGGGTTATTTTCCGCTCGTTGCGATTCTGCTTTTTAGTTCGTCATTATCCATTTCTACCTCGCTTTATGTCATGAAGATACTTCAGACGCTCGGCATGTATCAGGGGATGCTGGATTATTTCTCTGAAAAAGGGATCAGACTGGCGCTTTTTGCAGCGTTCGCCCTTGTGTATTTTATGCTTTTTTCGGCTTTGAAGCTGATTGCAAACACAGTGACAGAGCTGTCTCTTTTGTTTTTCACAAATGACCCTGAAGGGGACAATCTGAAAAAAATCAGATTAGGCTCTTTAATTTATGTAGGCGGAGGAATTCTTTCCTTTGCGCTCGTGCAGAATGGTTTTTGGATTGCGGCGTTATTTGCCGTTGTTACGCTCGTTTATTTGATTTTCATGGTGTACAGAATCTATTCGACACTTTCGATCGTTTCGCTGATCGGTTTTATATTGCTTGAGATTCTGTTTTGGTTTACTTTTGTTATCGGTATTTTGTACATCTTTATCAAGCTTTATAATAGCATAATGGCTAGCTTACCTGTGTAAGCTAGCCATTTTTGTTAAGACAGAAATCTGTTTTTGATCTCAGGGGAGGGGAGCATGCATGCTTCCCTTTTTCCGAACCATTTGTAACGGCGCCGGGCGATGAAAGAATAGGCTCTGTCCCTGAGGGGGCGGGGCACTGCGAAAAAAACCGCTGACAGCCGCCAGGCTCCGCGGAGATGACGGGAAACCTTTAACACGGCTGCGGATTTTTTGTATATCCGCCCGTTTTCGATAAAAATCATGCTGTCAAATTGTTCTGTCGGAAGTCCTTCTGATGCCAAAAGCTCCCGGGCGGTATCTGATTGCAATGATGCAAATGAGATTTTGCCGGCCGGATCGCGTTTAATGATGAATTGAACTGCGCCGCTGCATAAGTTGCAGACGCCGTCAAACAAAAGTACGCGGTCCGGAAGCTGAGCTGGTTTCAAAGCGGATCCCCTCCGTTATCTTTAATAAGCTGCCTGCAGCGTGTTTTTCCAGATCGAAAGCTGAGGGCTTGCGTCATGAAGATATTCGACGCTTGACGGTGTATCCTTGCCGACCCATACCCCCATCGTATAAGCGTCCGTCAGGCCGACAAACCACATATCGTGATAGTCATTTGACGTTCCTGATTTTCCGCCGACGTACGGAGCTTTAAAGTTCGCTTTTTTTCCTGTTCCGCTTTTGACGACGGCTTTCATCATTTCTTTGATCTGCATGTTGGTCCGCACGCTGAATACCTGCGTCGGCTCATCTTTCCATTTTAATATCGTTTTTCCTTTTAAATCAGTCACTTTTGTAATCGCGTGACTCGGCGTATAAACGCCGTTGTTGCCGAACGTGGTGTACGCATTGGTCATTTCAAGCGGCGTCATGCCGTTTGTAAAACCGCCAAGCGCCGCAGGCAGACGGTAATCCGCGCTGACCAGCTTCGCGAAATGAAACGGTTCAAGGTAGCTGAACGCCTTATTGACACCGACGCGGTCCATGATTCTGATGGCCGGTGTGTTGTACGAGTATTTAAACGCCGTTTCCAGCGTGACCGTACCGTACGTGCGGTTATTGTAGTTTTGCGGACAGTAATCCGCACTGCAGAATTTGCTTGCGTCAATCTTGCTGTGTGGCGTTGCGCCTGTCTTTTCAATATAAGGTCCGTAATCAAGCAGCGGCTTAATGGATGAACCGGGCTGTCTGTATGCCTGATAGGCACGGTTGAAATCATATTTATGGTAATCTTTCCCGCCTGAAAGCGCGATAATCTGATGTGTCTGATGATTAATCACGGCCGCTCCGCCTTGGACGCCTGCATACGGCAGATTTTGATTCACTTGGGCGACGACCTGGTTTTGCATATACGGATTCAGCGCCGTATAAATCTTCACGCCGTCTTTTAACAATGTGCTGACTCTGTCTGAAAGCTCACTCTGTATTTTTTGTTTCGCCTTTCCGGAAGCTTTTTCAAGACGTTTGTCATAGCCTTCGGATGATGAAACAAGCTGTGTGAATTCATCATTTACATAGGAAACATAGTCAGGATATTTATTTGTTTTTTCGTTTATATCAAGCTTGATCTTTTCCTTTTCGGCTTTTTTCAGCTGTTTCCCGGATATAACGCCTGCTTTTTTTAATCCGTTAAGCAATCTGACTTGTCGTTTTTTCGTATAATCAAAATGCTTGAGAGGATCATATAATGTAGGGTTATTAGGGATTGCGCAGATAAAGGCCATTTCTCCCAAAGTGAGAGATTTCAGCGGCTTGCTGAAATAAAATTGTGCCGCCGAACCGACACCGTATACGCCGTTATTAAAATAAATCGTATTTAAGTAGCCTTCTAAAATCTCATCTTTGCTGTATTTTTTCTCAAGCTGATAGGAATAGGCCAGCTCCGTCAGTTTTCGGCTGAAGGTGCGTTCATGGCTTAAATACACATTCCTTGCCAGCTGCTGGGTGATGGTGCTGGCGCCCTGATCAATTTTATGATCTTTGAAATTGGAGGCGGCCGCCCTGACCATCCCCATAAAGTCAAACCCTTTATGCTCATAAAAATGACGGTCTTCAGAGGTTAAAAACAGTTGTTTTACCTCATTCGGTATTTTATTAAAGGGCACGATCACGCGGTTCTCATGATCGCTGACAATCTCAGAAACAAGGCTTCCGTCCCTGTCATACATGTAACTGTTTTGAACCAGGTTGATCGCTTTTAAATCAATATGTTTATCGAGCACCTGATCAAAAGGCTTGATTTGTTTTACCTCTTTGCCGGAAGCAATAACTGTAAATGCACACAACGGGATAATGCCGAGCAGCAAAATCCATCCGATTATTTTACGTACCATGGTCACTCTCTTTTCTCCTGATTTCTAGCCATATCGTATCATTCTTTTAAGAATACGAGAAGGTTAAATTTAGAAGAAATCGTGATCGCTGCCGGTCAGCCCGCATTTGACGCTGTATCCTTTTGCAGATGTCCCGCCATCCATAAGAGCCCCGCGCCTATTAAAAAGAGAAAGGCGGTGACGTAGAAAGCAGCCGAAATGGAAAAACCGCTTGAGACCGCACCTCCGAGCAGAGGGCCGAGCACATTTCCGAGAAAACGAAAGCTGACGTTATAGCCGAGCACCTCTCCCTGGATGCTGCCCGGCGCCCTGACGCGGATTGCGGCCGTAATGCAGGGGAGCGTGCCGCCCATGACCATGCCGAACAGAAATCTGAAGACTAACAGAATGGAGAGGGAGGAGGCGAGCGCCTGCGGAATGAAAAACACCGCTGAGGCAATCAAAAGCACGATTAAGATCCGGCTGTGGCCGAAGCGGTCGCCGAAGTCCCCCCATTTCCGGGCAAGCAGTAAGCTTCCGAGTCCGGTCGCTGAAAACGCCATTCCGGAGAAAAAGGCTAAATTAACAGGTCCGTGCAGCTCATTGACATATAAAGCGAGCAGCGGCTGGATGCTGAAATTGCCGGTCTGCACGATCATAGTAAGCACCATCATCGCCCAAAGCGCGGGCTGGTGAAAAATATAAGAGAGCACCTGTTTTCTGGAATAGGTTTTCCGCTTGTTTTGTTTCTCGCCGAGCGGCTGCTCATTGACCTGAAATAAAACGAGAAGCACAGATGCGAAAATGACAAAAGACGTAATAAAAAATGTGTACGTAAACCCGAAGCTGTCAGCGAGCAGCCCGCCCAGCATCGGTCCGAATAAAGTGCCTGACACCTGACCCATCTGCAGCGTGCCGAGCGTCTTCCCGGCAGTCTCTTTCGGCGTCTGCGCCGAAATCATGGCAAGCGATGTCGGAACAAAGCCTGTTACTAGACCCATAAGCAGCCGCAGGACAAACAGCTGATAAACGGATGTCACAAACCCCATCAATAAAATGCTGACGGCAATGCCGGTTCCTGTAATCAAGAGAATTTTTTTGTAGCCGCGCTTATCGCCGAATCTGCCCCAAAACGGGGAAATCACAAACGCCATTAAAAACGTGACGCCGAACACATACCCGCTCCATCTCTGCACATACCCGCCCGAATGGGGGCTGATCGTTTCGATATATAACGAAAGAAACGGAACAATCATGGTCATGCTGGCGGAAATAAAGAAATTTGTAATCCAAATGACGACGAAGTTCTTCTTACGGACAGAAATAACATCACCTTCTTTACTTTTCGTGTATCTAATCATTAGTATATAGGAATGAATCCGGTATTTGTATTTTCGATGCGGATATAGGAAAATTCATTATTTTTAGAAAATGAAGAAAGTTTCAGAGGGGAAACTGATATACTATCATAAAATATCATTTTTGATCGGAGGAAAGGCAGGTGTAAAAAAAGTGGATCAGCGCAGTCTGCTCATTATTGATTTTGAATTTACAATGCCTGACGGAAAATACAGCCCGCAAAATTTCTTTCCCGAGATTATTGAAGCGGGGATTGTCAAGACGGTGAATGATGAAGTGACTGAAACGTTTTCGAGTTATATCAAACCGAAAAAATTTCCGAAGCTGACGAAACGGTGCAAAACCTTTCTGAACATCACCCAAAAAGACGTGGACGGCGGAATCACGTTTAATGAATTCATCCGCAAATTAAATGAGCTTGATCCTGATAAAAACTGCACGATCGTCACCTGGGGCAATATGGATATGAAAGTGTTAAAGCAAAATTGCATGTTTAACCACATCCCTTTTCCGTTCAAAGGAGAACTTCGGGATCTGTCCCTTGAATACAAAAACTTCTTCGGCGACAGAACATTGACCGGCCTTTGGAAAGCGGCAGAAGAGTATGGCGATAAAGGGACGGGCACGCATCATAAAGCGCTGGATGATGCGCGGACGACATACAAATTATTCAAGCTTGTCGAGCGGGATAAACAATATCTTGAAAAACCGAAACCTCCGACGATCGGTGATCGCGTCGATCTGACTGAACTGTTTCGCCGGGCCACATAAAAAAACCCAATCATGCCGACTGGGTCAAGTTCTTTTAAAATAGTCACGCTCTAACGCGGCCAAGTTGTCGAGCGAACGTTCCGCCCATTCTGAGCCGTCCGCTGTAAGCTGATCTTTCAGCCGGGCAGACGCCGCTTGTAAGGAAGCCGTATAATCAGGCACCTCGCCATCAAACGGTTTGACCATCTGATGCGGTATGTTTGTCTGTTCCCCGAATGCAAGCGCTCTTCTTTCATGAAAAAACGGAACATCCGCCTGCTTCGGATGATGAAGATCTCCTTGAGCGGGATGCGTCAGAACGGCTTTAATTTTCACTAAATAGTGATTGGGCCTGACGTCTGTCACTTCCCCTATGTATGCTCCTGTTTTATAAAACCCTTTTACGATTGTGCCGATTTCAAACGTATTCATAGCGTTCACCTCTCTCTAGTTATTCTATAAAAGATCAACGCGGTTGGCTAGTGAACAGCTGCCGGAAGCCTGACTGAGGCCGTTGTGCCCGAGTGCTCGCCGCTGGTGAAACAGACGGAGCCTTCATGATGCTGAATAATCGAGAATGTCACGGTAAGCCCGAGCCCGGTGCCGTTCGTTTTCAGCGTATAATACGGCTTGCCGAGTTTCTGCAGTTCTTCATCGGACATGCCGATTCCGTTATCCGTAATCTGAATGAGAATCATCTCTTCCTGTTTTTGGACGGAGACCTCGATTCGGCCGTTTTCAGAGGGCACGGCTTCAATACTGTTTTTAATCAGATTAATGAAGGCCTGTTTCAGTTTTTTTACATCGCCGAACACATATAAATCAGGCTCGCTTCGAACCGTAACGGTCACCGATTTAAAATTGGCATAAGACTCCATTAAGGAACCTGTTTCCTTTACGAGCAGAGAAATATCAAACTTTTCTTTTTCATAGTCATCCTGCTTCGCCATATCGAGATAATTCGTAATGATCGTCTGAGCCCGGTCGAGTTCGGACAGCACAAGTTTCTGATATCCGGAGTGGGATTTGTCCTGAAGCTGCTCGCCGCTGAACAGCAGCTGCACAAAACCTCTGACGACCGTAAGCGGATTGCGGACTTCATGGGCGACGCTTGCCGCAAGCTCGCTGACGACGGCCATTTTTTCTGAGTGAATCAGCCTTGCCCGCATGGACGCATTCTCATCAATGATCTCAATCAAATAAATGCACAGCAAAAGGGCGCTGACTTGAAAAAAAACAGATACTGCCGCCTCATAATAAACGGAAGATAGATTTTGAAAATTGAAAATATTGGTCGCGGAATAGATGAAGACAGATGCGGTTAATAAGGCGGTTTCAGTGCAGCCGATGAGAAGAGCGAAAAGCAGTTTCTTCCGCTTTGAAAAAAAAGGCCATTTCGTTTGGAGCTGGATAGGGATGATGATTAAAAAAGGAATTAAGGATAAGAAAAAAAGAGCGGAAGGTTCAAACCATATGAGCTGAAAAAAAACGGATGCCGCCCCTGCGGCAAGTCCTGCGGCGGTACCGGAATAAAGCAGGCAGACGATAATGGGAATCAGCTGCAAACCGTAACGGACGTAATGAAGCTCCTGGATGGGAAAAGCCGTACATAATAAGGAAGATGACGCTGCAAATACGGCGACCAGCAGGCGGTTCGCTCTCGGCACAAGCAAATCGGGCTTGCTGAGCCAGAAGACTTGATAAAGAAAAATAGGGAATAAAATAAAAGAGAAGTGAAGCAGGTAATCCTTTACGATCTCCATTTATGCGAAATCCTTTCCTATGTAAATATGAATCTATTATAACATCTTTACCGGAAAAAAAAGTATATATTTCTCTAAAGCGAACGCCCTTATCTCATCAGATAAAGGCGTTCTTTCCGCTGCTAAGCGAGCGCTGCTTTCATTCTCTCAAGCCCTTCTTTTACGGCGGCGGCTGAACAGCCGACATTAAGTCTCATAAATCCTTCGCCGCCCGGTCCGTATTTTGTTCCCGGCTCTAATATGATTTTCCCTTTTTTGAGCATTCTTTCTTTGAGCTCGGCATCCGAAAATCCGTATTCGCTGAAATCCATCCAGATCAAATAGGAAGCGTCAGGCTTCATCATGCGGACTTTCGGCAATTCTTTTCTTAAAAAGTCCTCAGCCAATTTCATATTCCCTTCAATGTAAGGAATCAGCGCGTCAAGCCAAGGGCCTCCCTTTGTATAGGCCGCTTCAATTGCTGCAACCGCAAATGTGTTAAGGCTGGAAATTCCGTTCTGATGCAATGCGGCGGAGAATTTCGCCCGCTTATACCGATCGGGAATGATAATGGCGGATGCCTGAATCCCGGCAATATTAAACGTCTTGCTCGGCGCGACACAAGTAACGGAAATCCGCGCAAACTCCTCAGACAGAGAAGCGAAAGGCGTATGCGGCTTTCCGTACAGCATTAAGTCGGAATGTATCTCGTCAGAAACGACGGTAACGTTATGGGCGGCGCACAGCGATCCGAGCTTCATAAGCTCATCCCGGCTCCACGCTCTGCCGGACGGATTGTGGGGATTACAAAGAATCATCAGCTTGACCTCAGAATCGTTCAGCTTTTTCTCAAGATCCTCAAAATCCATACAGTAGACGCCGTTTTCTTCCCGTAATGGGTTATGTAAAACCTGCCGTTTGTTTTCCTTGATCATCTGATAAAAAGGCGTATACACCGGTGATTGAATCAACACCGGATCGCCCGGTTCGGTAAAGGCTTGTACGGCCATGCTGATTGCCGTGACAACACCGGGACTGAACGCGATGCTTGCGGGATCGGGCCGGTAGCCGTGCCGCGTCTCAAGCCATGAAGCGACGGCTTCTCTTGTGTTTTCGTCAGGAGACGTGTAACCGAATATGCCGTGGTCAAGGCGGGCTTTTAAGGCGTCAGTGACCGCTTCGGGAGCGCGGAAATCCATATCGGCAACCCACATCGGAAGCGCATCCGATACGCCGAATAACGCTTCCGCCTTGTCCCATTTCACCGATTGTGTGCCAAGACGGTTTTCTCGAAGATCAAAGTTCATGTATGTCACTCCTGTAGTATCATTATTTTGCACAGCGTATCTATGATAAAATAGAATTGCAAACTTTATTATAAGCGGTGATGAAAATGGAAGAAAGCCAAGCGGTCATGGAAATGATGAAAATCATTGCCAAGTGGGACCCGTTTAAATATGGAGAAGATTTTTATGAGACAGAAGCCGTCGACATCGTTCAGGCCGTCTACAGTGAAGACCGTGCCGACAAGCTGGCAGCAGCCATTCAGGATATCTTTGAAGCTTCATTTGAGCAAAAGCTTCCGATCGAAGGCTGCCGAAAGGCCGCTGAGCAGCTTCTGTTCATAAAAGAAAGCAGCTCCTGCACCCCTTAAAAACCGGCGGTTCCGCCGGTTTTTTATTGAATAAATTCAAAAATCCGCTCCGAAACAAACTCCGGGCGCTCTTCGGGTACGAGGTGCCCCGTATCCTTGAGTGAATACAGAATGGAATCCGGCAGGTCGTCATGAAGCCGTTTTCCGACTGAGACTGGAACGACCCGGTCTTCTTCTCCCCAGATTAAAAGAGCGGGGTTTTGCACTTTCTTCAAATCCTCGGGCTCTAAATCGCCCTCCCTGTGTCTGATAAACCTTGTCATCGCTTTGAAAATCTGGCGGTCTGTAAATGGTTTTTCGTAACCGTCAATCATTTCCTGATCGATAAGCGTCCGGTCGTGAACGACATTTAACAGGTTGTTCAGCACGCCGTCTTTTGAAAGCCAATACTTAAGATACAGGTCAAAACAAGGGAGATGCGTCCCGAATATAATCGACGGGTGCGAGCGCTTTAAATACCCCGAGCTGCACAGCAGGACGATTTTAGAAAAAAGCTCGGGTCTGAGAAGAGACGCGGATAAGGAAATCTGGCCGCCCATTGAATGGCCGATGAGTGCGGCCCGGCTGATACCGAGCTTTTCCAGAAGTCCGATCAGAAGCTTGGCGAGGTTTGCGTAAGTATATACGAAAGTCCGTGACTTTTCCGATTGCCCGAAAGGAGGCAGGTCAACGGCGATAATATCATAATGGTTTCTGAGCAGCGGGATCAGTTTTCTGAAGCTGAATGCCGAAGATAAAAAACCGTGTACGCAGACGAGTGTCTGTCTGCCGGGATTTTCATAATGCTCGTAATACAGCTCAACTCCGTCTATCGCGGCCCGTTTAATCGGTGAAACAGCTTCCATGAGAGCCTTCGCCGTCCTTTCTTTGTTGTAATGTAAAGGCTTTTTTGATTGTCAGATTTTAGCTCTGGTTTCTTTCGGGTTTTTCTTAGCATTTGTCGAAAATCGTGATATAATGTCATGAAGATTTTTGATAATGCAAAGGTGTGAAACGAATGAAGCTGACCGAAAAAGAAACAGAAATATTAGAAATTTTAGACGAAAACAGCCGCGTTGATGCGGAAACGATTGCGAAAATGGCAAACATTCCCGCTGAAGAAGTCAAAAGCATCATTGCAAAGCTTGAAAAGGAAAAAGTCATCATTGATTATGCGGCGATGATCGACTGGCGCAAAGTCGACGGTTTGGAAGGCGTCACGGCGATGATTGACGTAAAAGTCACTCCGAAACGAAATGTCGGCTTTGATGAAGTCGCTGAGCGGATATACAGATTCCAGGAAGTTGAATCAGTGTACCTGATGTCAGGGGTGTATGACTTATCTGTCGTTATTCGCGGCAACACGATGTCAGACGTGGCAAGCTTCGTGTCTGAAAAATTGTCCACCCTTGAGTCTGTCGTTTCCACGACAACGCACTTCATCCTGAAAAAATATAAGCATGACGGCAAAGTCTTTGAAAGCGGAGACGATGACAAAAGAATCGTGGTGTCTCCGTAAATGGAAACGAAGACTTCTTATTTATCTGACTACGTGCAGCAGATTAAACCGTCAGGCATCCGCAAGTTCTTTGATCTGGCCGCCACGATGGAAGGCGTCATTTCACTGGGAGTGGGAGAGCCTGACTTTGTGACGGCCTGGAACGTGAGGGAAGCGAGTATTCTTTCTTTAGAACAGGGTTATACGGCTTATACGGCAAATGCGGGTCTTTATGAACTGAGAGAAGAAATCAGCCGCTATTTAGATCAGCGGTTCGGCCTGAGTTATTCGCCTGACAGTGAACTGATCGTTACTGTAGGGGCAAGCCAGGCGCTTGATCTCGCTGTCCGCGCCATTATGAATCCTGGAGAGGAAATGTTAATTCCCGAACCGTGTTTTGTCGCATATGAATCACTCGTGACCTTGACGGGGGCGAAGCCGGTGCCGATTCAGACTGTCGCTGCAAAAGGTTTCAAAGCATCCCCAGCCGATTTTGAAGCGGCCCTGACGGACAAAACAAAAGCGCTGCTTCTATGCTCGCCGTCAAATCCGACAGGTTCCGTCTATTCGAAAGAAGAGCTTGAATCCATCGCTGCTTTCGCTGAAAAACACGACTTGATCGTGCTTGCCGATGAAATTTATGCCGAGCTGACGTATGATGAGCCATTCACGAGCATGGGGGCCATCCGCGGCATGAAGGAACGCACGGTTCTCATTTCCGGCTTCTCCAAAGCATTTGCCATGACGGGGTGGAGACTCGGATTTACGGCGGCGCCTCCCGTGATCAGGGATGCCATGCTCAAAATTCATCAGCACGCGATGATGTGCGCGCCTTCCATGGCGCAATACGCGGCGCTTGAAGGGCTGAAAAACGGCCAGGAAGACGTCGAAAGAATGAAGAAAAGCTATCGGAGACGCCGAAACCTGATTGTGGAGACATTGAACGAAATCGGACTCGGCTGCCACCACCCCGGCGGAGCATTTTACGCCTTTCCTTCCATTCAGTCGACCGGCATGAGTTCAGAAGAATTCGCGGAACAGCTGCTCATTGAAGAAAAAGTAGCCGTCGTTCCGGGGAATGTATTCGGCCCGAGCGGCGAAGGCTACATCAGATGTTCCTATGCGACATCCATTGAGCAGATTCAGGAAGCGCTCGTCAGAATCAAACGGTTTGTTGAAAAAAGGGCATAAAAAAAGATACGAACCCGGTTCGCATCCAAATAAAAGGGGGGGAATACTAGAAAGCCTTCGTAATCATAGTATACCCTCCTTTATCTGTGCTTAAACATGATTATGTAAAAAAGTTCTCTTTGCGAAAAACAAACTTGTATGATATAATTTTAAATTGCGTATAATCTGTATTTAATTTAACTTAGGAGTTGTTATGAATGGCAGCAAAATTTGAAGTGGGCAGTGTTTACACTGGTAAAGTAACAGGATTACAAGCGTATGGTGCGTTTGTTGCATTAGATGAAGAAACTCAAGGACTTGTTCACATTTCTGAAGTCACTCACGGTTTCGTAAAAGACATTAACGAACACCTTTCTATCGGTGACGAAGTACAAGTAAAAGTACTTGCGGTTGACGAAGAAAAAGGCAAAATCAGCCTTTCTATCCGTGCGACTCAAGCGGCGCCTGAAAGAAAAGAAAGCAAACCAAGAAAACCGAAAGCGGCTCAAGCTTCTGAAGAAACATCTGCTCCGCAAGGTTTCAACACATTGAAAGATAAGCTTGAAGAGTGGATTGAACAGTCCAACCGCAAAGACCTTATCAAAAAATAATCATTAAAAAAAGCACCGGATATGTATGTTCGGTGCTTTTTTTATGTTTATCTGACTTCCGGATTTGCCGCTTCCTCGCGGGATGTTTCTTCGTTCGGCTTAAACAGCAGGCCGAGATTGATTAGACCGGCGATGCCGACAAGGCCGTAAATAATCCGCGACAGAGCTGATCCTTGGCCGCCGAAGATGGCTGCTACTAAATCAAATTGGAAAAACCCGATCAGTCCCCAGTTAATAGCGCCGATAATCGTTAATACGAGACAGATACGCTGAATAACACTCATGTAAACAACCTCCTCTATGAATTCGTGAAACAGTTATAGATTGTGACAAAGCAAAGAATCTATGCATACTACATTCTCCGCCGTGTAAATCACACACTGTCTCAGGCTGTACAAGTGCCTTTCCCGGGAAGCCGATGTCTGTAAACCATGTGATGCGCCGTCAAAAAAGCGGATTGCTTTACATTGAACGTCATCTTTCTGCATAATATAAATCCAAAGGAGGAGATGTCATGCAAAACTTTACATATTGGAATCCGACCAAATTGATTTTCGGAAAGGGAGAGGTTGAAAAACTTCCTGAAGAAATCAAACCGTACGGAAAAAACGTGCTGCTCGTATACGGAGGAGGCAGCATTAAGCGCAGCGGTCTTTATGATCAAGTAACCGAACTGCTGAAAAAAGCGGGAGTTACCGTACATGAATTGGCAGGCGTAGAGCCGAATCCGCGTGTCTCAACGGTGAACAAAGGTGTTGCGCTCTGTAAAGAAAACAGCATCGATTTCTTATTGGCCGTTGGCGGCGGAAGTGTCATTGACTGCACGAAAGCCATCGCGGCGGGCGCTAAATATGACGGCGACGCGTGGGATATCGTCACGAAAAAACACCAGCCGAAAGAAGCGCTGCCTTTCGGAACAGTGCTGACACTTGCGGCAACCGGTTCAGAGATGAACTCCGGATCAGTCATCACAAACTGGGAGACACAGGAGAAATACGGATGGGGGAGCCCGCTCGTTTACCCTAAATTCTCTATTCTCGATCCGGTAAACACATTTACCGTTCCGAAAGACCACACCATTTACGGCATGGTCGATATGATGAGCCATGTGTTTGAACAATATTTCCACCACACGCCAAACACGCCGTATCAGGACCGGATGTGTGAATCGCTTCTGCGCACGGTGATTGAAACAGCGCCGAAGCTGATCAATGATCTGGAGAACTACGAGCTTCGTGAGACGATTTTATATACAGGCACAATCGCATTAAACGGAATGCTGTCAATGGGCGCAAGAGGGGATTGGGCCACACACAACATCGAGCATGCGGTATCAGCGGTTTACGATATACCGCACGCCGGAGGTTTAGCGATTCTGTTCCCGAACTGGATGAGACATGTGCTCAAAGAAAATCCGGCCCGCTTTAAACAGCTTGCCGTCCGTGTCTTCGATATTGACGAGACAGGCAAATCAGATGAAGAGATCGCACTTGAAGGAATCAGCAGGCTGTCTGATTTCTGGACGAGCCTCGGTGCTCCGAACAGACTCGCTGATTATGATATTTCTGATGAGAAGCTGGATACGATTGCAGATAAAGCGATGGCAAACGGAGCATTCGGACAGTTCAAGTCACTGCAGAAAGAAGACGTGCTCGCGATACTGAAAGCATCATTGTAATAACATAAAGGGGGCGGCCGGATTGGCAGCTCCCTTTTTTCTGTGTTATAGTAATTCCCTTACGATTTTTTTGGAGGTTATGATAAATGGAGAACTTTACGTACTACAATCCGACGAAACTGATTTTCGGAAAAGGTCAAATCGACCAATTGAAAAAAGAGCTGAAGCAATACGGGAAAAACGTGCTGCTTGTATACGGAGGCGGCAGCATTAAGCGAAACGGCCTGTATGACCAAGTAACAGGCATCTTAAAAGAAGAAGGCGCAACCGTTCATGAGCTTGCGGGCGTTGAACCGAACCCGCGTCTGGAAACGGTAAATAAAGGAATTGAGCTGTGCAGAAAGCATGAGATTGATTTCCTTCTCGCAGTCGGCGGCGGAAGTGTCATCGACTGTACAAAAGCGATTGCGGCCGGTGCGAAATATGACGGCGACGCATGGGACATTTACAGCAAAAAAGTAACGGCGCAGGACGCGCTCCCGTTCGGCACGGTGCTGACGCTTGCGGCGACAGGCTCTGAAATGAACCCTGATTCCGTTATCACAAATTGGGAAACAAACGAAAAATTCGTATGGGGCAGCAATGTCACTCATCCGCGTTTCTCCATTTTAGATCCTGAGAATACTTTCAGCGTTCCGGAAAACCAAACCGTATACGGCATGGTGGATATGATGAGCCACGTATTTGAACAATACTTCCACAATGTTGAAAACACGCCGCTTCAGGACAGAATGTGTTTTGCGGTCCTTCAGACGGTAATTGAAACAGCGCCGAAACTTTTGGAAGACCTTGAGAACTATAAGCATCGTGAAACGATTTTATACGCGGGTACGATCGCATTAAACGGCACGCTGCAAATGGGCTATTTCGGCGATTGGGCTTCCCATACGATGGAGCACGCCGTATCAGCGGTTTATGACATCCCTCACGCGGGAGGACTTGCGATTCTGTTCCCGAACTGGATGAGATACACGCTGGATACAAATGTAGACCGTTTTAAAAACCTGATGCTCAACATGTTTGACATTGATACTGAAGGCAAAACGGATAAAGAAATTGTGCTTGAAGGGATCGATAAATTGTCCGCGTTCTGGACAAGCCTCGGCGCACCGTCCCGCCTTGCGGATTATGACATCGGTGAAGACAAGCTTGAGCTGATCGCAGACATCGCCGCAAAAGAAATGGAATACGGCGGATTCGGCAATTTCCAAAAACTGAACAAAGATGACGTACTTGCCATCTTAAAGGCGTCACTGTAAGATACATTCCCGGCCGGGGTGAAGATGAAATAGATTTTCAAGCAGCAGATGTAACCGTTTTGGGAGTCCCTTTTCCAGATTTTCTATTAATGCATCAAGAGCAAGTGAAACACCCCTTGCCATGAGACAACTATGGAAATCTCACATGATGCGGATTTGACTCCCTGTTTCTGTACATTTAGCAGAAAAGAATCAATTGACTTTGCGATTGCCGATCATCTATTTACACAAAATCTAAATCATGAAGAGCCGCGAATTTAAAAAAGGGGCGCTGATTCAATCAGCGCTCCTTTTATGCATTTTGTGTACTAAGGTCCCGCTGAGCCCCCATATAGCTTCCCATTAAGTTTTGATAACCGGGAAGATGACTGGAGATTAATGCGCCAAAACCTTCAACGTCGTTGCGCCAATCACGCTGTAACTCGCACGCTACGCTGAACCAGTTCATAAGCTGCGCGCCGCCATGAGCCATACGGGTTAATGATGCATCTGCTACTTGCTTACTAAAGGTCCCCGAAGCATCTGTCACAACAAACACTTCGTAGCCTGCTTTAATGGCAGAAAGCGCAGGAAAAGCGACGCAGACGTCTGTTACCACCCCTGCGATAATCAGCTGTTTTTTGCCAGTCGCCTCAATGGCTTTAACAAAGTCTTCATTGTCCCATGCATTAATTTGTCCGGGACGGGCTATTTTCGGCGCATCAGGAAAGAGATCAGCGAGTTCTTGCATGAGCGGTCCGTTGGGTCCGTTTTCAAAGCTGGTTGTTAAAATAACCGGTAAATCAAAGAATTTAGCCGTATCACCGAGAGCCAATACATTGTTTTTAAATTCATCAACGCCATAGTCACGCACGAGACCGGAAATAAGGCCGGTTTGATGGTCAACTAAAAGCACGGCAGCATCATCTTTTGAAAGACGGGAATAAAGATCAGACATTTTATCATCCTCCTTGAATTAAGGCAAGTAAGTTTGTCAATTGAAAACGGTAAATCTATTCATATGCTGTATAGAAAGAAAGTTATTTCTGAGGTGACTTTTCGTGAGGGTGATGATCCTTCAATTAATTTGGAACGGGAACCGGAGCATGATCAATCCAATGGATGAACTGTTGTAAATAGCGTTGAAGATAACGTTTTGTTTGTTCATCCGTAAGTATGTTTTGAGCGGAATCAATTTTCTCATGGACTTGCGAAATCAGCATTTTTTGAAAGGGCAAAACATTGACTTGCATAGCTTCGAGTACTTCCCTCATTTGCGTTTGACCAAAGGCAGTACCGAACCCTCCGGGGGTTGCTCCGATTAAGCCAACCGGTTTTCTGTTTAAAACAGAAGAGGTCCGCGGTCTCGATGCCCAGTCCAATGCATTTTTTAATACCCCCGGAATTCCGGAATTGTACTCTGGACTTACAATGATGACGCCGTCAACGTCTTGTATATCAGCTCTAAAGGATGTTACGGAGTCTGGTGTTCCGGCAATTTCTAAATCTTCGTTAAAAAAAGGAAGACTGTCTATTTCAACCCAACGAAATTGAGCCGCATTATCGAAGTCAATCAATGATTGAGCAATTGCTCGATTAGACGAGTTTTTTCGTAAACTTCCACAAATAAGACCAATGGTTTTAGTCATAAAATCACCTCCCGGTTTAAAATCACTTTCATCTTAACACGATACCCCAAATATAGACACTATTTTTAAAAATGTACATTCATGCCTTAATATGCCTGCGTGACAGCCTCTCAAGAGGAGTACTATATAAAAAGAACCGGCCCATCGGGATTGGCGATGGATGTCATCCTGCTCCAAAGTAAAGGTGATACGTTCCTGGATCACCAACATTCGATTCGTTATCCCTCTTGCGATTATTACAAATATAACCATATCGAATCCGGGATATTGTATAAAAAATGAATGCATTTTTAGCGCAAATCCCATATTCATCATGCCTTCTTCATGACTTGATTTAGCGGGTGAGTTCATATAAAGTGAAAGAGAAAACAATTCACCGTGATGGAGGGACAAGCAAATGACGCATGTACGCTTTGATTACTCAAGAGCGTTACCTTTTTTCAATGAACATGAACTTACATACGCACGTGATTTCGTAAAAACGGCACACCATAATATCCATGAAAAAACAGGCGCCGGAAGCGACTTTTTAGGATGGGTGGACCTCCCTGAAAACTACGATAAAGAAGAATTCGCGCGCATTAAAAAAAGCGCTGAAAAAATCAAATCAGATTCAGACGTGCTTCTCGTCGTGGGTATCGGCGGTTCATACTTAGGCGCCCGCGCGGCGATTGAAGCGCTCAATCATTCTTTCTATAACGTTCTGCCGAAAGACAAGCGCAAAAACCCTCAAGTTATCTTTATCGGCAACAATATCAGTTCAACTTATATGAAAGATGTTATGGATCTTTTGGAAGACGCTGATTTCTCTATCAATGTCATTTCTAAATCAGGCACGACGACGGAACCTGCAATCGCTTTCCGGATTTTCCGCAAACTTCTTGAAGAAAAATACGGAAAAGAAGAAGCGAAAGCGCGGATTTACGCGACGACAGATAAAGAGCGCGGCGCTTTAAAAACGCTTTCTAATGAAGAAGGCTTCGAATCATTCGTTATTCCTGATGATGTCGGCGGACGTTTCTCCGTTCTGACTGCGGTAGGCCTTCTGCCGATTGCGGTAAGCGGGGCTGATATCGATGAAATGATGAAAGGCGCTCTTGATGCAAGCAAAGACTTTTCCAGCTCGGAATTAGAAGAGAACGCAGCTTACCAATACGCCGTCGTCCGCAACGTTCTGTATAATAAAGGAAGAACCATTGAAATGCTTATCAACTATGAGCCTGCGCTGCAGTACTTTGCGGAATGGTGGAAGCAGCTCTTCGGCGAAAGTGAAGGAAAAGATGAAAAAGGCATCTATCCTTCTTCCGCTAACTTCTCAACAGACCTTCACTCTCTCGGTCAATACGTGCAGGAAGGCAGACGCGATCTGTTTGAAACTGTATTAAACGTTGAAAAACCGAAGCATGAGCTGACAATTGAAGAAGCGGAAAATGATCTCGACGGCTTAAATTACTTAGCCGGCAAAACGGTCGATTTCGTCAACAAAAAAGCGTTCGAAGGCACGATGCTTGCCCATACAGACGGAAAAGTGCCGAACTTAATTGTCAATATTCCGGAGCTTAATGCATATACATTTGGATATCTCGTCTATTTCTTTGAAAAAGCGGTGGCGATGAGCGGTTATCTGCTCGGAGTCAACCCGTTTGATCAGCCGGGTGTTGAAGCCTATAAGGTGAATATGTTCGCGCTTCTCGGCAAACCGGGCTTTGAAGAGAAAAAAGCAGAGCTTGAAAAACGCCTTGAAAAATAAAAAGAAGGGCTGGCCCTCAGCATGACGGGTCAGCCTTTTTTAAACCGTGAAAGGTGTGATGATGAATGATACGACTCTTATGTAAGCATGCCGTCATTTCCGTCTGTTCCGCCGCTATTGTCTATTCGGCACTAAAACTGTCTCCTGAATCCCTCTTACAAACCATCCTGTTTTTCGCTTTCCCTCTCGGCTTGTTTACGGACATGGTCCGGCTGAAACTGAAGATTGGCCGGATGCAGTCGCTGATCACGAAGTGCTGTCTCTATGCCGCCGTTTTCTATATTTCAACGGAAGCCGTTCTCTCCGCAATTGTGACGTATGTTCTGATTGAATGCGCCGTTACCCCTTTCCAGCGTCTGTCTGCCGCTCCCGATTCTTCCCGGGCGCCGTATGAAGATGCCGCAGAGCGGGGACGCTAAAGACAAAAAGGAGCATATGCACATGATCAGCATTCCATCTTCACTTGAGGGGCAATCTTTTTTACTCCGCGAATTGGAACAGGTGCTGAAACCGATCGGTTATACCATCGGAGGCGGCTGGGAGTATGACCGCGGGTTCTTTGATTACAAAATTTCCGATCAGGACGGCTATTTATTTCTCCGCATCCCTGTTGAAGCAAATAAGGGACACCTGGATGAACGGGGGGCCGCCGTTACAATCGGCACACCCTTTTTGCTGAGGCACGTCTATCAGGAGGAAACGGATGATCACGCAGGCGGCGGTGTTTTTGAGTCATTATTCAACCAATTCTCCGAGCCGAAACGGCGGGATGCGGCAATTGACCGCTCATATACAGATATCGGCATCTCGCTTGTGAAAGAGCTGGAAGACGTCCTGCTGCATTAAAGAGCCAAAAACAGATCAGTATCGAGCACCTGGTATGACAGGGGAGGGGTCAACATCGGTCCCTCTTCTTTTTGTATGCCGATGATCGTGGTATTCCGTTTGAGATAATAGAGCGCACAGTCATGATAAGATGAACCCTTTAATTCCTCGGGGACGGGAATGATGCGCACCTTTTTCTCCAGCGTCAGATCTGACAGCGTTTGCGGTTTGGCAAGCTGCAGCTTGACCCGGTAATGCTCAAACATCACCCGGCTCGACAGGCGTGATGTGCACAGAATCTTATTGGCTCCTGCGCGCTCGGCGTTTTTGACATACCGTTCCGTTAAAATTTCTACGATACAATAAACGGACGGATGCAGCCCTTTGATCGCGAGAAGCGTTAATACCGACAGCATATCAGCTTCGGATTCATTTTTCTGCTGGTCCGCTGTCAAAATGACGGTATCGGCTTCCGTAATATTCGCCTTATTGAGCGTACTGTCATCAGCGGCATGTCCGCGGATGAAATGGACGTTTTCAATAAGCGGCCCTTCCCTTAATGAATCATCAATCAGGACGACAGTTTTTGACGGCGCGATGTGCTGCAGTTCTTTCAGCAGCATATGCGACTTCTCATTCCATCCGATAAGAATGACGTGCCCCTTGCCTTTAAAGGCGACCTTCCCTTCGACATAGCGATGCTGTTTGCTGAACACGGCTGAAGAAAGCGTGGCGAAATAGGCGGTTACAAAACTCGCTCCGCTTAATACAAGCACCATGCCGGCAATCTGCCCGAGCGGCGTCTGGGGCACGTAATCGCCGTAGCCGACTGTGGCCACCGTAATAACCGCCCACCAAACCCCTTCAAACACAGACGTGAATTGCTTCGGCTCAAGCATGTAAATGAGTTGGCCGAACAATAAAATCAAGGCGATAATGATCAGTCCGATCCGAACATATAACGGCCATCTCAGCCAGGAAATAAATAAACGGTTTGATTTCATTCGTCCGGCTCTTCTTTCGACAGAGAGATGGATAAAATCTGCTTAATAATGGTGTTTAGTTTTTCGTTCAGCTGTTGCTGGCCGTATGAGTCACGCGCATGTCTGATTAAATCGGCCGTCTCATCTTCAAACTGAATGAGAGGTTCGTCGTTTTCCGATTCATTATAGAGCTGGATGAAGGCGTCAAGCCCTTCGTTCATTCTGTCTATCGCATTGCTCAGCTGTTCTTTCTCGCCATTTGTCACTTTCATGTCGATCACACCTGTATCTTTTTTTATACAGTATGTCCCAGTTCGTTTGATGTCTTTCAAAAATCGCCGAAAACATATTCACCCTTATTTTTTCATATGATAAAGAAAGCGGACCGAAAAAGGGTGAGTCAAAATGACAGTCATTCAAAAACTGCTGGCGGCGCTGGCCGGAGCGCAGCTGCTCGCTTCGGCGGCCGTATTGCTTATTTTCGATTTGAATGGATACAATCATATGTCCGGCGGATTTTCATGGCTTGTTTTTGCAAAAGAGACCGCAGGCACGTTTCCGTTTTACATCGGATTGGCCGGGTGTATCCTCATCATGCTCGGAGGATTGATTCCTGTCAGAAAAAAGAAGCGGATTTCTGTACAGGAAAGCGGACAATCATTAAAATATTATATAAGCAGATCGTACGATATAAGAGAAAAAGGAAGAGGATAATATGCTGTTTATCTTTTTAACAATTGCTGCATTGGGATTGTCGTTTTGGGCACAATTTAAAGTGAAAAGCAATTTTCAGAAATACTCAGACGTAGAAGCTTCCAGTCAGCGGACGGGGGCGGAAACGGCAAGACGGATTCTTGATATTAACGGTTTATATGATGTGCCGGTAGAACCGGTAAGAGGCACTTTAACAGACCATTACGACCCGACGGAGCGGGTGGTGCGTTTATCTGAGCCGGTATATTACGGCCGCTCCATTTCCGCCATTTCCGTCGCTTCCCATGAAGTCGGACATGCTTTGCAGCATCAGGAATCATACGGCGCGCTTGTGCTGAGGCACAAAATTTTTCCGGTCGTCAATTTTGCCTCCGGGGTCGCCCCTCTGCTTTTCTTGGGCGGGATGCTCCTGGGCAGCTTGAACTTAATCGGACTCGGCATTATTTTGTTTTCGGCCGCTGTTTTTTTCCAGCTTGTCACACTGCCTGTCGAGTTTAATGCCAGCGCGAGGGCGAAGCGGATTATCGTGTCGGAAGGATTCATTCGCAACAGTGAAGAACACGGCGTGAATAAAGTGCTGAACGCCGCCGCGCTGACGTATGTGGCTGCGGCGCTCGTTTCATTATTCGAGCTGCTTCGTTTTGTGATGATTTTCTTAAATGGTCGTGATGAGAATTAACACGAAGGAGGTGGCCCCTTACCGTTTGCGGTAGGGGTTTTTTTGCTTATATTAAAACTGATTCTCATTATGCTGTTAATCGGATTAACGGCCATCTTTGTCGCTGCGGAATTTGCGATTGTCAAAATCCGCGGTTCAAAAATTGCGGAGCTGGTTGAAACCGGAGACAGCCGGGCGCTTGCGGCGCACAGGGTGATTTCAAATCTCGATGAATATTTATCAGCGTGCCAGCTCGGCATTACGATTACGGCGCTCGGACTCGGCTGGCTCGGTGAACCGACGATTCAGCGGCTTCTTCATCCTGTTTTCAGCCTGATCGGAATGCCGTCATCCATTACGCACGTCGTCACGTTTATTGCGGCGTTTATCGCCGTCACGTATCTGCACGTCGTCATCGGAGAGCTTGCGCCGAAAACGATATCCATTCAAAAAGCCGAAGCCGTCAGTCTGTGGACGGCGAAACCGCTCATTCTGTTTTATAAAGTGATGTATCCGTTTATTAAGCTGTTAAACGGCTCAGCCGGATTTTTGGTCAAGCTGTTCGGTTTTCATTCGGTGAAAGAACATGAGGTCGTGGTCAGTGAAGAGGAATTGCGGCTGATTTTGTCCGAAAGCTATAAAAAAGGTCAAATCAATCAATCTGAATTCCGTTACGTCAATAAAATATTTGAATTCGATAACCGGGTCGCCAGAGAAATCATGGTGCCGCGCACCGAAATCGCCGCCATCTCGCTTGAACAGTCAGTTGATGAAGCCATACATTTGATCATCAACGAACGGTATACGCGATATCCGGTTATTAAGGAAGACAAAGATCACATTCTCGGCATTATTAACAATAAGGATTTATTTAAAGCGTATTTTCTCGGCCGCTCCATTGAATTAAAAGAAATTATGCGTCCGGTTATCAGAGTCATTGAAAGCATCCCCGTTCAGGAGCTTTTGATCCGCATGCAGAAGGAGCGGATTCATATGGCGATTCTTGTTGACGAATACGGCGGCACGGCGGGACTTGTGACCGTCGAAGACATATTGGAGGAAATCGTCGGGGAAATCCGTGATGAATATGACCAGGATGAAATGCCCCACATCGTCAAAAAAGGCGAACACCATTATGTGATGGACGGTAAGGCGCTCATAGAAGAGGTGAATGATCTCCTTGATATCGCCATCGAAAATGAAGACATTGACACGATTGCCGGCTGGCTCTTAACACAAAAAATGGAGCTGAAAAATGGTGATGTGTTTCATGCCGAAGGGTGTGAATTTAAGGTGCTGGAAGCGGAAGACCATCATATCCGCTTCGTTGAAATTAAAAAAACTGATTTCTGAGCCTCCTGCTTTTGCAATGAGGCTTTTTTTATGGAAAAAATGCTTATTCGTCCCGCTCCTTCATATGATGTAAAGAAAGGAGTGTCGGTATGAAAACGGATTGGTGGAAAACGGCTGCCGTCTATCAAATTTATCCCCGAAGCTTTATGGATTCGAACGGGGACGGAATCGGCGACATGAACGGCATCAGAGCAAAGCTTCATTACATAAAAGAGTTGGGGGCGGATGTGATCTGGCTTTGTCCCGTTTTTGACTCGCCGGGCGCGGACAACGGCTACGATATCCGCAATTATAAACAAATTGCCGGCGAATTCGGGACGATGGAGGATTTTGACCAGCTCCTTGCGGATGTCCATGCGCTCGGCATGAAGCTGATTATGGACCTCGTCATCAACCATACAAGCGATGAGCACCCTTGGTTTATCGAATCACGCTCAGCGAAAGATTCCGAAAAACGGGACTGGTACATCTGGAGAGACGGAAAAAACGGCAAAGAGCCGAACAATTGGGAAAGCATTTTCGGCGGATCAGCGTGGGAATATGATCAAGAGACCGGCCAGTATTACCTGCACCTGTTTGACAAAAAACAGCCTGATTTAAATTGGGAAAACGAAGCGATGAGGCAGTCCGTTTATGAGATGGTTCGCTGGTGGCTTGATAAAGGCATAGACGGCTTCCGGGTGGATGCCATTTCTCACATTAAGAAAAAAGAAGGGCTCCCTGACATGCCGAATCCGGACGGTCTCCCGTACGTCCCGTCTTTCCCGTATCATATGAATGGGGAAGGCATAATGGATCTCTTAAGAGAGCTGAAACGGGAAACATTTTCGCGCTATCCGATCATGACGGTCGGCGAGGCGAACGGAGTGGCGGCTTGGGAGGCGGCTGATTGGGCCGGTGAAGAACACGGCGTCTTTCAAATGATTTTTCAATTTGAACATCTCGGCCTCTGGGATACGGAAGATGATCAAAGCATCTCCATTCCGGCGCTTAAACGCGTCTTGTCCGGCTGGCAGAACAGTCTTGAAGGAAAGGGCTGGAACGCGTTATTTATGGAGAACCACGATCAGCCCCGTTCCGTCTCGGTATGGGGTGACGAACGGTTTTTGACAGAAAGCGCCAAGGCACTCGCCGCGATGTATATGCTGATGAAAGGCACGCCGTTTATTTACCAGGGGCAGGAGCTCGGGATGACCAATGTTTCGTTTCCATCCATTGAAGATTATGATGACGCCGCAATGAAATATCTGTATGAAAAAGAGACGTCCCGCGGCGTTCCGCATGAAAAAGTGATGAAGATCATCTGGAAGAAGGGCCGGGATAATTCACGGACACCGATGCAATGGAGCGGTGAGGCGAACGGCGGGTTTTCTGATGCTTCTCCGTGGCTCGGAGTGAATCCGAACCACATATGGCTGAATGCTGCATCACAAATGCAGGATGAAACATCCGTATACCATTTCTACAGACGGCTGCTCGCCCTCAGAAAAGAACACAGCGTATTGATCAGCGGCACATATGAATTGCTGCTTCCGAATGACCGGCAGATTTATGCCTATCTAAGAAAAAACGGAACAAAAACCGCCCTGATCATCACAAATCTGTCTAAAACCCCCGCTTTATACAGGCATCCCGGTTATCCGCTTGACTCCGATACGCTCGTGCTCGCAAGCATGGAAACACCACCGCATCGGCATGTGACATCCTTTCTTTTAAAGCCTTATGAGGCCCGCGTATATATATATGGTGAAAAACTTCAGTCCCGAGGCTGAAGTTTTTTGTGATCTGCGTTTATCATCGCGATCCTACAGGAAAAGACAAATACAGAAACGAATATGGGAAAGGAAGAGAAAAAGAAAGGAGGCATTCATATGCTGAAAAAATTGCAGATTCAAACAAACAGACGGGATGAAATGATCGACATCACACATGAAGCCGAAGCGTTTCTCCGCAAAACAGGCGTAAAAAACGGTTTGGCGCTCATATACTGTCCCCATACAACCGCCGGCATTACCATAAATGAAAATGCCGATCCGGATGTGAAGAGGGATATGCTCAGAAGGTTTGATGAAATGTATCCGTGGGAGCACGAACTGGACCGGCATATGGAGGGAAATACGGCGGCACATATGAAAGCGAGTACAACCGGCGCCTCCCAGCATGTCATCATAGAAGACGGCCGCCTGATACTCGGAACATGGCAGGGCGTTTATTTTTGCGAATTTGACGGTCCGCGAAACAGAACATGTTATATCAAAATACAGGCTGAATCGGAGGAAAACACAAATGAGTGAGTGGATGAGTGCATTGTCATTAACAAAGCCCGTCATTCAAGCGCCGATGGCCGGCGGGCTGGTCACGCCGCGTCTGGCTTCGGCGGTATCGAATGAAGGGGCGCTTGGAAGCCTCGCTTCAGGATACGTCAGCCCGCAAGCCCTTGAAAAACAGCTTATCGAGATGAAAGAGCTGACGAACCGCTCCTTTCAAGTAAATCTTTTCGTCCCGGAAGAAAGGCAGATGCCTGAGGCGGAACTGGTTGAAAAATGGAAAGCCCGCATCCCGAGGGCAAAAGACGCCAATCCGTTCTCTGATCTGAAAGAAGAATGGAATGATTTTGAGGAAAAAGCGGAGCTTCTGATCCGTTACGGAGTCAAAGCGTGTTCATTCACCTTCGGCCTGCCGCCGGAAGAAACGGCGGAAAAGCTGAAGAAAAGCGGATGTTTCCTTTTCGGCACGGCGACAACGCCGGAGGAAGCGAAGGCTTTTGAAGAACGGGGGATGGACGCCGTTATTCTTCAGGGAATTGAAGCCGGCGGACATCGCGGGTCGTTTCTGCCGGTTAAAGGAGAACCGGCTCTCGGCCTTATGGCGCTGATTCCGCAGGCTAAAGACGCGCTGAATATCCCGGTGATTGCGGCAGGCGGCATTTTTGACCGCCGCGGCGTGCAGGCGGCCCGATGTTTGGGTGCGGACGGCGTTCAAGTAGGAACACCGTTTCTCCTTTGTGAAGAAAGCAGCGCCTCACCGGCATATCAAAAAGCCATTGCCGAATCAAAAGGAGCCGACACGCGGCTGACCACCCTGTTTTCGGGAAAACAGGCGCGGGGAATCGTGAATCAGTTCATGAAAACATATGAGGCTGACGAGGGAAATACGCTGCCTTATCCGCTGCATAATACGCTGACAAAGCCGATGCGCGGGCACGCGGCTCAATCAGGAGACGCGGAGTATATGTCTTTATGGGCCGGCCAGTCCGCCGCGAAACTTGAAGGGCCGACAGACGTGAAAACCGTTTTGGACAGATTGTGCGAATCATAATCCAGAAATCGTGAGGTGATGGATGATGAAGATTCTTCAAATGTCCTATAAAAAAAGAGGGACTATTGAGTTTGTCTTTGAAGATTTTCCGCATTCCAAAGTCACCATGGCGCCGATTAAAGGGTATTACTTTGTCCGCGCCATTAAATGGAGCCGACAGGACAGAGCCGTCACCCGCCATGATTTAGAGAAGTTTGAATGGGCTGCAAATCAAGCGCTCGGCACGACGGCTTTTTACCGGAAAAGAAAAGCATTCCGCATCCCATCGTCACAATGACAGACGATGGGATTGTTTTAATGCATGATCTGATAAAGCGCGGGTGCATCAAGCCTTGTTGCCTGGTTAAGCAGATAAGCCGGCTGCACGGCATTTTTTTTTCTTAAAGAATTCAATCTCTGGATGATTTGTTCAGCGGTCAGAATCCCGAGACCGTGGGCGAAATATTGATCATTCCCCATCACAATGACATTCTCTCCCCGCCACTGAGCCTTTGCAGGATTAAAATCAGGATTTTTAAAATATAAACAATCTCCCCGTAAAAAGTGGCTGCCGGTTTCCGTGTAGATCGGCAGATGCTCATAGTGCCAGTCATACAAAGTGATATCCCGGAAACGCCGGTTAAACCGTTCTTCACCGATTGTCTTTAAGACGGCCAGATAATAAATCACAACAATGGCGGTAGCGCATTCAAATGCGTAAAACGCCCCGTTTTCAATAATGTCCCGAATCGCTTTTGAAGCGGGGATTCTGTACTTCAGCTCCAAGGCTCCTTCCGGCGTCACTCTCCAATAAGCCGTATTTCCGTATGTTTTGGCGAAAGTTGCAAATTTCACACCTGATCCGTGCAGTTCTCTTGCGGCTTCCACAATATGGCGGCGCAGCCGCACCTCGAACATCAGTTCAGCAATCGACCCGTAATCGAATTGTACGGGAGAATTGAGCAGTTCATTTATATACGGAACAAGGCTTTTTTCCGTCTGCCAGTTCGCGATGTCCTGAGGCCGAAGCACTTGGCCGGATATGATAATCATCTGCGCGCCCCCTATCTTTTTTTATAAGATATGCAGGAAGCTTGGGCAATGAAAATCAAGTCATAAAAAAGGAGGAAATGTTAACAAAATGTGAAGACTAAGCCGATATATAAGGTATCACACTTGAGGGAGCAGCTTAATATGAAAAAATTCATCAATTGGTGCACAAAGGCATCGATTTCACGTAAATTAATCATTTCATTTATCGTGATCTTAATCATACCGATTCTCGTGCTAGAATTCAGTTCATACCATACAGCGAGCAATTCGCTGGATGATCAGATTTCAGGCAACGCGAAAAATAACATCGAATCTTTTAACACAACCATTACAAATGATATCGGCGCAAAAGCAAAGGCGATTGAATTTTTCAGTGAAACGTTAAAAGGGTCATCCTTCTCAAAGAAAAACATGTCTGCTCTAGAAGAAAAGTTCGGGCAATACACGTCTATTCATAAGGACGTAGCCCGCGTTTACGGAGGAACGGAAGACGGCAGCTACGCACAGGCGCCGAAGGAGAATACTCCGGCCGATTACGATCCGAGAACACGCACTTGGTATAAAGACGCTGTGAAGGCCGGCGGCACGCTCGTTGTCACCGACCCTTACACCGCGGCAAGCGACGGCAGCATGGTCGTTACCGTGGCAAAGCAGATGCAGGACGGAACAGGCGTAGTGGCCATGGATATTACGATTGACCAGCTGCTGAAGCAGATGCAGGGAATCAAAATCGGGCAAAAAGGATTCGTGTTTATCACGTCCAAAAATAAAACCTATGTCGCGCATAAAGACCACAAACCGGGCGATAAAGTTTCAACCCCGTGGCTGAATGAGGTATACAGCAAAGACAGCGGCATTATTTCATACAAGCTCGATGATCAAAATAAAAAAATGGCGTTTACGACAAATAAACTGACCGGATGGAAAATAGAGGGGAGCATGGAGCTCAACGAAATTAAAGACGCCTCACAACCGGTGCTGACGATGGGGATGATTGTCCTTGCAGCATCCATTATCATCGGGGGAATTTTAATTCTGTTGATTGTCAGATCCATTACGTCACCGCTGAAACGGCTTGTCCGCTCTTCTAAACAAATCAGCGGCGGAGACTTGACTGAAACCATTGATATCCGCTCGAAAGATGAATTGGGCGAACTCGGCGCGAGCTTTAATGAGATGGGCGAATCTCTGCGCGGACTGATCAGCGCGATCCAAAACTCTGTCGACAACGTGGCCGCGTCATCGGAAGAGCTGACCGCTTCAGCTTCGCAGACAAGCAAAGCGACGGAACATATTACAATGGCCATTGAGCAGTTTTCAAACGGAAACGAAGAGCAAAGCGAAAAAGTCGATTCAAGCTCAGCCAAGCTGAATCATATAAATGACGGACTCGCCGCCGTTTCCCGCACATCATCATCCATTACGGAAGCATCTAAACAATCGAAGGATGCTGCCGGCACCGGGGAAGAATATGTGCAGCAAACCGTCGGGCAGATGAATCTCATCAATCAATCGGTCCAGCAGGCGGAAGCGGTTGTAAAAGGCCTTGAGGCCAAATCAAAAGACATCACTCATATTTTAAGAGTCATCAACGGTATTGCCGATCAGACAAACCTGCTTGCTTTAAATGCAGCCATTGAAGCGGCAAGAGCCGGTGAATACGGGCGGGGCTTCTCAGTGGTAGCCGAAGAAGTGCGCAAGCTTGCCGTCCAATCCGCCGGTTCTGCCAAAGAGATTGAAAAACTCATTCAGGAAATCACGGCCGAGATTAATACATCACTTCACATGTTTACATCCGTTAATGAAGAAGTTCAATCAGGACTTGCCGTGACGGACCGCACGAAAGAAAGCTTCCAGAATATCTTCGGCATGACAAACGATATCGCCGAGAAGCTTCAATCGATGAACGGCACGGTTGAACAGCTGTCAGACAGCTCTCAGCACGTTTCAGCCGCAGTGACGGATATTGCGGACGTATCTAGGGAAAGCGCAGCAAGCATTCAGGATATTGCCGCATCCGCAGAAGAACAGCTTGCATCAATGGAAGAAATCAGCACATCCGCCGATACTTTGGCGCAAATGGCCGAAGAACTGCGGGAATTAACGAAACAATTTAAAATCAACTAGTAAAAAAGGACGCTTTCCGGATGGAAGGCGTCCTTTTTTATAGTGACAGCCGGATAATTTAAATAAAAAGTCTTGCATACAAAGGGAGTACATAGAACTATTTTTCATTTATGACTTAATTTTCAATGTAATAAAAAGGGAGTCGGCCGATATAAACAGTAAATGATTGAAAGAGGTTTACAAAATTGAAAAAAACAGCAAAAAAAATCGCCAGAAAATCAATAGCCAAAAAACTGATCATTTCATTTTTACTGATCTTACTCATTCCGGTAGCAGTATTGGCTGCCGGCGCCTACCGTTCGGCGGCTTCATCCGTTGAAAAGCAAATGATGGAAAGCGCCGAAGGAAATGTGCAAATCTTAAACAATATGATTGATGACCGGATCGGAATGTTTACAAAAAGCTCAGCATATTTCAGCGAATGGGCGACAAGCGCTAAATTTAAAGAAAAAAACCAAACGGAAATGCAAGAAAGGTTCAAGCAGTTTATTGAAAGCAATGATAAAGCGTCCGCCGTATTTTCAAGCAGCAAGGAAGGAACGTTTACCCGTTATCCGCATGCCGATATGCCGGCCGATTTCAATCCGCTTGAAAGAAGCTGGTATCAGGAAGCCATGGAGAATAAAGGCCAAACCATCATCACAGACCCTTATGAGTCCATCTCAAACAAAAAGATGGTCGTCACCATGGCCCGCGCGGCGCAAGACGGATCAGGCGTCGTCGCCATTGATATAAAAATCGACGATCTCATCACGATGACAAAAGAAGTGAACATCGGAAAAGAAGGATACGCCTTTATCCTCAGCAAAAATAAAAAAGCCGTTGCCTACAGTGATGAAAAAGCCGGCGCGGCGGTATCGGGAAAATGGGTTGATACATTATTCAGTGGGCAAAAAGGCGACTTTGAATATACGCTGAACGGGAAAGCGAAAAAAATGGCGTACGTGACCAATGAAGCGACGGGCTGGAAGATCAGCGGAACCATGTCCGTGGATGAAATCAAGGATGCGGCAAGACCGGTTCTGACTCTGGCCGTTATCATATTGGCGATAGCCATTGCCGCAGGGATGATTTTCATTTATTTTGTCATCCGCTCAATTACAAAACCGTTAAAACGTCTCGTAGCTTCAGCGGAAAAAATCAGCAGCGGAGATCTGACGGAAACCATTGATGTCAGCTCTCAAGATGAGCTGGGCGTGCTCGGTAAAAGTTTTAATCATATGACAGATTCACTCCGTTCGCTTATTCAGGGAATTCAGGACTCTGTTGAACATGTCGCTTCTTCCTCAGAGGAGCTGACGGCTTCGGCTGAGCAGACGAGCAAAGCAACGGAACATATCACCCTTGCGATTGAACAGTTTTCTAATGGAACGGAAGACCAAAGTGAGAGTATTGATAAAGCGACAGCCCAAGTGAATGAGATGAAAGACGGGCTCAGCGATCTGGCGGAAGCGGCAGCCGTGGTGACGGAAACGTCAATTGAATCGGCGGAGATATCCGGCGCCGGTGAGCGGCTTGTCAAGAAAACAGCCGGCCAGATGGGCGCCATTGACCAATCCGTAAGTAAAGCGGAGCAAGTCGTACAAGGGCTTGAACTCAAATCGCAGGACATCACCAGCATTTTGCGTGTCATTAACGGCATTGCCGATCAAACGAATCTCCTTGCTTTAAATGCAGCCATTGAAGCGGCAAGAGCGGGAGAATACGGACGCGGTTTTTCAGTCGTTGCCGAAGAAGTGAGAAAGCTTGCCGTCCAATCCGCCGATTCAGCGAAAGAAATCGAATCCTTAATTCATGAAATCGTCAAAGAAATTCATACTTCGCTCGGAATGCTGGAATCCGTCAATCACGAGGTGAAAAGCGGACTGCAGTTAACGGACGAAACGGAAAAAAGCTTCCGGGACATTTCCGTTAAAACAAATCAGATTGCCGGTGAACTGCAAAATATGAATGCAACCGTGGAACAGCTTTCTGCCGGGTCTCAGGAAGTATCAAACGCTTCAGAGGATATCGCGGCCGTCTCCAGACAAAGCGCGGCCGGCATTCAGGACATCGCGGCTTCAGCTGAAGAGCAGCTTGCGTCCATGGAGGAGATCAGTTCCTCCGCCGTCACGCTGGAAAAAATGGCGGAAGAATTACGCGAACTGACAAAGCGTTTTAAGATAAACTCTTAATTGAGTCTAAAAGACTAATTTAATAATAGGTAAAAAGTATGTTTCGTTATATTTCTTCTTTTTGGATGTGTATATTTACCCATAATTGCCGATATGAAGGGTAAACACGCAAGAGGAGATATAGCAGATGAAAAAAATTGTGCAAATCATCAAGCAGAGATCGCTTACAAGAAAACTGCTCATTTCTTTTTTGGCCATTCTCATTCTTCCTATTTCAACGCTGGCTTTTATCGCCTATCAATCGGCGGTAAGCACGCTTGACAGGCAGATGATGGGAAGCGCACTAGATAATGTGCAGCAGATTAACGATATGATCAACACAAGCATCAGCCAAAAGGAAGACGGAACGGCATATTTCAGCGACTGGCTCACCAAGGATCGATACAAGCCGAAAAACCAATCGCAAATTACCGATAAATTCACAGAGTACATGAAGATCAATAAAGACGTGGAATCCATCTATACGAGTGACACGGAAGGACATTTCACACGGTATCCGGATCTGCAGATGCCTAAAGGATATAATCCGATTGAAAGAGACTGGTATAAAAAGGCCGTGGAAAATAAGGGGAAAGTTGTTGTAACAGATCCTTACCGCACGGCTTCCACCAATACGATGGTCGTGACGGTCGTTCAGCAGACAAAAGACGGCTCAGGAGTCGTCGCCATCAATATGAAAATCGATGAGCTTCTGAAAACGACAAAGAAAGTGAACATCGGAAAATCCGGCTACGCTTTTATCCTGACGAAAGACAAAAAAGTGGTCGCCCACCCGAACCGCACGTCAGGCACAGTATTAAACGGGGAGTGGGCTGAACAGCTGTTCACCAGCAAAAAAGGTGATTTTCAATACAAATACGACGGCCAGGAAAAGAAAATGGCTTATGATACAAACGGGCTGACAGGCTGGAAGATTACCGGAACGATGTATCTGGACGAAATTCATGAAGCGGCCCTGCCGATCCTTCATCTGTCCCTGCTTGTTCTCGTATTAGCGATTGTGATCGGAACCATCGTCATGGTGCTGATTATCCGTTCAATCACAAAACCGCTCAAGCAGCTTGTGACATCATCGAAACAGATCAGTGAAGGCGACTTAACAGAAACGATCGAGATCCAGTCAAAAGATGAATTAGGCGAGCTTGGCAAAAGCTTTAACAATATGGCCGCTTCGCTCAGATCTCTCATCCATGCCATCCAGGATTCCGTGAATAACGTCGCATCTTCCTCAGAGGAGCTGACGGCTTCAGCGGAGCAGACAAGCAAGGCAACCGAACATATCACACTGGCGATCGAACAATTTTCTAACGGAAATGAAAGCCAAAGTGAAAATATTGAAAGCGCGGCGGAACATATTTACCAAATGAACAGCGGGCTTAAAGATATGGCGAAAGCATCTGCCGTCATTACCGAATCCTCTGCCACATCAGCGGAAGTCGCCAATTCAGGCGGAAAGCTTGTCCATCAGACGGTCGGCCAAATGAACGTCATTGACCGGTCAGTGAAAGAAGCTGAACAAGTGGTGCGCGGACTTGAAACAAAATCAAAAGACATTACAAACATTCTCCGTGTCATTAACGGAATCGCTGATCAGACAAACCTTCTTGCGCTGAACGCGGCAATTGAAGCCGCGCGTGCGGGTGAATACGGCCGGGGCTTCTCAGTCGTCGCCGAAGAAGTGAGAAAGCTTGCCGTCCAGTCTGCCGATTCAGCGAAAGAAATCGAAAGCTTAATTATAGAAATCGTCAATGAAATCAATACATCTCTCGGCATGTTCCAATCCGTCAACAAAGAGGTGGAGAGCGGACTGGATATTACGAATCAGACCGAAACGAGCTTCAAACGGATTTCTGAAATGACGAACCAGATCGCCGGAGAAATTCAAAATATGAATGCGACGGTAGAACAGCTGACAGCAGGCTCTCAGCAGATTTCAGGAGCTTCTGAGCAAATCGCGTCCATCGCAAAAGAAAGCTCCGCCAGCATTCAGGATATTGCGGCCTCCGCCGAAGAACAGCTGGCTTCAATGGAAGAAATCAGTTCGTCTTCGGAAACGTTATCCCAAATGGCGGAAGAATTACGTGATATGACGAAACGATTTAAAATAGATTAATAGGTCATAGAACACCCAAATGTGCTGTTTGGGTGTTTTTTTTAGTTTTTTTAATAAATCTTTTGTCCTATCTGACGATAATAGATTTAGCTTTTCAAAGAAGGAGACTGAAAAAATGAAACAACTGATACATTGGATCAAACAGCCATCCATCAGCAAGCCGCTGATCGCGGCATTTTTAGCCGTATTGGTGCTTCCGGTCGGCATACTCGCCTACTTCAGCTACCAAACGGCGGGGAATTCACTAGAAAGCGAACTGACCCACAGCGCCCAGGGAAATGTCAGCGAACTGAACAGCGTGCTGGAAAACATGCTTGAGGGTAAGCTGAAAGCGATTGACTACTACAGCGAATCAATCACAAAGGAAAAACTGAACACAAAAAATAAATCGGTACTGCTTGACAAAATGAAGCAGTATGTCACCGTAAATGACGATGTCGCGTCAATTTACGCCGCGTCTCGCGACAAAGCGTTCGTGAAATATCCGTCCGTTGACATGCCGTCCGATTATAATCCGCTCACGCGCGAGTGGTATACAAAAGCGGTTGAAAAAAGCGGACAGCCAGTGTTTACCGAGCCTTATAAAGACGCTGCAACCGGACAGACGGTCGTTACGATTGCCCAGCAGACAAAAGACGGATCAGGCGTTGTGGCGCTTGATATTAATCTGGGCGACCTTCTGAACGCTTCCGAACGCGTCCAGATCGGTCATAAAGGTTTTGCCTTCATTACAACGGGAGATAAAAAATACATCGCGCATCCGACTATAAAAGCGGGAACGGAAGGCTCCGGAGAGTGGACGGAAGAAGTATTTTCCAAATCAAGCGGATCGTTTGAATACATGTTTGAAGGACAGCAGAAGAAAATGGCCTTCACGACAAACAAATTGACGGGCTGGAAAATCGCCGGCACATTTTTTGTCAGTGAGATCCATGACGCAGCCTCGCCTGTCATGAAAATGGCGCTGATCATCCTGGCGGTTTCTCTTATCGTCGGCGGTATTTTAATCGTTTTTATCATTCGCTCGATTGCAAAACCGCTCAAAAAACTTGTTTCGACATCAGCTAAAATCAGTGACGGCGATTTAACGGAAGTCATTGACATCAAGTCAAAAAATGAATTCGGGCAGCTCAGCCAAAGCTTCAATGAGATGTCGGCGTCACTCCGGTCTGTCATCGGCGTCATCCAGTCATCCGTCGAACATGTCGCTTCTTCATCCGAAGAGCTGACGGCATCCGCCGGACAGACAAGCAAGGCGACAGAGCATATTACACTGGCGATTGAACAATTCTCAAACGGAAACGAATCACAAAGCGAGAAATTGGAAGAAAGTGCTGATCACCTTTCCCAAATGAATGCGGGCATTGCCGAGACGGCGAATGTATCGGCGGAAATCACTGAATCCGCCATCCAAACCTCTGAAACCGCCGGAAGCGGAGAAGAATTAGTGGCGAAAACGGTAGGCCAGATGAAAACAATTGATCGTTCCGTACAGCAGGCGGAAGCGGTCGTAAAAGGGCTGGAAACGAAGTCGCACGACATTAAGAGCATTCTCAACGTCATTAACGGCATTGCCGATCAAACAAATCTGCTTGCCTTAAACGCTGCCATTGAAGCGGCCAGAGCAGGCGAATACGGGCGGGGCTTCTCCGTCGTTGCGGAAGAAGTGAGAAAGCTTGCCGTACAATCAGCCGGCTCCGCGAAGGAAATCGAAACGCTGATTCAGGAAATCGTCAAAGAAATCGCCACATCGCTTTCCGTATTCCAAGCGGTGAATCAAGATGTGAAGGAAGGCCTCGATATTACGGATCAAACGGCCGAAAGCTTCAAAAAAATCTCAGAAATGACGACTCAGATTTCAGGCGCCTTGCAGCATATGAACGGAACGCTTGAGAAGCTTGCAGCCGGGTCGCAAAATGTGACAAACGCGGTGGAGGACATTACCTCAGTCGCCAAAGAAGGGTCCGCCGGCATTCAAGACATCGCCGCCTCAGCTGAAGAGCAGCTGGCCTCCATGGAAGAAATCAGTTCATCCGCCGAAACGCTTGCGCATATGGCCGAAGAACTGCAGCAGGTCACACGGAAATTTACGATTCAGTCTGAAGACGAAGAACAGCTGTAGCGAGCTGTTTCTTTTCCTCATTTTAAAAAAGCGATACACTAGTATAAAAGAAGGGAGTGGCAGTGATGAGATTAGAAGGCAAAAAAGTCATAGCGCTTGTCAGTGACGATTTTGAAGACTTAGAGCTTTGGTATCCCGTCTACCGGCTGAGAGAGGAAGGCGCGATCGTTCATTTAATAGGAGAAGAAGCGGGCCGTTCATACAAAGGAAAATACGGTGTGCCCGCGACGGCGGATTACGATTTTAAGAGCCTGATTATTCAGGAGTATGATGCCGTGCTCGTGCCTGGCGGCTGGGCTCCTGACAAACTGCGAAGATATCCCGAAGTTTTGGACATCATCCGTACGATGAACGAGCAGAAAAAGCCGATCGGCCAGATCTGCCATGCGGGGTGGGTGCTCATATCTGCCGGAATTCTCGCAGGAAAAAAAGTAACGAGCACGCCCGGCATCAAAGACGACATGACAAATGCAGGGGCACAGTGGCTGGATGAAGCTGTCGTAACTGACGGCCACATTGTATCAAGCCGCCGCCCGCCCGACCTTCCGCAGTATGCAAAAGCGTTTGCTGATCTGTTAGCGTCCAAATAAAAAACATCCGCCCGAATCCGGGCGGATGTTTTTAGTTTTGATCGGCGGGAAAGACAATTCCGATTTGTTTTCTCGCTTCTTCCATAATGCTTGCCGTAATGAAAGAACGTTCAAATGTATTTTCGGAAGACTCCCGCTGTCCGTTTCGAAGAAGATTGATGAATTCAGCCGTTTCGTAGTACATCGACGGTTTCAGATCAGGGACTGAAATGTCTTCCGTCCGGCCGTCACGATAGCGGATTTCCGCCCGTTCCGGTCCGTGAATGCTGTCCAGAACGATCGTGCCGTCTTCACCCTGAATTTCCGCCGGGGCAAACGAATTTGAGATTTTCGAATGCATCAGCACCGCTTCAAATCCGTCGTATGACAGAATGACCGTGCCTTCGCCGTCAACGCCGGATGCTAGTTTATGACCGGTCGCAATGACGTTTTTCGGTTTGCCGAACAGGACGACGGCCGGATAAATGCAGTACACGCCGATGTCCATTAACGAACCGTTCGATAATTCAGGCTTAAACGCGTTTAGCACCGTACCGTTTTTATATGCATCATATCGTGATGAATATTGGCAGTAGCTTGCCGTGAATCTCCTGACGGGTCCGATTTTATGTAAGTGGTTTTGAAGCATGCTGAAGTTCGGCAGGAACGTTGTTTTCATGGCTTCCATCAAGAGAACGCCGTTCGTTTTGGCTGCGTGAATCATTTCATCCGTTTCCCTTGCGTTAGACGCAAACGGTTTTTCGCACAGTACATGCTTGCCGTGTTCCATAAAAAGGACCGCCTGCTCTTTGTGAAATGCATTCGGGCTGGCGAGATACACCGCGTCATAGGCTTTGCTTTCCGCCATTTCTTTCAGGCTGGTGAAAGAATGAGCAGCGCCGTGTTTGCCGGCGAATTCCGCCGCGCGTTCCTCAGTTCTGGAATAAACCGCCGTTAATTGAAAATCATCAATAGCAGAAGCCGCCTCCAGAAATCGTTCTGTAATCCAATTCGTTCCGACTGTTGCAAATCGAATCATTGCTATCGCTCCTTCTATGTATTGGCTTACATTATAGCTTTTTTTCTGAGAAACATAAATGGAAAAAAGGCTGGCAGCTAAAGGGATAGGGAAAATTCCCATAGAGACCGGTTATTATTTTTCATTACAGGAACGATAGTGTACAATTTAAGTAAAATACATATGATGGAGGAACAATAGTGGAAACATTGCAAACATGGGGCGGCAGATTTAAACAGTTTTTCTTAGACAATAAATTTGTCTTGTTTTTGCTTGTATTGCTGCTCATCGGTCTCAATATCCTTGTCTTTATGAAGACATCATTTATTTTCACACCTATTATCGTCCTGCTCAAAACGATTGCGCTCCCCGTCATTTTGACAGGAATTGTTTATTATCTGCTTAATCCGATCGTAGATATATTGGAAAAAATAAGAGTGAAAAGAGTCTATTCCATCCTGCTCCTTTACCTCATTATTATAGGGCTGATTACGATTACGGTCGTTTCAATTATTCCGTTTTTAAAGGAACAGATCATGAGCCTGATCGACAATCTGCCGAAATATGTGGATATTGTTGAAGATCAGACGAAAAGCCTGATCGGAAGCGATTTTGTAAATCAGGCGCAAAAGACGATGAATATCAACATTTCCGATCTTGCTAATAAAGTATCGGCGCAGGCGGCGACAATTGCAAACAGCACATTTACCGGAGTCGGGAATTTTATCGGCGCGCTGACGGAAGTGATTATTTCAATTGTGACCGTGCCGTTTATTCTGTTCTATTTGCTGAAAGACGGCAAAAAACTGCCGATTTATATCTTAAAGTTTGTGCCCACCCGTCTGAAAGAACAAACGTATACGATGCTTAGTGAAATGAACCACAGATTAAGTTCCTATATCAGAGGACAGGTCATCGTCAGCTTCTGCATCGGGTTTTTATTATTTATCGGCTATCTGATTATCGGACTTGATTATGCGTCACTGCTTGCGGTCATTGCGGCTTGTACGAGCGTTGTTCCGTATTTAGGGCCGACCATTGCCATCACGCCGGCGATTATTATCGCGTTGGTCACTTCGCCCCTTATGCTGCTGAAGCTTGCGATTGTATGGACCGTTGTCCAGCTCGTGGAAGGGAAATTAATTTCGCCGCAGATCATGGGGAAAAATCTTCACATTCACCCGATTACCATCATCTTTGTTCTTTTAACCGCCGGAAAGCTGTTCGGGGTTGTCGGCATTATTTTAGCCATCCCGGGGTATGCGGTCATCAAAGTGGTCACGACCCATCTGTTTGATTGGTTCAAAATGCGTTCGCATTTATATGAAGAAGAAAAAAATGATGCTGGATCGAAGTCATAAAATCGGAACGGACATGATATTTATTATAAGACAGGCTTTCCTTCAGAGGAGAGCTTCTCTTTTGTAAATGATGAATGAAGGGAAGAATGGGATGACACTATGGGAGATGTTCACAGCAGCCGTTTTGGGAATCGTGGAAGGGCTGACGGAGTATGCGCCGGTTTCTTCCACGGGACATATGATCATAGCGGATGACATCTGGCTGAAATCCGGAAGCCTGATGAATCCGGAAGCCGCCAATTCCTTCAAAGTGGTGATTCAGCTCGGTTCGATTCTGGCGGTGGCCATTGTGTTTAAGGATCGGATATTACATTTACTCGGCCTCAAAAAAAACGTCACGCGCGATCAGCAGAAGGGATACAGGCTGACCATCGCGCAAATCGCCGTCGGTCTTGTTCCGGCGGCGGTGCTCGGCTTTTTATTTGAGGATTTCATTGACCGCTATTTATTCTCCGTCAGAACGGTCGCTTACGGATTAATTGCCGGAGCCGTGCTTATGCTTATAGCGGACTGGATCAATAAAAGGAAAGAAACGATCGATACGGTGGACAGAATCACCTACAAACAGGCTTTCTGTGTCGGATTATTCCAGTGTCTCGCCTTATGGCCCGGATTTTCCCGCTCAGGCTCAACGATTGCCGGAGGTGTCATTGTTGGCTTGAATCACCGGGCAGCCGCAGACTTCACATTTATTATGGCTATTCCGATTATGGCGGGCGCAAGCCTTCTGAAGCTGGTGAAATACTGGAGCAGTCTTTCTTATGACATGATTCCGTTTTTTCTTGTCGGCTTTATCTGCGCCTTTGTCGTCGCCCTCTTAGTCGTCAAATTTTTTCTTCGGCTTATTAACCGGATTAAGCTTGTCCCGTTCGCCATTTACCGTGTCATCCTCGGCATCATTTTAATCATGCTCGTGCGATAAACGAAGAGGCCCCCCGGAGGGTCTTCTTTTTATGTTCGAAAAACGTCTCAGGTAAATATGAGCAAACTGAATTTTCTGCTTGAAATTCATAGAAGACTCGTCTATAATAAAACATGACGTTACAGCACGGGGCCATAGCTCAGCTGGGAGAGCGCTACGCTGGCAGCGTAGAGGTCAGGGGTTCGAGCCCCCTTGGCTCCATACCTTTAAACCCTTATTCTATAAGGGTTTTTTTATTTGTCAGGAACAGAGCCAATAGCCCAAAAAAGCAATTGGGGACAATTTGGGGACGGAAAATTTATTTTGGGAAGTTTAGTTGCTTTTCGCCTTCAAATTAGGATTGAAGAAGCCGCCTCTAAAGGCGGCTTTGTTGTTTATCAATTTTCTTGCGGAGCAATCTTTGCTGGTGTAGCACCGCAGAACAGGAAGAATGTAAATAATACTGGTGGAGAAATTGCTACACCTAATTTGCCCAGATATTCCAATACTGTCCACCAATCTCCTTTTTCAATTGCCTTTTGAACTTTATCTAATGCTCCTTTAGAGATACCAATAGCATCTTCAAGGCATCTTTGAACGGTGTTCTTTTGGACACTTGCATACTTATATTCCTTGTTCATATAGTTAGCGAAGGCGATCATACCCTCTTTTTGACCTTTGGTATAAGGAGACTTTTCAAGCTCACCCTCATTAACTGTGTAACCTGTTTCTTCATCAAAAATTACAATTTTAGTAAAGATGTACTCAACTTCTTTTAAAGATTTTTCAATTTGTTTTTTAGTTAATCCATCTAACCCGTTCTCTTCCTCTGCTGAAACTGTTGGCGCTATTGTAGCAATAGCAAGAAGTAGGGTCAACGCCAGAAAAACTAATCTTTTCAACATTATAACTCCCCCTTTTGGAAAATTGTACAAGCAACTACATGGTAACACATTTTTTTCCAAATGAGGGTATGTTTATCCGGTTTTAATCTGTTTAGACAGGATAAGTCAAATATCGACAAAAAAGATTATGACCATAAACTCAAAGCAAGAGTCGAAACCCCCCATGCTATTATCCCAAACATTACAGAGAACCTAAGACAAGCTTCAAATTTTGAAAGCCCTCGCTCTCTTTTTGTTTTACCTAATTTCCAATAAATAGCGTATCCGGAGAACACCAAAATGATTATTCCAAGTCGTGTCATGTTTTCTAAAAATTCTATACCATCCATTGATTTTCACCTCGTTTTTATTAATGAGAAAAAATAAAGTAGACTTGTAGAGAGTCTACTTATACACGTTTATCCAAAGTACACATTTCTTTAGAGCTGAGAACGCTTGAGTGATAAAGTAAGGCTCATTTTAAAATGGCACATCCTTATCCCCTCCCCATTTGTATTCCCGACACATTAGTTTTATTATCGCAAATAGAATGGCCATTTCCAACAGTTATGTGAAAATAAGTAATGCGTAATATGTCTAATGGTATAAGAAATGATGTATCTTTTATCCAACAAAATCATGATTTTATAATCACTGTAGACCGCAAACAAATTGCGGTTTTTTTTCGTTCAAACATAATTTGGAAATGTTAGAATATTATATAAAAGGAGGAGTGGCCTTGTGAGTTCTGTTTTACCATCATCGGAGGTTGGCGTTAAGATTAATGAATGGTATAAAATGATACGTCAGTTCAGTGTTCCGGATGCGGAGATTTTGAAAGCGGAAGTGGAACAAGAAATCAATGAGATGGAAGAAGACGAGTATCTACTGATTTACTACACCCTCATGAAATTCCGCCATCAGCTCATGCTGGATTATTTAGAACCGGTGACTACCCGTGTGAGACCGACAATTGACGAGCTGTTGGAAAAAATCGAAGCATCAAATAAAGGAATTTCCGGCCTGCTGTGCTATTATTCTTTATTTTTCCGCGGCATGTATGAATTTGATCAAAAGCAGTATGTAAAGGCGATCGGCTTTTATAGAGAGGCTGAAAAACAACTCGTTCATGTGCATGATGAAATTGAGAGAGCGGAGTTTCATTTTAAATTGGCTGAAGCATATTACGGTATGAAACAAAGCCACGTCTCCATGCATCACGTAAAGCAAGCGCTCGATATTTACGATCAGTATGAGTTGTATAAGGTCCGGAAAATTCAATGTCTATTTGTCGTATCAGGGAACTATGTAGACTTTAAACGTTATGAAAAAAGCTTGCCGCATTTAGAAAAAGCTTTAGAGTTGTCGAAACAAGTAAACAATAATGAAAGGCTGCTCAGTTCTGCTTATTACAACATAGGAAAGAATTACGGAGACTTAGAAGAATACAATAAAGCTGAAATCTACTTAAAAAAAGCAGCGGAGATATCTGAAAAGTATAAATTGGGTAACCTTCCGCATTCCTTGTTTACATACGCAAAGCTTCTATTTAAACAAGGGAAAACAAGCGAGGCGATTAAAATCAGCAAAAAGGGACTTTCATCAGCGATATTTCAAGGAGATAAGCTGTTTGAATCTCTGCAAAAATATTTGGAGGCTTTATATATTAATGCAATAGACCAAATAGGAATCAAAAAAACAATTGATTACCTTGAGAAACATAAAAACTATTCGTATGTAGAAGATATTGCGCTTGATACGGCTGCTGTTTATGCAGAGTCAAAGCAATATGACAAATCTTATTTTTATCATCAAAAAATGATTCAAACGCAAAAACAAATTCAGAGGGGAGAATGCCTGTATGAATTTTAGAAAAGGCGTATTTATCATTGTGTCGGCTGTCGTTTTAATGTCAGGGATCGGTCTAGCAACATCGGCTGTTTCATTTGATGGATCTTATCAAGTTTCCTCTGATCGTAATCAAACCTAAGAAGGAGAGTGCCTGTATGAAAAAAGCATCTTCATTATTTTGGGTCTGTCATTGACTTTAGTATGTGGGTTGGGTATGAACTCAGTAGAAAAACAAGCACAAGATACAATCAAAGTAGCTTCAGATCGCCTTCAAACTTGAACAGCTTACGCCTTTTCTTCGGAAAAGGCTTTTTTAGTTTCTTCATTATATTGTTTTAAAACATCCACTTGTTTTTATGCTTATCCCATTTCAGCATACGTTGCCTCAGGAGGTTCTTCACTGCTTCCCGGATAGCGCGTTCATCCTTGCCGGTTTTTCTCTTCAATTCATCCAAGGAGGGGTTTTTTCCGAATTGGATCATGTTAAAGATAATCCGGTACACTTTTCATTCAAAATGTGATCATCTCCCAACTTCATAAGTCTCAACGGATAAAAGAGAATCAAATATAATAAGCCATGTATCCCCCTTATGAACTGCGCAGATAACCTCGCGTATGTATCCGTCGTCATAAAGCTCGAACGATAAATCTATGCTAATATTAAAAAAATATGGCACTCTATATTTTTAGATCTTAAGAATATATAAGAATTGATAAGCTCAATTTTCTAATTTAATGGAGGGAAAATAGAAAGGAGAGAAATGATAAAGTATTTTGGAATAGTGTCGCTTATCATCCTTTTATTCACATTGTGTTTACTGCCTCATATTCATTGGGCGCTTGGAATCCTAGGAATTGTCGTGGGGAGTATTCTAGCAATCAAATCACCTAAAGGAATTGCTAAGTATATTTCTTTTGTTATCCTAGCACTTTGTTTACTTTTACTATTATTATTGATTGTGATGGGCGTTTTGATGGCAGGTCTAGTGGAAAATTAACTTTAATTTATAATCCTATTTGGGGACAGATGGGGACGAATTAGGGACCAACTTGTTCATTTTTAGCCAAAACAGAAGATTTTTTATCAGAAAGGCTGGTCAGCAAACCTTATAAAATAAGGTTTCAAAATAAAACGTCTGTTTATATCAGAAACTCATCTCCAGACTGGCAGCGTAGAGGTCAGGGGTTCGAGCCCCCTTGGCTCCATACCTTTAAACCCTTATTCTATAAATAAGGGTTTTTTTGTTTTTTCATCTTCTGCGGCAGCCTCTATGTTCTGCTTCATTTCTAACAATTCAAAATAAAGGAAAGAGAGAAAATGAAAAAGAAAATCTATCTTCTACTAACTCTTTCAGCGGCACTGGCACTTCTTTTAACAGCGCTCCCGGCTCTTTCTCCCGTCGTCTTCACGTCTGCTTCAGAAAAAGGAGCCATCAGGCATGACATTTATAAAAAAGGATATATCCGTATCAAAGCTACTTTGCGATTCTTCAAAAAGAAGAAGGCGGCGGAGAGGCCGGGAACCTTTATTATGTAAATTGGTTCAATTGGAAAGATGAAACCGGACAGACACCGCACGTATGTTATTCAAAAAAATCGTCCGAAGGCGAGTACAAAGTAAGCTGCGGAACCGGACCGTAATGATCAAGAGCCCCTCTCCAATGAGGGGCTCTTTCTGTCGATGCCGCTCTGGCTCTCCGTTTAATATCCCCAATATAACGGCGTATCATAATGCCGATACGGATCATTCGGATAATGCGTATTTGGCTGATAAGGCTTATTCATATCATGAATACCCGTGTTTTCAGTCTGTCCGCAGTATTTATCGGGGCCTATCACAGTTGATTGCCGGATCGGGGAAACGGCTTTTTCCCACTCATGCTCATTCAGACAGTACGTATGCGCCATGATCTCAGGCGGCGTCAGACGGAGAATATCCGAGCCGTATATCACTTCAGGCGAAGGGGCGTCAAATATGGCCAAAAGGTGGGTTTTGTCTGAAGTGGCGACTTCATAATGCCACCACCCCTGCGGAACATTCGCCACTTGTCCTGAAGAGATCGGATAATTCCGTATTTTCTGGGTGAACGGATTCAGCATCGACACCACCGCGGAACCCGAAATACAGTACACCAATTCAGCGGCGTTTTGATGGGTATGCGGTTCAATCACATTTGTTTTGCTCAGAAAGATATCTAATAATGAAATATTTTCAAGCGTGTTTAACTGTTTAATCCCCAATACATTGATAAAGTTCCGAGCATCTTTCGTAAAAAAACGGCTCTCATTCACATCATAAGTGAACTGTGTATTCGGAGACGTGTAATCGATATCGGAAACCATGCACTCCCCCGCTTTCATCTTTAAACGTATATTCCCAAATATATGTGTCCCTGTTTCACCGGGTGATAAAAAAAGGAGGTGAAATCCATAAATTCCAAATCCAACACAATATTGTGACGACTTTTTTAAAGATTCATTTTCAATATATCTTTTATTCGAAATATCTCTTACTATAAAGATATATTGAAAATACATCTTTAGAAGGGTTGAGGATTAACATGCTGGATGAGAGAACAATAGACATCATCAAAAGCACAGTACCCGTATTGCAAACACATGGAGAAAACATCACCGGACGCTTTTATAACCTGATGTTCCAAGATCATCCCGAACTGTTAAATATGTTTAACCAAACGAACCAAAAGAAACAGACTCAGCGCGCAGCATTGGCAAATGCAGTCATTGCGGCTGCGGCGAATATTGATCAATTAGAACAAATCATTCCGGCGGTCAGACAGATCGGCCATAAACACACAAGCATCGGTGTAAAACCGGAACATTATCCGATTGTCGGAAAGTATCTGCTTCTGGCAATTAAGGATGTGCTGCAGGATGCCGCAACTCCTGAGATTATGCAGGCATGGGAAAAAGCTTACGGTGTTATTGCGGAGGCTTTCATCGGCATTGAAAAAGACATGTACAATGAAGCCGGATGGCAGGGGTATAAAGAATTTACGGTTATACAGAAAACGAAAGAAAGCAAAGATATCACATCATTTTATATCAAACCGAGTGACGGTTCTTCGCTTCCTGGATTTGAAGCGGGACAATATATCAGCATTAAAGTGCGGATTGCGGATTCTCCTTATACGCACATTCGCCAGTACAGCCTGTCTGATGCTTCTCAAAAAGGGGCATATCGGATTTCTGTGAAAAAGGACGGAGCGGTTTCTTCTCATCTCCACAATGAAGTTCAAGAGGGAGATAAACTTGAAGTCAGCGCACCCGCCGGGGATTTCAAGCTGTCTTCTGCCGAAAAACCGGTTGTTCTTATCAGTGCCGGTTCCGGAATCACGCCGATGATGAGCATGCTGAAAACAGCCGCCGAAAAACAGCCGGAGCGTGCCGTTACTTTTATTCATGCCGCGAAAAACGGAGAGTACGCCGCGTTCCGCAAAGAGGCTGAACAAGCTGCGGAGAATCATCCGAATCGTAACATCATTTACGTATACAGTGAACCGGCAGAACAAGACCGCTCAGGAGACAAGCCTTTTTACAGCGGCAGGATTGATCAAACCTTCTTGGAGCAGCTTCATCTGAATCAAGATGCTGAATTTTACTTGTGCGGATCAGCGCAGTTTATGACGCAAATGAAAGATATGATTCTTGCACTCGGGTTTGACTCTGATTCCGTTCAATATGAATTGTTCGGCCCTCAGCTGAGCATGGCATAACAAAAAAGACTCCTCAAAGAGGAGTCTTTTTTATTTGCACAATGTGTTCTTTCTCCGTCTTTTTCCCTATTTTATTGAAATTTTCATCAATGACCAGTAAAATTATAAATCTAGTGATTCCGGAATTAAAGGAAGGTTGATATGAAAAAGAAAGCAAAGACCAAAAGGGTGCTTGGGTGCCTTTTTGCTGTATCTCTTATATTCGGATTATTTCTGGTATCAATGGTGTTTTCGAAATTCATAGTGACGGAAGAAAAACCGCCTGAAGAGGTGGACGAGCAGCAGGTCTTTATTGACAGCCTTTCCGGGCATGCTCAGATTTTATATGAGAAATATCATGTCCTTCCGAGCATCACCCTCGCACAGGCCATTCTCGAATCGGACTGGGGGAACAGTGAGCTTGCGGGGAAAGCGCGCAACCTGTTCGGTGTAAAAGGTGATTATAAAGGAAAACACGTCACGATGAAAACGGATGAATTTGAAAAAGGAAAACGAAAAACGATTCGGGCAAAATTCCGTAAATACAGCACGTTTTTTGAATCAATGGATGACCATGCCAAATTATTTGTCAACGGAACGTCTTGGAATAAAAAGAAGTATAAGCCCGTCATTGAAGCGGACAATTATAAAACAGCGGCGGCTGCCCTTCAAAAATCCGGCTACGCCACAGACCCCGGCTATGCTGAAAAAATTAAAGATGTCATAGAAACCTATAATCTGAATGAATATGACAAAATCAATGCCTCTCTTAAGGCAGTTGATATGAAAGGCGCCATCAAAGACCACGCCATTGAAGACGTGTGGTCCAAGCCGTCAAAAGAGCGGCATTCTATTAAACTGGCATCGGCGCAAAAGTTTACCGGCCAGCATATTAAAGTCGTATCTGAAAAACAAAACGGAGAATCCGTCTGGTACCAAATTCAAGTGAAAGATGAGCTGATCGGCTGGGTTGACCAAACCGCCGTCCAGTTAAGTGAAGAAACATAAGCATCAAAAAAAGCCGGCAGCCCGCCGGCTTTTTTACATTCCTTCAGTTTCAAACCTTTTAATATCACGTTTATGCCCCATCAGCACAAGGCAGTCACATTCATGAATGACAGTCTCCGGAGAAGGGGACAGCTGAATGTCTCCGTTATGTTTCACGGCGAGAATGCTGCAGCCGAATCTGGCCCGGACGCCGAGATCAAGAATGGATTTTAAATGCAGCTTTTTCGTGGCTGAAAGCTCCACGATGCTGTATTCATCTGACAAATCAATATAATTTAAGACGTTTTCATCCGAAAGGCTTTGCGCAATCCGCACGCCCATATCCTTTTCGGGATGGATAATACGATCAGCACCGATCTTTTCAAGCACTTTGTGATGATAATAGTTTTGCGCTTTCACCCAAATATTAGGGATGTTCAGCTCCTTCAATAACAGCGTCGTCAGCGTGCTTGCCTGAATGTTGGCGCCGATTGCTACGATGACATATTCAAAATTTCTGATGCCGAGCGACTGAAGCTCGCTTTCTTCCGTTGAATTTGCCCGCACAGCATGCGTGGCATAAGAGGAGTATGCGTTGACCCGCTCTTCGCTGATATCGACCGCAAGCACCTCATGCCCCATTTTAAAAAGCTCTTTACAGATGCTTCCGCCGAAACGGCCGAGTCCGATGACGGCAAATTGTTTATTTTTGATTTTTCCCAATCCTCATAACTCCTTAAGAAACTGTTTTCGTCACTCCAAATACAACAAACAAGAATGTACTCCTGTTTCAAGGGTTTGTCAATGCGAGGGCCGGAAGAAAGAAAACAGCACAAAAAAAGACCGGCTGACAAGCGATGGGCTTGTGCCGGTCCGTTTTTCGCAATTATTTGCAGTTGCAAGGCTGTGTCGGCGGTGTGCTGCGTTTTTGAACAACAATTGTGTCCTCAGCATAGAATTTAGAGCCGATGCTTAATGATTTATTTTCTGCACGGAACTTATATGTACCTGCAGCAGGCAATGTTTTATTATTAAGAGAAAGCTTGAATTCCGCTGCGCCGAGCAAATCAATGTTTAACGGAAGTCTGACTGTTTTGCCGTTATTCAGAATCTGTCTTTCACGCAAAGCGTGTCCGTTGACTGTATCTTTTGTTGTAGCCGCAAATCCGCTAGGAAGGGTAAATTCCATAACGCCTAAGCTCAGGATCGTGTTCGGACGGTACGTCAATTCGATATCAGAAAATGACCATTCCTGCTGGCTGGCACCTGTATATTTTGCAAATAAGGTAGCAGTCGCTTTCGTGGACATTTCCGGCTCGTGAACGGTTGAGCCTGACTCAGCGGCGAATGACGCTGTCGGCAGAGAAAGAAGCAAAACCAGGCCGAATAAACTTGCCATGACAGTTGAGAAAAATTTCTGTTTCATTTTCATAAATCCCCCTAAAAAAAATTTGTTGATTGTTCTTAAAAAAGAACGTCCATACCTATAAAAATTTACCATCAATTTTAATGGAAGTAAATGGGGTTATGTTCCTATATTTTCTCAAAAATAATCAAAACACGACAAAAAACGCCTGATTTTGATTCAGGCGTTTTTTTCGTCCGTTTCTATCGGGATAAATTTAAAAATCTCCCCGCTCTGAACCGAGTCGGCGAGCCGCTTCAGCCAATGATAATAAGCTTTCGAACTTTCAAGCTGATCATATAACTGCCGCGCTTCTTCCTGTAATTCCGCGTTGCCTTCCTCGGCCAGCAAAACGGACTGCAAATCCGCCTGGGCCTGTTCGATGGCGGACAAATTCACCTGAACTTCACGATCCCATTTCGGCGGGAAGAAATTCGTGAAAAACGTAAAGAAATCTTTTTCCGCTACAAACGTATGCTTCCGTGTGCCGCGGTGAAAGGTTTTTTTGACCACATTTAAATCCTGCAGCTTTTTGACGCCTGTGCTCATACTCGGTTTGCTCATCTGCAGTTCCTCACGCATTTCGTCAAGCGTCATTTCATCCCTCATATACATTGTTCCGTATAAAATCCCGACACTCCGGGTGATTCCGTAAAGATCCATCGTCTCTGCAATGGAATCAATGACAAGATCCCTGGCTTGTTCTATAGCTGCGAATTCTGGATTCTCATCCATACTGTCCCTCTTTTCCTCTTGAAATTTAAATTTGTTAAGTCATTTCTTTATGTTCTTAATCTTAACGAATCATGACAAAATGTCAAAATCTAAACGGACTGACCGGGTTTTGACAGGCAAAAAAACATGTGTTAAATTAATATTGTTAAAAACATTAAATTTTTATTTAACAAACTTACTTTTCGGTAAGGAGGACTCTTATGAGCAAAACGCTTTATATCGGCGGCGAATGGATCAGTGCAGAAAAAAAACAGACGCGCCGTATCATTAATCCATTTAATCAAGAAGAAATTGCAACGGTATGCGAAGGAGACCGGGATGATGCGGTGAAAGCCATCGCTGCAGCCAGAAAAGCATTTGATGAAGGGGAGTGGCCGGTGCTTTCCGGGCTCGAGCGCGGACAATTTGTTCTGAAAATTGCGGAATTAATCAGACGCGATCTGAACGAATTAGCTGAGCTGGAATCGCTCGATACAGGAAAAACGATTGAAGAAAGTAAAGCCGATATGGATGATATCGCAAATGTATTTCAATATTATGCCGGTTTGGCGGATAAAGACGGAGGCGAGGTCATTTCATCTCCGATTCCCGATTCCGTAAGTAAAATCGTCAGAGAGCCCATTGGCGTATGCGGACAAATTACGCCGTGGAACTATCCGCTCCTTCAGGCGAGCTGGAAAATCGCTCCCGCTCTTGCGGCCGGAAACACGATCGTTTTAAAGCCGAGCGAGATTACTCCGCTGACAACCATTAAAGTCTTTCAATTAATAGAAGAAGCCGGTATTCCGAAAGGGGTTGCCAATCTTGTGCTGGGGCCGGGCGCCTCTGTCGGCGACGAGCTGGCGAGAAACCTCGACGTCGATTTGGTCTCTTTTACGGGCGGAATTGAAACAGGCAAAAAAATCATGCAGGCGGCAAGCGGCAATGTGAAAAAGATTGCTCTGGAGCTTGGCGGCAAAAATCCGAATATCGTATTCCAAGATGCAGATCTCGAAACAGCTGCAGATCAAGCGCTGAACGCCGTGTTTTTCCATGCCGGCCAAGTATGTTCGGCAGGGTCCCGTCTTTTGGTGGACGAAGCCATTCATGATGAATTTTTAGCCGAGCTGATCAAGCGCACGAAACGCATAAAATTAGGAAACGGTTTTCATGAAGATACGGAAAGCGGTCCGCTGATTTCCGCCGAGCATCGGGCTAAAGTCGAAAAATACGTAGAAATCGGCATCGAAGAAGGGGCAAAACTGGAAACAGGCGGCAAACGTCCTGATGATCCCGCCCTTCAAAACGGTTTCTTCTATGAACCTACTATTTTCTCAAACTGCAAGTCTGATATGCGGATAGTCCAAGAGGAGATCTTCGGCCCCGTTTTAACAGTTGAGTCATTTTCTTCTGAAGAAGAAGTGATCAGACTTGCCAACGATACCATTTACGGGCTGGCCGGAGCGGTATGGTCGAAGGATATTGAAAAATGCGAACGCGTAGCCGCCAAACTGCGGATGGGAACGGTATGGATCAATGATTTCCACCCGTATTTCGCGCAAGCGCCATGGGGCGGGTACAAACAATCGGGCTTCGGCCGCGAACTCGGCAAAATCGGTCTGGAAGAATACACGGAAATCAAACATATTTACCGCAACACGAAACCTGCACCCGTGAACTGGTTTCAAGCATAACGAGGAGGAGATACAATATGACATTAAATATGAAAGTAGAAAGCATGCATAAATTCCATACATTCGAAATCCCGACAGTCATTAAACACGGAATCGGCGCGATTCAGCACGCGGGAAGTGAAGTCAGAGCGCTTGGCGTCACAAAAGCGCTGCTCGTAACAGACCCGGGAATTTATAACGCGGGAGTGGCAAACCCGGTCATTGAATCTTTACAGGAGGCGGGCATCGAAGTCGTCCTGTTTAACAAAGTGGAGCCGAACCCGCCTGTACGTCTTGTAAACGAAGGATCAGAACTGTATAAAAAAGAAAACTGCAACGGCCTTGTGGCTGTCGGCGGCGGAAGCTCCATGGATACAGCGAAAGCCATCGGGGTAGAAGCGACACACGAAGGAAGCGTGCTTGATTATGAAGCCGCGGAAGGCAAAAAGCCGCTGGAAAACCGTATTCCTCCGCTGACAACGATCCCGACGACTGCGGGAACAGGTTCAGAGGTCACACAATGGGCGGTCATTACAGATGAGAAAAGAGAATTTAAATTCAATACGGGCGGACCGCTTATCGCCGCGCATTTAACGGTCATTGACCCTGAGCTGCACACGTCCATGCCTCCGCATGTGACGGCCATGACAGGTATTGACGCACTTGCGCACGCAATCGAGTGCTATACGATGAAATTCGCGCAGCCGATCACTGATGCCGTCGCTTTAATGGCCATTGAATATGCGGCGCATTATATTAAGCGCGCGTTTGCGGACGGAGAGGATTTGGAAGCAAGATACGGCATGGCGCAGGCGGCGATGCTTGCCGGCCTTTCATACGGCAGTGAATCAGCAGGCGCGGCGCATGCGATGAGCCAGACGCTCGGCGGCATCATCCCTGTCGCTCACGGACAATGCGTCGCAGCTATGATGGGGCCGGTAATGGAATACAACTGGAAAGGCTATCCGGAAAAATTCGCCCGCATCGCCAAAGCATTCGGAATCGATACAAGCAATATGACAACCGAAGAAGCGGCAAAAGCGTCCGTCAACTGGATGTATGATCTTGTAAAAGATTTAGAGGTACCGAGTTTAGAAGAACAAGGTGTGTCTCCGGACATGATTGAACGTTTAACAAAAGAAGCTATGAAAGATCCGCAAACTTTCGGAAATCCAAGAGATTTGAATGAGAAAGCATACAACTGGATTTACAAACGCTGCTTTGATCTAACGCCGAAAACGGTATAATAAATGAACCCCGCTCCTTTACAGAGCGGGGTTTTTTAAGGATAATGTCAAGAAAAAGGCGGTGGTGGCTGATGTGGAAACGCATAACAGCAAAGACGGAAGGCGTATATATAGCGGATACCGAACAATTTGTTACCAAAAAGATGGACAAGCTTCGTGCGGAATACGGCGGGTTTCCCGGTGACCTGCATTTCGGACTGACAAAAAAGGCCGGCGCGCGTGAGCCGATGTATGAAAGAGGAACAGAAATTTTTAACCGGAGACAGATTTCAATCGTGTCCATGGAGGAATGTGATGACATTGCGGAGAAGATGGGGATTTCTCATATCTTTCCCGAATGGCTCGGCGCTAACATCGCAATCAGCGGTTTTTCTGCACTGACGCCGCTTAAAGAAGGAAGCAGAATGATATTTCCAAGCGGTGCGTCTCTGTTGTGCGAGGGAGAAAATGATCCGTGCATTCAGCCGGGAGAAGTCATTCAATCCTTTTATCCGGATCAGCCAAAACTCGCCGCGGCGTTTGTGAGGCACGCGATGGGCAGAAGAGGAATTGTCTGTATTGTTGAACGCCCGGGTGACATATGCACGGGCGATGCGGTCACCATCCATTCTTATGAACCGAAACGCGCCAAGAAAAAAATCGAGAAGGTCTGACTAGACCTTCTTGATTTTTTGTTTGATTTCTTCTATTTGATTAATGTGACGCTTTTCATGATGGCCGATAAAATCAATCCACTGGCGGATCGTCAGTTCTTGAAAAACAGGATGCGGAAGCACACGTTCAAAGTCTTCCTCGTTTAATGATGAAATAACTGCGGTCAGCTGCTGTCTTGCCGTATCTAATTCTTGTTTTGCTTCAATGACTGATATTCGGTTTTGCTCAGGTTCGAGGTGTGACGGCGCCGGCCGTTTATCTGTTCTGTCCTCTATAAACTCCATCGGTTTTTCTTCTATTTCTTTTAACGGTGCGTCTTTTGCCTGCTTTGATAAAAGGGTCTGCGCTGTTTCGTCAATTTTCTTTAAATGGTCAAGGACTTCCCGCACGCTCCACTCATCAGCCGCGGGCTTTCGGTTGAATTCTTCATCAGAGAGTCCTTTCAGTTCTTCCCAGATCTGCTGTCTGGCTTCATTAAAAATGCTCATCCTATCTCCTCCTTTAGAGTAAACATATCATATCCGGATTGGATAATCATGTAATCAGCCTTCCTTATCAGAAAATTGAAACCATTTACCTTTACATCCGTATATAAAGTAACACTCCGACACCTCGGCCGAAAGGAGGATAGAAGATGGACATATTTCATCTGCCGCTTGAAACGGTCTATCTTTACACATTGATTATTTCGGGAAGTCTCACGCTTTTGATTCTGTTTTTTCAAGATGTGTTTCACGGCCTCTCGGAAGCCATTCCTGTTTCATTTTTAAACCCTGCATTGATTCTGTCTTTTTTAACAATCTTTTCAGCCTCAGGTTATATCGGCGAAATCGCCGCTCCGCTATCAAGTCCTGTCATTGCGTTGCTTTCATTTGTTCTTTCGGTTCTTTTGGTCAGCCTGCTTCACTTCTTCGTCCTTGTCCCGCTTTCATCAGCGGAAGAATCGCTAGCATATCGGGAGACGGATTTAAAGGGCAGAGTCGGCAGGGTCATTACTTCCGTCCCGAAAGACGGCTATGGAGAAGTAATCATAGAGGGAATAGGGGGCGCCATTTCTAAATCAGCCGTCAGCTTTGATCAAGAACAGATCAAGTACGGAACGGCCGTATTAGTGATTGACGTAAAAGACGGAGTGCTTTTTGTGACGCCGCATGAACCAATCTGATATCTAAGGGGGAACTGTTATGACTATGCCGATTATCATCGTTATCGGAATCGTATTCTTTTTACTCATCGCACTTATTGCTGTATTTATTACGAAGTACCGGACGGCGGGGCCGGACGAAGCCCTTATCGTGACCGGAAGTTATTTAGGAAATAAGAACGTCCACATTGATGAAGGCGGAAATCGTCTGAAAATCGTCCGGGGCGGGGGAACGTTCGTGCTCCCGGTATTCCAGCAGGCAGAACCTCTCAGTTTACTGTCAAGCAAACTTGATGTCTCTACACCTGAAGTCTATACAGAACAAGGCGTGCCGGTAATGGCCGACGGAACCGCCATTATTAAAATCGGAGGCTCCATCGGTGAAATCGCAACAGCAGCTGAACAATTTTTGGGGAAATCTAAGGACGACCGTGAGCAGGAGGCGCGGGAGGTGCTGGAAGGCCATCTGCGTTCCATCCTCGGCTCCATGACCGTTGAAGAGATTTATAAAAACAGGGAAAAGTTTTCTCAGGAAGTCCAGCGGGTCGCGTCTCAGGATCTTGCTAAAATGGGGCTCGTGATCGTTTCTTTTACGATTAAAGACGTCCGTGATAAAAACGGCTATCTTGAATCATTAGGTAAGCCGAGAATCGCCCAAGTCAAGCGGGATGCGGACATTGCCACGGCAGAAGCGGATAAAGAGACGAGGATTAAACGCGCGGCCGCTGATAAAGACGCAAAAAAATCAGAGCTGGAGCGGGCGACGGAAATAGCTGAAGCGGAAAAAATCAATCAGCTGAAAATGGCGGAATACAGAAGAGAGCAGGATACAGCAAAAGCCAATGCCGACCAGGCATATGATCTTGAAACAGCAAAAGCCCGCCAGCAGGTGACAGAGCAGGAAATGCAAATTAAAATTATTGAGCGGCAAAAGCAGATTGAATTGGAGGAAAAAGAAATTCTGCGCCGTGAGCGCCAATATGACTCTGAAGTGAAGAAAAAAGCCGATGCTGACCGTTACTCGGTGGAACAAGCGGCCGCGGCCGCAAAAGCGAAGCAGCTCGCAGAAGCGGATGCCGAGCAGTACAGCATCGAAGCGATGGCCAAGGCGGAAGCGGAACGCGTGAGAATTGACGGTCTTGCTAAAGCGGAGGCTGAAAAGGCGAGAGGAGAAACCGAAGCGGAAGTCATCCGCCTGAAAGGTCTCGCAGAAGCGGAAGCTAAAGAAAAAATCGCCGAAGCATTCGAAAAATACGGGCAGGCTGCAATCCTTGATATGATTGTGAAAATGCTGCCTGAATATGCGAAGCAAGTCTCAGCGCCTCTTTCCAACATTGATAAAATAACCGTCGTTGATACGGGAGGAAGCGGTGAAAACAGCGGGGCCAATAAAGTCACAGGCTACGCAACCAATTTAATGGCCGGTCTTCAGGAAAGCTTAAAAGCATCTTCCGGAATCAATGTAAAAGAGCTTATTGAGAATTTTTCAGGTAAAGGAAACATAAAACAAAGTATAAATGAACTTACAAAAGAACTGAGTGATTCAAACGAACGGCACAGCCAGGAATAAAAAAACAGCAGGCGTAAACCGCCTGCTGTTTCAGTTTGTCCGCTTAGCTTCAAGAAGCCGCGGCGCAGTCATGAATAATAAGATAAGGACAATGGCCGAAAGGATAAAAGAAGGAATCATATAAGTCGCGTTATAGACGGACGAATAAATCCAGACCGGCGTGCCCTTCGGAGCATAGCTTCCGAAAAAGACAGCTCCGGAGACCACATGTGCCGCATAGCGCAGCACACTGCCGATGAAAACACCGCCTATAACATACATCGTTAAAGCGCCTCTTTTTTTATTCAATGCCGATTCCCGTACACCGGAAGCAAACGAGCCGCTGAAACCGAGGACTGCAAAGGCCGCGATGTAATCAAGAAATAGCTGCACCGGGTGCTGCAAAAACAAATTGCCGATGGCGATCTGGACAATCCCTGTCAAAAAGCCTGTCGTAAGCCCGGCTTTCACTCCCCAGCGGAATGAAATCAAAAAAATCGGAATCATCATAATAGAGACCGAACCGCCTTGGGGCATCCGGAGAAACATACCTGAGACAATGTCCAGAATGACAGCCGCCCCGGTCATAATCGCTATTTCAATTAAGCGCACAAGCCGTGTTGAATGATTCATAGTTTTCCCCCTGGTCAGACAACCGTAACAAGGATAAACAAAAAAGCAGCGCGGGGAAGGATGGGAAAAGGTCCGCGCGCTGCTTGCATAAACTGCAAATCATTTGGCTTTGCCACATCCCTACGCCAGCGTTAACTAACAGGTTCAAAGGGTCAGAACAAAATGTTCACTCTCAGCTTTAATGCTCCCCTTGTGGTCATCAAGTATTTAGTTCAATCTTACTATACAAGAAAATATGCCAAACCACAAGACAGCTTATCTTTCTATAGAAGAGAAACTGAAATAAGTATGAAAGAAAATAATTAATGGTTTTTTTTAAAAAACTATTGTCATATTTTCAAAAGGGTGTTATATTATTAAACGTCGCTGATGAACAGCAGACAACAACGAAAAGCTTCGGAAACAACGTAAAAAAAGTTGTTGACATAAAAGAAGCTGAGTGGTAAGATAATAAAGCTGCTTCAACAAGCGGTAATGATCTTTGA
>NZ_JAAMNL010000050.1:0-239 GCF_011066015.1 Bacillus sp. EKM206B
TCAATACGGCCGATGTATTCGATGCCGCACTGCGCGTTCCATTTGACGAGGTCGCCGGTCCGGTACATGCGCTCGCCAGGCACGAACGGATCTGCGGTAAACCGCTTCGCCGTTTCTTCTTCACGGTTCAGGTATCCGCGCGCCAGACCGCGGCCGGCCACACACAATTCACCGGCAATGCCTTCCGGCTGCACCTGATCGCCGTCGCCGAGAATATAAACTCTCGTATTGGCAATCGC
>NZ_JAAMNL010000051.1:0-239 GCF_011066015.1 Bacillus sp. EKM206B
TCAATACGGCCGATGTATTCGATGCCGCACTGCGCGTTCCATTTGACGAGGTCGCCGGTCCGGTACATGCGCTCGCCCGGCACGAACGGATCTGCGGTAAACCGCTTCGCCGTTTCTTCTTCACGGTTCAGGTATCCGCGTGCAAGTCCGCGGCCTGCCACGCACAATTCACCGGCAATGCCTTCCGGCTGCACCTGATCGCCGTCGCCGAGAATATAAACTCTCGTATTGGCAATCGC
>NZ_JAAMNL010000052.1:0-238 GCF_011066015.1 Bacillus sp. EKM206B
GGGGGCAGATTCGAACTGCCGAACCCTGAGGGAGCGGATTTACAGTCCGCCGCGTTTAGCCACTTCGCTACCCCTCCATCATTTAGAGTGCCGGCCAGAGGACTTGAACCCCCAACCTACTGATTACAAGTCAGTTGCTCTACCAATTGAGCTAGACCGGCAAATGGTGGCTCGGGACGGAATCGAACCGCCGACACACGGATTTTCAGTCCGTTGCTCTACCAACTGAGCTACCGAG
>NZ_JAAMNL010000053.1:0-237 GCF_011066015.1 Bacillus sp. EKM206B
TTGCGGAAGTAGTTCAGTGGTAGAACATCACCTTGCCAAGGTGGGGGTCGCGGGTTCGAATCCCGTCTTCCGCTCCAAATTACGGCGGCATAGCCAAGTGGTAAGGCAGAGGTCTGCAAAACCTTTATCCCCGGTTCGAATCCGGGTGTCGCCTTTCTATTGCCGGGGTGGTGGAATTGGCAGACACACAGGACTTAAAATCCTGCGGTAGGTGACTACCGTGCCGGTTCAAGTCCG
>NZ_JAAMNL010000054.1:0-231 GCF_011066015.1 Bacillus sp. EKM206B
CAGCTTGAAGACGGCGGTGTCGGCTACAATATGCCGGCTGTGCTGGAACTGACGGGCCCGCTTGACCGCAGCCGGCTGGAGGAGACGTTCCGGAAGCTTGTGGAGCGGCACGAGTCGCTCAGAACGTCCTTTGAAACGGGGCCTGACGGCGAACCGGTGCAGCGCATCCATGACAACGTACCGTTTCAGCTGGATGAGGCCGAGTCAGCTGACGCATTCGTCCGGCCGTTT
>NZ_JAAMNL010000055.1:0-230 GCF_011066015.1 Bacillus sp. EKM206B
TGGAGCTGACAGATACTAATCGATCGAGGACTTAACCAATTTGAATGTATGCTTACTGTTATCTAGTTTTGAGAGAATTTTTTTGAAAAACTCTTGCTTTTTCTGAAATACATAGTATAATAATACATGTCACTAAAACGTCTGGTGATGATGGCGAAGAGGTCACACCCGTTCCCATGCCGAACACGGAAGTTAAGCTCTTCAGCGCCGATGGTAGTCGGGGGTTTCCC
>NZ_JAAMNL010000056.1:0-223 GCF_011066015.1 Bacillus sp. EKM206B
ACAAAAGGCATTACCATGAGCATGTCCCGCAAAGGGACGCCCGCTGATAATGCCTCCATCGAATCGTTTCATTCCTCGCTAAAGTCTGAAACGTTCTATCTTAACAGCATTGATCGAACTACGACTGCCATCGTAGAACGCACTGTCATAGAATACATTCATTATTATAACAATATTCGTATTCAAACCAAACTAAACAACCAATCACCGATAAACTATCGGC
>NZ_JAAMNL010000057.1:0-222 GCF_011066015.1 Bacillus sp. EKM206B
CATCACTGTGCGATTTATTTAAAACTTTGAATTAACAGGTACGTTTTGTCTTGTTTAGTTTTCAAAGATCATTTTGTTCACTTTCTCAAGCAACTTTTTAAGTATATAACAAGTTTCTCTTAAAGTCAACATGTTTTTTTATAAATGGTGGAGCCTAGCGGGATCGAACCGCTGACCTCCTGCGTGCAAAGCAGGCGCTCTCCCAGCTGAGCTAAGGCCCCG
>NZ_JAAMNL010000058.1:0-215 GCF_011066015.1 Bacillus sp. EKM206B
ACGAATGGCCGCCCCGCTCAAAAAAGTGATCCCGGATGCCGACGGGGCCGTTTTTCAGCACCTCTTCCCAAAGGGCGCAAAGCTTCATTTCCGTGACGTTCCGCGGGGCGGTGTACGCCTGTCTGTCTGCCGCTCCGCCGGGAGCCGGCAGCGCGCGGCGGTCAAGTTTTCCGCTCGGCGTGACCGGCCATTCGCTCATCTCTATAAACTGAGCC
>NZ_JAAMNL010000059.1:0-203 GCF_011066015.1 Bacillus sp. EKM206B
CTCGGCGGCGATTCGATCAAAGGCATCCAAATGGCGAGCCGTCTGAACCAGCACGGCTACAAGCTGGAGATGAAGGATCTCTTCCAGCATCCGACCATCGAAGAGCTCGTCTCCTACGTGGAGCGGACGGAAGGCAAGCAGGCCGACCAGGGACCTGTCGAAGGCGAAGCGGCCTTAACGCCGATCCAGCGCTGGTTCTTTGA
>NZ_JAAMNL010000006.1:0-306726 GCF_011066015.1 Bacillus sp. EKM206B
ATTGAAAATACTCACAATGTGAAGAATACGCCTTTGTTGAAAAGTATTATTGAAGATCAGAAAGAGAGTGTTCTCAGAAAATCTGTGTCTTCAAATTTTAGTACAGGAAAAAGCAAGTATACCGCCGGTACAATGAAACATATTTATCATGGAGAAGTTAATAAACGCGGTAAAGCAGTTGGCTACCACCATGAAAGCATGATGGGTGGGAAGATTATACCAGGTACAGAAAAGAAACCTGACAAAAATGGAGTGTATATGGCGAAAGTTGAAGTCGGGTCTGTAAAAAAGATAGCGGATTCAAGTTTCTTTCCAAGAGAATGGAACCGCGCCGATGTTTTAAAAGCAATTGACGAAGCTTATCATACTAGAAAACAAGTACGTTCAAATAAGTATAGGGGAATCACTTCAACAGGAATTAAAATTGAAATGTATTTAAATAGTGACGGAACAATAGCAACTGCATATCCGTTATATAAAAAATAATCTTAAAGGTGACCGTGACACATGAAATATTCATACAGGTTTGATAAAGATCCATTTGGTGATATAAAAATAGTTTTACCAGAAGAAATCAGTCTTTTCTCTGACTTCATTGAAAATATTACAACAATAGAACAAACTGATGAGTATATAGAATACATTCAGAATGTTTTAAATGGGATACATGAGGATTTTGAAATTGATTTAAATGGCATAAATGTATTGATAAAAAAAGATGTTACCGATGTTGAAAACCCTTTTTTGATCGACGACCCTTATAAAAACTCAATAGAAACAGACCAATTTAAAGAGCTGTTATTAATATGGAGAAATAAAATTCCTGAGATATTCAAAGGTTAAGTACATTCATTATTCTACGCGGTGAAATTTGAGTGACATGTCAGACACCACTTGCCGAAAAGGTCGGAAAGTATAGTTCTGTTCTGAGTGATCCAAAAAACATTAGTAAAATAAAAAAATGGCTCTCTAATTCTGATAGTAGACCTCCTAATGCCTTAAACAAGTTACAGACAAATAAAACAACACATTGAATTCCTCAAGATAAAAGAAAGCCCTTCTCTTACGAGAAGGGCTTTATCTATGTTTTCAATAGGATAGACTGTCTTCAGTCCGTAGAAAAGCCATCGAGATTGCTCATAGTATTCCGTAAAGTACGTTCCTTTTTGACGCGTTTTCCTGTTCTATTTGCGGACATATTACCGCCTCCATTCGGTTAAGTACACCGAAATAAAAACCGCTACCTTGTCGTTGGTAGGACCGCTTCCCTGCGCCTTAATACGCCTAAGTCATCGACTAAGTCAACGCAATAAAAAACGGCTAGAAACGTTGATATAACGCCTCTAACCGCCGTGGATGATTCCGACTGGGCTCGAACCAGCGACCTCTACCCTGTCAAGGTAGCGCTCTCCCAGCTGAGCTACGGAATCATGATATGTATGTGTTGCTGGGTATGTTGTTGTCTCTCTGACATTTATAATTATATATCCTGATTTCTCATTCGTCAACACTTTTTTTATCTAAAATAAAAAAAGGGCGCGTCGCAAAATTGACGGCGCCCTTTTCGTTTATGATCTCACTTGGGCGGGGGTTATTTTTTTCAATGCCTGTTCGAAGTCCCGCTCTAAATCTTCGGCGTTTTCGACTCCGACGCTCAAGCGCAGAAGGCCGTCTGTGATGCCGCGTTTCTCCCTCTCTGCTTTTGGCATGGCGGCATGCGACATGGCTGCAGGGTATGAGAGAATGGATTCGACGGCGCCGAGGCTGACGGCAAATACCGGAAGCGATACGTTTTCGACCAGCTTTTTGACGGCTTCTTTGCTTTCCAATTCAAAGGACAGGACGGCGCCCGCTCCGCTCGCTTGCCGTTTATGGGTATCGGCTCCCGGGTGTCCGGCAAGGCCGGGATAGTAAACGTTTTTGATGGCGGGATGCCCGTCAAAATAGGCAGCCAGCCGCTCAGCCGTCCGGCTCGCTTTTTCCAGTCTGACCTGCAATGTTTTTAAGCCTCTCAATACGAGCCAGCAGTCCTGAACGCCGAGCACCGCTCCAAATGAGTTTTGCAGCTTATACAGCTGATTGCCGAGCTCTTCATCTTTTACGGCGGCAAGGCCTGACAGCACATCACTGTGTCCGCTCAGGAATTTTGTTGCGCTGTGAAGCACAATATCAACGCCGAGATCAAGCGGACGCTGCAGTGCAGGTGTCATGAATGTATTATCCAGAAAGGTCAGACAGCCGTTTTCTTTTGCAAGCTGGACAACCGCTTTAATATCAGTAATTCCAAGTGTCGGATTTGACGGTGTTTCCATATAAATGACCTTTGTGTTCGGCTGGATATTCCGCGCCACTTCGTTGATATCCGTCATATCAACAAAGGTATGTTCGATTCCGAAACGGGACAGAACCTCAGTCACCATGCGGAATGTTCCGCCGTACACATCCTCCGTGACGAGGACATGGTCGCCTTGGGATAAGAGCAGAAATGCCGTCGAAATCGCCGCCATACCGGAGCTGAAAGCAAAACCTCTCGTTCCGCCTTCAAGACCTGCGATCGTTTCCTCAAGCGCTGTTCTTGTCGGTGTGCCCGAGCGGCTGTAGTCATATGTCCCGAATTCTTCAAATGAAGACTGATGGAATGTGGAAGCATGCTGGATCGGGACGCTGACGGCTCCGGTGGCTCCGTCTGTTTTAAATGGATTGTGCACGAGCTGGGTTTCCAGCGTCCAATTTTGATTACTCATATGACACGGCCTCCTCTTTTACTTGCTGTAATGCCTGCTTGACATCCCGCTTCAAATCTTCTGCATGTTCAATGCCCACTGAAAATCTCAGCAGACGGTTGCAGACGCCGTTTGCGATACGGATGTCTTCCGGAATGTCCATGTGCGTCTGCGTCGCGGGATATGTAATAAAGCTTTCCACCCCGCCGAGACTTTCTGCGAAACAGATCGTTTTCAGCGCCTTTAAAAACGGATTGACCCATTCCTCTTTTTGCAGCCGGAAAGACAGCATCCCGCCTTTTCCGGGATATAACACGTCGGCGATTTCTTTTTCCTGTTCTAAAAATTCTGCAAGTTCACGGGCGTTTTCTTCATGACGGCGCATTCTGAGTCCGAGTGTTTTCATCCCTCTCATTAAAAGCCACGAATCAAACGGCGGGAGAACCGCGCCGATCGCATTTTGGTGATTAAACATGATCTCGCCGAGCTCTTCATCCTTAACGACAGCCAGACCGGCAAGGAGATCATTGTGCCCGGCTAAATATTTTGTGGCGCTGTGAATGACGATGTCCGCTCCCAGTTCAAGCGGGCGCTGGAGCACCGGGGTATAAAACGTATTATCCACAATTAAAAGCAGGCCGGCTTCTTTCGTAATCCGGGCAATTTTTTCAATGTCCGCCTCCTGCATTAACGGGTTTGTCGGCGTTTCAACAAATACCGCTTTCGTGTTTTCCGTTATTTTGGAGCGTAAACAGTCTTCATCGCTGAAATCATCGTAAATAAAGCTTAAGCCGTATTTTCTCCATTCGTTTTCAAACAAACGATACGTGCCTCCGTATAAATCGGAGGATACAATCAATTCATCCCCGCTTTTAAACAAAGCCATAATGGTTTGAATGGCTGCCATTCCCGAGCTGAAGGCAAATCCTCTCGCACCGTTTTCCAACACGGCGATGGCGTCTTCGACGAGCTGGCGTGTCGGGTTTTTCGTGCGCACGTAATCAAAACCTGTAGATTCTCCTATTCCTCTATGGCGGTAAGCGGTGGACAGATAAATCGGCGGACTGACCGTACCCGTTGCTTCTTCGCTTCTATTTCCGATTTGGGCTAATTTTGTATCAACATGCTGCGTCATCAGTAAGCACCATCCTTTTTCAAAAATAAAAAAGCCCCCTCTTCATAAGAAGAAGGAGCTTTTCTCTTCCTCTTATCTTCCAAGCATGTGAATCGCTTGCTGGATTTAGCACCTTGGCACTTTGCCTTCCCGCGGCAAAGCAAACCGGTTGCTGAGGTTTCAAAGGGCCAGTCCCTCCACCTCTCGTGATAAGAATATTGTTTTGTATTTTCTGATTGTTCTATATTAACGCACAATAAAATGGATTTCAACAACTTTTTATTTATCTGAACTCTCGCAAGAAGTGCATCTGAAGAAAGAAATTTCTAATAATTCATGGTACAATAGGAAAAAACCATCAAGACAAGAAGCGGCCTGGAGGAATGCGAAGTGGCATCAAAAAACGGAATCATTCATGAGAAAAAACTTTTCTCCCATGAGCTTGAAGAGGAAATGACCGTTTTGGTCTACCTGCCCGCCACCTTCTCCCCCCTGTATAAATATCATACGGTCATCGCTCAGGACGGCCATGATTATTTCAGATTAGGGAGAATCGGGCGGCAGGCGGAAGAGCTTATGTCAAAAGGGGAAATTGACCGCTGCATCATTATCGGCGTCCCTTATAAAAATGTGCGGGAGCGAAGAAACACATACCATCCAGAAGGCTCTAAGTTCGCCTCATATAAGCGGTTTATCGCCAATGAGCTCGTTCCTTTTATCGACAAAGAATACCCGACTTATCAAGTCGGATACGGCCGCACCATGATCGGGGATTCCCTCGGCGGAACCGTTTCGCTCATGACGGCGATTGACTATCCGAACATGTTTGGAAACGTCATCATGCAGTCTCCGTATGTTGACGGGCACGTGCTGGATGCCGTCCGGCAGTCGGAGGATCTCAAACAGATTTCCGTTTATCATCAAATCGGAGAAAAAGAAACCGGCGTTCACACGACGGACGGCCAGGTTCTTGATTTCACCGCGCCGAACGAAGAGCTCAAACAGCTGCTGGAAAGCAAACAGTCCGAATACACGTATGAAACCTTCGACGGGGATCATAAATGGACCTACTGGCAGCCGCTCATCACGCCGGCGCTGAAAAAAATGCTGTAACCATTCATTTAAGGAGGGAACTTTCATGAAATACGGTATTGTTTTATTTCCATCAAAAAAATTACAGGATCTCGCAAATTCGTACCGGAAACGCTACGACCCGAGCTACGCGCTCATTCCGCCGCATCTGACGGTAAGAGATCCGTTTGAAGCGACAGAACAGGAAATCGAGCAGGTCGTATCACAGCTGAGACAGACGGCGAAAGAGTCGCATCCGCTCGTTCTGAAAATCACAAAATACAGCTCGTTTTCTCCTGTGAATAATGTGATATATATGAAAGCAGAACCGACGGAGGAATTAAAATCTCTGAGTGAGAAATGCTACTCAGGAGCATTATCCGGCGAGCCGGAATACAGCTTCGTTCCGCATGTCACGGTCGGCCAGAAGCTGTCGTCAGATGAACATTCCGACGTACTCGGACAGCTGAAAATGCAGGACATTTCCCACGAAGAAGTCATCGACCGTTTTCACCTGCTCTATCAGCTGGATAACGGCTCATGGACTGTGTACGAAACATTTTTATTAGGCGGAGGAGAATAACTGCTTGGAATCCATCATCGCAAAAACTGAAAAACAGCTAAACGACGCTTTTTTCGTCAGAAAAGAGGTCTTTGTTAAAGAACAGCACGTTCCGGAAGAAGAAGAGATTGATCAATTCGAGGACACGTCAGAACATATAGTCATATATGACGGCGGCCAGCCGGTCGGAGCCGGCAGATGGCGCATAAAAGACGGGCATGGAAAATTAGAACGCATCTGCGTGATGAAAAGCCATCGTTCTTTAGGCGTCGGAGCCGTCATTATGCAGGCGCTTGAAAAAGCGGCGGCAGCCAAGGACGCCGACAGCTTTCTCTTACATGCGCAGACGCAGGCGGTTCCGTTTTACGAAAAACAAGGCTACCGCGTCACATCCGGCGAAGAATTTCTCGATGCGGGCATCCCCCATCTGGAAATGGTAAAGGAACACAAACGATAAAATCAAAAGCACTCCTGTTGATATGGCAGGAGTGCTTTTTTTATGAAAATAATACTATTTCATGAATTTTATTGAATTTTATGGAAGGTTAATGTATGTTTAGTATACGAAGTATTACAATTCATACAAAAAATACAATTCATATTTCGGAGGGATAAACATGACGGCACCAAAAGGAAAGCATATATTCGGGACTGTTAAAGTGGGCACAAAAGGACAGATTGTCATTCCTAAAGAAGCAAGAGATGTTTTCGATATAAATCCGGGGGACTCACTGCTTATGCTCGGGGATGACCAGCAAGGTATCGCACTTGTAAAACAAGAACTCTTTTTCGAATTTGCAAAAGATATTTTAAACGCTAAGCAAATCGATGAAGATAGCGAGGATGAGTAAATGCACGCGATTGAGCTGAAGCAATTAACGAAACATTATAAAGAAACCGCCGCCGTTGACCGTCTTGAGTTCTCAGTTGAGAAAGGAGAATTTTTCGCTTTACTCGGTGAGAACGGAGCCGGAAAAACGACATTAATCAGTATGCTTTGCGGACTCCTTTCTCCGGATGACGGTGATGCATCAGTGCTTGGACACAGTATTTTGACTGATTTGGATAAAATAAAACCGAAATTGAATATGTCCCCGCAGGAAACAGCCATCGCTCCTCATCTAACCGTACGGGAAAACTTAGAATTTATAGCGGGAGTCTACGGAATACCGAAAAAAGAAGCAAAAAAAAGAACGGATGAGATGCTCGAATTGTTTCAATTAAAAGAGAAAGAAAGAGCAAAAACAAAAACATTATCAGGAGGAATGCAGCGCCGCCTCAGCATCGCAATGGGAATGATCACCAAGCCGGATATTTATTTCTTAGATGAACCGACATTAGGGCTGGACGTCCGTTCACGCCGCGAGTTGTGGAAAAATCTTGAGGCATTAAAGGGAGACATGACGATTATATTAACGACACACTATTTAGAAGAGGCTGAAGCCCTGGCAGATCGTATTTGCATTTTAGAAAATGGGACTTTAAAAGCACTGGGCACGGCGGAGGCTCTGAAAAAGCAAACTCATTCAGCCACATTTGAAGATGCCTTTTTAGCGATTTGTGACGGGGAGGCGGGTCTTTATGCTTGATTTCGCCATTCGCAACCGCAAAGAAATTTTTCGTGACCCCCTGTCTATTATCCTTGGAATCGCACTGCCTGTTATTCTATTGTTTCTGTTTACGGCGATTGAAAAAAATGCGCCGCTTGATACCTTTAAAATTCAGCATTTAGCACCCGGACTCATTGTTTTCGGTTTCGCTTTCCTTACGATGTTCTCTGCATTGCTGATCGCAAAAGACAAACAGACCGCCCTTTTGACCCGTTTGTTTGCTTCCCCTTTAAAAACAGCCGATTATGTCATCGGTTATGCAATGCCGATGCTGCCGTTAGCCATTTTACAAATCGTCATTTGTTTTATCGCAGCAGCGGCTGCCGGTTTATCCGCCGAGTGGATGAATCTTCTCGCAGGTATCGCTGTCTTGCTGCCGATTGCGATGATGTCCGTTTTCTTCGGTTTATGTTTAGGGGCTGTGTTTACGGACAAACAAATTTCAGGTATCGGAACGATTTATATTACACTCGTGCAATTTCTGGGCGGGGCTTGGATGGAGGTGAGCCTGCTCGGTGACACATTCAAACATATCGCTTATGCCTTACCGTTTATTCACTCGATCGAGCTGGCCCAGGAAGTCATATCCGGAGAGTATTCTTCCTTTCATCAGCATATTTGGCCGATAGCGGGATATACCGTTTTGGCGCTTGCACTTGCTTTCCTCAGTTTTATGAAAATCAGGAAGAGATAAAAAAAGCCGGCACTCCGTAATGGGAGCGCCGGTCTTCTTTATTACGTTTCTTTCAGAAGGTTTATTGTATGCGGCAGAAGACGGGCATCCCCCGGACTGCCATGCCCCGGAACGACAATGCTGATGTCCTGATATCTTTTCATGACTTTGCGGACGGCGCGCGGCCACTGATCCGGATAAAAACCCCGAGTAGGCACGATTTCCTTTGTTTCTAAAGCCTTGATTAAGCAACCGCCGAATAAGAGCTTATCCTTAGGCAGCCAGACGGTAATATTGTCTTCCGTATGCCCTTTTCCCGGATAAAACGTTTCAATTTTCATATCGCCAAACTGCAGCTTTGTCACGTTTTTCAAATCTCCGAGCGGCCGATCATATCCCTGCTGTCGGGCGAAGTCGGCGGTCAGTTTCGTGCTGTGCACCTTTACCCCGTATTTGTACAGGGTGTTCAGACCGCCGATACGATCATCATGGGCGTGTGTCACAATGGCATCGGTCATCCTTTTGCCGGGAAACCGCTTTTTTATTTGTGTCATTAATTGCTCTGTGAGACTGTCATTCCACGGAGTATCAATCAGTACGATTCCTTTGGAAGTCTCAAGAAGCAATCCGTTCGCAGGGACGGGACTTCCGTCTGCCGTACCGGTGCTTGTATGCATCCAAACATGCGGCGCCAGCTGTGTAAGCGTGACATCTTTTGCGGCGGAGCCCTCCGCCGCGTGTGCCGGTTTCATTCCGGCAGTAAAGAGGCCGAATAGAAATAACCCCGCAATTAATAAAGAAATCCTTCTCAAATTGAACCATTCCTTTCCTCATCTTTCATATATACGCCTCAAAAAAACCCGGATATTTCCGGGCTTTTCACACGCATTGATTAATCAATCGTCCTTTTCCCATGATTTGCGGCAGACGGGAAAGAGAGCGCTTACGTTTTTCCTCATGTACTTTCTTTTCTGCGGCTGCGGTGTTTTCCTGGCGGCGCTCCACCTCTCTGTACACCCTGTCATTGGCGAGGGCGGCCGCTTTCGTAATGCCGGCGTAATCAGGCTTATAACCCGCTGCCCGGTTTGCGTATTGAGAATACTGCTGGTTTTGAATCCGTCCTGCATAAATCATATGTACCCTCCCCTTCGCTTTTCATTTCCCTTAATCTTACTTTTTGAAACGCGGTTCTTTTGTTATGATATTCTTTGTCTATCAAATGGATGAACACCTTTTAATGGGAGGACCCCTTTTTGAAATGCGCCCGACTGAATAACCGAACGATACATTTACATACATATTCTAGAGAACATTACCAATTCCTTTTTGAAGAAGCTCAGAAAGGAAATATTTTTTGCGCACATTGTGACCAGCCCGTCTTGATGCGGCTTTCGATTTTAGAGCAGCCGGCATTTTATCACCGGCAAAAGGGAGACTTCACCGCCTGTGAAAAAGCATGCGCTGCCGAGGAACCACAAGCGGAGAAAGAAAAAGAAGAGTATAAGGAAGCCGGCATGTTCCGCCTGCCGAAAGGAAAAGCGATTTCAGAGAATCCGAAACCGATCGTCTCAGAATGGAAAAGCCCGAAAAAAGTGCCTGCGGCCGAACCGTTTTCACCAACATCCGAGGCGGCTGATACATCTTTGTTCCCCGGCATCGGCCTGAACCGTGAACAGATGAAGGCAGTTACTGAAACGGACGGGCCTTTATTAGTGCTTGCCGGAGCGGGAAGCGGAAAAACAAGGGTGCTGACAGCACGCGCCGCCCATATGATTGAACACCTCGGCATTTCACCTGAAAATATGCTGCTTGTGACCTTTACGACAAAAGCCGTCGCCGAAATGAAAGAGCGGATGGCGAATGAGTACGGTCTGGCAGCCGGAAAAGTCTCCCGTCTCGTGACCGGAACATTCCACAGTTTTTTCTATAAAATACTCTATCATTATGATTCTTCAAAATGGAACGGCAGCCAGCTTTTAAAAATGGAGTGGCAAAAAGAGCAATATGTGAAAAAGGCGCTCTATGAAGAAAATTTGGATGAAAAAGAGTTTCCCGTCGACCAGGCGCTTCAGCTTATCGGCTGCTGGAAAAACACGTATCTCCCCCATGAGACCATTCCGCTTGCGGACGACTGGGAGAAAAAAGTGTACAGGCTCTACGAACATTACGAACGGCAGAAGCGGGAAAAACGGCAATTTGATTTTGATGACATGGCCCAAGGCTGTTATGAACTGTTTCAAAGCCGGCCTGATATTCTCGCGCAGTACCAAAACAGATTTTCTCATATTTTGATTGATGAATTTCAAGATATCAATCCTGTCCAGTACAACATTATGCAAATGATCGCAAGCCCAGAGAATAACCTGTGCTGCGTGGGTGATGACGACCAATCCATTTATGCGTTCCGCGGCAGCAGCCCGTCTTTCATTCTTGACTTTCAAAAGGATTATCCGGCAGCAAAGACCATTTACTTAACGGCAAATTACCGCTCGCCGCATCCAATCGTCTCAAGCGCTCATGCCGTCGTAAAGAAAAATAAAAAACGGTATGAAAAAACACTTTCTGCCGTCAAAGACGGCGTTCACAATCCCGTGATGTTTTATCCTTACGATGAAGAAGAAGAAGCGACCATGATCGTTTCGGATATGAAAGAGAAAATCCAAAACGGGGCGAGTCCTGACGATTTTGCCGTGCTTTACCGGACAAACAGCGCCGGACGGGCCATTTATGAAAGACTGCACCAATCATCGATTCCTTATCATGCCGACCGGGGCGTCCAGACGTTCTACAGCCGCAGAATCGTACGCCAGATCCTCGCCTACTTATATGCGAGTCAGAATGAAGATGATCCGGATGCGGTGAAAGACCTGCTGCCCGCCTTATTTTTAAAGCAATCCGCCCTGCAAACGTTAAAGGCGCTGTCAATTACGGAAGATTGCACGATGATTAAGGCACTGACGAAACTGCCTGACCTGAAGCCTTTTCAAATAGGGAAGATCAAGCAGATCGTTCCGTTTTTCGCAAGCATCCGGACAATGAAGCCGGTTGAAGCCATCACCTTTGCAGAAAGCAAAATGGGTTTTTCCGAGTATTTAAAAAAACGGGGCAATGAGGGAAACAAACTGGAAAAAGGCTCTGATGATCTCAGGGATGTCAAAGTGGCCGCCAAAAAATTCAAAACCATTCCCGATTTTCTTGCGCATGTCGATCATATGCGCGCCGCTGAGAATCTGAAAACCGATGAAAACGGCGTCGAACTGCTGACCATTCACCGCTCTAAAGGTCTTGAATTCAATACGGTCTATATTTTAGGCGCGGCTGACGGCTCGATCCCCCATGACTTCGCACTTGAGACGGCGAGACAGGGCGATCCCGCTCCGCTCGAAGAAGAAAGACGGCTTCTGTATGTCGCAATGACAAGGGCCATGCAGCATTTATATGTATCTTGTCCCGCGTACAGGCGGGGAAAAACAGCGCGCAGCTCAAGATTTCTCGAGCCCCTTCTTCGGACGGACAGACGAAGCGCACTCAGGATATAAAGAACCCGGCAGATCACTGCCGGGTTCTTCTCACATAAAAAGGCCTTTTTAGCAAGGCCGGCTGACGCCTATTTATTATTCAGCATTTTAGAAATGGTGCCAAAATCAAGTTTCTCTTTACCGCTTGTAATAGATTGAACGATTTTGTCTTCCAATTCTTTCGGAACACGCTTGTTAGCCAGCTGGGACACCTTCTGAATGACGCCTCTCACCGTGTTTTCATCTTTGAAATTGGCATTTTGCAATGATCCTGCAAGGTTCATGACATCCTTCATGCTGACGCCTGTTTTCTTCTCAATATTTTTGAAAAATTGATTATCCATGGTGTGCCTCCTTTTGTGGAGTAATACGATATTGTATGAATAAAGAGCGGAACATGTGCCCGTAAGACAAGGAAAAAATTCCGAGTGCCCCGTCTCTATACTCCTTCATACATCAGGGAAGCACGGGACTGAACGGTCCCGCGCTTATCCAAGGTCTTGCTAAGGTTTAGCCAAAAAAGGATGCACCGACAATGATCAGAAGGATGAACAATACGACAACAAGAACAAATGTTGAGCCGTATCCGCCTCCGACATAGCCGCCTCCGTATCCGCCGCAGCCGCCATAACCGCCGTAGCCGCCGCCGAATCCGCCATATCCGAATCCCATATCTAAGCACCTCCTTTACTCTCTATACTCTATGTGAGCGAACTTGTTTGGCTTGGATAAATGCATAGGGCCGGTGCGGATTTCATTCATTTTAGTGAGAATGCTCATTTTTCTTCAGTTTTGCTTCTGTTTCGGCGGCAAACACATCTATCCATTCCTCAAAGCGCGATCCCGCTTCATCAAACTCAGACAGCTGTTTTTCAATAGATAAGATATATTTGTCATGCTCCCGCTGGTTTTGATTGTGCCGGCGGTATTTACCGTTTATGAATGATTCAAATATATTCATAACATCCCCTCCTCCTATGATCTATGCCGAACAGAGGCCGGCGTTCGGCAAAAAACAAAAAAACCGGAAGCTCCGGTTTTTTAGAAAACGGCTATTTCGGTTTTTTCTTTTGGCCGCAGCCGCAGCCTTTTTTCTTGATTTTTTTTTCGTAAGGCTGATGCACAGTTGATTTGTATGGAGAATGTTGGGAAGGTTTGCTTGATTGACTCATGGTGATCCTTCCTTTCCTTATGTCATATATGCCAGTTTATGCCGAAGGTGACGGTAAGTTGCTGGTGGAACCGCCTTATTCCTGCAGAAGACGAGAAACCGCAGCTTCAATGATCCCGGCCGCGCCGGCTATGGCTAACAGCAAAATCAGCCATTGCGCAGCCTCGGGTACCACAATCTGGACCGCAATTAAAAAGGCGGCACACCACACGCCCGTACACCAGTAGCAGCTGAGAAGTTCACCGATAAATGCCCTGATGCCTTTTCCTTTTATGACAATGTAGGTTTCTGTCGTGCCGTCGGGTGCGGTTTCTGTTTTTTCCTCGTGAAAAAGGCTCCGAAGCGGCGCCATAATGGTGTCAAATACGAAAAGCCTGGCCAGCCGGAAAACGGCAAACGATAACAGAATAAATGAAAGCCAATTGATAACCACCTGTTCACTCCTTTTCAAAACTTGACCTCTTTATACATATGCGAAAACCCTGATCTTCATGAATCGCACCTTGTCCGGTAAAAAAATAGGTGCGGTTTAGTTGTTTTTCTTATTCCGCTCGGCGTTTCATTTGCATTATATAAAGTATGAATGAGAAAGGAGTGAAGGTTATGTCGTTTGAAGAAAAAGTCGAAACACTGCAACCGCAAATATACGAACAATTATCCAACGAATTCGAGCAGACGATCGAAGTGATTGATTGCGAAAATGTCACAATAGATACAACACATATAACGGCCGCTCTTTCTATACAAGCCTCAGTTACTACGGCGATTATCCTCGCGACACAGCTCGCGATCGCAGATGAAGACACAGCCGACCAAATAGCAACCGAACTGCTGATCCTGGATGATTGCCAAATAAAAAAGAGGACCGTCATTCAAGTCCTGAACAGCCGCAATATTAAAATCACACTGACTGCAGACGATATTATGGCCTTTGTACAAATTTTGTTTCAATTATTAAATATACTTTTTGCTGAACTAGACATCCTTTAACCTTTCTTTTCAAATATTTAAATAGAGGTGAGAACAAATGGCAGATAACGAAAAATTAAAAAAAGAACTCGAAAATCTACCAGAAGTGGATCCGCTTTTAAAGGTGCTTGTCAGCAATGTCTTCAAAAAACACGGCGTGACAAAAGATAAAATGCGGGAAATTCCTGATGAAGAAAAAGAAATGCTGATCGCATTAGTCAAAGACATGCAGGCAAAAACAGAAGCTTTTCTTGAAAGCCAAAAACAGAAAAAAGAGCAGGAAAAAGCGCAAGATCAGCAGACCAATCCGCAAACCCGCAGAGAACAATTAATCGAACAGCTCCGGCAAAGACGCCAAAATCCCGGTCAATAACTAAAAAATAGTGATTTTTATCAGGATAGATGCCTGAGTCAAAGTAAGGGGCCGGCTCATTTAATAATAGTAAAAGAAAAGGAGGAATAGATATGGAAAGCAGACCATACTCTTGGGTTGCACTTGATCCTGAATGCGAACATCCGCGAGAAGAAAAAGAAGAAAAAGAAGGCAGAAGATGTAATGTTTGCTGTAACGGACATGGATTTGGCGAAGATAATGCCTTCCTTGACCAAGACCTTGCTCAAGCGAATATTAACAAACAAGTTTCTGAAGAAGCGATTATTATCAGAGACTCTTGTGATATTAACGTAACGTCAACAGACGTTCAAGCAGTCGCTTCAGTCATGACAGCGATTAATGCAGCAGTCGTAACGGCCACTCTCACTTCAATTGCTGACGGAGTCATCGCTGAATTGGTCGCACAAGACTTATTGCAGCTAACAGCTAACAAACAAATCAACCGTCAAAAACTGCTCATCGAAAACTCCCGCGGCGTAAACGTGACAACAGTAGATGCCGATATCGCAGTTTTGATCTCAACAGCGACAAATTTACTGATTGCTGTCTTAGTCATCACCCTTGTCCTCTAAAAAGAAAAAGCAGAGCTAAAAATGCTCTGCTTTTTCTTATTTTCTCCGCATATGATGAATATATAGACGTTCACCCACACCAAGTGAGGCTCGCGTACATATGTTGTTAAAGACAAAAGTCAAATACCCTAAAAGAAGGAGCTGAAATCCATGAGCTGCGGAAAACACCATGGCCGAGATGAAAGTTGTGTATGCGATGCAGTCGAGAAGATTTTAGCAGAACAAGAGGCTGTTGAAGAACAATGCCCGACTGGATGCTATACCAATCTGTTAAGCCCGACGGTTACCGGTAAAGATACCATCCCGTTTCTCTTGTTTGATAAAAAAGGCGGTTTGTTCTCCACATTCGGGAACGTCGGAGGCTTTGCGGATGACAGCCAGTGCTTCGAGTCTATTTTCTTCCGGGCAGAAAGAGTTTGTGATTGCTGCGCAACGCTTTCAGTATTGCGCCCCGTAGATGTGCACGGCGACACCCTCAGCGTCTGCCATCCTTGTGACCCGGATTTCTTCGGTTTAGAAAAAACAGATTTTTGCATTGAAGTTGATCTGAGCTGCTTCAGCGCCATTCAATGCCTTTCACCGGATCTTGTTGACCGGCCTGAGCCGCACAAAGAGAAAAAGCATCACGGATAGTCATTGATTCGCATCTTTCCTAAAGAAGAATCCCCTTCCAACCTTCTATTACAGATGCAATCATCAGCCCGCCCGGACTTCCGGGCGGCTGACTCTCCGATATCGTTTAATCCGGTATATAAAACGTGAAGTCAGGAGGGATATTATGAGCAAGCATACAACATACTGTGTGCGTGAAGCGGTAGAAAATATTGAAGACCTGCAAAATGCGGTCGAGGAAGATTGCCCGGCCGGATGCTATTCCAACCTTTTATCGCCGGGTTTTTCATTAGGCGATACAGTGCCGTTTGTGCTTTTCACTTCTAAATCATCACCGTTTACCGCATTCGGAAATGTCGGCGAGCTGGATAACGGTCCGTGTTTTAACACCGTTTTTTTCAGAGTTGAAAGGGTCTGTGACGGCTGTGCCACATTAAGCCTGCTTATTGCTTTTGACGAGCATAAGCACATTCTTGATTTTACAGATAAAGACTCTCTCTGCGATGTATTCCGTTTAGAAAAAACGAACTATTGCGTTGAAGTCGATCTCCATAGCTTCTGCGCCATTAATTGCCTGAACCCGAGACTGATCAACCGCACACATTCTTAAATCAAAAAGCATAAAAATAAGCTGCCGGATTAAGAATTCAGGCAGCTTTTTGTATGGTTAAAATCCAAGCGGATGCAGCGAGGTAATATCGTCTATTGCGAGTTCTGCCGGCGCTCCGTTGCTTGTCGTCCGCAGGAAGATCGCATTATTTTTTCTGCCGACGATTACGCCTCTGTAGGTTTTCCCGTTGGCTTCTATCAGACAAAGGGTCCGCGGCATATTATGCGGCAGCTTCGTTAAGAAATCAATTTTTTCAAGAATGGACATTCTGCTCATCGGCTTTTTCACGCGCTTTGGCGGAACCTTTTCCTCTGGGGCGGCATTGTGAACCGCTTCAGGCTCTTTTTCAGCGGTATCAGACTCTTTTTTAGCGGCGTCGGGCTTGGCAGTGTCCTGCTCCGCTTGCGCCGGAACTTCTTGAACGGCTTCTTCTGCGCGGCTGTGCTGTTCAGGTACTTGCTTTTCTGGTTCGACAGCCACTGCTCCTTCAGGCTGAGTTTGACATTCTTCCTCCCGCTTTCCATGCATCGGCTCTTCTTCCGGCGGCTGAGGCGCTTTCCTTTTTTTGATTAATATGTCCTGCATTGATGATTGCGTGTCTGAATAATCCGCCTGAACAATATACATGAGCGGTTTTTTTTCCGCGTTTCTGTTTTGTTTTGACATCTTCATCCCTCCGATTCTGTCATGTTTTATTTATATGACGGAATGATTAAAATCAGAAGAAAGAAAAAAGCAATCCCTGAAAGGGACTGCTTGTTATTTAACGTGCGGTAATATGGAATCCTGAATCAACGTGAAGATTTTCGCCCGTGATGCCTCTTGACAGGTCACTGAACAAGAATGCAGCCGTGTCGCCCACTTCTTCAGGTGTTGTCGTGCGGCGCAGCGGCGCGCGCTCTTCAATTTCTTTCAGGATGGAGTTGAAATCACTGATTCCTTTTGCAGACAGCGTACGGATCGGTCCTGCTGAAATGCTGTTGACGCGGATGTTTTCTTTTCCTAGGTCAGCGGCTAAATATCTGACGCTCGCATCAAGAGACGCTTTTGCCACACCCATTACGTTATAGTTTGAAACGACGCGCTCTCCGCCGAGGTAAGTGAGTGTAACGATGCTTCCGCCTTCAGTCATAATCGGACGCGCCGCTTTTGCGACCGCTGTCAGAGAGTAAGAACTGATGTTATGCGCAAGCAGGAATCCTTCGCGGTTCGTATTTAAATATTCGCCGACAAGCTCTTCTTTGTTTGCGAACGCGATGCAGTGCGCGATGCCGTGAATCACGCCGACCTGCTCTTTAATGCTCGCAAAGCAAGTTTCAATCTCAGCGTCATTTGTCACATCACACGGAAGGATGATGGAATCATTTCTTTCTAATGTAGCCGCAAGGTCATGAACTGATTTTTCCAAGCGCTCTCCCGCGTAAGTGAAAATGAGGCGCGCTCCGGCTTCATGCAGCGAACGGGCGATTCCCCATGCGATACTGCGTTTATTGGCAACGCCCATCACAACGATGTTGCGGCCTTCAAGTGAGAAATTCATATGTATAAAGCCTCCTGTAATCGTCTTAAAGACATAGTTTTAGTACCTGATCTTAATTTTTATCATATCATAACCTTGTCCAGATTGAAAGCATGGGAAAAAGACCGCGGATATTGAAGCGGTCTCTTTTTTATCTCGTCTGCAGACTGTTCCTTTTAAAGGCAAAATGATTGGTCGGGCCGTGTCCCTCTCCAATGCCGAGCGTATGTTCCACGGCTTCCCGCACAAAATTGACGGCTGTCTCAAAGGCGGTCTGAATGTTTTTCCCCTTTGCCGTTTCCGCCGTCAGCGCGGCTGCGAACGTGCAGCCTGTTCCGTGGGTGTGTTTGGTGTCAATATAGGCGTGGCTGATTTGGGTAAAAGACGAACCGTCAAATAATAAATCAACGATCCTCCCTTGTTCAGGCTGGTGTCCGCCTTTTATGATGACATGCTTTGCACCAAGCTTGCAAAGGCGTTCGGCCGCTTTTTTCCGGTCCTCAAACGTGCGGATTTCCATTCCCGTCAATACCTCAGCTTCCGGAACATTCGGCGTCACCGCATAGCTGCGCGGAATTAACAGCTCTTTTAACGCGGCCTGAGATTCCTCACGCAGCAGGGAAGCGCCTCCTTTGGCAATCATGACGGGGTCCGTGATGAGATGATCAAGCCCGTACTGATCCGTTTTTTCCGCAATTTCCGCAATCATTTCTGCGCTCCACAGCATTCCCGTTTTTACAGCGTCAGGCCGCAAATCTTCCGCCACCGCGTCAATCTGGCTGCCCAGCGCTTCCCGGGTGAGCGGATAAATGCCGTGAACGCCCAAAGTGTTCTGGGCGGTTACCGCTGTAATGGCTGACATTCCGAAAACGCCGAGCTCCTGAAAGGTTTTGAGATCCGCCTGTATACCGGCGCCGCCTCCTGAATCTGATCCGGCAATCGTCAATGCTTTGCATATGCTCATGATGTTTTTCTCTCCTTTCGCATTATCCGATCCATTTATGATAAAAGGATTTCGCTCTGCTGATATCACTTGTGCCATGTATTAATGCTCTGCCGTCACGAAACAGTACCATCTTGAAATTGTCTGTGCAAAACGAAATTAAATACGGGTTGGCTGAAACATCAAGCCCTGTCCGTCTGAGCTGTCCCGCAAGTTTTTGCAGATCAAACTGTTCAGAGATCCCCGCTCTGATCTGCACCGTGTTCCGCCCGCACAGAACCGCCGCTTTTGTCTGATTTTCATAGGATAAAAACGGATAATCGTTCGTGCCGCAGCTTGGGCAATCAGCCGACCTAAGACGGGCGACGTTTATTTCTGACCGTTCATTTTTCCATAAATCAAAGGAACGGAGAACATGCTCGATAGATCCGCCCGTTAACAGTTTCAGCGCATCTGCTGCCTGAAAAACGGCCGTCTGCAATACAGCCGGGCTGATGATTCCCGCCGTATCGCATGTCATACCGCCTAAAGGCAATGTCTCAAGCAGACAATGAAGGCACGGCGTGACACCGGGAATGACGGTAAAAGAGAGCCCGTAGCTGCCGACACAGGCGCCATACAGAAAGGGAATCCCTTTCTGCACAGCCGCATCATTCACAATCAGCCTCGTTTCAAAGTTGTCGGCGGCATCCACGATGAGGGAGGCGTCACGAATCAATCCAGGTGCATTTTCCGCAGTGACATCCATGACAAATCCCTCGACCTCTACATCACTATTTATAGATCGAAGCCGTTTTTCAGCCGCCGCGGCTTTCGGCATTTCCTGTCTGACATCGTCTTCGGTATAAAGCTGCTGGCGCTGGAGATTACTCCACTCCACATAATCTCTGTCAGCGATCGTTACCTTCCCGACTCCTGCTCTGACAAGCATCTCCGCACTTGCCGTCCCAAGCGCACCCGCGCCGATAATCACGGCATGAGACGACCGGAGCTTCTCTTGGCCGGAGGGACCGATCGGCTGAAACAGCTCCTGTCTGGAATATCTGTCCGTCATACCGGAAGACCGTCTCGCGGACTGCTTGCAGTTCCGTAATCTTTCACCGGAATTCTCCCGGCTTCATAAGAAAGACGGCCCGCTTCTACGGCAAGCTTCATCGCCCGGGCCATCTTGACCGGATCATCAGCGCCTGACACAGCGGTATTTAACAGCACGCCGTCAGCTCCGAGCTCCATCGCGTAGGCGGCGTCTTTTGAAGATCCGACGCCGGCATCGACAATGACCGGCACCTTCGCCTGTTCAATGATAAAGGATAGATTCAGCGGATTTAAAATTCCCTGACCGGAACCGATCGGCGAAGCGCCCGGCATAATGGCATGCACTCCGAGCTCCTCAAGACGTCTTGCGAGCACAACATCATCTGACGTATACGGAAGCACGATAAATCCCTCTTCGAGCAGCTGTTCTGATGCTTTCAGCGTTTCAACCGGATCAGGCAAAAGTGACCGGCTGCATCCGATGACTTCTACTTTTATCATGTCACAAAGCCCTGAAGCTTTGGCAAGCCTTGCGATTCGGACCGCCTCTTCAGCCGTTGCGGCGCCGGCCGTATTCGGCAGAAGCGTGTATTTAGACAAATCAAGCTGTTCAAGAAAGTTAGGCTGAGACTCTTCAAAGATGTTCATCCGCCTTACCGCAAAGGTTAAAATATCTGATTCCGAGACAGCCACCGCCTCTTTCTGAATCTCAAAACTCGGATATTTTCCCGTTCCTAACAGCAATCTTGACTGAAACTGTTTTCCGCCTATCGTTAACATCCTCATCCGCCTCCTACAAAATGGACAATTTCTATGACATCGCGGTCACACAAACTCGTATTTTCATAATTCTTTTTTTCAATGATTTCTTTATTTCTCTCCACAACTACGATTCTTTGATCAAGGTGGTACGATTCAAGCAAATCCTGAACCGTCCCCTCATTTCGATTCCAATCAATTTGTTTTCCGTTCAGCTGAAGGATCATATATGAACAGCCTCCTTGCGATCAATTCGAAACGCTTCTTCCCATTCCTTTTTAATCTGTCTTTCCAGGATCATATCCCGCACCATTTCAGCCGTTGCCGGCGCCAACAGGATGCCGTTCCGAAAATGGCCGGCAGCGAAGATGATGCCGCTGTCTTCAGGATGCCGCCCAATAAACGGTTTTCCGTCTCTTGTTCCCGGCCTGAGACCCGCCCAAAACCGGTCTATTTTCATATGTTCGATGGCGGGAAGCATGGTTTTCGCTTTTGCAATGACGGCCTCAATTCCTCCGATGTCAGGCGTATCGCTCCAGTCGTCCTGTTTCATCGTGGCGCCGATGACAAGCCGGCCGCTTTTTCTCGGGACGACATAACAATGATCATGGTAAAGGGTTTTGGTCAGCGGGATATCGTCATTCCACACGGAAAGGCATTCTCCTTTCACAGGAAAAAAAGGCTGTCTCAAGCCGAGCTGGCTGAAAAACCGGCCGCTCCATACCCCGCTTGCAACTGCGACTTTGTCAGCATAGACATCCCCGCCGGATGTTGTGATGCAATATTCTCCGTTCACCCGTTTTACGGAGGTGACTTGTGTATGCTCATTTATATCAGCGCCATAGCGCCGCGCCCCTTTTGCATACGCTTTGCAGACATAGTACGGTTCGACATGGACATCGTCTTTTATAAAACTTGCGCCGAGAATGTCTTTTGAAGCGTAAGGCTCTTTTTCAAGGGCATCTTCCGCTGAAAGCCAGGTGACGGAAGGCAGATCATCCATCTTCCGTAGACGGGCGATATCTTCTTCGGTATACGCCAGTTTAAGCATTCCGCCGTTATGGCGCCTGATGTCAATGCCGCAAGCTTCCTCAAGCTCTTGCCCCGCCGCTTCATACAGCCTTTGACTGTACATGGCAAAATCAAAAAACGCATCCCGGTTTTCACATTCCGCATGAGCGCCCAGCATTCCCGCGGCAGCGCTTGTCGTTTTTCGGCCGACTTCTCCGGCTTCAAGCAAGACAATGTTCTGCTGCGTCTTCGCCAGCTCATAAGAAATGGCGCACCCGATAATTCCGCCGCCGATCACCGCCGTATCATAGTGCTTCTTCATAATCGGCCTCCCTTACCGCGCGTGCATACCGCTTTGCCGCCTCCTCAGGATTTTCAGCTGAGAAAATACCTGACATGACGGCAATTCCGTCCGGTTTCGCCTGCTTTGTGTGTCCGATCGTCTGCAGTGTCATTCCGCCGATTGCGATGACGGGGATGGAAAGCGTGCGTTTGATCTCTGAAAGCAGGCTGATGCCTCTTGCTTCAAGTCCTTGTTTACATTCGGTTTCAAATACATGGCCGAACACCACATAATCCGCATCTTCCTTTTCAGCTTGGATGGCTTCTTTCAGCGAATGAACCGAACGTCCGATATGAAGATGGGGAAATCTGTTTCGCACCTGCTTTACGGAAAAGCTGCGGGACGGAAGCTGAACACGGTGTATATTGGCAAAAAGCGCGATATCCGCCCTGTCATTGATGATCAATTTGTCCTTATCCGCACCGCCCTTTTTCAAAAGGGTCAAAAGCTGCATGATCTCTCCCGCTGTTTTATCCCGCTCACGGATATGGATAAAGCTTACTTCGCGCTGAATCGAAAGAATATCTTCGGCCAGCTCGGCAACGGATTTGCGATTATCAGTTACCGCGTGCAGCTCCAAAAGATTCCACCTCTTTTCCGCCCTTCTCGGACCAGCCTTCTTTTTGATAGGCCATTCCCCAAAATTGATATTCATAATAGCTTGAAATTACAAAATTCTCTTTCATTTTCGCACGGATGTCCTCTGTGCTGTTTTCAGCAATCTCGTCAAAACGGCTGATCTGTTCTTCGACTTGCTGTCTGAACCAGTCTCCGCCGTATGTACCGATCCATTTTTCATAAATCGGATGCTCCGGTTTGCACTCCTTTAAGTGTTCGCCGACTTCATAATAAAGCCAATAACAGGGCAGAAGCGCAGCTAATATTTCTCCAAAATTGCCGCTCATCACCGATCTGTACATATGAGACGTATAAGAATAGGCGGTCGGTGCCGGTTTAAATGCCGCACGCTCTTCTTCCGTAATCCCTAAAAGCTCCGTAAACTCGCGGTGCAGCGCCATTTCCGCTTCATATGTCCCTTGAGCGTGGCCCGCCATCCTGCCCGTCGTAAACAAGTCTTCGGCATATGCGGCGCCGAACGCCTGAACTTTTGCAAAATGCGTCAAATAGTAGGAATCTTGCAGCACGTAATAGCTGAAACGGTCTATCGGCAGGCTTCCGTCACCGATTCCCGTTACAAACGGATGAACAAAACTTCCGTCCCACCATTCGGCAGCCGCCAGTCTGCATTCTTCAGAAAATGTCATCATGTCTTCCCCCCTGATAAAATAAAAAAACCACTTTCCCGCATCGGAAAAGTGGTTTGGAATTTAAATGGATAAAAGGAACCCCAAAAAAATACCGCTCCACTTCCCTACGCAGGTCTGAACCTGTTCAAGTTATGAGGGTCTAAAAGTCTCACTTTTATCTCAGCCCTTATGAAGGACACCCCTAGTGGTCATACGATTAATGATTTATTTGTTATGCCTTCTATATTATCACGAATTGCAATTTGGTCAAGCTTCAAGGATTTTTCTCAGTTCCGACACGTAGTTGCGCGAGCCCGTGACGATGAGACGGTCTCCTGTTTTCAGCCGTGTGTCTCCGTGCGGAACGATGCTGTCCACACCTCTGAAAATCCGGACGAAAATCACATCGCCCATCAGCGGAAATTCCCGCAGAATGATGCCGTTATACGCCGGGTTTTCCAGATTGATCTGATATAACGAAGACTCCTCATTCGTCAGGAGGCTCATCACGCCCGGCGCCTCAATTAATGCGCGCAAGAGCGTCTTTGTAGACAGAAGGATAGAAAAAATACTGATGCCCTCTTCTTTCAGTTTTGTTTCATGCTCAACCGAGCCGACGCTTGCGATGATACGCTCAGTCCCTTTCTCTTTCGCTATTAAGGCGATTTCGGCGTTCACATCTTCATTTCCCGTCGCCACGACAAGAATATCCGTTTTGAAAATACCGTGCGACTCAAGCGTGCCGGGCTCGTAATCAGAAATCGTGTCAACCGAAAAAACGGATTCCGCAAGCGTTTCCCCGGCATTTTCCTGATACACATGGACGACCCGTACTTCATATTCCTCATCGGGCAATTCCAGCGTAACCGGAAGTGTCATTTGGTTGGCGCCGATAAATGTAATGCGCTTTTTTTCCTGCGGCGCACTTTGCCGTTTGTATAATTTCTTAAAGCCGATCGGCGTGATGATGCTGGCAATAACCGCAACTAAAGTCAGCGCGCCGGACATATTGGCGCTGATAATGTGGAGCCTTTCTCCGATCGTAGCCGCCGCGATAACAAGCGACAGCGTGGACGTCAGCAAAAAGCCCGAAGCAAACACGGTTCTATTGTCATACCATTTCTTTAAATAAAACACCGGGAACATTTTGCTGATAAACAGCGCAATCAGAAGCAGCGGAATCATCGTTAATGTTTTCGGATCTTGGAAGAGCGTCCAAATGTCCAATTTCACCCCGACCATGACGAAAAAGATCGGAATTAAAAACCCGTAGCCGAAGGAATCCAGCTGTTCCACCATTTCTTTATTCGGAGACAGAAGCGATACCAGAACGCCTGCCAAAAACGCGCCGAGAATATTTTCCGCCCCGAGAGATTCCGATAAAGCGACAAGCACGATAATCAGTGTGAAAATGGCTCTCGTGCCGATCTGCACGGTGCCTTTAGACATCGACTGCACAAATGAACGGTGTTTAAAGATCCTGCCGAAGAAATACAGCACGACCCCCGCGGCAAAGAGAATCAACAGAAGCCACATATTTCCGCTGTCTTCTCCGTAAAGAGAAGAGAAGAAAGCGAGCAGAATCATCGTAGCCAAGTCCGCGATAACGGCGACAAGCAGGATGATCTGGCCGATATTGGAGTTCATGATCCGTTCTTCCTTTAAAGTCGGGACCACCACACCGAGTGATATCGTCGAAATAATAAGCGTCATTAAAAATGCGTTTTGAATAAAACCGGCTAATACAAAGGCATAGGACAGCAGCAATGATAAAATAAAGATGCCGAAAAAGATAATCAGTGCGGCAGAAAACGTGTTGGGCGCTTCCTTGCCATTCGGAAGGAATTGTTTTTTCTTCCCTTTCTCAAATGAAGAAAAATCAATTTCCAAGCCGCTTAAAAACATTAAAAAGATAAAGCCGAGAACAGACAGCGTCTCCAGCCACGTGTCTCCCTGAACGACAAGATTCAGGCCGCTTTTTCCGATGATAAGCCCCATGATGATCTCCGCGACGACGACGGGGATGCTGAGCTTAAACCGATGTAAAAGGAGCGGCGTCAAAAAAGCGACGATCAGAACGACGACTAAAGATGCGACTGATGTGTGTTCCATTCGTAAATACCTCCTTAAAACAAGGGTTATAAAAGCCCGCTTAAAGCGGGCGAAACCTTACTTTTTTTTAAAAACATAACGCATATTCTAACAAGGCTGAACGCGAAAAAAAAGTGATAAGGCTTTATTTCTTTAATTCTTTTTTTAATTTGTGCAAAAACAGCGTAATTAGGTATAGGAATTAGCCCCATAATAAATAAAAAACCGTTAATAAGGAGGCTGACACGAATGGCTTATGACATCATCAGCGATATACACGGATGTTATGACGAAATGATCGCGTTAATGCAAAAGCTCGGATATGAAGTCAAAGACGGAACGCCCGTTCATTCTGAAGGCAGGACGCTTGTCTTTGCGGGGGATTTAACGGACAGAGGCCCAAAATCCGTAGAAGTGATGCGTTTTGTGGCAAAAGCATATGAAAAAGGAGCCGTCCGTTATGTCCCGGGAAATCATTGCAACAAACTGTACCGTTACTTAAAAGGAAACCCCGTAAAAGTGATGCACGGACTGGAAACGACGGCAGCCGAACTGAAAGAGCTGTCTCCCGCCGACAGAACGGAAGTCTCCAGACAATTCATCCGCTTATATGAGTCAGCGCCGCTTTATGACATTATTCATAATGGCGATCTCGTTGTCGCCCACGCCGGCATAAAAGCTGACGATATCGGTAAATACTCGCGTAAGGTAAAAGAATTTGTTCTGTACGGCGATATCACGGGTGAAACGTATCCCGACGGCAGACCCGTCAGAAGAGACTGGGCCGCCGCTTATGAAGGCAAGGCATGGATTGTTTACGGCCATACCCCGGTAAAACGCCCACGGATCGTCAACCGTACAATCAACATTGATACAGGATGCGTCTTCGGCAATCAACTGACAGGCTTTCGCTTTCCGGAGCATGAAACCGTCTCTGTGGAAAGCTCAATGCCCTATGATGCTTCACGATTTCGCGAGGATCACGGAAGGCAGGCATGAAAAAAAGCCCGAAACCGGCAAACGGTTCGGGCTTTACATGTGTTCAATTAATGTTTTCATATCGTCAGGCACCGGAGCGTGAAAAACGAGCGTTTCTCCGGTCATGGGGTGTACGAATGAAAGCCGCTCACTGTGAAGAGCCTGCCGCGCAATTCCCTCATTTTTTCCGCCGTACAGTGTATCACCGACTAACGGATGGCCGAGGTAGCTCATGTGCACCCGGATTTGATGCGTCCGCCCCGTTTCCAGCCGCAGGGCTGCAAGCGTAAACGCATGTCCCTTTTTTTCCGTTTGAAAATGCGTCACCGCTCGTTGTCCCTCCGGCGTTACCATCCGCTCAATAATACTGTCGTGTTTTCTTCCGATGGGCGCGTCCACCGTTCCTTCCTTCTGTAGCATGATCCCGTGTACGACAGCGAGATACCGCCTGCTGATAAGCCCCTTCTTCTGCGCTGCCGACAAAAGAGAATGGGAAAGCCGATGTTTGGCGATGAGCATCGCCCCCGATGTATCCCTGTCAAGGCGGGTGACAAGATGAACCGTTGATTGCACACCGCTTTTTCGGTAGTGGCTGATCACTCCGTTAGCGATGCTCTCCGACGGGTGTTCTCTTGATGGAATTGAGGAGACATACGGCTGTTTATTGACCACAAGCACATGGTCATCTTCATAAAGAATATCAAGCGGAACCGGCTCAGGCAAAAGCGTTTCACTCACATGCTCCTTCGGAAATTCAATCTTAAGCACGTCTCCTTCCGCTAACACGGCGCGGACGGTTACATGCTCTCCGTTCACAAGCAGGTCTCCCCCGCCGAATTTAATGTCAGCGAGAAGCCGCTTTGAAATGCCGAGCAGAGCCGTATATTCTTTTACCGTCATGCCGGCTTCCCGGGCAGTCATGTTCTTTTGGATAAAAAAGTTGTCCAATCCGTTTCCTCTTTCTATTCGCCTTTTCCGATAAAGGAGTCCTGCACCCTTTTCCAAAACGGAAAAGGACGGAATCTTGCAAATCTGACTTTTTCATTTGCCACACGGCATAGAATGGACTTGACATCCTTATGCAGCAAGGTTAAATGATCAATTGTGACTTGAAAGTCGACGTCGTTTCTCGGTTTGATGACACAGTTATGATGATCGGGAAGCAAAAGCGGCGAGCCGACAGTCCTGAACACTCTGTTGTTGATGGATGCCATTTCCGCAAGCTGAATCGCTCTGATGGAAGGGTGGATGATCGCGCCGCCTAACGCCTTATTATAAGCCGTGCTTCCGGAAGGCGTGGACAGACATAAACCGTCCCCCCTGAACGTTTCAAACAGCTGGCCTTTAATTTCCACGTCAGCGACGAGACTGCCTTCTATGCTTTTGATCGTACATTCGTTCAAAGCCAGATACCGCTCCTCACGCTCTTCATCATGATAAGTGACAATCACCTCAAGAAGGGGATACTCCACGGTATGATACGGCGTTTTGGCAATGGCAAGAACGAGCTTTTCTATCTCCTGCGGAACCCAATCGGCATAAAAACCCAAATGCCCCGTGTGAACTCCGACAAACGCCGTTTTATCGAGACGGTCGCTGTACCTGTGAAATGCGTAAAGAAGCGTTCCGTCACCGCCGACGGAAATCACGATTTCCGGCTCTTTTTCATCCAAGGTCATATCAAAATCGAGTAAATACGCCTGTATTTTGCTTTTCAGTGTATCTGAAACCTCGTCTCCTTTTGAAGAAACGGCAAATTTCATGCCATTCCCCTCCTTTCCTACTGGTGGTCTCCCGCTTTTTTCTTTCGCGAGAACGCGGCTTGGGCTTCCTGGATTTCTCCGCGGATTTCTGACATTTCTTCATCGAGCCGGGATGCGGCTTCTGAGGCCCGCTGCAGCCTCAGCTTTACTTTTTCGGGAATGTTCCCGCTGTATTTGTAATTCAGTGAATGCTCAATGGTTGCCCAAAAGTTCATGGCGAGCGTCCGAATCTGTATTTCCACAAGAACGTGCTTTTCTCCGGACGTTGTTTGTAAAGGATATAAAACGACAAGGTGGTAAGACCGATATCCGCTTTCCTTATGCTCTGCTATGTAATCCCGCTTATCGACAACGGTAAAATCTTTTCTGGCAAACAGCATATTTTTGACGATCTGGATATCATCGACGAATTGGCACATAATACGCAGCCCCGCGATATCCTGCATCGTTTCAATCTGATGAAGCGGTATGCTTTTTCGTCTCGCTTTTTCAAGTATGCTCGCCACCGGCTTCACGCGGCCTGTCACAAACTCAATCGGTGAGTGGTCATCTTCATACTCATAAAGGGTTCTGACGCCTTTCAGCTTCACCTTTAATTCTTCAACAGCCTGGCGGTATGGCGCTAGAAATTGCTCCCATTGTTTGTCATCCATCGTACATCCCCCAATTCCGAACCTGTTCTAAAGAAATACGTTTTTCACTTTTTCTTCCATATCTCCGTAGTTTGCATTATCTTTAATATTTTCAAGAAGATAATCGAGTTCTTCATGCAGCCCTGAAAGTTCAACCGTTTTTCCGCCGGCCTCAAGGACCGCCGGTTTTCTTTGGTCTAAGGCTTCTTTCAGATCCGGCCAGATATGTTCTTTTATAATGACATATTCAAAAGAGTCAGCTGATTCAAGTATGTATACAAAAGCAAAGTGATCGGAATCAACAAGCATTTGACCTGATGCTTTGCGTTCCGCTCCGCTTAAGTCCTCTCCGCACTTCAAGCGGAGCGCGTCTTCTGTTAATGATGCATTTTGGATTTCAATTCTCTTTTGCATAATGTTCTCCTTTTTTAACAAAGTACAGCATTTATTTTATCATATCAAGGTCGATATTGATAAACGTAACCTCTAAAGAGATAATGGGAATTATACAATTTTTCGTCCTGAAAGGAAGACTGTCATGACCCAAGAAATAGAAATTGAATTCAAAAACCTGCTGACAAAATCAGAATTTCTGAAGCTGAGTGAAGCACTCTGCATGAAAGAACATGATTTTAAACAGCAGATCAATCATTATTTCGACACGAAAGATTTTTCCCTGAAACAAAAAAAATCAGCACTCCGCATCCGAGAAAAAGACGGCGCGTTCGTTCTGACGTTAAAAGAGCCTGCCGCGGTCGGTCTGCTGGAAACCCACCAAGAGCTTGCGGCACCTGATCTTGACGTCTTCAAGATCCCGGAAGGCCCCGTCAAACGTCAGCTGGAAGGTCTCGGAATCAACTCAGAACACATTTGCTATTTCGGAACGCTGTCGACCGCACGCGCGGAAAAAGAATCAGAAAAAGGCTTAATCATTTTAGATCACAGCCGATATTTAGAGAAAGAAGACTTTGAATTGGAATTCGAGGCTGCTGACTGGGATGAAGGAAAACGGGCGTTTGAACAATTGCTCAAGCAATTCGGCATCCCAGAGCGGATCACGAAAAATAAAATCCAGCGTTTTTATGAAGAAACAAAAAAAGGTGGAATGACACAGTGAATATCACGAATTGGGAGGCCCTTCTCCAGCTGCAATCAATGGCGCTGCAATCAATCTCTCATACAAGCACGGCTTCAGGCGGACAATCTTCAGAAAGCCCGCTTGCAAATTTCAGCGCGCTTCTCAGCCAGTATACGGACACAGCCGTCCGGCAGCAGCCGGAATCAGGAATTTTAAACGGTGTGCGGACCGCTCACGCTTCATATTCACCGAGAATTCCCGTTTCATCCGTCTCCGCGGCTGCTTCACAGACCGCTTCCCCGGGCATAAAGTCTCCGGATGCGGCTTCTGATATCAGCACCGGAAACTTTTCAATAGACAGCGCCATTCAGAAAGCGGCCGAAAAATACGGAGTGGACGAAAAGCTGATCCGCGCGGTTATTAAACAGGAATCAGGCTTTAATCCGAAAGCGGTCAGCGGTGCGGGGGCAATGGGACTGATGCAGCTCATGCCTTCCACGGCAGAATCACTCGGGGTGTCAAACCCGCTTGATCCCGTCCAGAACGCTGAGGGCGGCACAAAGTACCTAAAGCAGATGCTCACGAAATACGACGGAAATGTATCTCTGGCGTTAGCCGCCTACAACGCAGGCCCCGGCAACGTAGATCGGTACGGAGGCATTCCGCCGTTTAAGGAAACACAGCAATATGTCAAAAACATAACCAAACAGTATTACGCGTAAACCAGAGAGGCTTCCTTCGCCCTCTGGTTTTTTTGCGGAGTGAAATCTTACACATGAATGAAGGCGATGTGATATGATATGAAATACAAGCGCCTGACAGAAAGGCACTTTGTTTGTAGAAATAAAATGTTATTGCTAAAATATACAGTAACTGAAGATAGTAAAACTGAAAGATAAATTCGCAATGGGAATTATGATTCCTATTAGCCATATAAAGGAGTAGTCAACATGGGACAATCGTTTAACGCACCATATGAAGCGATTGGAGAGGAACTTCTATCGCAACTTGTTGATACTTTTTATGAGCGTGTCTCGTCTCATCCCTTGCTGAAGCCGATATTTCCAAGTGATTTGACTGAAACGGCCAGAAAACAAAAGCAATTTTTAACCCAGTATTTGGGCGGACCTCCTCTTTATACTGAAGAGCACGGACATCCCATGCTCAGGGCAAGGCATCTCCCCTTTCCGATTACGGACGAGAGGGCTGATGCGTGGCTAAGCTGTATGAGCAAAGCGATGGATCAGGTCGGGCTTGAGGGCGATATTCGTGAATTTCTGTACGGGCGTCTGGAACTGACGGCCAGGCATATGGTAAACCAGTCAGAAGCGGAGGATCGATCATATTGACGAATTATCAGCATGAGCAATACTTCGCCCATTGCCACGGACATCCAAAAAAACCGCTCGAAATTTACATGTTTGTCGACCCTTTATGTCCTGAATGCTGGTCGCTGGAGCCCGCCATAAAAAAATTAAAAATCAAATACGGACGTTTTTTTACGCTGCGGATCATTGTTTCCGCGAGCATTACATCGCTGAATAAGCAAAAGCGGAAAAAACACCTTCTTGCCGAAGCTTGGGAAAAAATTGCGAACCGTTCCGGGATGCCCTGTGATGGTAGCCTTTGGCTTGAGCAGGATCAGCCTCTTTCATCGCCCTACCTTGCCGCACTCGCTTTAAAAGCGGCTGAACTGCAGGGAAGAAAAGCGGGCATTCTGTTTCTCCGCAGCATGCAGGAAAGCCTGTTTGTTTCCAAGCAGAATATTACGGATGAAGACGTTCTTTTAGAGATTGCCGAAAAGACGAAATTGGATGTTGAAGAATTCAAGCGCGACCTCCATTCGCAAAGCGCGGTAAAAGCGCTTCAGTGCGATATGAAAATCGCGGCGGAAATGGACGTCACCGTCAACCCGACATTGACGTTCTTTAACAGCCTGCATGATGATGAAGGGCTGAAGGTTCCCGGGAACTATTCTTATGACGTATACGAAGAGATCTTATTCGAAATGCTCGGGGATGAACCAAAACCTTCTGAAACGCCGCCTTTGGAATGTTTCATTGAATATTTCCGGTTTGTCGCATCGAAAGAAATCGCACTCGTTTATGATTTGAGTCTAGAAGAAGTTGAAAAAGAAATGAAAAAACTGGCATTCGCCAAAAAGGTCGCCAGAGTGGAAGCAAAGCACGGTCTGTTTTGGAAATCTCTGGCCGGCACCCAGGAGGATGTCACCTGTTGTGATCATTAAAAAAAGCTGATTCCTTACGGAGCCGGCTTTTTTTGTGCAAATAAAGAAACCGCGCCGGGATAAGCGCGGTTTCATATGTCTTAACGACAACAAAGGGGATGGGAGAAATTTTTCACGGTCAAACAAAGGGGTAATGTTTGTTTGTGATCAATTTCACATCCTTATCATATCAAATCTTGTCGAGTTTTGACAAGCCATAAGATTAATGTTCATATTTTTGTCACAAAACATAACTGACTGCTTGTTTTCATAGAATATATCAAAGAAAAACAAGGAGGGAAATCAATGCTCCGCACCGTATTGATCATCGGAATGATTGTGTTTTTCTTCTTTTTAAACCTGCTGGCCATGATGCACATGCTGCCGATTTACATTACATCTCCCCTGCTGTTTCTGTCCATATTGTTTGCCCTGTATCGGCTGAATCACAGAAAAACGTTTAAAGGGTTTTAAAAAAAGCCTGCGCATCTTATGCACAGGCTTTTTTGAACTACGAAGGGTTCACTTTTGAAAGAAGCTCTTCCATTTCGTTCAGTTTCTCTTCAAACATTTTGCAGGCCGCCTCGATCGGTTCAGGCGATGTCATATCGACTCCCGCTTTTTTCAGTATGTCGATCGGATATTCCGAGCTTCCCGCTTTTAAGAATTCGGTATAGCGCTCCACCGCAGGCTTGCCTTCTTTTAAGATCTGGCTGCTCAGCGCTTGGGCCGCACTGTAGCCTGTCGCATATTGATACACATAATAATTGTAATAGAAATGCGGAATTCTTGACCATTCCAGACTGATTTCTTTATCAATCACCATGTTGTCACCGAAATACTTTTTATTCAGATCATAATAAAGTTCGTTCAGCAGTTCAGGCGTTAGCGGCTCGCCTTCCTGCGCTTTCGTATGAATCAGATGCTCAAATTCAGCGAACATCGTCTGTCTGAACACTGTGCCTCTGAATCCTTCAAGCATGTGGTTGAGCAGGTACAGACGCTGTTTTTCATCCTTTAAGCTGTTCAGCATATATTCACCGAGCAGCGCTTCATTGGTCGTTGAAGCGACTTCAGCGACAAAAATGCTGTAGTTACCGTACGGATACGGCTGATATTTTCTCGTATAGTAGCTGTGCACGGAATGGCCGAACTCGTGAACGAGCGTAAACAGATTATTGACATTGTCATGCCAGTTCATCAAGATGTACGGATTCGTGCCGTATGTACCGGACGAATAAGCACCGCTGCGTTTTCCTTTATTTTCGTATATATCGACCCAGCGGTTTTCAAGTCCTTCTTTTAAAATAGACGCGTATTCCTCGCCCAGCGGAGCAAGTCCTTTGAGCATATAATCTTTCGCTTCCTCATATGTGACCTTCATTCCCGAATCTTTTACGAGCGGTGTATAAAGGTCATAAATATGGACTTCATCAAGGCCGAGAACCTTTTTCCGCAGGTCAATGTAACGGTGTAATAACGGAAGATGTTTATTGATCGTTTTAATAAGGTTATCGTAAACTTCTTCAGGGATGCTGTTATTGGATAAAGCCGCTTCCCGTGCTGATTTATACTTTTTCACACGGGCGTAAAAATTATCTTTTTTCACAGTGCCGCTGAGTGTAGTCGCCATCGTGTTTTTATACTGTCCGTATGTTTTATATACGGCTTCAAATGCGTTTTTGCGGACTTCACGATTGCTGCTTTCCAGGAAATTAATAAAGTTGCCGTGTGTGATTTGAGTTTCCTTGCCGTTTTCATCTTTAATCGACGGAAACGTAATATCGGCGTTATTTAAAACGCTGAATGTATTGGAAGGCGACGACAGCGCTTCAGAGGCTTCCGCAAGCAGGGCCTCTTCTTGTTCGCTCAGCACGTGCGGACGCTGTTTTGTAATTTCTTCAATTGCATGGGAGTAAAGTTTAAGCTCCTCTTTTTCCAGAATAAACTGGTGCAGCTTGTCCTCCTGAATCGCCAGAATTTCCGGTTCAATGTAAGCAGTCGCGCTGGCAGCCTGAGAATACAGGCTTGCGGCTTTGTCGTTCAGCCCTTGGTAGAAAGAATTTCCCGTATCCTGGTCTGAGCGCATATGCGCGTATGCATAAAGTTTCCCAAGGCGGTTCGTCACTTCATCCTGTGCCGTAAGCGCCGCGTATAAATTATCAGCCGAATGAGCAAGCGTGCCTTTAAAAGAAGATAAATTCGGGATTAATTCTTTAACTGCTTGAAATTCTTTATTCCAGGCCTCATCACTAGGAAAAATATCCTCTAGTCTCCATGTATGCTCTGCCTTTACTTCACTTCTGTCAGGCAGCTGTGCTGCTTTATTTTCCTCAGTCATGGTGATCCCCCTCGTTTTCTTTACTTCAAGCCAATTGAAAAAACGATTGTTTCTCCAAAAACTTGTGTTGTGATTATCTTCCGGCTTTTCACTGCCTTTTGTCAAATCATATGCGGCATATAAGACCGAGCATACCAATAATACAGTGAAAAAACGAAAACAAACAGCTTGTACGCCCCTCACATTCGCCACCACCTTGACGTTAGGGTGAACGAAATGAAGCATTCTCATTCCCCAAAAAAGAGCAGATCCCGCCGGCGCAGCTCTTCTGCCGTTTGAGGGAGCTTCCGTTGAGATGAGGGCATATATACTTCATTCTCAATTTCCCTTAAAAAATCCTGCAAACATAAGAAATCAGCATATTGTTTTACCGCCATTCTGATAAGGCTATTTTGGGAACCATACCGCATCCGAATCTCCTTACGCCTGATTTTTTGCCGCAAATCATGAACCATGCCGGATAATCGGATCGGCGCGCCTTTTTTAGAAAGTTCCGCAAGCCGCAAGTATAAATGGCTCTGCCACACAAAAACGGGACTTGCAAACACAAAGCCCGCTGAAACGGGAATAAACACTTCAGAGGGGAGAAATGGAAATGCGACCTGATGTCTTTCGTAAAAAAGACGCCGGATAAGACCGGCATCTTCAGATAAAAACCGCCCGCTTTTGTTGCGGAAGCCGGCTACGGCACGTCCCCACGAGGGAAGTCTGACGCTGTGCCGCCCTTCCGGATGACAAATGTCTTTCAGGTTTGCTTTGTGAAGAGGGATTGTGGTTAAGCCGGCATAAGAATAGCCGGTGTAAAACGGAGTGATGGAATGCAGCCTGTAAAAGGAGCGGGCATCGGGACAGTAAAACATTAAAGAGGAAAATGAATGGACTTCAAAGAACTGCCAGTGAAAAGCAGAAAGCCGGAAAAATTGCGCGGCCATCCGTTTTAACCGTTTTGCCCCGATGATCCAGACCGGCCGGTACCCGGCGTTTTTCAGGCCTGCCGTCCGGCTCTTTAAAGAGTCCGCCGAAAGGTTCGCACATTGAAATTCAAAAGCCAGCCTCTCTTCTCCGCTTTCCGCCGTCAAGTCAGGCCGCTGTCCAGCGGAAGTCAGATACGGTTCCAGGCTGACGCTGCACCCTTGTGTCTTTAGCCAGAGAAAAAGCTGCCTTTTTCCTTCCAGATGGTATTCGCTTTCAGGTTCGGATTCCCCCGGACACAGCCTGCTTTTTTTATGAGCGAAGTGCGGCAGTTTCTCCCGTCCCAGTTTGATATCAAGCTCACTTTTGCAAACGGGGCAGAACCAGCGTTTCTTTCTCAGCTCCGCCGCTTTTTCCTTTGAATAGCTTCCGGCCAGCTGAATGAGCCGTCCGTCGGCAGTCACAGCACTGAACATGTTGCATCTTCTCCTTTCCTGAATCTTGTTGTATTCAGCAGGAAGAAGATATAATCCTGTTTGCGGATGAGAGCCGTTATACGGTTTTCAGCCGTTCATCCTGTCATTCAGAACAAAAAAAACCGATTTCTGCTGAGAGAAATCGGTTTGTTATGATGCAAAGTGTTTTTTTATTGTATATAACGCATGATCAGCGATCACCAATTTGCCGTATTCTTCAAGACGGTGAATGCTGACTGATGATTCGTGCGCGTACTCCAACAGGATGCTTAGCTGATTTTCAACCTCTTCATCAGTTTGCTCATAAAAATCTGCATATAAATAATATCGGTCTTCAAACGAATACAGGGTCGTTTTGATTCCGTTAAGATTCAATTTTGATAGCGAGATGAGATCCTCAAAATCATCGAACCGCAAAGTGAACTGAAGCTTTTGCTCCTTATCTTCCCGGCTCTCGGCCTGCTCTTCTTTCTGGAAATCATCAAGTAAAGCATCGAGATTTTCATCTGCCGGCTCTTGTTTTTTATCTTCCGGGATCGGCAGTTCGAGTTTTTGTCCGTCCTTGGAAAGCTGGGCTTTTGTTACGATTATTTCCAGTCCTTTGTCCAATGCCTGAACCTGAATCCAAAGAGGACCCTCGACAGCGAATTCCTCTTCATCATGCACTTCATCCATGACTTCCCAGAACAGTTCTTCACTGCGCTCGCGATTGTACCAGATTTCTTCTCTGTCAAAACCGCGATCTTCAATATCACCATAAGACATATAAAATTTTACAGTATGCTCATTAATTCTTTCTATTTCCATTTTGCCAACCTTCCCTTCTTTATAAGATGTTGAAGGGACATCTAAGCTCCCGATGAATAGTACTTTACTACACTTTACCCATTCCGTCCACATCTTAACCTTATAGAAGACAGCGCAAATTCTTTATATTTCTATTTTATGATAAAACAGTTATAAAAGAAATAAAAAAGCATTTTCACACCGAAAAACAGGCTTTCTCCCGGTTCCCCTCATAAATAGCGCACTGCTTCATATATTAGCTGTACAAGCAATCGATCTATAAGCGAGGTGTTACCATGCCGCACGATTACCTGCTGTCCCTTCTGCTCATTATCGGAATTGACCTTATTCTCGGCGGTGACAATGCCGTCGTCATCGCGATGGCCAGCCGGAATCTGGCCCATAAACAAAGACAGCAAGCGATCATCTTCGGAACGTTTATCGCAGTCGTCTTGAGAATCGTTCTGACGAGCGCTGCGGTCTATTTATTGAATGTTCCTTTTTTGCAATGCGCAGGCGGGGTATTTTTATTGTATCTCGGCTATCAGCTTCTGATTGAGAAGAAAGATGCGCAGCATGTGAAAAGCAGTTCTTCTCTTTGGAAAGCCATCCGCACAATCGTTATGGCTGATATCTTTATGTCGCTTGACAATGTCATCGCAGTAGCCGGCGCTTCTCACGGTGAGCTGACACTTGTAGTGATCGGTCTCTTCATCTCGGTGCCGATTATCATTTGGGGCAGCAAGCTCGTTCATGCCGCCATGGACAAAATGCCTTTATTGATGTACGCCGGGAGCGGCCTTCTCGCATTTACCGGCGGTGAAATGATTGCCAGAGACAGCAAGCTGTCATTTTTCATGGCAGAACACGGCATTATACAAATGACGCTGCCGATTTTGACCGTCGTATTTGTTATCCTCGCCAGTATGATTTACCAACAGACTGAAAAATAAAAAAAGCCCAAACCGCGATGGTTTTGGGCTTTTTCCATGCTTATCGTAAGCTTATATCAGTTGGCAAGACGCTGTGCTTCTCTTAATTGGAAAGAACGCACTTTTCTTGGCAGGAATCGTCTGATTTCATCTTCGTTATAGCCGACTTGCAGACGTTTTTCATCAATGATAATCGGACGGCGGAGCAGTCCCGGATGCTCATTGATCAAAGTATATAAGTCTTGAAGCGGCATAGATTCAACATTTACGTTCAGTTTCTGGAATACTTTAGAACGGGTAGAGATAATTTCATCCGTACCGTCTTCAGTCATACGCAGAATCTGCTTGATCTCATCAATTGATAACGGCTCGGAGAAAATGTTTCTCTCTACAAACGGAATCTCGTGCTCTTCAAGCCAAGCTCTTGCTTTTCTGCATGACGTACAGCTAGGTGATGTGTATAATGTAACCATTAATCTTCACTCCTCTAATTAGTAGGATGAACATGTTTGTATTCTCAAATTGAAATGACTTTAAAAAAGGAATCTTTATAGGTATTATACTATAAAAAAGTAAGTGTGAACAGTCTCCTGAGAAAAAAATGTGTCAATCCGGCAAATTTACGGCTGGCGGATGTTTCCCCATTCTCAATTAGCTCAGCTGATCGAAAATGTTTTTTCGTTTTTTCTCATCAATGACTTTGAGAACTTCATCCGTTTTTTCGTATGATTCTCCGTACCATTTTTCATCTTTATAAGTGTGAATGTTTTCATATGTCTGTTTCATTGCTTCAAACATTTCTTCTTCTGATTCCGTCTTAGGTGACCAGTACAGAATCTCCATTTTGTTCACTTCATTCGTAGCCAATGACCGGCGCCGATACCCGATTGACTGCGCGTGCTTGAAATGCTCTCTTTGATAAAAACGCAAGCGTTTCTGTGTATCCGTGTCATCCTCGTCAACAGGCTCCACCTCAAGCAGAATCGGCTTGTTTTTCTTTTTCAGCCTGCCGATCAGCTTGCTTCCGAGGCCTTGTCCTCTGGATTTCTTTGACACAAACAGGTAATCAATAAAGATGAAAGAGTCAAATTCCGCATACATCAGCACGTGGTACTGCCCCTCTTCTTTATGATAAACATCGCTTTGCTCCTTTAACAGAGCTTCCATATGCGCTTTTGATTTCATTTCTTCAATCGGAAAATATTCACTCAGCTTTTCGTACCAGTTCATTCATTTGCTCCTTATGGGTTCGTTGTCTTCACACTTTTAGATATACCCCATTTCCGATTGTTTAAACAATCTTACATCTATTAAGACGTGTGATCCTTTAACATGGTTTCAATTTTTTTAAAATGGTGTGTAATCGACGTTTTTGGTATAGCGGTTTGCCGCGTCCCACAATAAAAATTCGTCAATTCCTTCATCATGCAGCGCTTTAACCTGGTCTTCCACCTGGCGTTTTCCGTACTTTTGATAATTTCCGCTGCCGAGATATGATGCCGTGAAGTCCTGAAGCCACGGACGCGATACAGGCGGGTGTTTCAGCTTAGACAGTTTTTTATTTTCCACCTTCGCGTATTCTTTGACGACTTTGTAAGGCTCAAGATCCGGTTTATCAATGCCGAAATAGCTTGTCCAATGGCTCGGATAAATCATGGATGAAATGACATCGACCTGTTCTGAAATTTTGCTGAAATTCTGGCCGATCCCAGGCGCTTCCGGCAGCGTGGCTGAATAGCCGAAAATATCAACCGACACATCCGCGCCGTACGGCTTGAGTTTTTTCTTCGCATAACCGACAAAATCGGTGACGGCGTGAACGCGTTTTTGCACATTGCTGTCTGCTGTTTTTCCGTAATCGCCGTGACCGTATGTCAGTTCGTCATCACGTTTTTCAAATCCTTCAGGAAAACGGACATAATCAAACTGAATTTCTTGAAAACCCATCTTTACGGCTTGTTTTGCAATCTTTACATTGTAATCCCATACTTCTTTCATAAACGGATTGACGAACGATTCGCCGCGGCCGTTTTTCCAGACACTTCCGTTTTTCTCTTTAAAAGACCACTCCGGCTTTTTGTTCGCGAGTTCGCTGTCTTTAAATACGACAATACGCGCGATCGGATAGATCTTTTTTTCCTCCAGCTTTTTCATCATCTTTTTTGGGTCTTTGATGTACGGCTTGGCGATTTTGGCATACTCAGAATGGCCGTCCGGCTTAAAGGTGAGGTTTCCGTTGTCGTCCTTGACATCAATCACCATTGTATTGAGCTCCGTTTTGTCTACAAAGTCTGTCAGCTCTCCGAATTTGCTTCCTCCCGCTGAATGCCCTGTGACGTAAATGCCCCGCACCTTATCAGGATGTGTAAAATGCAGCCCTGACGGATAAGCGAACCGTGCATTTGATTTCGGCAGTTCTTTTTCGGCCAGCGCTATTTTTACAAGCGGCTGCTCCTCTTTCGCAGCGGCGTGGGCCGGATAAGCGGCTGCACTGATAAACAGTCCCGCACAAATGGCGCACAAAATGGTTTTCATACTGATCTCCCCCTTTTTTTCCATTATAGAAAAACGGGAGCAGGCTTAATAAACTTGAATGTGCGCAAAAAAATCCTCCAAGACTGAGTCTTGGAGGATGATACGTTTATAGGTAGGTTTTAAATTCATCTTCAGTGCACATAACAAAGTGTCCCGGTTTCACTTCTCTGAATTCCATCTTTTCTCCGTCTTGCAGCTGATGAATGGACGGATCGTATTTCTTTCGCGTGCGATTTCTTTCATAGTCCGGATCAGGGAGCGGGATAGCGGACAGCAATGATTTCGTGTATGGGTGAAGCGGGTTTTCGTAAAGCTCATCCGCCGGCGCAAGCTCCACCAATTTTCCGAAATACATGACGCCGATGCGGTCGCTGATGTATTTGACCATTGATAAATCATGGGCGATAAACAGGTAAGTGAGCCCTTTTTCTTTCTGCAATTCTTTCATTAAATTGACGACTTGCGCCTGAATGGAGACATCAAGCGCCGAAATCGGTTCGTCCGCGATGATAAACTCCGGATCAACCGCCAGCGCTCTGGCGATTCCGATACGCTGGCGCTGTCCGCCCGAAAATTCATGCGGGTAGCGGTTGGCGTGCTCTTTATTTAAACCGACCGTTTCCAGCAGTTCGTGAACCCGCTGCATCCGCTCTTTTTTCGTTTTTGCCAGGCGGTGAATATCTATTCCCTCGGCAATAATGTCGGCGACTGTCATTCTCGGATTTAAAGATGCGTACGGATCCTGGAAAATCATCTGCATTTTCCGGTTAAACTCCAGCAGCTTCTTGCGGGATTTTTTCCCGTGGACATTTTCCCCGTTAAAGAGAACTTCCCCGCCGGTTGCCTCATACAGCCGGATAATACTGCGGCCCGTCGTTGATTTACCGCAGCCCGATTCTCCGACAAGGCCGAGCGTTTCGCCTTTATAAATATCAAATGACAAATCATCTACGGCTTTTACCGTTCCTTTCTGCGTGAAAAAATGCTGTTTTAAGTGTTTAATTTCGAGAAGTTTCTCAGTCATTTTTTTCACCTTCCTTCATTAAAACAGGATGCTGATACGTATTCGGAAGCTGACGGATTTTAGCCTTCACCGCTTCAGGGGGCTCGACCTTAGGCGCATCAGGATGCAGAAGCCACGATTTCACGAAATGCGTGTCAGACACTTTATACATCGGCGGCTCCTGTTCAAAGTCAATTTTCATCGCATATGAGCTGCGGAGCGCAAATGCATCCCCTTTCGGAGGATTCGTCAGATCAGGCGGCGTGCCCGGGATAGCCGTCAGTTTTTCCTGATCGGTGCTGTCCAGGCTAGGCATTGAGGCAAGCAGCCCCCACGTATACGGATGGCGCGGATCATAAAAGATTTCATCCACCGTGCCCGATTCGACGACCTGACCCGCGTACATGACAGCGACCCGGTCGGCGACATTGGCGACAACGCCGAGATCATGCGTGATAAAAATGATAGACGTATCAATTTTCTTTTGCAGATCTTTCATCAGCTCAAGGATCTGTGCCTGAATCGTTACATCAAGCGCTGTTGTCGGTTCATCGGCAATTAACAGTTTCGGATTTGCCGCAAGCGCCATCGCGATGACGACACGCTGTCTCATCCCGCCTGAAAATTCATGAGGGAATTGGCCGATCCGTTTTTCGGGCATCGGAATCCCGACGAGATCAAGCAGCTCTATGGCGCGCTTTTTCGCCGCTTCACTTGAGATTTTTTCATGTTTGAAAAGCACTTCCGTAATTTGTTTGCCGACTCTCATCGTCGGGTTCAGAGAGGTCATCGGATCTTGGAAAATCATTCCGATGTCCTTTCCCCTGATGGCCTGCATTTCTTTTTCAGACATCGGCACGATATCGCGTCCGTCAAAAAGAATCTGTCCTCTTTTAAAGTAGCCCGGCGGCATCGGGATCAGCTTCATAATCGCTTGGGAGGTCACACTTTTTCCGGAACCTGACTCCCCCACGATCGCAAGCGTCTCTCCTTTATTCAAATGGAAATTCACGCCGCGGATTGCCTGTACCTCTCCGCCGTATGTTTTAAATGAAATGGCTAAGTCTTTTACTTCTAGCAAACGTGTCACTCATATCACTCCTTATTTGCGTAACTTAGGATCCAGCGCGTCTCTTAACCCGTCGCCGACAACGTTAAAGCCGAACATCGCCAGGCAGATAAAGCCGGCAGGGAAGAACAGACGCCAAGGGTAATAGGTTAATGCAGGCAATCCGTCTGAGGCCATCGTTCCCCAGCTCGCAAGCGGCGCAGGTACGCCGAGGCCCAAATAACTTAAAAACGCTTCTGTAAAAATCGCAGTCGGAACCGTCAGTGTCATCGTTACGAGGATAGAGCCCATCGCGTTCGGGACGATATGCTTAAACAAAAGCCGGCCGGTTTTGGCGCCGAGTGTCTGTGAAGCAAGCACATACTCCTGATTCTTTAATTGCAGCACCTGTCCGCGGACGATCCTCGCCATATTGATCCAGCCCGTGATCGTCATGGCGACGATAATGGTCAGCAATCCTTTCGGCAGAACAACCATCAGCAAAATAACCATTAATAATGAAGGAACAGCCCACAGAATGTCGGCGATGCGCATCATCACTTCATCTGTGCGTCCGCCGCGGAATCCGGAAATGCTGCCCCAGATTACGCCGATTAATAAATCAAGCACGGCAGCTGCGACACCGATAAAGATGGAAATCCTAGCGCCCACCCATGTCCGGACGAATATATCCCTTCCAAGGTCATCCGTGCCGAACCAATGATCTTTCGACGGCGCTTTATCCGCATTTAATAGATTGGTAGTGGCATAATCATACCTTGAAAAGACAGGCGCAAAAATCGCCATCAGAATAATAAGAACGATCAGTACGAACCCGACCATCGCAAGCTTATTGCTGCGGAAGCGGAGCATGGCGTCTTTCCAGAGGGAAAGGCTTTTTTTATTTATTTTTTCGGCATCGCCGGCATTAGCTGAAGCTGGTTCAAACATATTTTCAGGAATGTTCTGCATGGTCTAGGCTCCTTTCTTTGCTTTGGAAAGCTTGATTCTCGGATCGATTAATCCGTACAGCACGTCTACAATTAATACGCATAAAAGCAGCAGCACGCTGAAGAACACGGTAACTCCCATAATGACCGTATAATCACGGTTTGTAATGCTGTTTACAAAATGCGCGCCTAAACCGGGAATTCCGAAAATGGATTCAATGATGAAACTTCCCGTTAAAATGGATGCCGCCATCGGCCCCATATATGTCACGACCGGCAAAAGCGCGTTTCGAAGCGCATGGCGCACGGTGACTGACGGACGGGAAAGTCCTTTAGCTTTTGCAGTCCGTATGTAATCGCTGTTTAACACTTCAATCATGCTTGAACGGGAGAGTCTGGCAATGAACGCCATCGGCATGGAAGCGAGCGCAATAGAGGGCAGAAAGGTGTATGCCCAGGATTCCCACCCTGCGACCGGGAACAGTTCTAATTTAATTGAGAAAATATATTGCAAAATCGTCGCCAATATAAAGCTCGGAACTGAGATCCCAAAGATCGTTAAAATCGCAATGGTATAATCCTGCCATTTATTATGGTACAGGGCAGCAAGCACCCCGAAAAGCACACCGAACGCTAAAGCGAGGAGAATAGCTTCTGCACCGAGAGTGAATGAGACGGGGAAGCCTGAATTGATTAAATCATTAACACTTTGGCCTTTATATTTAAAAGAAGGTCCGAAGTCCCACATCGCCACAGATTTTAAGTAACTGACATATTGAACGAAAAGAGGCTTGTCCAGGCCATAGTGTTCGTTTAAGTTTGCCTCAATTTCAGGCGGCAGCTTTCTTTCGCCGGAAAATGGTCCGCCCGGCGCTGCCTGCATTAAGAAGAATGTGGCGGTCACAATCACAAACAGCGTGATGATCATGTAAATGAATCGTTTACCGATATATTTCAGCAAGGTGAACACCTCCATGTTTTTTACAATTTTATACTTAATCAGTAAGAAAGGTATATGGGGACATCCTCCCCATATACCTTGGGTCTTTTGTTTTCAGAACCGTCTTTTATTCAAAAGAAGCATTTCTGAAGTAAACTTCGCCTGTTCCTGTCAAGATCACATTTTTGAGGTTTTTATCCTGCACCCAAGGATCCGTATAGAAATAAACTGGCGCGACCGGCATTGCGTCAATAAAGATCTTTTCTGCTTTTTTCAGCTCTTCGATACGTTTATCCGGATCCGTTTCAAGCTGAGATTGGTTCAGCAGCTTTTTAAACTCAGGATCTTCCCATCCGGTATCATTGTTTCCGCCTTCTTTATCACGGAACAATTCTAGGAAGTTGATCGGATCGTTGAAATCGCCGAGCCAGCCCATACGCCCGATTTGGTAGTTCTGGCTGTGCAGCTTGTCGATGTAAACATTCCATTCGGAGTTATCAAGCTCAACTTTGACGCCCAAGTTCTTTTTCCACATTTCCTGTACGGCCTGCGCAATTTTCGCATGCGCGTCATCCGTATTGTAGGACAGTTTGATCGCCGGAAGGTCAGAGGCATTCTTGACGCCTAATTCCTTCAGTCCTTTATTTAAGAATTCTTTAGCTGATTTGACGTCATTGTCTTTGAAATAACCTTTTGTGTTATCCTTGAATCCCTTCATTGACGGCGGCACCGCAGCCATGGCCGGGATCTGTTCGCCCTGCGTTACATTTTTTACGATGGACGAGCGGTCGATCGCATAAGCAAGGGCTTTACGGATGTTGACATTGTTCAGCGGTTTCTCTTCTGTGTTGAATTTGTACCAATACACGCCTGCGATCGGTTCAACGTGAAGAGATCCGTCTTTTTTCAATGTCGGCAGAGATTCAGTCGGAAGCTGGCCGAGCGGCATTCCTGCCCAGTCAAGCTCACCGGCCTGGAATTTTTTCAGTTCGGTGTTGTTATTGTTAATCATCACCATGTTGATTTTCTTCAATTTCACAGCGTCTTTATCCCAATATTGATCGTTCTTTTCGAGCGTGATGGAACCGCTGTGTTTCCAGGCCGTCATTTTGAACGGGCCGTTTGACACATAATTTTCGCCCGCGTTTGTGTTCCAGTTTTTATGTTTTTCCGCGATTTTCTTGTTGATCGGCATATACGTATAGAATGAAGTTAATTGCGTGAAATAAGGTGTCGGGTTATTCAGTTCAACCTTTAATGTTTTGTCATTTACGGCTTTTACGCCTACATCATCAATCTTGCCTTTTCCTGTATTGGCAGCTTCAGCGCCTTTAATGTAGTAGAGCTGATAAGCGTATTGTGATTCGTTGTTCGGGTCAAGCGCCCATTTCCACGCATATTCAAAATCCTGCGCCGTCACAGGGTCGCCGTTAGACCATTTCGCACCGTCACGAATCGTAAATGTATAGGTCTTTCCGTCTTTGCTTGTTTCAATTTTAGATGCCATTCCTTCTTCAGGCTCACCTTTGGAGTTTACGCGTGTCAATCCTTCAAAAGTCTGGCGGATTACGCCTCCTGAAACGGAATCATTCGCTAAACCCGGATGCAGTGAGAACGGCTCGGTTTTAATATTGATATTAAGTGAAGTCTGTCCTTTGGTGTCTTTTTTACCGCCGCCTGATCCGCCGCTGAATCCGCCGCACGCACTTAATACAAGCGAGAAGATAAGCATCAAACCTACAATAGACCAACGCTTTTTCATGCACTAACCCCCTAATCAAATTTTTCAGCCTTTACTACTAAATACTCAGAAATATCAGACAAAATAACTTAATATTTTTCTAAACTTTAATTGTGTTCCGTCTTTTCTGATTATTTTATGTAAAGAAGCTGTAACAATAGAGTGAACAAGTTCATTATAATGAAATGAATAATTTATTGCAATACTATTTTCTCAATTTAAAATATTTAAATTTGGTCAGTTTTTCTGTCAAAAAGGTGATACACTTCTATAGTTTAAAGCATGACCTAACTAAATTTTTTTATCGTAATTTCCAGTTCATATTGCTTTTTACATATAATATTCGTTATACGAAATGTTGATATGCGTTATCATTTAAGCATTTTCAGTTCTTTTTGAGGATTTCCAGCCCTTAAGCAAACTGGAAATAAGCTTGTATTCCTCTGATGACATTTGGCTATAATTGATTTATAATAGATCAATCAAATACATTTGTTGTGATTGCGATGATGAAGAGTAGTACACATTTTCACCCGTTTAAAGAGAGTCTGCGGTGCTGGGAGCAGGTAACGGGCGATGTGGAATGGACTTCTGAGCAGCTGACCGAACGTTAGTAGGCCCAGCCGGAGCAGCCTCCGTTACCAACGTCTCGAGCGATTCCATTGTAATGGAATAATCAGGGTGGCACCACGGTTCATTCGTCCCTTTTTTCTACGGGAAGAATGGGCTTTTTTTATTATGTTTTAAGAAATGAGGTAAGAACTATGAAGAAAACGATTTTTTCTGGCATTCAGCCGAGCGGTTCCGTTACTCTCGGCAACTACATCGGCGCAATGAAGCAATTTGTCGATTTGCAGCATGACTACAACGGCTACTTCTGTATTGTCGATCAGCATGCGATTACGGTTCCGCAGGATCGGCTTGAGCTGCGGAAGAACATCCGCAATCTCGCGGCTCTTTACCTGGCCGTCGGACTTGATCCCGAGAAAGCGACCCTCTTTATCCAGTCGGAGGTTCCCGCTCATGCCCAGGCGGGGTGGATGCTCCAATGCGTCGCATATATCGGCGAGCTTGAGCGGATGACGCAATTTAAAGATAAGTCAAAGGGCAAAGAAGCCGTCGTGTCAGGACTGTTAACCTATCCGCCGCTGATGGCCGGCGATATTTTACTGTACGGAACGGATCTTGTTCCGGTCGGAGAAGATCAAAAACAGCATCTTGAACTGACCCGCAACCTGGCGGAACGCTTCAATAAAAAATACAATGACATCTTCACGATTCCTGAGGTGAAAATTCCTGAATCAGGCGCGCGCATCATGTCACTGGCTGATCCGCTCAAAAAAATGAGCAAATCAGATCCGAACCAAAAGGCATTCATCACGCTGCTTGATGAGCCGAAGCAGCTCGAGAAGAAAATCAAGAGCGCCGTGACTGATTCTGAAGGCATTGTAAAGTATGATAAAGAAAACAAACCGGGCGTTTCTAATCTTTTGACGATCTATTCTATTTTAGGAAACACATCAATTGAAGAATTAGAAGCTAAATATGAAGGCAAAGGGTACGGTGAATTCAAAAGCGATTTAGCCGAAGTCGTTATCGGCGCATTGACACCGATCCAAGAGCGCTACCGTGAATTAATTGAGAGCGACGAACTTGACCGCATTCTCGACGAAGGAGCGGCGCGCGCAAACAAAACGGCCGGCAAAATGGTGAAGAAAATGGAAAACGCCATGGGTCTCGGACGGAAAAGAAGATAAAGAAAAGAGGCGGGAGAATCCCCGCCTCTTTTTTAGTTCACTTTTGATTCCTGCTCCATTTCCCAGAGCTTTTCGAAAAACGGCTGCCCTTTAATCAAATTTTCACAGAACGCAAGATGTTTATCTGACCAGCCTTCAATTGTTTCATTGTAAAGCATGTCCCAAATCTCTTCAAAGCTCATCCGTTTGATCTGCTCGTACATATGCGGATTCCATTCCGTGTACCAATACACAATTTCCGCACGGTTTTTCAGCCCTTTCAGCTGGTCGAGCGCCATAAACATCAGCTGCTTGATCTGCCGCTCTTTTCTCGTCAGCCCTCTGACGTGCTCCGGCGCCAATGACAAAATGTGATATTCCTTTGAAGACTCCAATTGCGCCGGCTCAAATTGAAACGATTCCGGTTCTACATCCTTTACCATTTCATAAACAAGCTGCTCCTGTCTCGGAATCAGGCGGCTCTTTCTGACCGGAATCGTATACCCGATCGTATCCACGGCAATGATGCCGATCCCGTCTGTCACGACAAAACAATACTCCAGCTTTGTCCGCTCATGATTTTTTCGCACGTATGACTTTTGGTGGACTTGGTCAAGCAGCTCTTTCGGAAGCTCTGATAAGTCGTTTTCTATGTAATGAAATAATACCGACGGCACTCTGAGCAGCGGCGTCTGATCCAAAAGCTCAACCGTGTCTTCCTTCCGCCATTCGTGAAAATGGCATACATTGTAGCCGTTTTCTTCCCCTTCAAACCAATTGACCCATACATCATGAAGAAATAACATATTCGACCCCTCACTTTACAAAAACTGTTGTCCACAGTATAGGCAAGGGGTAGATAAATTATTCCATTTTAATATGAGATTTCCGCTTTGTCCTCAATTGAGCCATATTGCTGGGCTTTTTTTCAATTGATAATAAGGCTTTGTATCCTTTCATTTTAATAGTAAACAGTGAAACAAGCACCAACAATCCGCCCGACAGTGCTGTGATGAGGACGACACCAAAATACTTTGATAGCAGACCAGCAATTAGAATCCCCATTACAAGACCAAAATTTGAAGACATCTGCAACATTGCCATAGCACGGCCTCTATATTCGGAAGGCGTTAATCCTAGAAATAGACTGCTTATTGGTACATTTAGAAAAGCGTTCATCAACCCTATTCCCAATACCCATAGGTAAACCGGAAGTAAACCGGCCCATTCTTCTGCACGTTCTAAAGGAATCACCGTGAGCATCCATATTCCCATCAAAACTGTGGTGACTAAAAGCAAATAACCAGGCTTCAAATATCTTAAAAGCAAAGGGCCCATCATTGCACCTATGACTGCACCGATTCCAGCAACTGCTTCAATCATTCCAAAATGAAAACCAGGCACTTGAAATATATGTAGCAGCAATGAATTAGAAGTCGTATTGAAAATTCCAGCCGCAAACATTACTTGCGCCAATAGCAGGATTAAAAAGGAAAGCGGAGCAGTTTTAAGAATGACTTGAACACCTTCTTTAATGGAACTGCTCATAGGTTTTATAACTGATGGATTCTCAGTGTTCGCTAACTGCTGTTTTTTTAATGTCACTACTGTTACTGAGATGAACAAAGCTGAAAAGAAATAGGTAGCGGCGTCTATGACTAAGAGATATGATGGTGATAAAAACATCAACAAGATTCCCGCAAAACCCGGTCCTGCAATCTGCATAATAGAATATATGCTTTGTGACACAGCCATGGCTTCAGAAATATATTTCTCACCTGCTACAATCGGTACAAAAGATGAACGTGCAGGGTAAAATAAAGCACTGCCTACCCCTGATAAAAAGACCAAAACGATCAGTGCGTAAGGATACTGTACTGTAAAAACCATAAGAATTAAAATAACGGCACGATATAAATCAGCGCCAATCATAACAAAATGTTTTTTAAATCGATCTGCAATTGATCCAGCAAATAAGCCGAATAAAATCATCGGAGAGTATTGACAAAAAAGCACAAATCCAATTAGCAAAGGGTCTTGCGAAGCCGTACCGATGATATATAAAATTGCAATGGTTGTCAGCCCGTCCCCGAAACGTGACAGAAGCTGGGCCAGACAAAAAGTAATAAATGATGTGTTTTTAAAAAGAGGAACCATTCATTTGACCCTTTCCGTCTTTTTTTTCTAAAATATATTATTCACCCACTGTCTAAGTATATGGGATCTTATTCTACCCATGAAAAATGCGTGCTATTAAAATAACACGCATTTTCTGTGCAATCATAAATTATTAATCTTCAATAATAATTTTTATTCCTCTCTTCAACTTTTTCACCCCCTTTCAAGTTTTCACTTAGAACAGATAACCAATATACTAGGAGATTCAATAGTATACTCACTTCCATTAAAATCCCCGTAAATATGTTCAATGTTAAAACCCGTTTGTTCTAATGCGTTTTTTATTTCAGTAACAGTATATAACCTCATTGTTATAACATGATGACTTGTTTTATTATTGATCAATCTTGTTTGGTTTATTTTCAGTGTGCCATTTAATAAATCAAGACTTCTTTTCTCTAATGCATAACCTGATTCATCATTACCAAACCAAATGATAGGGTTAAAATGTTTAATTAAATACTCTCTATTTGCAAGATGCAACAATAATTTACCACCAGTTTCTAAGCATAAATACATTGTTTCCAGCATCTTTTTGTTTTCTTTATCGCTCATATATACAATAGATGTTTCCATATTCAAGACAACATGATATCTATGTTTTGGTACAAAACACCTCCCATCCGCTAAAAAAGTGGGAACATGAGCATTAGATTTATCACTTATATGTTTCAGGAAGTTTTCATTAATATCTAATCCGTGAATATTGTAGCCTTCTTCCCACAGCTTTAGTAAATGTCTTCCATGACCGCAGCAAAAATCCATGATTTTAGGGTTTTCAAAATGCTTTAAAATCCTATTCTTAATGAAGTTAATTTCATCATCCAGATCTCTAGCAAGCAAATTTGAATAGACTTCTTGATAAGCTGAATTAAAAAATTCAGTGCCTTCATCTGAAATAGCATTCTTAGAGTCATGAATCAAACTGTTCCCTCTTCCCTTTTTATATTAAATATGTATTATTTTGTAATTATATTATAACTATGTTCTTCGTCTATTTCAATGAATAAATTTATTTTTCTGATTATTTTGATTCAAAAGAAGACTCTAGTTAGCATAATTTTCACTTAACGTAGAGTCCAAAAGGGATCATTTCACATTTTTCGGATCAAGCGCATCACGCAGCCCGTCACCGACAAAGTTGAAACACAATACAGTAAGAAGGATGAACAATCCCGGAAATAACGGGTACCACCAAGCCTGAATCATAATCGTAAAGTTCTGTGCATCCTGAAGCATATTGCCCCAGCTTGCGATCGGCGGCTGGATACCGAAACCGAGATAACTCAGCGCCGATTCGGCCAGAATAACCGATCCGACTTTTAAAGTGGCTGACACAATAATTGGTCCCAGCGCATTGGGCAGGATATGTGAAAAAATAATTTTATGTGTTTTTGTTCCGATTGTTTTAGCGGCTAATACATATTCTCTCGATCGCAGGGATAAAAATTCTCCCCTGACCAAACGAGCGGTTGTCGTCCAGCCTGTCAGGCAGAAAATTAAAATTAATTTGTCCACGCCTGGCTTAAAGATTGTAACAAGCGTAATCAATAAGAAAATATCAGGAATGGAAAGAACAATATCCACTAACCGCATAATAACAGCATCTGCGAAACCTTTAAAATAGCCCGCTACCGCTCCTAAAATCGTCCCGATAAAAATAGAGCCGACAACAGAGGCAAATCCGACTAGTAAAGAGATTCGCGCGCCGTACAGAATCCGGCTGAAGATGTCACGTCCGAATTTATCCGTTCCCATCAAATGTTCTAGACCCGGCGCTATAAATTTATCAAGCAGGTTTTGCTGCTCTTGAGAATAAGGAGCAATCACCGGCGCAAAAATCGCTGACATAATAATCACGAACAGAATAACAGCACCTGCAACCGCCAGTTTATTTTTCGAAAACTTTTCCCAAAAGATTTTTGTCATGGTTTCCGGTTTCTCAGCAATATTTTCTTTCAGCCCGATCTCCGGTGACGGAGATGTGTTCAGCTCAGCCATCGATGTCCCCCCTTTTAATATTCAATTCTCGGATCAACCACTGCGTATAAAATATCAGCGACAAGGTTGCCGATGACCACAAGGACAGCTGAAATGACGGTCATCGCCATAATGACGGGATAATCACGCTGAAACGCTGAATCAACAAACAGCTTTCCTAACCCCGGCCATGTGAAAATTTGTTCGACAACGACAGATCCTCCGATAAACGAGGGAATCATCAAACCGAAAATTGTAATGACGGGTAATAATGCATTTCTCAATCCGTGTTTAAATAATACACGGTTCTCTTTGAACCCTTTCGCTCTCGCTGTACGGATATAATCCTGATTTAATACATCAAGCATATTGGATCTCGTGTATCTCGTCAGTCCGGCCATGTCAGCTGTAGCTAATACGAATGCAGGCAGAATTAAATGATGAATCCGGTCAAATATATTGAAATCGGAATTCAGCGTCTCGACACCGCCGGTCGGAAACCAGCCGAGATTTACTGATAAAATCATAATCAAAATTAATCCAAACCAAAAGTTTGGAATGGCCAGACCTATAAATGAGGTAAACGTAATGCCATAGTCGAGCTTTGAATAAGGCCGCTTTGCCGACAGGACACCAAACGGAATAGAAATCATAAGAGCCAAAATCGTTGAAACGAGCATCAGCAGCAGCGTATTGGGCATTCGGGCCATAATCAATTCTGAAACAGGCGTTCCTTTTCTGACAATTGACGTTCCGAAATCGCCCTGCACCATGTTGCCGAGCCACTTTAAATATTGAACGTACTGAGGATCATTCAAACCGTATTTTTCAATAAACTGCTCTCTGTCAGCCTGGCTGATTTTCGGGTCCATCATTAATGTCATCGGATCTCCGGGCGCGGCTTTCATAATAACAAATGATAAAATTGTAATTCCCAATAAAATCGGGATAGACATTAAGGTTCTTCTGATAATATATGCAGCCATATACTTGTCCCCCTTTACTTTCCTTATTAAAAACAGAAGAGGGAGAACACGCTCTCCCTCCCCTTTAAGGGATAATTATTTTGCAAGCCACCATTTTTCGATATTATATAAATCACGTTTCGGATGGTATTTGTATCCTTCAAGATTTTGCGGCATTGCCATATGGTTGTTAGGGTAATACAAGAACGTATACGGCTGATCTTCCGCAATTTTTTGATAAATCTGCTCATATTCTTTGGAATATTGCTTTCTGTCACTGATTGATTTTGCATCTTTCATGAGTTTATCCGCTTCGGCATTTTTATACCAAACGTAGTTTAAGCCCTTTTTAATCTGGCTTGAATGGAAGATGTCATATTGATCCGGGAATGTGGATAAACTCCATCCCATGACCATTGCATCAAAATCCCAATTCGGAGGGTTCATTTGTTCAACGAGAGCGCTCCATTCAACGATCTGGGTCTTCACTTCAATGCCGATTTTTTTCAGCTGTTCCTGGACGACGACAGCGATGTCTTCACGGACTTTGTTTCCTTGGTTCGTTTTAAGGGTAAACGAGAATTTCTTTCCGTCTTTATCCAGGATGCCGTCACCGTTTGTATCTTTCCAGCCGGCTTCTGCAAGCATCTGTTTCGCTTTTTTCTCGTTGTACGCAAATTTCGGAACTTCTATATCTTTAGGATAGTTCCAAGATAAAGGGGATTCTGGAATGTAGGCTACCTTGCCGTCTCCGTCTAATACTTGGCTGACGATTGACTCGCGGTCAAGAGCGGTTGTCAGCGCCTGACGGACCTTTTTATCTTTAAATAATTCATTTTTTTCATTCCACCCGATGTACACGTAACTTAATGCCAAATCAGTAACGACTTTCAGATTATTAAATTTTTCAGCCGTTTTGTAGTCAGTGGCGGGCACATTAAAGAAATTAATATCGCCTGCCTGCAGCTGAGCAACGGCAGCATTTGCGTCGGGAATGACTTTATACGTTACAGTATCTAAATACGGTCTTCCTTTAAAATAATCATTATTCGCTTCGAGTTTAATATATTGGCCCTGCTTCCATTCTTTAAACTTAAATGGTCCTGAACCGATCGGTTTCTTTCTGTTAAACTCATTTTCTTCTAAATCAGCAATCGGAACATTACCGAGAATGTGCTTCGGCAGAATGGCTGTGCTGTCTAACGCATTATTGTAAAAATTACCGTCTTTATATTTCAGCTTGAACAAGACTTCGTAATCGCCTTTTTTCTCTACGGATTTCAGCATTTCATATGTTGATCCTCGTTCTCCCTTGTAATCTTTGCTTAAAGGGACACTGTACGTAAATACGACGTCATCTGCAGTCAGTTCTTTTCCGTCATGAAACTTAACGCCTTTTTTAATTTTCACATCATATGCTAGGCCGCCGTCTAATTCTTTAATATTTTCAGCGAGTGATAATTTCACGTTCAGTTTTTCATCCGTTTTCGTTAAAAAGCTGTACAGCATATTTTCAATATCCGTACTTGCGTCATCCGTAGAATACAGAGAGTTAAAAAGTGTGGGTTCCCCGATTGACCCGACAACCAAATCTCCGCCTTTTTGCGGTTTTCCTGCCGGTTTGGATTCGGTGCTTGTGGATTTTGAGCCGGAGCAGGCTGACAGGAAGATGGCAAACGCCATAAAAACACTTAGCATCATCAGTGCGCTTTTACGTAATTTCATATCAATTCCCCCTTTGTGATATATATGCAGCAAACTGGTTATGTAATCCGGCATACCCCCTCTCGATGCTTGTCATTTCAGGCATATAAATGGCAAGCGACGTAATGGCCGGGAGCGGCTTCTTCAAATGCCGGGATTTGTTCCTTGCAGATCGGTTTGGCCATCGGGCACCGCGTGTGGAACACGCAGCCTTTCGGCGGGTTTGCCGGACTTGGCAGTTCTCCTTTCAGGATGATTCGTTCCCGCTTGACGGCGTCTTTTTTTCTCGTGACGGGCACTGAAGACAAAAGCGCTTGCGTATAAGGGTGAAGCGGATTGCCGTACAGCTCGTGTTTATCGGTCAGCTCCATCATTTTTCCCAGATACATGACGCCGACTCTGTCGCTGATATGGCGGACAACACTCAAATCATGAGAAATAAACAAATAGGTCAGGTTGAATTCATCCTGCAGTTCTTCCATCAGATTGATGACCTGGGCCTGAATGGAGACATCGAGTGCGGAAACGGGTTCATCCGCAATAATCAGCTCGGGATTCAACGTCAGAGCCCGCGCAATCCCGATCCGCTGGCGCTGTCCCCCGGAAAATTCGTGCGGATAGCGGTTTGCAAAGCTCGGATGAAGGCCGACTTTCGCCAGCAGCTCCTCCACTCGCTCGTTCCGCTCGCTCATGCTGTACATATGGTGAGTCTGGAACGGTTCTTTAATAATGGAACGCAGCGTTTTCCTCGGATTAAGGGATGCGAAGGGATCTTGGAAGACCATCTGGATGTTTTTGCGGACGCTTTTTCTCAGCTTATCTTCAGATAAGCCGGAGATATCCTGACCCTTAAAAAGAATCCGGCCGTCTGTCGGCTTGTATAAACGGATCATCGTCCTTCCCGCCGTTGATTTGCCGCATCCTGATTCACCGACGATGCCGAGCGTCTCCCCGCGCTTCAGTGAAAAAGAAACGCCGTCAACAGCCTTTATATCACCGACTTTCCTTTGAAAAAAACCGGAGCGGATCGGGAAATATTTTTTTACGTCTTTCAGCTCTAAAATCGTTTCTTGGCCTGCAGCTGTCATTTTGATTGGGCACCCTCTTCCTCATATAAAAAACATCTTACAGAACGGCCGCTTTCATGCGTTATCAGCTCCGGCTGCCCTGTTTTGCATTTGTCCATCGCTTTTGAACACCTCGGGGCGAATCGGCAGCCTTCCGGAAGATTATCCGGTGTCGGGACACTGCCTTTGATCGCTTTTAATGTATCAATCTCTCCATCTATCACCGGTATGGAGTTTAACAGCCCCTCGGTATACGGATGAAGAGGGTTTAAAAATAAGTCCTCCACACTCGCGCTCTCTACGACTTGTCCGCAGTACATCACGATCACCCTGTCGGCGGCTTCGGAAACCACACCTAAATCGTGAGTGATCAGCAGAATGGAAGTATCGAATTTTTTGCAGAGGTCTTTCATCAGCTCCAATACTTGGGCTTGTATCGTCACATCAAGCGCCGTCGTCGGCTCATCAGCGATCAGAAGCTTCGGATTGCAGCTGAGCGCGATGGCGATCATCACCCTCTGTCTCATCCCTCCGGAAAGACGGTGCGGATATTCTTTCATCACTTGTTCCGCTCTGGAGAATCCGACGAGTTCCAGAAGCTCAACGGCTTTTTTAGCCGCTTCTCTTCTATTCATTTTTTTATGGTATTCAAGCACTTCGGTAATTTGTTCGCCGATGGTCAGCACCGGATTCAGGGAAGTCATGGGCTCCTGAAAGATCATAGAGACGTCATTTCCGCGGATTTTGCAATATTCGTTTTCGGTGAAGGAGGCCAGGTCCCTGCCTTCAAGCTTAATCGAGCCGTCCATAATTTTTCCGCCCGAGCTTTGGACAAGTCCCATAATAGAAAGCGAGGTGATGCTTTTGCCCGAGCCGGATTCTCCTACAAGAGCGACGGTTTCGCCTTTGTTAATGTGAAAATCAACCCCGTCGACTGCGGGGATCGGCTGTTTCTTTCTGAAAAAATAGGTCTTTAAATTATTCACTTCTAATAGTGTGCTCATGATACGCCCCTTTCTCATTCCGCTGAAGCAGAGGGAAACATACGTTTCGCTATCACAAAATATAGAATAGTCGAAAAATTTTATAGTTGTATATTATTACATCATTATTACAAAAGCAAGAATTTTTTAGGATAAATGTAATATCCTTAAATAATTTCCATTCTTTTAATCTATTAAAGCGTTGCCTCCAGAAAGGTTTTTGAAGGGATGGCCAATGCATCTTTTACTGTTTTTTGATGGTCGGTTAAATATTTTTTTACTATATTGAATCCGACGGCATAGCCGAGCATTGAGGGGAAGTATCCTTTTCCGTATAACAGCTGGGAAAACATTCTGCTGTCTCTCGTTAAGCGGAGGTTCGGCTTGACTCTTTTTTCAAACAGAAAATCAAGCTGCTCAGGCGTATAGTAGGACGTCCATTCAGCCGTAAGACTTGAGCCGAACCGCTCATATACAGCATATTCTGCCAGCCCCTCCATCATGATTGTATCAAGAAATGTCTCGTCTTTTTCGTCCTTTGTCACATGTTCTAACCGGCAGACGTGATTATATTCATGTGTCATAAGGGCGGATACAGCTGAATTGGAACTATCCGACGATAGAAAGAGGAACATTTTGTCCCGAAAGGCCAGACCGGATTTTGATCCGAATTCCTGACGGATTTTCCGGTTTCGTTCATCGACGGGCAAAACGACGATCGGCACGTCCGGCCCGTTCCACTTCTCCTTTAAATAAGCTTCCTCCTTTTGAATATGGCTGTAGCATCCTTTTTCTTTCAGCCGTTTACTGGTCCTAACGCCGTCCTTCAAATGGCGAAACATGCCGTGGTTTTGCAGCATCCCGAGTATCGGCTTCCACTCTTTCTTATCGGCCCCTGAAAAAAGCGGCAAAAGATGCGGGGCCAGATCATTTACGGATGCCGCCTTTTCCATCCATTGATATGTCTGCTTGACGCTCATACCGGTTCGCCTCCTCTTGTTGTTATCATATGCACGCACAAAAAAACCGGCCACCTTTTTCAGGCAGCCGGTCAGAAACTGTATTATTGATATTTTTTAAAGATCAAAGTGGCATTATGTCCGCCGAAGCCGAGCGAGTTGCTGAGAACGATGTTGACATCCTGCTCGCGCGCTTTGTCCGGTACATAATCTAAATCACACTCTTCATCAGGTGTTTCGATGTTAATCGTTGGCGGGATAATGCCGTCTTTAATGGCCATGACGGAGAAGATTGCTTCAATTCCTCCGGCAGCGCCTAACAAATGACCCGTCATTGATTTTGTCGAACTGACGGCAAGCTTGTGCGCATGATCACCGAAAACGGTCTTAATGGCTTTTGTCTCGTATTTATCATTGTAGTACGTGCTTGTGCCGTGAGCGTTGATGTAATCAATTTCTTCTGGCTTGATGCCCGCATCTTTGATTGCTTCCTTCATCGCTCTCGCACCGCCTTCCCCGTCTTGGGCAGGCGCGGTAATGTGGTAGGCATCACCCGTTGAGCCGTAGCCGACAATTTCCCCGTAGATTTTCGCACCGCGGGCAAGGGCATGCTCAAGCTCTTCAAGCACGACGATCCCCGCGCCTTCTCCCATGACAAAGCCGTCACGGTTTTTATCAAACGGGCGGCTTGCCGTTTTCGGATCAGGATTTGTAGAAAGGGCTTTGTTTGCGCTGAAGCCCGCAAATGACATTCTTGTCAGCGGCGCTTCCGTTCCGCCCGTAATCATCGCATCGGCATCGCCGCGCTGAATGACTTTAAACGCATCACCGATAGAGTTCGTTCCCGTGGCACATGCCGTCACCGTACAAGAGTTGACTCCTTTTGCTCCGAGAGCGATTGAGATTTGGCCTGTCGCCATATCAGGAATCATCATCGGAACAAAGAACGGGCTGACCCTTCTCGGCCCTTTTGTCAGGAAGATTTCGAATTGGGATTCAAGCGTTTCAAGACCGCCGATTCCGGATCCGACCCAAACGCCGACTCTCGGCGCGATCTCGTCTGTGATGTTCAGACCGGCATCTTGAACAGCCATTTTCGCGGCTACGACAGCATATTGCGTGAAGCGGTCCATTTTTCGCGCTTCTTTTTTATCCATGTAATTTTCAATATTGAAATCTTTCAGTTCAGCAGCTACTTTCGCCGGATACTCGTCCGATTCCACACGTGTGATCGGTCCGATTCCGGATACGCCGCCGATTGCATTTTTCCAGCTTGTTTCGGCGTCGTTTCCAAGCGGAGACAGGGCTCCAAGCCCTGTAACGACTACTCTTTTTTTACTCATCTTGTGTGCACCTCACCTTTTTTTATCGTCCCCAGCGTATTGCTATGGCGCCCCATGTCAATCCTCCGCCGAAACCGACCATGACGATGACGTCGCCGTCTTTAATTTTGCCTGCTTCCAGTTCCTCTACTAATGAAATCGGAATGGATGCTGCGGATGTGTTTCCATATTTATGGACTGTTTTAGACATCTTTTCAACCGGAAGCTCCAAACGTTCCCGTGCCGCTTCCATGATGCGGATGTTTGCCTGATGCGGAATCAAAAAGTCTACGTCCTCTTTGGAGAGGCCGGCTTTTTCAATGACATTTACACTCGATTCACCCATTTGCCGGACGGCGAATTTGAATACTTCTCTTCCATGCATGATTGTATGCCCTTTTTCATCTAAGTACAAGTGCTGACCGCCTGTACCGTCTGCTCCGAGCTCAAATGACAGTATGCCTCTGTCGTCGCTGACCGGTCCGATGACCGCCGCTCCGGCTCCGTCTCCGAACAGCACAGCCGTATTGCGGTCGTCCCAGTCGGTAATCCTTGAGAGCTTTTCCACGCCGACCACGAGGACATGTTTGTATGTTTGCGATTCAATGAATTGTTTGGCGGTTACGATACCGTACATAAAACCCGCACATGCGGCGCTGATATCCATCGCGCACGCTTTTTTGGCCCCGAGCTTCTCTTGTATCATACAGGAAACGGTAGGGAAGGACTGGTCAGGAGTAACCGTCGCCACTAGGATCATATCAAGCTCCTCAGCGGAAATGCCGGCCTGATCAAGCGCTTTTTGCGCAGCCTCAGCGGCCATGCCGGATGAATACATATCTTCCGCGGCGATTCTTCTTTCTTCTATACCTGTTCTCGTACGAATCCACTCGTCCGATGTATCTACCATTTGTTCAAGATCATGATTTGTCAGCACTTTTTCCGGGATGTAACGGCCGACGCCAAGAATTCCAGCTTTCATTGGAAAGACTCCTTTTTTATAATGAATTTAAAACTAATTAGTTATGATCAATTATTAGTATCAGGTACTAATTCTACCCTATTTTTTTTCTGTTGGCAATATATTCGTCTAAACTATCGGACGCTGCTCCTCATAGAATAAAAGGAAGACGAAAGGAGGCTTCACTATGGATATTTTCTCCAAAATGATGTTCGGCGATTCCAGAGACCGGGATAAAGAACCGGAAGAAAACCCGGAGCAGCCTCAGGCTGAAAACGAAGAAGAGATCGATTACAACCACGTGATGAATCAGCTGGGGTCCATCATGAACTCTCTGGATCAATTAAAGCCCGTATTTAAAGACTTCGCGCCGATGGTGTCCGCTATAAAGAAAAAAATCATGTGAAAAGCCACTTCATGAAAAGTGGCTCTCTTTATTTATTCAGCTCCCCGGCATCAGATCTGCCAAGCTCATACGCTTCCGCCATGACCGAAGTAAACAGGTCCATAAACGGCTGAATCATTTCCATAGACAGATCTATGCCGGATTTCTCAAGCTCCGCCTTTGCTTCCGGCAGGTATTTCATCGCGATCTGCATAAATTCAAGAGACTTTTCATGCTGCATGTGTATCCACCTCTATTCATTTGACGGCAGTTCATTTGTTCGGTTATACGTTTTCACAAGGTCTGAGATTTTGTCTTGAAATGCTTTGTCCACCAGAGGGCTGAACGTCCCCATTTCAACGACTCCTTCCCTGAAATCAAAGTTGTGATCTCCGCTCTTGAGCGTACCTTTATTATATTGCTCGGCAATTAATGTATAGGCTTTATCTACGTTTTGCACCGTGCTTGTCAGCACCGTGTTTTTGCCGAGATTCGATTGCTCGGCGACATAGCCGATGGCGTAAAGCCCGTCTTTTTTGATTTGCTGAATGACAGGAACATTATACCCGTCTCCGGCCGGATATACAACATCCGTGCCTTCCGCTTTTAACTTCTCGTAAAGATGCAGCGCTTCATTGCCGTTATCCCAGTGGTCCGTAAATTCAGTGTTGACGGTGATATCAGGGTTTTCATATTTCGCCCCTTTGATAAAGCCGTCTACTTCAGGCTGCCACAAAAAGGAGGCGATGACGCCGACCTCATTGGTTTTTGACATATGGGCGGCTGTCATTCCCCCGAAAAAACCCATTGCTTCTCCCATAAGATGAACGCTTGTGACATTATCGCTTTTCGCCGTTCCGTTTGCGACGACGAATTCCATGTCGGGATAATCCTTGCTGATCATATTGAAGATTTCCTCGTATTCATTTCCGTGCCCGTATAAAAGATTGACTCCTTTTTTATGAAAATCATCTATCGCTTTTAAAATATCTTCATCGGATCTGATATTTTCTTTATAATAAACGTCAACGTTAAATTCAGATTGTATCGCTAATAAACCTTTGTAACCTTTTGTGCCCCATACCAAGTCACTGATGGTATCGGGAAAAAGCATTCCGACCTTCTCAATTTTTCCTTTAAACGGAGTTTGTGCGCATCCGCTCAATAAAAGGAGGACAGAAAAGATCATGACAAGCCTGGTGATCAAGCCATGTTCAACCCCTTTTCAAACTCATAACATGTATAATTGATATACGTTTATTGTAGCGGTAATGCACATAACATGGAAGGTATTTCTTAAAAAATGTCGAATATTGATGAAAATTGTCTTTTCCATTCTTTAATTTTTTCTTCCGCTTCCGTTTTTTGCGTTTTTTCTTTTATTTCCAGGGTAATAATCTGGTTTTCGTCTTCTGTGCCGTCAGCCTCAAGCTGATTCATCAGCCCGCAGACTGCGTCTTCTAAAAAGATCCTGCTTTCGCCATCTTCTTTTGCTTCTGTCCACGGACCGTAAAGGGGAGGAAGGATAATCGCTTTTGCCGTATCCCGCTGACCGTTTTTTTCCCAGTCTCCGTGATCCTCACTGTAAACAATCCAATATAAAGGCTCAGCCCTTTCTTCAGGCAGACACCCGCTCCCGTATTGAACGCATATACGATCGTATTCCTTTTCACCGATTTCATCTATTATTTGAAAAAGCCCGTTTCTCGCGAGCCACATTAAACGTTCTTCTAAATACAGCTGCCTCGTTTTGTCCTCCGGTTCTGCCAAAATGACATCAACATGCACACCCTCATCCATCAACCGTTCGCACAATGAAAGGCCGAGAAATTCATCTGCTCCAATGATCAGCGCTGTCTTCATCACATCTGCCGCCTTTCCGGTTTTTCATTCGCACACAAGCCAAACAGCCCTCTGAAAAGAGATGGCTGTTGTATTCTATTCATTACAGGTCTTTTTCATGACTGCGGAAAAACCGGCAGATGGCTCTGTACATACGCGCAGGGTTCTCAAGCAGGTGATACGTGATATCAGTCTTGCTTCCGGTCTTTTCCCGGGCTTCTTTATACGCGTTCGCATGCAGGGTGTACGGGTACGGCGCTCCGGTCGTTCTTTGCCATATATGTACCGGCACGCGGGTGCGGCAGCCGGTAATGGTCTGATAGCTCAGTGAGCTTGCCTCTTTTTCAGAAACACCGAAGCTCTGTGCCGTTTCCCTCAGAAACTGCTTATAAAAAAACTTATTTTCTTTCTCTGATTCAAAATGGGCTTGAAGGTCAAGACAAGGATCTAACATTGCGGCTGAACGGATATGCTCCGGTGAAGACTGCAGCAATTGATCGGCGATGAGGGCGCCCATGCCTTCTGCGAGCAAGTGTATTTTCGGATTGAGGGTTTCTTGTTTCAGCACATAATGCATCAGCTGTCTGGCGTAAAGGACGGCTTTTTCCGAACCCCAATGCCGTCCGTATAAATTGCTGTTAAAAATGGTGTATCCTCTGTCAAGCATCGTATTTAACAGCTGGTTTCTCCCTTCATGTTCGAGCCAAAAGCTTGAGTCCCGGCTGACAAAGTGGGTTCTGTCCCCCAGAATAAAGATACAGAAGCCGTTCGGCCGATACGGCAGATGGATGACGTTCAGCTCAGATCCGAATTGGAAAAATCTTTCCGTAATCCCCATGCCTGCCCGCCTCCTTTTACTCCTAATCTCTCTATTGGCTATCATATGTAAGAAGAATGAAAACGGATCGGATAAACTCCTATTTGCTGCTATGTTTTGGCTATTATCCCGAGCACAGGAACCGAATTTTCCATCAGACGGCCGGACAGGCGGGCAAATGCCAGTTTCAGGCGCGCTTTTTGATGAGAAAATGACCTTCCGCCCGCGCTTTATGTATGGTATGATACAACGTAGAATAAAATGAAGGACGAGGTGGAAACGTGCGGTTTATTATCGGTTTTATTTGGACGTTCCTTTTAACACATATGGCCTGTTATTTGGTCGCCTCCATGAACAGCGCGGCGTACAATTTCAAGCAATCATCCGTTATTGCCGTGGTTATTGCGGTGCTAGTCTTTGTTCTTGCGGAGATCATGCCTGTCAAACAGGATGCAAGCCAGCATTAAATAAAAAAACCTGCTATTCAGCAGGTTTTTTTGTGTTCACGGTTTTCGTTGATACGTCCACAATCTGTTGTGGTTTGAAGTTTCAGGGAACATTTCTCCCACTGTAAGCTTGATTTTTTGCGGGTTTTTGACCATGCTTCCCGTTTCGCCGATTTCAACGTACACACCGTTATTCGGCGCTTTTTGTCCCGGGCGGAATTGATGCTGCTGTCCCACGTCATTTCCTCCTTTTTCTTTTTTATGTAGTATGCGCTTGTATGCGGAGAAATATCAAAAACCGCTGAATGAGATTCAGCGGTTTTTTTGTTCATCCTGTTTGTAAAGAAGAGCTTTCAGGAGCGCTTTTTGCGCGTGAAGCCGGTTTTCCGCCTGCTGAAATACCGCAGAGTTCGGGCCGTCGATAATCTCGGACGTGACCTCTTCTTCCCGATGCGCGGGCAGGCAATGCAAAAATGTATAGTCGGGTTTGGCGAGACTGACGAGTGAGGCGTTGACTTGATACGGGGCAAACACATTCAGCCGCTGCTGCGTCTCTTCCTCCTGCCCCATGCTCGTGAAGACGTCGGAGTAAATCACGTCTGCATCCCGCACCGCTTCCTGCGGATTTTCGGTAAGGGTGATTTTCGCTCCGGAAACAGCCGCCGCTTCTTTTGCAGCATTTACCGCCTCTTCCTCTACTTCATAGCCTTTCGGCGAAGCAATCGCAATGTCACAGCCCATTTTTGCGCAACCGATCATTAGTGAATGCGCTACATTATTTCCGTCACCGATATAGGCGGCTTTTACTCCTTTTAATTTTCCTTTTATTTCTTGTATCGTTAACAGATCCGCGAGTGCCTGACACGGGTGATACCGGTCGGTCAGCCCGTTTATGACGGGAATGTCTGCATGCTCGGCAAGCTCTTCGACTTTTTCATGCTCAAAGGTGCGGATCATAATGGCATCAACGAAGCCGGACAGCACCTTCGCCGTATCCGCGACTGTCTCCCCCCGCCCAAGCTGCAGGTCGCTGCTTGAAAGAAATAGTCCCGTTCCCCCGAGCTGGGCCATTCCCGCTTCAAAAGACACACGTGTGCGGGTTGAAGATTTTTCAAAAATCATCGCCAATGTTTTCCCTTGGAAAATCGGCTGTATCGGATGTTGTTTTAATAATGAAGCTTCTGTCAGAAGCGCATTGATGTCTGACGGGCTGACATCTTTTAAGGAAAGAAAATCTTTGCCGTACAAATGGGTTAATGTGTGTTCCGCTTTTATTGTGTGCATGATGCCACTTCCTTTTGATAAAGATCTTTGAGCGATACAGGCTGAGGTTTGCCGGAGCCGCTTGCTAAAAATGCCTTTACGGTTTCCGGTTCAGTAAAGACCGTCACACCGTGCGTCATGGCTTCAATCCGTTGTTTACGCGCTTCTTCAGAGTGATTGAGATTTATATGGACCGCTTTATCCTTTCGCTCTGCCCATGCTGGGAACGCATCTTTGCATACGGTAAATCCCGCCTCTTGAGCCTGACATTCCAATTCCGCATCACAGCCTTCCAGATAGATGCTGCCTTTTTTCTCCCAGACGTGCGCGTAGATTTTTTTCAGGGCGCTTTCTGCGTCAAACGCGACACACATGCCTTCTCCAGTCGACTTCATTTCCGGCCCAGGCTTTACGTCCACATCCTGAATGGCGTGCGAAGAAAAAACCGGGAATTTCACTGCCGTTCCGTGCTGATTTTGAACCTCGGGCTTGATGTCTTTAAGGGAAGCGCCGGCCAGCAATCTGGCGGCAAGCGGGATCATCGGCACCCCCATCACCTTAGACACGACAGGAACCGTGCGGCTTGCCCGCGGATTCACTTCAAGAACGAGAATATCCCCTTTGTCATCAATGACAAACTGAATGTTCATGATGCCTTTAAAAGCCAGTTTTACCGCGATTTTTTCGGCGGCCTCTTTTATATTCCGCTGCATATCAGGTGTGACAGACGGACCCGGAAGAATGGCAAAACTGTCGCCCGAATGGACACCGGCGCGTTCAATGTGCTCTGTGTAAGTCGGCACGAATACTTCATGTCCGTCGGAAATCAGATCGATCTCCAATTCTTTTCCTGTAATGTACTGATCGATCAAAATCGGATACGGCATGCCCGCTTCATTTTCCAGCAGTTCTGACATTTGCGCTTCTGAATCAACGATGATCATGCCCATCCCACCGATGACATAAGACGGACGGATCAGCACGGGGTAGCCGATTCGGCTTGCTTTTTCCGTTGCTTCTTCTTTTGAATAAGCGGTTTCGCCTTTGGCATGTTTGAGGTCAAGGTCATCAAGCAGCTGATAAAACAGATCCCGATCCTCCAGCGCATCAAGGGTTTCAAAGGATGTTCCGAGCAGCGGAATGCCCGCTTTTTCCAGCGGTTCAGCGGCATTGATCGCGGTCTGTCCCCCAAACTGGACGATGGCAAAATCAATGTTTTCATGTTCCGCCACATTCAAAATATGTTCTGTCGTCAGCGGTTCAAAATAAAGCCGGTCGGCGATTTCATAATCCGTGCTTACTGTTTCCGGATTGTTATTGATCATAATCGTTTCATACCCCAGCTTTTGCAGGGTCAGAACGCCGTGGACGGCGCTGTAATCAAATTCCACTCCCTGACCGATGCGGATCGGGCCTGAGCCGATGATGAGGGCGCGTTTTTTCTCTTTTCGGCTGATATCTCCGTCGCTTTCCCCGAGGTAGGTGGAGTAGAAATAATTCGTCTTGGCATCAAATTCAGCGGCGCATGTATCTACGATTTTAAACGACGGGACGATGCCTGATTTCTTTCTGAGAGCACGGATGTCTTCTTCCGTTTTTCCCGTGAGAGATGCGATCATGACATCCGTGAAGCCCTTTACCTTCGCCTGCTTTAAAAGCGGGAAAGACAGATGATCCCCTTCTTCCATCAGCTTGTTTTCCAATGTGATGATATTTCGGAATACATGGAGAAAAAACGGGTCAATTTTCGTTTTGGCATGGATGTCTTCTATCGTTTCACCGCGGCTTAACAGCTCCATGACGACGAAAAATCTCCGGTCATCCGGCGTTACCGCTAATTCCCACAGCTGATTGATCGTACAGCCGCCGAGTTCAGGCAGGCGGGTGCCGATCGTTTTCAGCTCAAGGGAGGCCGCCGCTTTTTGAATGGCCGCTTCCATATTTCTTTCAATCGCCATGACCTCTCCCGTCGCTTTCATCTTCGTTCCGAGCGTGCGGTCGGCATGTTTAAATTTATCAAACGGCCAGCGCGGGAATTTGACGATGACATAATCAAGCGCCGGTTCAAAGCTTGCATAAGTAGAGCCCGTCAGCGGATTTTTCAGTTCATCAAGCGTATAGCCGACGGCAAGTTTCGCCGCCATTTTGGCAATCGGATAGCCGGTCGCTTTTGACGCGAGAGCTGAAGAGCGGCTGACACGCGGGTTCACTTCAATGACATAGTACTGTTTGCTGAACGGATCCAGCGCAAATTGAATGTTGCAGCCGCCGACCACATCCAGCGCCGAAATAATCGCCAGGCTTGCTGAACGCAGCATCTGATATTCTTCATCCGTTAACGTCTGGGACGGTGCGACGACAATGGAGTCCCCTGTGTGCACGCCGACGGGATCGATGTTTTCCATATTGCAGACGGTGATGCATGTATGATTGCTGTCGCGCATGACCTCATATTCGATTTCTTTAAAACCGGCGATGCTTTTTTCGACGAGGCATTGGCTGATCGGGCTTGCTAAGAGCGCCTGTTTAATAAGCGTCTGAAACGCTTCTTTCGTTTTCGCGATTCCGCCTCCCTTTCCGCCTAACGTGTACGCCGGTCTCAGAATGACCGGAAATCCGATAGACTCAGCGAAACGGAGGGCGTCTTCTTCGTTGTCGACGATTTCGCTTTCCGGAACGGGCTGATCAAGCTCTTTCATCAGGGCGCGGAACTGCTCCCGGTCTTCGCCTTTTTGAATGGTTTCCACCGATGTTCCCAAAAGCTTGACGTGATGCTTCTTCAGCACGCCTGCTTCTTCAAGCTTAACGGCTAAATTCAATGCCGTCTGGCCGCCCAAATTGGCAAGCAGACCGTCCGGTTTTTCTTTTTCAATAATGGCCTCGATGCTGTCGGTTGTGAGCGGTTCAAAATATATTTCATCGGCAAACGCCTCATCCGTCATAATCGTTGCCGGGTTGTTGTTGACTAGAATAACGCGGTATCCTTCTTCTTTCAGAGCCATGCAGCCCTGCGTTCCTGAATAATCAAATTCTGCCGCCTGGCCGATGATGATCGGGCCGGAGCCGATGACTAATATGCTGGAAATGGTTGTATCTTTAGGCATGAGCGATTTCTCTCCTTGCTGGTATCACTTTCTCTAGAAATTCATCAAATATCCACTCGCTCTCAGCCGGTCCGGGATGAGCTTCAGGGTGGAACTGGACGCTTAATACGGGAAGGCGCTTATGAATGAGCCCTTCCACTGATGTATCATTGACATGATGAAATCTGATGGACAGCTCGTTTTCGTCAATTGATGCTTCATCAACGACATAGCTGTGGTTCTGGCTTGTCATAAACACCCGTTTCGTTTTCCGGTCAATGACAGGATGGTTGGCACCCCTGTGGCCGAACGGCAGCTTATACGTATTTCCTCCGAAAGCCAGGGCAATCAGCTGATGCCCGAGGCAAATGCCGAGTGCGGGGAAATCACTGAGTAATGATGTAATCCGGTTCATGTACGGCGCAATCGCTTTCGGGTCGCCCGGGCCGTTTGAGAGCACGATTCCGTCGGGCTGAATGTCGTAAACAGCGTTCATCTGCTGATACGGAATGACCGTTACTTTACAGCCGCGCTTTACAAGTGACGAGGCGATTGATTTTTTATAACCGAAATCAATCAGCGCAATATGCCGGTCTCCATTCCCCATTGACGTGATGTCTTCAGACTGCGCCAGCTCCGCCGGGTTTTCTGTTCCGGATGCTGCCGGAATTTCTCCTGTTGTTGACACGGCAGCGTTCATCGTGCCGCCGGAGCGGATGGTTTTGACGACGGCCCGTGTGTCCACTTCGGTTAAGAGCGGGATGTTCCATTTATTTAAATACTCTCTCAAGCTTGAGACTGCTTCATGGTGAGAAAAATGTTCACACGCTTCATAGACGGCAACAGCCTTGACTTGAGGAATCTTACTTTCAAGGTCTTTTTCATTAATTCCGTAGTTTCCGATCAGCGGATACGTAAAGACGATGATCTGATCCTTATATGACGGGTCTGTAAGCACTTCCTGATAGCCCGTCATTCCGGTGAAAAAAACCGCTTCGCCAACACAGCGGGCTTCTTTTTCAAGTTCACCGCCAAATGATGTTCCGTCTTCCAATACTAAATAGCCTTTCATCTAAAGCCCACCTCTTGATGAATAATTAATTAAAAATATGAATTTTTATACTTTTATATCGAAAAAAATTACCGTTTCACTGCCGAATGCGCTTCGATCGCTGCCTTCAGCATACTGACGGCCGACAGCATTTCTTCTTCAGAAACCGTAAGCGGCGGGAGCAGCCTGATGACATTCGGTCCGGCCGGAAGCACGAGAAGCCCGCGTTCCTGCAGATCTCCGATGATGCCGGACACGGGACCTGCGCATTCAATGCCGATTAATAACCCTTTTCCGCGGATTTCTTTTACAAAAGGCCCTGTCAGTTCACGGTTCAGCTGCGCTTTTAAAAATGATCCTTTGTCTGCCGCCGCCTGGAGAAAGTCCGGCTGAAACACAATATCCAAGGTTGCTTTCACAGCTGCCATGGCAAGCTTATTGCCGCCGAAAGTCGTACCATGCGTACCCGGCGTAAAGGCGTCGCCAAGCTTCTTTTTGCCGATCACGGCTCCGACGGGAAAACCGTTTCCAAGCCCTTTCGCAGCAGTGATGATGTCCGGAGAGATGCCGAAATGCTCATAGCCGAATGCCTTGCCCGTCCGGCCGATTCCGGTTTGAATCTCGTCTGCGATAAGCAGCGCCTGTTTGTCTTTGCAAAATGTCTGTAAGGCTTCGATGAATTCCGGATCGGCGGGATTGACTCCCCCTTCTCCCTGCACCGTCTCAAGCATGACGGCGGCGATATCATCCTCTTTTGAAAGCGTGCTGAATGCCGACGGATCATTGAACGGAAGATAGTGAAAGCCTTGAAGCATCGGTCCGAAACCGGTCTTGATTTTGTCTTGTCCGGTGGCGGCCATCCCCGCATAGGTCCGTCCGTGAAAGGATTGATGAAATGTTACAATTTTTGTCTTTCCCGTTGCTTTACGGGCAAGCTTAATGGCGCCTTCATTCGCTTCGGCCCCGCTGTTGCAGAAGAAAACGAGATCCCCCGCGCTATGTTCGGCAAGCTTTGCCGCGGCTTTTTCCTGAAGATCATTTTCAAACAAATTGGAAACGTGCCATACGCTGTCAAGCTGTTCTTTCACCGCTTCTGTGACCTCATCATGACAATGGCCGAGATTGGAAACGGCGATGCCCTGAATAAAATCGAGATACGTTTTTCCGTTTTCATCCTCTGCAATTGTCCCTTTCGCTTTTTTGATATTGATGGGCCAGCGGCTGTAGGTTTGAAATAGACTGCTCATGACACGCTCTCCTTTTCTTTGACGATTTTTGTTCCTTGGAAGGCTTGATCGGTGAAAAACGCTCCTTTTCCGTTTACGATCATCACTTCCTCGACATCTTCACTCAGTGCCGATAATGCCGAGTTTACCTTCGGAATCATCCCTCCTGAAATCACGCCGTCATCTATGAGGGCCTGAATCTCTTGCGGCGTCAAAGTATCCAGCCTGTTCTCTCCGTCCATAATTCCTTCGACATCCGTGACAAATAAAAGTTTGTCGGCGTGTAAGGCTGAAGCGACGGCCGATGCCGCGGCGTCTGCGTTGACGTTCAGCGTTTCGAAATCACTTGTCATGGAAAGCGGAGCGATAACGGGAATGATGCCTTCTTTCATTAATGCGTGAATGATTGACGGATCGGTTTTTTGTATTTCGCCGACTTCTCCGTATTTGTCTTGATTAAGATAGGATGCTTGAAGGAGACCGCCGTCCTTTCCTGATATTCCCGCGGCTTTCAGCCCGTTTTTCGCGAGTTCGGTTACGAAAAATTTATTGATCGTCCCTGACAAGACCATTTCCGCTGTTTCCAGCACCGGTTTGGTCGTTTTCCGCTGTCCATCGACAAATTCCGTTTCAATCTGCAATGTTTTCAGCATTTTTGAAATGTCCGGGCCGCCTCCATGGACGACGGCAATGTTCCAGCCCGATTGCATAAGCTCTTTTACATTTTGAAAAAAATCGGCGGATAACTCGCGGATTACGCTTCCGCCGCACTTAAAAACGATCGTTTTCTTCATGCCGCTCCCCTTTGTTATGTGCGATAGCTCGCATTGATTTTGATATAATCATAGGTTAAGTCACAGCCCCATGCCCGGCCGCTGCCGGATCCTTCCTGCAGGCGGACTGCAATCGCAATCTCATCACCTGATAAGTACTCTTTGGCATCAGTTTCCGAAAATGGCTGAGGTTCGTTGTGTTTAAACAGACACTGACCGCCGAGGAAAACTTCCACTTGTTCGGCCGTTACGCTTGCCGCACTGTGCCCGATTGCGCCGATGATGCGCCCCCAATTGGCGTCTGTACCGTAAACGGCGGTCTTCACAAGGCTTGAGCCGACGATTTTTTTGGCGATAATATTCGCCTCAAGGTTATTTTTCGCGCCTTCGACTCTGGCTTCAATTAATTTCGTCGCTCCTTCACCGTCTCTGGCTATATCTTTGGCAAGGTCTTCGCATACAAGCTTTAATCCCTTTTTAAAAGCCGGCCAGTCAGGGTGCTGCTCCGTCAGGCAATCATTCCCCGCGCAGCCGTTTGCCATCACAAGCACCATGTCATTCGTCGATGTTTCTCCGTCAACGGTGATTTGGTTAAATGAAACATCCGTAATCTCTCTGAGCGCGTTTTTGAGCGCCTGTTCTTCCACGGCCGCGTCCGTTGTGACAAAGCCGAGCATTGTCGCCATGTTGGGGTGGATCATGCCGGAGCCTTTCGCCGCTCCGCCGATCGTGATGATGTCTCCGCCGATCACCATTTCATAACACGTCTGTTTCGTCACTGTATCCGTCGTCAAAATGGCTTCTTCAAATGCTCCGGACACGGACGGCGCTTGACCGAGCTGTTCAATGCCCGCTTGAATTTTTTTCATGTCTAAAAGCTCGCCGATCACCCCGGTTGACGAAACCGCAACAAGCTCCGGCTCAATGCCGAGCTGGCTCGCGAAGCCGTCCCGCATTTCATAGGCGTCCTTTAATCCTTGGTCTCCCGTACAGGCGTTGGCAATCGCGCTGTTGACGATAACCGCCTGAAGCACACCCTCTTTTTTCAGGCTGGCTTGCGTCACTTTCAGCGGCGCTGCCTGAAAATGGCTCTGCGTATATACCGCTGCACTGACTGCAGGCGCTTCGCTGATAATCGCTCCGAGATCTTTTTTTGAATAGCGCAGACCGCAGTGCACGCCCTTTGCCTCAAACCCTTTCGGCGAGGATACGCCGCCTTTTATTTTCGTGATTTCCTCACTCAGCTGAATCATATTTTTGAATCCCTCTTTCGTTCTATGGATAGACTGGCGTCATCGTAAGTCCCGTTTCTTCCTGCCAGCCATTCATGATATTTAAATTTTGAACCGCCTGCCCTGCGGCGCCTTTCATCAGATTATCTATGACAGAAACGATGGTGGCACGGTTTGTTCTTTCATCCACGGTGACACTGATATCACAAAAATTGCTGCCGTATACCTCTTTCGTCGCCGGAAATTCACCTTCCGGCCTGATTCTGACAAAATATGAATCTTTGTAGAATTCGGAATACAATTCTCTTACCCGTGCAGCAGACATACCCGGAGGAGCCTCCGTATACATCGTCGCCATAATGCCCCTTGTCATCGGCGCCAAATGAGCAGAAAACGTGATCGGGCCTGTGCCGGGCTGCCAAGCCGCTAATTGCTGTTCAATTTCCGGAGTATGCTGATGCTCATTAACCTTATAAATTTTGAAATTATCATTCAGCTCAGAATAATGAGTGCCCATGGATGCTTTTCGGCCGGCACCGGATACGCCTGTTTTCGCATCAACAATCAGAAACGAATCTTGTAAAAGCTTATTCTTCGCCAGCGGAGCGAGCCCGAGCAGCACAGCCGTCGGAAAACATCCCGGATTGGCAATCAGCTTTGCAGTCTGAATCTCTTTTTTTTGCAGTTCAGCTAAACCGTAAACCGCGCTTTGAATCGTTCCTTTCGGAGCGGCCTTCCGCTTATACCACTTTTCATACACGGCCGGGTTTTGAATCCGCAGATCGCCGGATAGATCAATGACCGGCATGCCCGCCTCCGCCAGCTTGGGCGACCACTCTCCGGAAACGCCGGGCGGCGCAGCTATGAACATGACATCAATTTCGTTTCGGATCGTTTCTATATGAAGCGGCTGAAGTGATTGTGACGCTATATTCCTCAAATGCGGATATGAAGCGGCATATTCTTTCCCTTCGTCGCTCGATGAATATAATATACAATCTTCTGCATAAGGGTGATGGTTAAGAATCCTGACAAGTTCGGCGCCTCCATAACCAGTCGCGCCTATAATACCTATTTTCAACGGGTTCACCTTCTTGGTTTTTGTGAAATTATTTAACATTATAACATGAATAAAAATTAATTCAATTGTATATTTAATATTTTTTCATTCATTTTCCATCTGTTTTCGCTGACAAAAACCCCCCTCTCGATCGAGGGGGGCATAAGAAAAACAGGCTGATCGGATCAGCCTGTTTTTTTCAGCATCATCAGCCCGCTCATAAAAAACAGCACGGAGCTGGCGTAAAAGATAATATAAACCGTAAAGAAATCAGCGAGAAACCCGCCGAGAATAATGGCGGCAGCTGAAAATACGGCCGTCCAGAAATGATAGCTGCCGACTTTTTTCCCCCGCTCCCCGCCGTCGGTGTAATCGGCGATCATGATTTTCTCGCCGTGTTTTTGCATCGCGCCGAACAGGCCCAGAAGCACCTGCACAACATAAACCTGGTGCACGCCGGTAATGTGAGGGAGCGTCAGAAGAAGCACCGCCATCCCCCACGAATTTGCCATAAGGAACCAGCGGGAATCCAGTCTTGCCGACAGCCGGCCGAGCAGCGGATGAATCAATGCGCCGCTCAGGCCGAACAAGCCGTATGAAAGACCGAATTGCGTGTAGCTGGAACCGATGTTTTTAATAAATAAAATATAAAACGGAAAGATCAGGCTGCCGGCAAAAAAGACACTGCTCTGTGACAGGATCAGCCATTTTAAATGGTTGTGTTTCATGATTTGTACCTCTGATAAAAATAATTCATAAACAAGTCATCCGGATCATATTTGTGTTTTTTCTGAAAGAACATATCGCTTTTCGGATATGCCTCGCGCATCTGCTCTTTCGTTTGATACAGCATATACGGGAGATAATAACTGCCGCGGTGGCGCAATGCCGTATCCGTCATTTTTCTGACAATCCGCGCCGCGCTCGCCTGGCTGTCTTTTGAAAACCCTTCGTTGATTAAAAGAACGAGTGAAAACATGTCTTCCTTTGCGTATGACAGATCGGCTTTTTCATTTTTTTGCACGTAGCGGATCGTAATATTTACGAGATTGAGATCTTCATGTGACAGCGTCTTGCGTAAATCATGAATGTACGGCGCAAATTCGCCGACGGGCACGAAGTATTCTTGCAGCACATCGGTGTTGTCCGTGTTTTCATATTCCAAAAATTTCGATTCTGACCGCATGACATTGTTCCTGGAGACTTTCACGCCGTTTTGGCTGAGAAAATAAGACTGCTGGGTTGACCAGAACCAATTTCTTCCCCAGTCATACCGGCGGGAGAGGCCGAGCGCGAATTTCGTCAGCGCCGGATGCTCATCTTCTTTCAGTTCATTGTGCCGCTTTAATTCTTTCTGATTGTCTGAGAGTGTGTAATCAGTCACATACATATCGTGCAAAAAGCCTTTATCCCCTGTTGCGATCCGCGCGAGATGCATGCGCACGGCGGGGTTGCGCCGAACATGCTGCGTAAAATATTGACTGTATGTATCAGCGTTCATACGTTTCGTTTTCATTTCATAAAGCTCATCATCCGTCAGCTCAATATCCGCGTCCAGGATGACGCCGAACAGGCCGTAGCCGCCGATGACGGCTGAAAACAGGTCATCTTTCGGAGTAACGGTGATGACTTTGCCGTCCGCCTTTAAAAGATGAAACGATTTGACCGTATCAATCAGCGAACCGTACCGGATATCCCGGCCGTGGGCGTTGGCGCTCAGTGAGCCGCCGATCGTAAAAATGTTTTGCGATTGCATGACTTTTACCGCGAGCCCGTACGGATTGACATAGCGCTGAATATCATTCCACGTCGCTCCCGCCTGCACCCTGATGATTTTTTTCTTTCGGTCGAGACCGAGTATTTTGTTGTAGCCCGTCATGTCGAGAACGATACCGTCTTCATAATACGTCTGGCCGCCCATTGAGTGCTGGGCGCCTGCGATTGAGATCTTCAGATGCTTTCTCTTTGCTTCCTTAATCGTTTCGACCAATGTTTCTGTCTCTTTTCCTTTGACCGTCTGCTTAATTTTCACGGGCATGAGACGGCTGACATCCGTCATTGTCCCTGCCTGCTGCACCGGCTCTTTGTGAAAAGCGGAAACAGCGAACAGCGCCGTATAAACAAGGATGCTAAGGATAATGAGAAGTAATTTTTTCTTCATGGGTTCCTCCCTCGCATGCAGCCGGTCTATTATATCATGCCTCACGTCCGTTTTTTTCCTTTTTAATCCGATACCGTAAAAAACCCCGAATGGTGGGAAACTCGGGTTTTTTTAGTGACTTGCCCTTCTTTCCGCACGCCGGTCTGCAGCGGCAAAGCAGACAGAACGGCGCCCGACAGAATCATGTTTAGTACAGCTCGAAACGGTCAGCCGGAAAACATCGGGCATAAAAATCCACAGAAATCCTTAAAATGATTTTTTAGTCAGTATATAATCGATATATATGCAGATGTATTACCAATGGAATTGTTTCAAACAAACATGTTAAATGAGGTGGGGAAAATAAACATAAAAGGAATCAATCATCTTCTTTTTTCTGTTTCAAATTTGGAAAAATCTATAGAATTTTATGAAAAAGTATTTCATGCACAACTCCTGGTTAAAGGGCAAAAGACAGCATATTTTGATCTGAACGGGCTTTGGCTTGCACTTAACTTAGAGGCGGATATACCAAGAAATGAAATACATAAATCTTATACGCATATGGCCTTTACAATTGACCCAAAAGATTTTGATGCAATACATCAAAGGCTAAAAAATCTAAATGTAAGTATATTAAATGGGCGTCCTAGAGATAAGCAAGATCAAAAGTCAATTTATTTTACTGATCCCGATGGACATAAATTTGAATTCCACACAGGTACACTCCAAGACAGACTGTCCTATTACAAAAAAGATAAACCTCATATGAAATTTTATATATAAAGGTTTGTTTGCGATCCAAAACAAACCCTCACTGTCGCTTATCCGCGTTGATTTTTTCATTTAAATGCAGACAAAAGAAAAGCACCTCCAAACTTTAGGATGTACCTAAAATCCGAGGTGCATTTTCTTATTACTGAATCCCTAATGCAATTTTTGCGTAGCGTGACATTTTGTCTCTTGTCCAAGGCGGATTCCAGACGATGTGGACCTCCGTCTCTTTTACATCCGGAATGTCGGCGAGCGCTTTTTTCACCTCGTCGACGATGATCGGAGCGAGCGGGCACCCCATTGATGTCAGTGTCATCGTAACGTGCGTCAGGCCGTCGTCATCCATATCAACGTCGTATACAAGGCCGAGATTGACGATATCGACGCCGAGCTCAGGGTCAACAACCTGCTCCAAGGCGCCCATGATGTTTTCTTTTAATGCTTCTTCCACGTTCCATCACTCCTTTTTCCTCAGTATAACGTAAAAGCGGGTTTCGTTAACACCTTTGTGCTTTATAAATGCTTATCGAACCAGGCGACGGTTTCTAAAACGGCGTATCTCGGGACTTTATGATCAGCCCGTTCGTCTTTCAGAAACTGAAGATGGTCAGGCCGGCTGCTGTAATGAGGTTTAATCGTTTCATAAAAGCCGCGGGTCGGTGCATACGGAACGACTTTGTCTTGAACGCCGTGCCAGAACAGCAGCGGGCGGCTGCGGAGTTTTTCCGGTTCCAGACTGAGATCGAACGGTTTGAGCCGCGCAAACAGTTCATCGACCTGTTCTTTTGTGACGTCAATGTCGATGTCCTGCTTTTGAATGTGGTCAATCTGCTGCTGAAAAAACGCCGTATAGTTCGGGCTTCCCATCAGACTGACGCCGGCTTTGACCCAATCATATGCGGCCATCGCGCCGAATGTCGTAATTCCGCCCATTGACGTGCCCGCAAGACCGATCCGCCCGTCTTCAATCAGACCGCGCGCTTCAAAATCCTTTTTCAGCACGTCAAGCTCCTCGATTTCATTTAATACAATGTCCCAAAAATGGACGGCGAGCTCTTCTGCTGACAGCTGTTCAGCGCGTTCACCGTGGTAAAGAGCTTCCGGCAGCACGGCTCTGAAACCCTTTTCAGCAAGCAGGTAAGCGAAATGAAGATTATGCTCCTTCGCGCTTGTAAAACCGTGAATAAAGAAAACAAGGGGAGCGGGACGGTCCCGATTTTCTTCTTTTACAATATGTAAAAACGGAATGCCTGATACGGTTTGATGATCAATAAGAATCACGTTGACTCCCTCCTTAGGATAACCATAATCATAAGTGTAACATGTAGACAATAAAGATGGTAAAAAGCTACACTGTACATAAGAGAAAAACAGCAAATTATATGACAAAAGGAGTTATTTATGGAGACAAAACCTTACCTCATCGCCTTAGATCTGGATGGAACCTTATTAAAAGATGATAAAACCATTTCCCCTGAAACGGCACGGACGATTCAGACGCTGAAAGAAGCGGGCCATCATGTCTGCATCTCAACCGGCCGCCCTTTCCGTTCCAGTTCGATGTATTATGACGAGCTTGGGCTGACAACGCCGATTGTCAATTTTAACGGAGCGTTTGTCCACCACCCGAAAGACGAGTCATGGGGACGCTACCACACGTCTCTATCTGTCGATGTGGTCAGACAGCTTGCCGAACTTACAGAGACCTATCAAATACATAATGTGCTCGCTGAGATCATTGATGATGTGTACTTCCACTATCATGATGAGCATTTAATTGAGGCGTTTCATATGAATACGGCGAATGTCACATTCGGCGATCTGCGCGAAACGGTCCAAGAGGATGTGACGTCCGTATTGATTCACGCGAAGGAAGAGGACGTCGCGGACATACGCGCGCATTTATCTGATGTGCACGCCGAGGTCATTGACCACAGAAGATGGGCGGCTCCTTGGCATGTGATTGAAATTATTAAACACGGGATGAATAAAGCGGTCGGCCTGAAGAAAATCAGCGACTATTACCAAGTGCCGAGAGAACGGATCATCGCGTTCGGCGACGAAGACAACGATCTTGAAATGCTCCGATTTGCCGGGTGCGGCGTAGCGATGGGAAACGGCACGGATGAAGTCAAACAGGCCGCCGATCGCGTCACGGGTTCAAATGAAGCGGACGGAATCGCCGAATTTTTAAAATCCTATTTCTCCCTGTGAGGTTTTCCCGCTCATAACACAAAGCCTTCCGCCCATACTAAAACAGACGACTCATCTCGTCTAAATATGGAAGGGGGACATTGCAATGGGTAAACGAAACAAATCAAAACGGTTTATTCAGCAAGGCAAGGACTCTGTCAGTCTTCATGACGCAAGATTTCCATATCGGTCTACATTAGAGGAAGCACAGCATGATGCAGCAAAAGATTCGGCTGAAAGGCAGGTTGACTTTTAATGAGAAACGAACTGTTTTCTCAAGCCAAGTCATTTGTCCAGCAGGCCGTCATGATTGCTAACGGTTTCGAGGACGGCGACCAGGAAAAAGCTGTCTCACGCGCCAAAAATGCCGTGTCTTCCGCGTACGCCAATTCGACGGATGCAGAACGTCAGCAGCTGCACCAATTTCAGGATCAGCTGGAGAAATTGCAATAAAAAAAGGCGCCCCGTTTAGACGAGGGCGCCGCTTTTTTATTTCACTTCAAATGTTTTTACCGTTTTCAGTCTTTTTCCGATCTGATCGGACTTCCCTAAAAACGTCACCGTCACCGTGTATGTTCCCGGACTGGGCACGTTCTTCCACACATCTGAAAAGTCATACGTTTCATTCGGCATTAAGGTCACAGTCTGAAACGCCTGAGTAAACATTTTGTCTTTTGAATAGCGGTACAGTTCTTTGTGATGTTGGTCATGTACGGTCAATTCGAATTTCTGCCCTGAGCTGAATGTGAAATCGATCGGGCTGCCGCTCTTATTTTTTAAAGACATTTGAAATTCGATCTGCTGATCCGTCTGCACAGGGTTTACGGCTAATTCCGCTTGCTGTTCATTCATCTCTCCGGATACCTCCTCAGCGGGCTCCTTCTGCCCGGATTGACTGCTGCATCCGATCAGTAAAATGACCGGTAATAACAGGCCAAACAGCCACTTCATTCTATCCGCTCCTATCAGTCTTTTCTGAAGAAACCAAAGATCCCCGTCGTTTGCACGATGTTTGTGAAGGCTTTCGGGTCGACTTCTTTCACGATTTTCTCAAGGTCATACAATTCGTACCGCGTGATGACGATGATCATCATTTCTTTCTGTTCGTTTGTGTAAGCGCCTTTTGCCGGCACCGTCGTAATGCCGCGGACCATTTTCCCGTAAATCGCTTCTTTGATTTCATCGGCTTTTTTTGTAACGATCATGGCGGTCAGTTTCATGTGGCGGGTGTGAATGGCGTCAATCACCCTTGTTGTGACATACAGAGCGACAAGGGTATATAATGCTTTCTCCCATCCTTGCAATAATCCTGCCGTCAAAATGATAATCCCGTTCAAAATGAAGAAATATGTGCCGACCGGCTTATCCTTCCATTTGGCCAGCACCATCGACACGATATCAAGACCGCCTGTCGAAGCACCGAATTTCAGCGTTAAACCGATGCCGATAGCTGAGATGACCCCTCCGAATACGGTATTCAGAAGAATATCGTGCGACAGTCTCATTTCCGGGAGAATTCCCATAAAGACGGACGTCAGCGCTACGCTTAATATGCTGTATACAGTGAATGATCTGCCGACTTTCAGCCACCCTAACACACCGATGGGAATGTTTAAGAGGAACATGAGAACTCCTGTCGAAATATAAAAGGGGGCGTATTGATCAACGACGCTTGACAGCAGCTGGGCGACACCGGTAAAACCGCTGGCATATACATTCGCCGGTATCAGGAATAAATTCAGTCCCGCCGCATACAGAAACGCGCCGATGACGACGATTGCTAATTTTTTTGCTTGTTCTAGTACCATGGCTTGCTCCTCCGCTCATTTTCATTATTAGCTTTTCCCTTAAAATAAAGTTTTGAACACTATTTTGCCACATTTATATGATATAGTTGGCATCACTCTCACCAATCGGAAAGAAGGGAATTATGATGACAGTTCACCTTATTGCTGACAGCGCCTCTGACCTGCCGAAATCTTATATTGAAGAAAACCGGATCGGGTTCATTCCGCTGCACGTAACACTTGACGGAAACGAATATGAGGACACGGTCACCATTCAGGCGGATCATATATTTCAAGCGATGCGGGACGGGAAAGTTCCGAAAACATCCCAGGCATCACCGGATACGATAAAAAAAGTATTTTTACAATACGCGGAACTGGGAGAACCGGCGATATACATCGCCTTTTCCTCAGGTCTTTCCGGCACCTATCAGACGGCGGTGATGATCGCCAATGAAGTAAAAGAGGAATTTCCCGATTTTGATTTACGGATTGTAGATTCCAAATGCGCTTCATTGGGCTGCGGCCTTGCGGTGATGCACGCGCAAACACTCTGTGTTAACGGGAATACAATACAAGAAATCGAAACGTCTGTAAAGAGCTTTTGCGCACGGATGAAACATATATTTACGGTCGATGATGTCGCTTATCTCGCGCGGGGCGGCAGAATTTCAAAAACGTCCGCTTTTGTCGGGGGGCTTTTGAACATTAAACCGATTCTGCATGTGGATGACGGCAGGCTCGTGCCGCTCGAAAAATTGCGCGGACAGAAGAAACTGTTTAAACGGATTATAGAAATGATGAAGGAAGAAGGCGGCGATTGGGCGGATCAAACCGTGGGGATCAGCTATGCAGATAACGAGGAGACGGCGCTTCGGATGAAGGAAATGATTGAAGAAGCGTTCCATCCGAAAGAGATCATTCTTCATTCAATCGGCTCTGCGATCGGCGCGCACTCCGGGCCGGGCACGCTCGCGATTTTTTTCCTGAAGCCATAATTTCAATGCGGGCGGGCATCCTAACGGACAGAAGGGAGGCTTTGCCGCATGAAAGATGATGACAAAAAACCGTTGGACAATAACGCCGTAAATCAGAAAAAGAACCGGCTTGCCGAAAAAAACCGGCAGGCGGGAAAAAACCAGAATTCCAAAAAACCGAACCATCTGTAAAAGCAAAACAGCCCTCTTGTGTATGAAGATAGAGGGCTGTTTTTTGTTCTATATGCGTCTAACATCACTTATCACGAATCCGCTTTCAGGCAATGCCGGCATTCTGGACAGGCTGAAGCTCAAATCTTGGGACGGAACATCGTACTCTATTTCATTGGCAAGAAACGCAAGGGAAGTTTTCATGACTTCCACGGTCATTCCCTCACCCGGACAGCGGTGGCCATTAGCCGGATCACCTCCGCCCTGGGGAATGAAATCAAATTTATTTTCCTCCCGCCCCTGAAAACGTTCCGGGCGAAATTCATTGGGATTTTCCCAAAGCCGGGAATCATGGTTTGTCCCATATAGGTCAAGCATGACGGATGCACCCTTTTTAAACTCACAGTTCTTCCATACGAAATCTTTTTTCACAACGGCTCCTAAAAACGGGGCAAACGGGTAATACCGCCGAACTTCATGTGCAAATCTTTCGGCCTCCTGATCATCTCTCGATCTCAGTTTACCCCGATATTCAGGGTAATCATGCAATGCAAGAGCTGAAAACGTAATGAAGTAAGAAATGGCGGCAATCGGGCGCAGAACATTAATAAGCTCAACAGCAGCCATGTGAGAATCAAGTCTGTTCCCGTCAAGTTCTGTATGAAAAGCCATTTCATACAAGGCTGAGCCCTCCGGCGTTTGCAGCTTGCCGGACCGCACATCCTCAATGACCTCCTCTATCCATTTCTCCGTTTTCAGCCTCGCCCTTCTGCCTTTCCAATGACGCGGTCCGACAGCGCCGAATGCGTCTACCATATCGGTGAACTCCTCCGCCCGCTCTTTCACTTCTGAGTCTTTCAGCGGGACGCCGGCCCACTCACAGGCAGCCCGGCACAGCACTTTCTTCGCTTCATCAAAAAGGACAATTCGGTTTGAACCCTCCCACATTTCCGCAGATGCTTTCCACTGTTTTGCCACCGCTTCCGCAAGCCGTTTTTGCCGGGGCGGCGTCATCAGCGACATAAATAGAAGCTTCCTGTGCTTATGCCGTTCACCGTCCATTGCCTGGATTGCCCCTGTTCCGAATAACGTTTTCTGCACCCGTTTGGGGAGGGCCTGCTGCCGCTGAAATCGTTCTGTGTCATAAAAAAGCTTTGCGGCTTCCGCTCCGCTCATACAAATGAATGTCTTCCCTAATAAACGGGCGCGAAACACATCCGAGCGATAAGTCTCCGCTCTGTTTTTCACAAATACATAACCATCGCGTAATAAAGCCAGACTATTATCAAGACCCTTTTCATGCGGAATTTGTTCATCCATCCCGATTCCTCCCTTCTTTTTTCACCTTTCTCGAAAAAGAATAAATAACACAAGTATATTCAGTATTTGTGTTTCATTCAGAAGTTACTCATGTCAGGCTGCAAAAATCAGGGGGCGGGCCAAAAGCCCGTTACAAAGTAAACCGGCGGACCTGATCGTTTAACCGCTCTGTCAGGCTCACCAGATTATTGACGCTTTCCGCCATTTTATGAAAAGAAGACAGCTGCTCAAGCGCGGAGGCAGAAATCTCTTCGCTTCCCGCAGCCGTTTCCTGAACGACGGCGCTGATGCTTTCGGCATGATGCAGCACTTGCTCACCAAGCTGTTTCGATTCGATGATCCGTCCGTCCAATTGAGTAAGCTCCGCTTTAATATGGGCGGCTTTTTGTTCAATATGGACGAATGATTCTGACGTTTTCTCCATCAGCTCCTGCTGTCTGTCCGCTAAAGCGACGCCGGTCGTGACAGCTCCGGTAATAGACGTGATGCCGTCTTCAATTTGCTTTACCATATCGAAAATCTGCGCGGTCGCTTTGGCTGATCCGTCTGCGAGCTTCCGTATCTCCTCGGCAACGACGGCAAATCCTTTTCCGGCCTCGCCTGCTCTGGCCGCCTCGATTGCGGCGTTTAATGACAGCAGATTGGTCTGGCCCGCAATGTCAGAAACGGACTGCGCCATCATACTGATGCCTGCCGCATGCTCTATGAAGAGATCGGCGGCTTCGGAAATCTCTTTTGATGTCTCATTGCTTTTATCAATGGCTTGCTTGGTCTCGGCTAAAGCACCGCGCCCCGCAGCCACCGCCGCAATCGTCTCTTCGCTGCTTCTCGTCGTTTGTTTTGAACGTTCGGCGTTCGCCTTTGAATGTTCATCCATTTGTTCAATGAATTGCACCGCATGCTGCAGATCTTCTGAAATGGTTTGGGAGCCTTGCGCCATTTCTTCCGTCGACACGGACACCTGCTCGGTCATGTCCTTCAGCGTCTGGTTTTCCTTCGTCAAACCTTCCGCGAAGGTCTCGACTTCACGGCCGACCTCTCCGATCGCCTGAATTAAGGTGCGGAGCTGTTCAGCCATCATTCCGAATGAGTCATTCAGCTCTTTCAGTTCGTCCTTCCCTTTATAATCAAGCATTTCAACAGCAAGGTTTCCTCCTGCAATACGACGGGCATTTTCAGCCATGCGGCGGATCGGCCCTGCAATTCTCTTCGTCAGCCTGATGGAAGATATGACGGTGACGGCAAGTATCACGATGGTCAGCACGGCTGCGCTGTAAACGATAAACTGAATCTGGTCAGCCGTCTGCTTCTGCATGTCTTCATAGTGATCCCGGCTTTTCAGATTCAGCATATAAATATCATTCAGAAGACCGTTGATGCGGGCCGCCGTCCTTGTCGCTTCAGCCGGGCTTTTCGAATCAAGAGCAGCGTCCGCCTCCGCCTGCCATGATTCGTATTTTTTGGCGAGTTTGTCATAAGCGGCTTTGTCTGCACCGTCCGTCATCGTTTTTTTGAGCGCCGCCAGTTTGTCTGAGCTGCTTTTCATATAGCTTCGCACATCTTCTTTCTGGGCGTCTGCGAGCGTATAGGAATAGCCGGTGATGCTTTCTTTTAACGTATTAAGGTCAGCTTTTGCTTCCTGGACGTTTAACAGCGCGTCCACTTCATCTTCATTTGAAGCCTGAATCTTCATCATGTTTGCGATGGTAAAGCCGATGACGGCGGCGAAGCAAATCATCGTAACGGCTGCGTTAACGAGCAGCCTTGTCCGTAATGTCACTTCAGATCGCCTCCTTTTTCAATCAGACTGTTTTTCATATCCGTGATCTTTTTCGTCAGCACGCCTGCGTTTTTGACAACTCTGATCTTGGCTAAGTCCATGCCGTTTTCCTTCAGTCCGTAAACGATCTCACCGCTTTTGATCTCCTTGTTGTCTTTTAAATCTTTCGCCAATTCATAGATGACATGGTCGACGTTTTTCACTAAAGAAGAGATAACGGCGTGCTCGGCGGTGTAATATTGATCGCTGTCAACACCGATGGCGTATACTTTTTGCGCCTCCGCTTCTTTCAGTGCGCCGACACCCGTGAAGCCGGCCGCCGTAAACAGGACATCGGCTTTTTTTCGGATCATGTTTTGGGCGATGCGCTTCCCGAGCTTATCATCATCAAACGTACCGCTGATGTCCGACAGCACGCGGATATTCGGTTTGACTGATTCCGCGCCTTTCAGATAGCCTTTTTTAAACCGTTTAATGACGTCGGCATCTGAACCGCCGATAAATCCGATTGTGCCGGTTTTGCTCGTCATGGCCGCCAGCGCTCCGGCTAAGAAGCTTCCTTCATCCTCTTTAAACGTGACGGAGGTGACATTATCCAGGTCTGATACGGAATCAATCAGCACAAACCGCTGCTTCGGATATTTTTTAGCGACCTTTTCTAAATCCGCCTGCATGCTGTAACCGAGCCCCACCACAAGATCATTGCCTTCCCGGACAAGCTGGGTCAGTCCTTTTTCGTATGTACCGGTGTCTTTTATCTCCCGGTAATCAAATGTGATGCCGAGCTCGTCTCTCGCTTTCATCAAACCTTGAAAGCCTGAATCATTAAATGATTGGTCGCCGAGGCCGTTGTCTGTCAGCATGATGCCGATTGTTTTCGTTTTTTCGGCCGCCGTTTCCTCAGATTTGCCGGCACATCCCGCCGTGCTGAGCGCAATCAGCAGTACAGCCGCAAATATCGCCATTTTTCTCATTAAAACTCTCCTTTTGTTTTTTTCTACAGTTATATATCGGTTCGGATGTCAGAATATTTTATTTCAATAAAATATGTATGTTCGGCAGGGCGTTAAACAAATGAGGGCCATAGGAGCTTTTTAGAAAATAAAAAACATCGGTTTTGGTTCACCGATGTTTTTGCAGAAAATTTATTGTTTTTCGTATGTCCAGCCGTCTTCCTGATAGACCTTGCCGTTTTTCATCAGATGCCCGAGCGCCCGCTTAAAGGCGGCTTTGCTTAAATGAAACCGTTCGCGGATATCGTCAGGATGGCTTTTGTCTCCGTAAGGCATCGCGCCGTTTCTTGATCTCAGATAGGTCAGAATTTCTTCCGCGTCAACCGAAAGCGCATCCTGCTTTCTCGGCAGCAGGGACATGTTGACGGAGCCGTCTTCCTTCACCTCGATGACACGCCCTGTCACGCGGCTGCCGAGTCTCGGCTCTTCTTTTCTTTCTGAAGGGTGAATAAACGCGCGGATGCCTTCATCGGTAATCAGAAAAGAGCCTGATGCAATCAGTCTGTACACCGTACCCGTCAGGTCTTTATTCATGACGTCTTCCTCTGCATCCGTAAATAATTCACTGATGATATCTTCAGGCGCCGGCTTGGCAAACATGCGCCCGCGGCTTGTCACCTTCAGCATGCAATACAGTCTGTCTCCTTTTTGCGGCCAGACGGATTTGTACGGAGGCAGGTGCTCCGTTGCGACGAGCGCGTCTTTTGACAGACCGACATCGACGAATACGCCCATATCTTCCACAGCGTCCGTCACTTCCACCCATCCGTAGTCATAAAAGCTGATGAGCGGCTTTTTCATCGTCGCCGCGAGTCTTTCCTGATGATCGACGTAAATAAATACGTCCACTTCATCTCTGTCTTCGATATCCTCTGTGATTTCACTGTTATGTAAAAGAACCGTATCTTCGCCGTCGGTTAAAAAATAACCGAAATCGGTTTGGTGATCTATACTAAGCGTGAGCTGCTGCCCTGGTCTCATGTTATCGTCCTTCCTGATTCGCCCGTATGAGGCTGATGTTTTTCTCATTTTTTCCAATATGCATAAATTCATGCTTTATGCTGTTGGACATTTCTCTTTATTCTACTATAATCAACTCATAAGTGAAATGTTATAGGAGGTTTTCTCATGGCAAAAGAAAGTTCTTTTGATATTGTATCCAAAGTTGAATTTCCCGAAGTGCAGAATGCGATTCAGATGACGCTGAAAGAAATCGGCACGCGCTATGACTTTAAAGGATCGAAAAGCGATGTAACTTTAGAAAAGGAAGAGCTTGTCCTGATTTCTGATGACGAGTTTAAACTGAATCAGCTCAAAGATGTGCTGAGCGGCAAGCTGATCAAACGGGACGTGCCGACGAAAAACATTGAATACGGCAAAATCGAAAATGCATCGGGGGGCACGGTGCGCCAGCGCGCGAAGCTTGTACAGGGCATTGATAAAGACAACGCCAAAAAAATCAACGCGGTGATTAAAAACTCCGGCTTGAAGGTCAAGTCGCAGATTCAGGACGACCAAGTGCGCGTCACCGGAAAAAATAAAGATGATCTGCAGCAGATTATTGCAGCCGTCCGCGGAGCAGACCTGCCGATTGACGTTCAATTTATTAATTTTAGATAAATTATGTGATTCCTATTGATTATTGTCTCTATTTTCGGTAAATTTGGAGAAAGGGATTTTCACAGTTAAGTTTTGGAAACCCATGACAATTACATGAACGTTCTTATCAAGAGAAGCCGAGGGACTGGCCCGACGACGCTTCAGCAACCGGTGTAGTGGTTTACCCAAACCATGACCAAGGTGCTAAATCCAGCAAGCTAAAAACAGCTTGGAAGATAAGAAGAGAGACAAATGATTACAAAGTCTTCTTCTTAAGAAGACTTTTTTTATTTCTCTTTTTTCCTTGCTGAATGTGACGAAGGAGGCAAACAATGGGACTATTACAAGACTTAAAAGAACGGATTTTAATCGGAGACGGCGCGATGGGCACTCTCCTCTATTCCTACGGCATTGACAGATGTTTTGAGGAACTGAACGTATCAAAGCCCGAAGAGATCAAGCGGATACATAAGGCTTACGTGGAAGCCGGGGCAGACATCATCCAGACAAATACGTACGGCGCGAATTTTATTAAGCTCTCAAGATACGGACTTGAGGACGAAACGAAAAAAATCAATCAGAAGGCGGTCAGAATCGCGCGCGCTTCCTCAGACGGCGCTTATGTATTGGGAACGATGGGCGGCATCCGCACCTTTAACAAAAACGCCTACAGCCTGGAGGAGATTAAACGCAGCTTTCGGGAGCAGCTTTATTTATTGCTGCACGAAGAGCCGGACGGTCTGCTTCTGGAAACATACTATGATTTAGAAGAGGCGCGCGAAGTGCTGAAGATCGCGAGAAAAGAAACGGAACTTCCGATTATGCTGAACGTATCCATGCACGAACAGGGCGTGCTGCAGGACGGAACGCCGCTTCGGGAAGCCCTCAGATCCATTGCCGATCTCGGCGCTGACATAACGGGAATCAATTGCCGGCTCGGCCCGTACCACATGATTGAAGCGCTCACCGAAGTGCCGATTTTCAGTGACGCTTATTTATCGGTCTATCCGAACAGCAGCCTTCCGTCTTTAGAAGAAGGCCGGCTTGTTTATGATACGGACGATGCCTATTTCCGGGAGAGCGCCGTACAGTTCCGCACTCAGGGCGCGCGCATTATCGGCGGCTGCTGCGGTACGACACCAAACCATATCAGAGCCATGGCTGAAGCGGTCCAAGGACTTTCTCCTGTCACTGATAAAGAAGTGAAAATCAGACGGGAAGAAGAAGTCATCTCAGTCCACAATGAACGAACCGAGCCGGGTTTAAACGAAATCGCCGCTCAAAAACGGTCAATTATCGTAGAGCTTGATCCGCCGAAAAAATTGAATTTTGACAAATTTCTGCAAGCGGCGGCTGAATTAAAAGAAACCGGCATAGAAGCGCTGACGCTCGCCGACAATTCATTGGCGACACCGCGGATCAGCAATGCAGCCTGCGGTTCATTGCTGAAAGAGCGCCTTGATATCCGTTCTCTCGTTCACATTACATGCAGAGACCGCAACATCATCGGCCTTCAGTCACATTTAATGGGGCTGGATACGCTCGGGCTCACCGACATTTTAGCCATCACGGGTGATCCTTCAAAAATCGGCGACTTTCCGGGGGCTACCTCCGTCTATGATTTAACGTCCTTTGACTTGATCAGGCTGATTAAACAATTCAACGAGGGCATTTCTTTATCAGGGAAACCGCTCGGCAAGAAAACGAACTTTTCCGTAGCCGGAGCATTTAATCCGAATGTCCGCCACCTTGATAAAGCAGTAAAACGGCTGGAGAAAAAAATCGAGTGCGGAGCTGACTACTTCGTGTCCCAGCCTGTCTACTCGGAGCAGCAGCTCATTGACATTCATCATGAAACGAAGCATCTCAAAACACCGGTGTATATCGGAATCATGCCGTTAACGAGCAGCCGCAACGCAGAGTTCATCCATCATGAAATCCCGGGCATTAAGCTGTCAGACAGCATCCGCGAAAAAATGGCGCTCGCCGGCGAAGACAAGCGGAAGCAGAAAGCCGAAGGCCTCGCCATCGCCAAGTCGCTTCTCGACACGGCGTGCGAACTGTTTAACGGAATTTATTTAATCACCCCGTTTCTCCGTTCTGATTTGACATCAGAGCTTGCAGCTTATATTAAGCAAAAGGATGAAAAGCGGGCTGATGTATATTTGCATTGACGCGGAAGAGGCCGCCTGATATGACAGGCGGCTTTTTCATGGTACGATACAGAAAAAGAATCAAGCAAAGGAGGATTTTTTCATGGTTGAAGTAAAACCCATCACCGCAGAAGACACGTACGCGATCAGACACAGCGTGCTGCGCCCCCATCAGACGATTGAGGATTGTAAATATGATCAGGACAGCGTCAAAGGAGCCTTTCATCTCGGAGGTTTTTACGACGGGACATTGATCAGCATCGCTTCTTTCTACCCGCAGAACCAGCAGGCGTTACAGGCAGCGCCCGCCTACCAGTTGCGCGGCATGGCGACACTTGAGGAATACCGGACGCAAAAAGCGGGAAGCACGTTAATCGCCTATGCAGAACGGAAACTGGCAGATATGGGGGCGGCGCTTGTCTGGTGCAACGCCAGATGTCACGTAAAGGGATATTACGAAAAGCTCGGCTGGAAAAGCACGGGCAGCCCCTTTGACATACCCGGCATCGGCCCGCATGTGATCATGTATAAAGAACTCGCCTGAAACAGACTAAAGCCCTTGGGGACATGTCTCTAAGGGCATTACCTTGAATGTCACGCCTGCTTTTATATACGGTACTATTGACGCCCTCCCGCTTTTTTAATACCCTTTGTACATTACACAACAGCAAGGATGGCAGGCAGAAAACGATATCTGTCAATTGCCGATTCAGCTATTAATTCAGAAAAGGAAGTATGAGATGAATACGATCCAAAAACCGAAAATCCCGAAAGAATTGCCGGTGCTTTCTTTCACAGAAGCGCTTCAGGACGACCTCATAAAAGAAGTCGTCATAGAAAACGCCGTCGTAAACAGCAAACTGGACGGCCTGCGCGCCGAAAAAGTCATTTTCAGAAACACCGTTTTTACGGATGTCTCTTTCAGACATATGGAATGTACGGATGTCCTGTTTGACAAATGTGATGTCTCAAACGCTGATTTCAGCAGAAGCATCATCCATAGAACGGCGTTTCAGCATTCAAAACTTCTCGGCTTGAATCTGGCGGATTCCGCCATGCGTCATGTTCGGTTTGAAGACTGCCTCGCAAATTACAGCTCCTTCAGCTATTCCAATATGAAGCATGTCCGGTTTGACACGTGCGCTCTTACAGAAAGCGAGTGGAATGATGCCGTTCTTGAATACACAGATCTTGACGCCTGTGATTTGAACAGCTCAAATTTTATTGGCACGTCTCTTTTTAATATGGATATCAGCACGTGCACATTTGATCACCTGCACGTCTCACTTGAGAAGCTGAAAGGATGCCGCATCTCTCCGGCGCATGCCGTTACATTCGCAGAAGCGCTCGGAGCCATTGTGACGTGATCTTTTATTAAACGAAACAGCGGGCGATGTCCGCTATCGTTTGAATGCCTTTTTCCAAGTCCGGTAAGGATGCGTATGAATAGGAAAGACGCAGGCTTTGCCGGTCTTCGGGAAGATAGAGTGCTCCCGGATTGATCAGCACGCCGGCCTCCAAGGCACGGGTGAAAAGCGTCTGAACGGCGATTGCTTGATGAAAAGTGACCCAAATATAAAAGCCCCCCTCCGGCACACGCCACTCCGCAATATCTCCCGCGTATCTTTCAAGAGAACGCAATGCCGCATCTCTTCTGATTTTGAGTTCCTTTCTGAGACGCAAAAGGCGCGCTTCATAGCGGCCGCTTGACAGCCATTGACATGCCGCCCATTGAGATAAAGCACTGGAGCCGTAATCCGTCTGCATTTTAATATCGGCGAGCCTGTCTGCAACCGGCTCAGGGGCGACGACCCATCCGATGCGCAGACCCGGGCTTACGGTTTTTGACAGCGTGCCGATATACAGCACATTCCCCTCACCGTCCATGGATTTTAACGGAGGCGGCGGTTCTTTATCGATCCATATATCACCGTATGCGTCATCTTCAATGACAGGCAGACGGTGATTTCTTGCGAGCGCGATGAGTTCCTTCCGCCGCTTGAGTGACATTACCGTTCCGGTCGGATTATGGAATGACGGAATGGTGTACAGCAGCCCCGCTTCGTATTGCCGACGGTAAGCGGGAAGATGATCCGTTTTGATTCCGCTCCCATCCATAGGCACTCCCTTAAGCCTGACGCCCGCTGATTGAAACACACGCAGGGAATGGAGATACGACGGCTTTTCAGTCAGCATGACGAAGTTTGGTTTTAGCAGCCCGATTGAAATGAGCTGAAGCGCCTGCAGCGCGCCTGAGACGATTACGATGGATGCCGGGGACGCGTGAATCCCCTTTGTTTTCAAATGTTCCGCGACGCTTTGCCGAAGCTGCAGGCTGCCCTTCGGTTCTTCATAGCCGAGCGCAAAAATGTTAGTTCCCGCTTCACGGAACAGTTCGCCCATCTCCTGCTCAGGCAGCAGCTCTTGACTCAGCTCACCCGTCCCCAGCCTGATCAGATCCGGACGCGGCTCGTTTTGATTAATGGCCTGAATCAAGGATGAATTCGGCTGATGACTCCCCGATGTAACGTACGTGCTCCAATCAAGGGGCTTAGCCGCTGCCATGATGCTCCACGTATTGTTGACGACCTTTGTGCCTCCCCCTCTTTTTCCTTCCAGAAGACCTTGGGCGATTAACTCATCAACTGCTGCCACATCAGCACACAGTGCGGCTACAATGAGATGTAGTTGACGATTGGAGGGTTTTACGATATGAATGCCATTCTTCACGGAGTGATGCTCGCTTTCGGCCTTATTTTGCCATTGGGCGCGCAAAACGTGTTTATTTTTCAGCAGGGAGCCTGGCAAAAACATGTGTGGCAGGCGTTTCCCGCAGTGATTGCCGCGGCGGTATGCGATACGATTCTCATCAGCGCGGCCGTCGCAGGCGTGTCAATGATTATTGCAGAGATTCCCGTTTTTCAGACCGTCATGCTTATAGGCGGCTTTTTGTTTCTCAGTTTTTTAGGCTGGCAGACTTGGAGAAGCAAACCGCAGGCCGAACAGGCGAAAAAAACAGTTTTCACGGCAAAAAAACAGGCGGTCACGGCCGCCATGGTATCCCTTTTGAACCCGCATGCGATTTTGGATACTGTCAGTGTCATCGGCACAAGCTCCGCCGCCTATCCGGGAATTGATAAATGGCTGTTTGCCGGTGCTTGTATCACGGTTTCCTGGGTATGGTTCGCCGGACTGGCATTCGCGGGACGGCTCGTCCAAACGGCGGATACAGGCGGCCGGCTCCTCGGCATCCTGAATCAATGCTCGGCATTGGTGATGTGGGGTGCTGCTTTTTATTTTGCGGCGCTTTTGTTTCGATAAAAGGAATTCGGCCAGGTCATGTTGAATGTACCGGAAGGAAGAGGGGGAATTGGAATGTCAGATATTTTAAAGCTGTATCACTACCACAGATGGGCAAATGAGCAAGTTATTCAGCATCTGAAGACCCTGCCCGCGGCAAGCTTACAGCAGAAACTGGATAGTGTTTTTCCGACTGTGAACGCCGTGCTTGTGCACATATACCGGGCGGATTACATTTGGCTTCACGTGCTTTACGGAGAAACTTACGAACAAACCGTCTCGCAATTTGATCAATTTGAAAAGCTTGACGGAGATTTTGAGGCGGTTGAACATAGAATGACTGAACTGGACAAAGAATACAGCGAATTTTTAAGAGAATTGGAGAACACGGAAGGCCCGATCTCCATTTCTCATCCGCGCATGGGAACGCTCCGGACGACATATGCCGATGTGATCCGGCATATTGTGAATCACGGCACATACCATCGCGGCAATATAAGCGCGATGCTTCACCAAATGGGCTATAAAGGCGTGCCGACTGACTACATTTTTTTCTCATACGAATCATAAAAAAGCAAAGGCCTCCCGGGCCTTTGCTTTTTTACTTCGAATCTATCATAATCCGATATAGCCGGAGACGCCCGCTTTTTCGGCCACATCGTAAATTGTCATTTCCATGCTTACTGATCCCTCTTTTGTTCTCTGGTTTTAGGTCAGTCCGTTTTCCGGCTTACGAATTTGCGGTATTCAAGCGGCGAAATGCCTTCAATCTGTTTAAACAGTTTGGAAAAATAGGTTGGGTCCTCCATACCGATGGCGTCCGCGATCGCCCCCATTTTGTCATTGGTTGCGGACAAAAGACGTTTCGCCTCCGTCATTCTGACTTTGTTCGTATACTGGCCGGGCGTGACGCCGAGCACCTGCTGCATGCAGCGGGTCACGTAGTCTTGGTTGTAATGAAGAGCCGAAGAGAGCGCTTTGATGGTTGTTTTCTCCTGATAGTGCTCCTGCAGGTAACGGGCGGCCTCCCATGCGACTCTTTCCTTTGCGGACGGGATTTGGAACGCTTCTTTCTGAAGATGGAGCAGCAGCTCTTCAAACAGAATCTGCTTTCTGAGCGGCAGATCGGAGTTCTCTGCGCTGTCATCGGTCAGCACACTGAATTGCCCGGCCATAAACTGCGGGCGTCTCACCTTCCCTTTTTGCGGCAGGGACAGGCGGTAGCGGGACGGCTCTTCAAAGCTCCCTTTTTTTCGCCTCAGCTCCGACCAGTTGTTCCCGGTTGTTTCCGCCATCTCATAAGCCGCTCCCTCAAAATGAAGCCACGAATAGGATGTCGTTTCTTCACTGCCTTTTGTCCCGTAATGTTCAAGGCCGGGAGAAAGCAGAATATATTCTCCGGCTTCAACGGAAAAGGCGTTTTCGTCTTCTGTAATGTAGAGGACGCCTTCTTTCACATACAGCAGATCAAACACCGGGAAGACCCGTCTCACATGGGTTTCGCCTTTTTTGAATACTCCTTCTCCCGCAGCGATAAAGACCGGGAACGGAGGAACTGTGAACTCGAGAAAGGACATATTTTCGGCCCTCCTTTTTAAGTCGGATTTTTGCAAGAAGTTTCGTTTCTCTCCCTTTTTATTATAAGAAAATGGAGGTACACTTTTAAACGTTGATTTTGTCAGGAAAGGGGTTAAAAGAAATGAAACAAGCGATTTTAAAACGGGCTGCGTTCAAACAATCCTCTGATCACAAACTCTCATTATACGCGCTGACTTGGCCGATATTTATTGAGGTTTCATTATATATGTTTATGGGAAACGCCGACACTCTTATGCTTAGCCAATACTCTGACAACAGTGTGGCGGCCGTGGGTGTCAGCAATCAGATTTTAAATTTAATTATCGTGATGTTCAGCTTTATCGCAACGGGTACGACAATTGTGATTTCACAGTTTTTAGGATCTAAACAGAAAAAAGAGGCGCAGGAAGTGGCTTATGTATCAATAGGAGCGAACTTTGTCATCAGTCTCGCCATCAGCGCCGCCATATTTTTTGCGGCCGTTCCGCTGCTTCATGTGATGGGTCTTTCCAATGAATTGATGCCGGATGCCAAAGTCTTTTTGCAGGTGGTCGGCGGGCTGTCCTTCATTCAGGCTTTGATTATGACGTTCAGCGCCATTTTAAAAAGCTACGGTCATACGAAGGATACGATGTTCGTTACGATCGGGATGAATATTTTAAATATTGCCGGAAACTTTCTTGTCATTTTCGGGCCGCTCGGCCTTCCGGTGTTAGGCGTCGCCGGTGTTGCGATGTCAACGTCCTTCGCGCGGATCATCGGGCTGATCGCGATGATTGTGATCGTCAAAAAACGCATCGGACTCGGTCTGACATGGCAAAAGATTTTTCACGTCCATAAAGAGCACTTGCGGAAACTCCTGAAAATCGGGATTCCGTCTGCCGGCGAACAGCTGTCTTACAACATTTCGCAAATGGTTGTCACTTATTTTATCGCCATTATGGGCGCTCAGGCGCTTACAACAAAGGTTTATACACAAAACATCACCATGTTTATCCTGCTGTTCGGAACGGCGATCAGCCAGGGTACACAGATTTTGATCGGCAGATATATCGGCGCCAAACGGTTTGACGACGCTTATGACCGCTGCATGAAAAGTCTGTACTGGGCGCTTGGCATTGCCGCTTTGACATCCGTGATCATGACCTTGTTTTCAAAGCAGCTGATCGGAATTTTCACAAGCAGCCCTGACATTATTGCGACGGCGAGCATGCTGATCGCCATGACGATCATTCTTGAGCCCGGCCGTTCATTTAATGTCATTATCATCAACTCGCTGCGGGCTGCCGGAGATGCAAAATTCCCCGTCTACATGGCGATGATTTCCATGTGGGGTATCGGACTGCCTCTCGCTTATCTGTTCGGCATCCATTTCGGATTGGGGCTTATGGGCATCTGGATTTCATTTATCGCGGATGAATGGGTCAGAGGCATTCTTATGTACAGAAGATGGCGGTCGCGGATTTGGATTCAAAAAGGGATTGCATAGACGCCCTGGCTTCGTTATGAAGCCGGGCGTTTTTTTATGCTTGTGAAAGCTGTTTTCTCATGTCACCGAGCTCTGACCGGTAATGTGCCGCTAAACCGGTAACGGCGGGCCTTGAGTATAACGGAAACAGCTCCAGCTCTTCAGACGCCTCCTCGAAATACGCCTCGGCCTCGAATGCGATGTACTCCCATACATTCATAAAAGCTTTGTTGACGGTATGGCTCTCCAGCTCTTCTTCCGTATAGCCGAATTGCTTCATCACCTGGCGCGGGAGACGCTTTTTCGCCCGCTCGTCCGTATGGACCTCCAGAAGCACCCGGGTCAGCTGAATGGCTGCTCCTAATGAAACGGCTGCATGGCGGAGTTTCCCTTGGTTCCGGCGCGCGCAAACCGGCAGCAGCAGCAGGCCGAGGGCTCCGCCTGTTTGGCCCGCGTACATCAGCAGGTCATCAAACTCTTGATACGTTACTTTTTCTCTGTCAGAGATTTGACCGGCGATAAACTCACGTAACGGCTCTTCTTCAAGCGCAAATTGCTGCCGCACATCGGCGAGCGCTTCCCACAAAAAGCCGTCGGCGCGTGCCCCGTTCAGAAAGTCTTGTGCCGCCTGTTCAAATCCCCCAAGTTCCTGCACATCAAGCCGGTCAGCTTCGTGAAACAAAGCAAGCACCGCCCATGCGGCCCGCCTGTTTTTTGGCGGCAGGGATGAGAAAGTCCGTTTATATAAAGGAAAGTGCGCCTCGGCAAGCTGGGCGCATGTTTCGTATTCGGTCATGGTATCACTCCTCTGTTTTTTAGTGTACCATATGTTTCACAATAAAAAGACCGATATCCTTCAGCGGAAACCGGTCGCGGCACTGTTATTCTTCTATATCGATACGGTACGCCTCAAACCATGTATGGATCTGGGCAAGATGGGCGATCAGCTGCGGGCCTTTCATCAGCTGGCCGAACCACGGAACCTGAAAAGATGAACCTTCTGTCTCCAGCAGCATTTCCAGCTTCTTTCTGTCAAGCAGGGTGTGAAGCACGGAATCTTTCTGTTGTAAAATCGTTTTCAGCCATTCTGTGACCCCCTGCGTGTATTTCGGGTGATGCGTTTTCGGATAAGGGCTTTTTTTGCGGTACAAAATATCTTCAGGAAGCAGTCCTTCAAGCGCTTTCCGCAAGATGCCTTTTTCCCGGCTGCCATGCATTTTCATTTCCCAAGGAATATTCCAAACGTATTCCACAAGTCTGTGGTCGGCGAACGGCACCCGTACTTCAAGACTTGCGCCCATGCTCATGCGGTCTTTGCGGTCGAGCAGATTTGTCATAAACCAAAGCATATTTAAGTAGAACAGCTGCCGTCTCGCTTTATCTGTTCCCGTCTCACCGTCTAACAGCGGCGTTTCCGCAATGGTTTCTTCATATCTCGCATTCACGTATTCTCTAAGATTCAGCCGTTTTTGCCACTTTTCATCCAAGAGCGTGATCCTCTCCTCAGTCGACCTCATCCAAGGAAATCCGTCTTCTTCTGCCGCGGTGTGAAACCACGGATATCCGCCGAAAATTTCGTCCGCGCATTCTCCGGAAAGGCTCACGACAAAATCTTTTTTAATTTCCCGGCAGAACCATAATAGCGAGGAATCCACATCAGCCATGCCCGGCAGGTCTCTGACGAGAACGGATTCCTCCAGATGTTCAACCAGCTGATCCTGCGTAATCACGCACTTATGATGCTGTGTGCCGAATGCATTTGTCATTTTATCGATCCACGGGCCGTCATCATTCGGCTGAAACGCGCTCGCTTTAAAAAATTTGCTGTTCTCCTCATAATCAATTGAATAAGTATGAAGGGGATCTCTGCCTTGTTTCTCAAAATGAGCGGCGGCTATCGCGGTTATCGCGCTCGAATCAAGCCCCCCTGATAAAAACGTGCAAACCGGCACGTCAGATACGAGCTGGCGTGTCACTGCATCCTGAAATAAGTACCGAATGTGAGCCGCGGTTTCATCGAAGCTGTCTGTATGCTTTTCGCTCTTTACATTCCAATAACGCCATATGGACAAACCGTCCTTTGAGAAAGTGAACGCATGGGCGGGACGCACCTCGTGAATTCCTTTAAACACTCCGCAGCCCGGAGTTCTGGACGGCCCGAGTCCGAATACTTCCGCAAGTCCGCCGCTGTCTGTGCGGGCTTTCACATCAGGATGAGCAAGGATGGCTTTCAATTCCGACCCAAACAGAAAGGAAGAGCCGTGTTCTTTATAAAAAAACGGTTTGACGCCGAGCCGGTCTCTTGCCCCGAACAGCCGCTTGCGCTTTTCATCCCAGATGGCAAAAGCGAAAATACCGTTCAAGCGGTCCACGCACTCCTCCCGCCACTCAATATAGCTGTGCAGCAGCACTTCTGTATCAGAGGTCCTCTCAAAACGGTGGCCCCTCGCCTGAAGCTCCTTCCGCAATTCCTCCGTGTTATACAGCTCGCCATTATAAATGATGGTGTACGTTTCCTCTTGATGCGTGCAGGCCATCGGCTGGCGGCCGCCTTCAATGTCAACGACCGAAAGTCTTTTATGTCCGAATAAAACATGGGGCTCTCCCCAGACGTTTGAATCATCAGGCCCTCGTTTTGAAAGAGTGTCTATCATATTGTTCATAATATGTTTCTCTTGGACGAGCTGCTTTTGAAAATCGACCCAACCCGCAATTCCACACATGTGATATCAGCTCCAATCCCGTTTCTGTCGGTATCAAATTCGTTTCTATCAGCACTTTACCCAGTTTATGCAAAGAAACGCAGATAGTTGATTTGTCCCACTAAGAGTTGTATGAGACAAGCCCGATTTGGAAAGAACGGAAGAGAAGAAACAAACAAAGGAGACCGGCACGGTTATGAAACGAAAACAGCTTTTCTCAGAAAAAAACAAATGGGGTCGCGGCACCCTGATGATAGAGGACGGCATCTGCCTCGTCGAAAACGATGAAGGCGATATCCTGCTGGCAGACAGTCTAGGAAACGCAGACGTATTGATGAAACGCGGCGGCAGATGGCAGCCGGCACGGATTTGCGGCGGTGCGGCCGAAATCGGCGCAGACACCATCCCCCTGCTCGGCGGGGAAGAAATCCGTTATGAAAAGGCGGTCAAACGGCCGCTGTTAACCTTGCTCGATTCGCTGGACGATGAAACGTTTCTGCTGTTTCTCAGCCATCTTCACGGGTTCGGCCTGTCTGTATATGATTGCGTATTTTCCTACAATCAGGCGCTGTTTTCCGGTGAAGGCGTTTCGTTTTATCACTTCTCGGCGGATGACGCACAATGCGCCCTGCAGCATCACCGCGGCAGCTCGGGTAAACACGACAGATTTGAATGGACGGCATCTGACGGGCGGCGCTCCATTATGTATTCTGCGGCAAAACAAGACGGCACCGCGTAACAAACAGGCGGCACCTTTTAAATAGGTGCCGCCTGATGTATTTAGCTTTGTTTTTCACGCTGATTGACGCCCGGCGTTTGCTTTTACCCTTCACAGCCGTAGCTTTTGCGGTAACAAGAGTGATTGACGCTTTTGGCATCCTGCAAATCTTCTTCGCCTCATCAACATCCCCCTGTCACGGCATTTCTCATTCAGCGGCACAGTCGCTTATACATTTTGCGCAACTAAAAAAACCCGGATGCATCCGGGTTTTTCAAGCGATTGATTAAAATACGTGAAAGCCGATCGGCAAGTGAAGGCCGAGCAGCACCGTCAGGACGAGCACGATAATAAAACCGATCCACAGTCCGCCAGTTGATTTGCCTTTTTTCTTACGGATGACGAGCATTTCCATCAGTCCGATGGTAATGATGCCGAGCAGCATTTTTCCGGCGTATTCTCCGTTCCAATTCGCAAAACGGACAAAAAGCTCAGCTCCGGTCAAAATAATAATAATGTAGAATAAGCGCAGAATCATATGCGTAATTTTTGCGCCCTTCGCTTTTCCGGAACCGTACAGCCCGTAGCTGACAAATACCAGGATAAGCGCAACGACCCATGAAGTAATATGCCAATGTGTCATTATGTTCAATTCCCCCTATCAGATCAATCTGCCTCACTTATGGTACCACAACAAGCCGCTCGGAGCATTATCAATCGTGCGAAAGACACACAATTATCCGATTTGGTTCGACAGCGTGCCGATCGGTTCAATTGTAATGTCAATGCGGTCCCCCGGCTTTAAAAATTTCGGCGGCTTAAACCCTTTTCCGACACCGGACGGCGTCCCCGTCGCTATAATGTCACCGGCTTCAAGCGTCATTCCTTTTGACAGCGTTTCGATTAATTCAGCTATCGGAAAAATCATGTCACCCGTTGATCCTGATTGGCGCAGTTCTCCGTTCACCCGCGTTTCAACTTTAAGGCTTTGCGGATCACTGACGGCCGACTTATGTACAATGACCGGGCCCATCGGGCATGTCGTATCGAGGCTTTTGCCGATAAAAAACTGTTTATGTTTCTTCTGCAGATCGCGCGCTGTTATATCATTTACAATTGTATAGCCGAATATATGATCAAGCGCATGTTCTTTGGAGATGTGCGATCCGCTTTTTGATATGATTACCGCAAGCTCCCCTTCATAATCAAGCTGCTCTGTTACGTCCAAGTGGCTGTCCACTGTTTCTCCGTGTCCTGTAACGGCAGCGGGGGCTTTTGTAAAAACCATGGGATGCTCCGGTATATCAGCCTCACTCCCCATTTCAACGGCATGATCACGATAATTTTTCCCGATGCAGATCACGTTCTTTGAAGGTCTCGGAATAGGCGCGCAAAGCTTTACGTCAGACAGCGCATACATAAATGAACCCGACTCGTCATTCGGTTTTTTCGCCCATTCCGCAAGCTGTCCGGCATGCGCGACAAACTTATCTCCTTTTTGAATGCACTCGATCAGCGAACCCGGAATCGTCTCAAGTTCAAACAACTTTTTTTCAGCCTTTTGCAGATCTAAGATTTTGTCATCATCAATGATCAGACCGACAAATGTTCGGCTGTTCAGTTCCCCTGTCGCAAATTTCATGTTAATCCCCCATCATTTTTAAATCTGGCATTCCTTTATGTATTCTTCCTCCGGGCGGGAAATTCCTCTTTTAAACAGGCTGAAAATAAGTGTAAAAGAGTATCAAAAATTGTCACTTTTTTAGTCATATTGACGAAATAAAACCTTCTTGGCCAAAATGGGTTATACTATTGTCATCCTATGTTTTCCAAAATAATCGAGAATTGGAGATCACACGATGAACAAAATTGAAGAAAAAAGATTAACTTTATTCGAGACAGCGCAAAAATTCGGAATCAATGCAACGGAGACCATCAGGTGCAGCCAGGAGCTGGACAGCCTTTTAAACGGGTGCCGGGGCGGGCTCATCCAACAAACGAAAGACAGCGGGCTGAACCCGGCCGCACAGATTGAGCACGGCCGCACCGCAGGAAAAAAAGAGGCTTTCTCATAAACGTGATATGTATATAAATCTGTATCATTTATGTATAAGACCCGGCATGCGTAAAGCGCCGGTGTTTTTACGTCTAAAGTTTTTTCCGCTCACAAAAATGTGCATTTGTCATAAGCTATTTTAGGCAGGCAGCCCAGATAAGCTCCTGGAGTGTAGTCATGAAAATCTTCACGAAAAGGATGTGCTCGTATGCCCGCAATTGTCGGAGCGTTTAAAATTAATGCCGTCGGTACGAGCGGAGTCGTTCATATAGGCGACTGCATCACCATTTCTCCAAAAGCAGAGGTTAAGACATTTGCCGGAGCGGGCAGCTTCAATACCGGAGACAATCTCACACTGACGAATTACAGGAATTCAACGAATGTGTACGATAATGATGTAATCGATCAGCCGATGGCAGGAAACGCATAAAGGAGGCGCCGTATGAATTTTTACGTCAATCAGTCGATCCATATCAATTACATGCGTGTAGAATCTGTCAGCAATTCCTCCATACTGCAAATCGGAAGCGCCGGTTCAATTAAATCTCTTTCCAATCTGTACAACACAGGGAGTTATGTTGAGCCGGCGCCGCCTGTCACCGCGGGGCAGCAGACTGTAACAACAGGGGGAGGTCCCGGCACCTCATCATTTGTACCGCTCCAGCCGCCAAGCCGGTAGTTTTAATGAAGGAAACGAGACGCGAGGTGAATGTCATGTATGATCAATCCGTTTCATCCTACCTGCAGAATTTAAATTCTTTCGTCCAGCAGCAGGCGCAGCAGATTCAGGAGCTCGAACGGCAGCTGAAAGAATTCCAAAATGAAATTTCAACGCTGAAGCAGCAGCCTTCTACAAGAATCGATCGGCTCGAGTATAAATTTGATCAGCTGAAAATTGAACGGCTGGAAGGAACGCTGAATATCGGATTGAATCCGACTGATCCGAATGCCGTGCAAAACTTCGAAGTCGGCCAGACATCTCCGCAGGTCGGAGTGATGCAGCAGGAACAGGCGGGCCAGCAAATGCAGCAAATCCGCCAAAACGTCGATATGTACCTGAATGAAGAAATCCCCGCGCTTTTAGAGCAGCTCGAAACTCAGTATGAGAGCAGGCTGGACGAAGCGAACAAATATCATATTATTGAAGATATCAGAAAGCAGATGGACAGCCGGATTCAGTATTATCTGTCCCATGTCCCGAAAGAAGAAAATACGGCGCCCGCGCAATATGCCGAGCAGATTGCCGAACATGTGAAGCGTGATATTGTCAGGGCCGTCGAGCACTTTATTAAGCACATACCTGGTGAAATGAAAGGTGATGATCCGTCATGATTTTTACAGTGATTAACCGGAATATTGAAGTCGGCGACATCCGGTCTACCGGTGTATCCAGTTCTTCCTTATTATTAATCGGCGACACCGATTCCGTCTATCTGTCTTCCATCTTTGACACGCCTCCGGAATCTCTTATTATCGGGCCTTATGTGCCGCTGGCGCCGGAATAATGTTAAAGCGCATTTCACGCCTCCGGAACGCCAAAATCAATTCAGTCGGGATTGCGAGTGTCTTTCAAGCAGGCGATACGAATGAAATCAATATGCGGGTCAAAGTATTGGCCGATCAGCGTAGTCTTGCTGTATACAGAGATGATGAAGGCTCATTTAACAAAAAAGAATACCAGATCTTTCGGCAGCCGGCCGTCATGCCGTTACCGGAAACGGGAGTCCAAAGCGCATTCTGCCATGAAAACCCTTCAATTCGGGTAAGGAATGTGAAAGTTCAAGGGGTATCGTCAGCGTCCGTGGTTCAAATCGGATCGACGTCGATCGTTCTGGGAGATTCGCGGCTGAAACATATTAGGCAGATCTTCACATCAAGCTCACAATCACAGCAGCCCTGACATATAATGACGGTGAGACTTCTATAAAGGGTGTCGTTTATGCCAGCAATTACCGGACCTATAGCTATCAATTCCATATCGGGCGGAGTCGTAAACTTTGGTGATTCCTTTTACCTTTCTCCAAAAAGCTCTTCTAAATCTGCGCTCGGTTCGGGAGCAGGCAATACCGGAGATTTCCTGTTATTAAACAACGTTGTCAATGCGACAAACTATATAGACCCCGATGTCAGCGATCAAAATGTGGTCGGAAACGCCTAAAAAGCAGCCGCTCTTTCAGAAGAGGGCTGCTTTTGGTTCAGCGTTATTTTCGTTCATTTGCTTTTTTTGTTTTTACAAGCTTTTCCGGCGGCTGTTTTCTGATCCATTTCACAAACCGCGCGAGTTTCGGGTCACGCCGCAGTTCATCTATTCCCGCGAGCCTTGCCGCAAGCTCCTGATTCGTATAGAGCGCGTGAACCTGTTTATGACAAGGGATGCAGAGCATTGCGGTCGGAAGGAATGTCCCGCCTTCTTCCTTAGGCGTTAAGTGGTGCTCCGTCAGCCGCACATGATGGCGGCCGCATAATTCACATGTGCCCTCGGCAGAATCGGCCATAATTCCTTCTCCTTTCTACATGATCTCCAATGTGACCCGGGTGCCTTTCCCGCCCGGCTCGGACGGATGAACGATTAATTTTTTCGGCAGACGCGCTCTCAGCTCCTGCACATGGCTGATCACTCCGACGGATAAGTTGTCCGATTGCAGCTTTTCGAGCGCTGTGACAACGGTGTCTAAGAGCCCTTGGTCAAGAGTCCCGAATCCTTCATCTAAGAAAAAGAATTGCAGCGGGTATTGCCCCCGCAGCTGAATCTGGGCGGACAAGGCAAGCGCAAGCGACAGCGATGTCAGAAACGTCTCTCCGCCGGAAAGGCTTGATACGGGCCGTTTGACGCCTCCGTTCGCGTCATCACGCATGACGAAACCGCCTTCTGAATCGACTAATATGGCATACCGCTGCCTTGTCAAAGCTCCGAGACGGGCAGAGGCGTCTCGAGCCACGCTTTCCAGCTGTTCTTCCGCTAAAAATTCGACGAATGTATTGCCTTTACATACAGACTGGAGCTTATCAAGCCTGTCAATCTGTGTCTGCCAGCTTTTCAGTTCGGCTTCAATCTCTTTAAAGCGCTTATGCTGTTTTTGCATAACCGCGAAAGCTTTTGCCTGTGCTCCTTTTTCCTCCATGGCGGCGCCTGACTCAGCCTCTGCCTGCTTCAGCAGAGAAACGGATGCTGTCCATTCTTCCTCCGATATCCGGCGCTCGGCTAATTTATCAGTAACACGGCTGATATTTGCCGATAGCTGTTTTGAGGTGTCCAGGAACTCATCTATTTCTTTTTTCATTTCCTCTGCACGCCCTTGCGGAAGCAGACTTTTTTTGACTTGGTTCGGGTCGGCAAACCCGGTGTCTTTTGACCTCACGCGCCAGTCGTTTTGCGCTTTCTCAAGGGAGGTCTCAGCATCCCTGAGTGACATGAGACTCCCGGATTCCCGGCCTTTTGCGTCATTCAGTGATTGCTGCGCCTGCTTCAGCGCATCGAATAGGGACTGTTCTTTGGATTTTAACAGCTGTAATTCCTGCCGCACCGCTTCAAGCTTTGCGGAAATTGATGTTTCTTCAGCTGCTGTTCCGAGCTCTTGTTCATATCCGTCAATCACCTGCTGCAGGCGCTCAGACGCATAGTGAAGCTCGAGCCGTTCCCGTTCAAGCCGATGCTTCATCTCCTGCAGGCGTTCTTTCTCCTCTTCATGTTCCTTGAGGAATGCGATGCTTGTTTCAATGCGCTTCTCACATTCTTCTGCCTGCCTGTCCTTCTCATCTATCGAAGCCTGCCAGGCGTCAATCCGGTTTGGCGGAATATCACCGCAGACTTCATTGTACTGATTCAATCGGCTTTCTGACAGCGATTCAAGCTCTTCTAATGAATGTCTGAGACGGCCGGCTTCTTTTTCCTCGTAGCGGATTCGTTCGGCAAGCTGCTCAGCTTGTTTCACCGTCTGCTGATGCGCGCTGATCAGTCTTGTGACCTTCTCTTTTACCGACAGCATATCCTGTTTCATTTGTTTCCACTCCAAGCGGACGGCGCTGAACGCTTCATCAAGCGGGCGTCCGCTGATGGAGGAAGCGGCTTCCAGCTCCGGAACCCGGGCGCTTTGCAGAAACGGACATTCTTCGGTAAAACGCCCCGACTGCTCTTCTAATGCAACCTTGGCTGTCAGCACCTCCTGAGAAAGAGCCGCCGCCTCAGAAAGCAGCGCTTCAACCTGCTGCAGCTGTTCCTGTACAGCCGTATCAGGCGAGAATGTTTCATGAGCGGAACGCGGGCGGTCATGCTGCGTCGAGCCGCATACAGGACAAGGCTTTCCTTCGATTAGTTTTTCCGATAATTCTTTTGTTAATGCAGCCGTTCTCGCTTCCTCTGAGCGCCTGCGGAGATCGGCTTGCGTTTTGTCAGCCCGTTCGGCTGCGGCTTTCAGTGAACGTTCCGTTTCACAGACCATATGGTAAACGGTTTGAAGCGTTTGATAAGCGCGCGTAATGTCTTCCTCTTCCGTTTTCGCTTTCGCTGTGAGCGACTCGCTTTCTCCGTTCAGCTTCTCCATGTTTTTCAGCTGCGTTGTCAGATTGGCCCGCTCTTTCGTGATTTGTTCCTGTGTCTGCTGAAAGCCCGCCGCCAGCTGTGCTGCGGTCTGGCATTTTTTCCGTTCATCGGCGGTCACTTGAACTGCTTTCAGCTCTTCTTTCAGCTCATTCTGCCTGTTTTGGCCGCGGGTCAGGCGGTCTTTCACTCCGGCCAGCTGTTTCGAGGCGGCTTCGTATTCTTCCTCTTTTTTGCTGTGTTCCGCATTTGTTTTTTCCGCTTCTTTTTTCGCTTCAAGCAGTTTTTGTTCAATGGCTGAAAGTCTTTGATACAGCTCTTCTTCCTTGACAAGCTTCGGCTCCTGTTCGGCCTTGTGGGCCCGCCATGCTTCATAGGCTTCATTTTGCCGGGTAAATGAAACGGTTTCCGCCTCTGATTTCCGTTTGGCCAGTTCGTGTTCCCGTTCAGCGTGCTGCTTCCGGCGAACGGCTTCTGTGTAACGGTCTGCGTACGGCTCAAGGGCGAGAGCTGTTTCCGCCTCTTTAAGACGCTCAGTCAAATCCGTGATGTACGGGCGTCTTTCCTCAAGCTTTTTCTCCCGGCGCTCATATTCATCTCTTTCTGTCTGCAGGTTCCAAATTTCCTGGTGATTCTCAAAGCGCTCTTTTGCCCGGACCCGTTTCTTCTCAGCTTCTTCAAGCCGTTCGTTCGCTTCGTGAAACTGCTGTTCAGCCTGCTTCAGCGCATCTTCTCCTGCGTCTCCGAGCCCGGATTGTTCGGCCAGCATTTCATTTTTTTTCGCTGCCGCTTCCTGCGCCCGCCGCCGCAATTTTTTGACAAGCCTGTCCCCGTACTGTTCCAGATTAAACAGGCGTTGGAGCATATGTCTTCTTTCCGCGCCTTTAAGCGACAGAAACTCGGCAAACTTTCCTTGCGGCAGCACGACGGCTCTTGTAAAGTCGTCAATGGTCAGGCCAAGAAGCTCCTCTACCTTTTTGTTCACTTCATTCGCTTTATCGGCCAGCACCGTTTGTTCGTCTTTGATTTCAATCAGGCGGCAGAGGGCGGTTTTTACTTTCGTTTCATCCGTTCTCTTAAAAACGCGCTCGACCTTGTAGGAAACCCGGTGGCCGGATTGAAGCGCGAATGTAAATGAGACGGCGAGCTGATCTTCGGCATGATTCAGGATGCCGTGCGTATTATTTGCGGCGCGCTCCACTTTTCCGTATAAAGCGAGTGTCATGGCATCAAGGATCGACGATTTTCCGCTTCCGGTCGGCCCGAAAATTCCGAACACCCCGGCTCCGGACAGTCCGGCAAAATCAATGGTCTGTTCCTCCCTGAAGCTGTGGAGCCCTTTTATCGTTAACAGAATCGGCTTCATGTCGCATCCTCCTCATCATCTGCTGACGCAAGCTCTAAGAACAGCTTGACCATCTCCTCATCCGGCTCGCCGCCGCCCGTTTGTTTTTCATAAAACTTCTTAAATCGATCCTCAATTGATGTGTGTTTCACTTCAATCCGGTCATTGTCGGTCTCTTTTTCTTCAAAAACCGGCCTGATATGGATAAAGCCGGGATGCGCCTTTCTCAGCCGATGAATTTCCTCGAGAGAAAGCTGATCCGTCAAATGGATATCAAGATCGATCCAGGCATTCCGGTCACGCCCTTCATCGAGCCAGCCGTGAACCTCGCTCAGCCCCTGCGCTTTCCATTTGACGAGCGGTTTACCGGAAGACAGGAAAATCTCTTCCCACTTCGCTTCTCCGCCGGGCTTCGCTTCTACCACCGTCACCGATTTGGCATAACCGGCTTCTGAAAAGCTGTATGCCAGCGGAGAGCCTGAATAACGGGCAGCCGTCTTGGCGCGCTTGATCGTTTGCGGACGGTGGAGATGGCCGAGAGCCACGTAAGCCGCATCAGCCGGCAGGCTGTCAGCGGCAACTGTGTAAGCGCCCCCGACTTCAATCGGACGCTCTGAATCGGTCTGATTTCCCCCCGCGACATAAATGTGGCTCGCCGCGATTTTCACGGCATCGTCCCGGCACAGTCCGCACATGTGAGCAAACGCCTCTCTGATTTTGACATCGTAATGATCGCGAAGAAGCTTTTCCTCAAACGTATCAGAAAGCACTTCGTTTAATCTCGCCTCTGACGGATATGCCAGCGCAGCTACGGCTAACAGCTCGTCCGCCGACGGCACTTCAATATGCACGGGTTCTGTCCGCGGATAGCCGATTAAATGAATGCCGCGCTCATTTGTTAACGGAGAAGCCGCCGCCAGCCTGTCGGGATTGTCATGGTTTCCGGCAATGACGACGACCGGTCGTTTTCCGCCGTCAGAAAGCGCGGAAAGACTTTCGTAATACAATTGTTCAGCGAGCGCAGGCGGGTTGACCGTATCAAATACATCCCCCGCCATAATGACCGCATCAATATTTTCTTCCTTGACAATGGTATTCAGCTCTTCCAATACCTCGGCCTGCTCGCTCAGCCGGCTTCTGCCTTCCAGCGTTTTGCCGAGGTGCCAGTCAGCTGTATGTAAAATACGCATACCGCATTCACCTCACTTTTTGATAGAAAAAAAGATCCGCTCCAAAAAGGAGCTTCGGATCTTGTTACAGTGTAAGAACGTGACCTCCATCGAAGAAATAGAGCGCACGCCCTTTCACTTTCGTTTTTGTAATTTGTTCAACCGCTTTTGTATACAATTCGATTTGTGTTTCATACCTTTTTTGCAGAATCGGAGCCGCGCCTTCAAATCCGTTCCGGAATTTTCCCTCTATCCGATCTGTTTTATAGTCCAGCAAATAGAGACCGTCCGCCGTTTCGTAGAGGCAGTCAATAATCCCTTGCACGAGCAGCGGTTCACCGGCCGTTTCGGCATCCTTGTACACCTCGCCGGCCGGAAGCGCCATACTGAACGGCACTTCCCGGTCAATCCGCCGCGCCCCGAGAAGGTCTTTCCCGATTTCAGTTCCGAAAAACTGGACAATTTCTTCTATATCAATAGCTTCCTGCTGTTCTTCTGTCAGCAGCTCTTTTTCGTAAAGCATCCGGACCGTCCGCTCCGCTTCTTCGGCAGTCGGAACGTGCGTCAGCGGTATGTGCTGCATCACCGTATGCATCGCCGTCCCTTTTTCGGCGGCTGTCAGCCCTTTTTTCATCATAAAACCGGGACGCCTGTATAAAAGCGTGTCTCCTGACGGTTTGATGAGAGAGCGGCCGCTGTATTCATCCTCGTATTCTTGCTTTCTCTTCAGCTCAGAAACTGATTGCTTCGTTCTGATAGCCGTCAGCTCTCGGTACGGATATTCCCATTCAAGCAGACGGCGCGCCTGATCATCAAATGAAAACGAATCAGGAATCGGCTCGCCCTGCTGAATCGCTTTGAGACGTTTGCTCTTTTCTTCAGCACGTTCTTTTGGATTCTCTTCCAGCAATTCACTTTGCTGAAGCATCCGGATGTGAAAACGCGACGGGTCGCGCGCGATATCCTCAGATGAGGAAAGTCCCGGCGTCCTGTGCGCCTCCATGTCACGGTGGCGGATGAGCGCCGGCCCGATAAAGTCCAAATAAGATGACGCCTGATAGCGGTCGAATTCAGAAAGAAGCCAATCGGCCCGGTCTGCTTGCGCCTGCCATTTGGCCAGCTGTTTTTCCCGGTTTTTGCAGGAACCGACGAGAAACAGCTTTTCCTTCGCTCTGGTCAGCGCCACATACAGTACGCGCAATTCTTCGGATAAGAGCTCTCTGCGCATCTTTTTCTTCATCGCCACAAGCGGAAGAGTCGGATAGCTGATTCTGAGTTCCGGATGGATATACTTCGTGCCGAAACCCAGCTCTTTATCAAGCAGGTATGATTTGTTGAGATCCATCATATTAAAACTTCTGCCGAGTCCGGCGGTGAAAACGACGGGGAATTCAAGTCCTTTGCTGCTGTGGATCGTCATCAGCCGAACGACATCCTCCTGCTCGCTGAGCGCCCGGGCCGTCCCCAGATCATCGCCGCGCTCCTGCATCCGTTCAATGAACCGCAAAAAGCGGAATAACCCGCGGAACGCCGTCGCTTCGTACGAGCGCGCCCGGTCATACAAGACGCGCAGATTGGCCTGGCGCTGCTTTCCGCCGGGCATGCCGCCTGCATAGTCAAAATATCCGGTATCGCGGTATACTTCCCAAATCAGCTCAGACACCGAATGATTCGTCGAAAATGACCGCCACTTTTGCAGACTGTCATAAAAGGTTCTCAGTTTTTGATACAGTTCATCATGCCTGTCAGCGTTCGCTATATATGCTTTCAGCGCTTCATAAAACGGCGCTTTTTTCTTTTCAAGACGTATCAGCGCAAGTTCATTTTCGTCACAGCCGACGATGGGCGAGCGCAGCACGGAAGCAAGCGGAATATCCTGATACGGATTATCAATCACCTTTAAGACTGAAAGCGCCGCAGCCACCTCCACGGCTTCAAAGTAACCCGACGTCAAATTGGCGTACACCGGAATGCCCTGGTTTTTCAGCTCTTCCATTAATTGCGGCGCCCACGGCATGGAGCGCAGCAAAATTACGATATCCCGGTACTGGATATTCCGGTGTGTTTTTGTTTTGCCGTCATATACCTTAAACGGAGATGAGACAAGCTTTCGGATCTCCCCGGCTATCGCTTTCGCTTCCCAGTGCACAGTTTCAAAGTCTTCGGCATCCTCGGAGCTGTCTGCGCCATCAGCGCTGTCAATGAGCAGCAGTTCCGTTTTTGCCGCGTCATTCGGCGGATACGATGCGCCGAGCTTCAATGCCGCCTGTTCATCGTAGTCCACTTCGCCGATTTTTCCGCCCATCAGCTGCTTAAACAAGAAATTCGTACTGTCCAAAATATCGGAGCGGCTGCGGAAATTTTGGTTCAGGTCAATTTTCTGCCCCGCGCCTTCCCCGCTTTCTGTAAACCTTTTATATTTCCCGAGAAACAGCAGCGGCTCAGCAAGTCTGAAACGGTAGATCGATTGTTTAACGTCGCCTACCATAAACAGATTTCCCGTCTCTTCATTCCCGCTTTTAACAAGCTGCAGGATAGACTCTTGCACAAGATTCGTATCTTGATATTCATCAACCAGAACTTCATGGAACTGGTCTTGATAATAAACGGCCGCTTCGCTCGGCACCCGCCGGCCTTCTTCATCAACCGCAGTTAAAATCGCCAGGCAGTAATGTTCCAAATCTGAGAAATCAATAATTGATTTTTCTTGTTTCGCCGCTTCAAATCGTTTTCCGTATGATATCACGAGCTGAACGAGCGTTTCGATGACAGGCTTCATATCTGCTAAACTCTTTAAGTGATCTTGCGGACTTCTTGTAAAATAATCGGTCTTTACCTTTTCGATCAGTTTCTTCGCGCCGTTTCGCAAATCGGTCGCTTCGTCCAAAAGCGCTTTGTCAAATTCATCACCCTTTACCGCCTTCGCCCGCTTAAAGGAGACTGCGGGAACCCGTTCATACAGCGCATCGAAGTCATGCCGGCAGCTGATCAGCTCTTCTATCTGCTGAAGGTCATCCAGAAAATTATCAGCGCGCGGGGCCGGCCCGCCGGGCGCTTTTGTCAGTTCAAGCGCCTTCTCAAGCTTTTGTTTTGCCCCGAAAAGCGCCATTTCAGCATCTTCTCTCACATATTGGTAAAACGGAAGCTCTTCCATTTTGCTTTCTTCCGTCACATCATACAGGCGGACAAAGCTTTGCAGCCATACTTCCGGGTCAGGATGCGACCGGGAATACTCGTACACCCGTTTGACAAGGTCTTGAAGATCCAGATCATGCCTGTCTGTCGTATATCTGTCCGCAAGCTCAAAAAACGCCTGATTCCCTTTTGCGTATTCATCTTCAAACAGCTCATCAAGCACTTCGTCTCCGAGCAATTCGCCTTCCGTCTGGTCAGCCATCCGAAAACCGGGGTCAAGATCAATCATATAATAATATTTTTTAAGCACTTGCAGACAGAAAGAGTGAAGCGTCGAAATGCTCGCCCGATTCAAGAGAGAGAGCTGCCGTCTGATATGCAGAGATCCCGGATTTTTGGCGAGCTCTTTTTCTAATGCTTCCGCGATCCGATGCTTCATCTCCGCTGCTGAGGCGTTTGTAAAAGTCACCACAAGAAGCCTGTCAACATCAACCGGATCTTCTTCCGCGGTTATCTTTCTGATCATCCGTTCCACGAGCACGGCCGTTTTACCTGATCCGGCTGCGGCAGCGACCAAAATATCGCGGCCGGAAGAAACGATGGCGCTCCATTGGTCATCCGTCCATATGCTGTCTTTCGGTTTAGGAATTTGCATCATCATCCGCCTCCTTCTTCAGCAAATCCAGTATGGTGCCGTCTTTTTCCGCTTTCAGGCTGCGGTATTCATTTTCCTTAAGCGACTCATCAAACTGGCACACCGATTGAAACGCACAGTACGTACAAGGCGTCTTATCTTTCAGCTTATACGGAGTAATGGACACAAGCCCGTCCGTTATCGCTTCGCCCGCCTGTTCAAATGTCCGCCGCACATGGTCTGTCAGCAGATGAAAATCCCGTTCGCTGACCGCGGCTGAGTCGGATCTTAAAGAACCGTCCTTTTTCAAACCGGCATTGACGATATTTGAACGCCCTTCCTCCAAAGTCGTGTCCATGAGGCTGATCGCCTCCCGGTCACCGAGGAGAAGGCCTTTCATTTTAAATTTCTTGAAAATTTCCTGCTCGATTTCATCAAGCCCCATCGGCAGACTGGCCTGAATCATCGGATCGTGGATATGGAAATACAAAACGCCTGCCGGGGTCGCTTTCATGCCGAGCCAATCTTCGGAATGTGTAATCGATAAGTCAAGATATGTGAGCATTTGCAGAGCGAGCCCGTAATACACCTCAGCCAGATCAAGCCCCCTGTCGCTTGATTTATAATCAACGATTCTCAGCAGCAGGCCTTTTGAACTTTCCGCTTTATCCACGCGGTCGATCCGTCCGACGAGTTCCATCGTACAGCCGTTTTTCAGCGTGAAAGTGAGCGGAGGCAGCGGCCCGCTTCCGCCGAAACCGAGTTCAAGACCGACCGGGACGAAACCGCTCGCCTTCGCATGCTCGCTTAATATGCCAGAAACACGCGTGACGATCTTCTGCAGTTTTTCCTTCACATAAAAGTGTCTGTTTGAGCTGAGCAGAATCTCTTTTTGCAGCTTTGGCGCAAGCCGTTCCACCGCTTCATAGGAGAAATTCCGGCACTGATCTTTCGTCAGATCGCGCCATTCCAGCTTCTGCTCACGAAGCCGGTCTGAAATCAGCTTCAGGCTGGAGTGAAACAGCTGGCCGATATCCGGCGCGTCCAGCTTGAAAAACTGCCGCTCTTTTAATTGAAGCCCGTGAGATGCAAAATGAGAAAACTGGCAGGCATTAAACGCCTCCATCCGGGAGACGCTTCCTTTAATATGCTCGCCGTAAAGCTGGCGCGAAACAGGCCGTTCAAGACGCTTCGCCTCATTGCGGAAAAACAAGCTTGAAAACAGCTTTTTTGCACGCTGGTGATCAGGCTCTTTCATCAGCACATTGTATGCGCTCCACCATACGTCACTGATCTCGTACTCTCTTGTCCACAGCCTGAGCTGACTTGCCGTATATGTCTGAGCCACCTGTTTATTGACGAGATACTGAAGCTGCTCTTCTTCGCTTACCTGCTCGGGATCAGCCGCTGACAGCTTTTCCTGATGATCGGGAAACAGCTCGCTAAGCCTGTTTACAACGATTGACGGCAGGAGCGTTTTTCCTTCCGCATCGGCAATCGGGTATGACACATAAAGACGGTCAGACGGACTCGACAGCGCCATATAGATGAGAAAATGCTCATCAAGCAGCCGCTCACGCCCCGCGGAAGACAGCTCCACTCCGACTGCTTTCAGCCACTCCCTGTCATCATCAGACAGCACGCCGTTTTCATCCGGGCGCGCCGGAAGAACGCCGTCATTGGCACCGATGACGAATGTGCAGGACGTGCCGTACATTCTTGAGAGATCCATATTCCCTACAAATACTTGGTCAAGCGCGGGAGGAATTAAAGAAAAATGAAGCGATTCCGTTCCCGTTTCAAGCATTTGCTGGAACAGCGCCAAAGATATTTCATCTTCACCCATCATGCCGGCAAACTCCTCGAGAAGCTGGATAACGGCATCCCACGCCTGGCCGTGCTGCTGCGCTTCGATCATGTTTCCGGCCTCTTCGGCCCGCTGCCTTTTCCGGTCCAGCTTCAGGGGAACATCGGTATCTTCCAAAAAGAGATAAAGAGCCTCCGCCATGCTTTGAACCGTTTTCGCCTTTTTCATCCGGTTTTGAAGCCGGACAAGGGGCGCGGCCATCCACTCTTTCGTCTCATTCAGCATGTGCTCCATCTCTATTTCCTGATCTGTCTGCGCGAAATCCTCATCAAGTGATACGAAGCGCCTGTATACAAACCGCTTCCCGCTCGTCCAGCGCTCCCCTTTAATGCCGTAGGCGATACAGTAATTTTCAAGCTGATCAACCTGCTCCCTTATTTTCTGCTCCGGCTGATCAAGCGGGAATAACAGTTCGGTTTTCGCACAGCGGAACACCGCTTCATATCTCCAGTTCCCCTTCACGACATCCAGGCTTGAACGGATGAATTCAATAAGCGGGTGATGCTGCATAGAAGCTTTTCCGTCAATAAAATAAGGAAGCCCGTAATCGGCAAACACTTCCTTCAGCAAATCTTTATAATCTTCCGGCTGACGGATGAGAATCGCCATATCTTTGTACCGGTATCCTCCATCCCGGACAAGTGATTGAATTTCCCGGGCAATACCTTCAAGCTCAGCTCTTCTGTTTTGCGCCTGCATGACGGTAAAAGCTTCCTGTCCGCCGGTATACGCTGCGGCGGGACGCACATCGTACTGCGACTCTATACAGGCAAGCTCCGGCGCATGCCGATGCCGCTTCGTGCCATGCAGTTCCTTGCAGGAAATATCGGCATTCAATTCCTTTGCCGTCTGATAAAGCTTATAGTATGTGCTTCCCGTCATTCTGAACAGATCGAGCTCATCCGGTGCCTGTTCCGCCGAAGGGCTGTCCGCCGTCAGCGAGAATGTGACATGTTCAGCATGCATGATCAGCTGCTCCAGCACCCTTAATTCCTGCGGCGTAAATTGATAGAATCCGTCGACGTAAACACGGGCGCCTTTTACAACGTCCGCCAAAGGAATCTGCTGAGCGAGCAGCGTCAAATAATCCTCTGAATGCAAATAGTGTCCGGCGAGGCTTCTTTCCATCTGCTGATATAAGATGCCTAAATCATGAAGTTTTTCAGACAGCATCCGCTCTCCGCGATATTCTGACGCCGTTCCGCTTTCCGCCATGCGGCGGACGTCTTCAGGCTCAATACAGTACCGCTTAAACTCTGTCAGCATCCGTTCCACCTGCTCAGTGAACCCGGTTTTGTCACTCGCTTTTTGATACACTTTAAATTCGTGCTTATGTTCTTCAATCAATTTCCTTAAAAGCATCTGCACACCCGTCGTCGTCACAAACGGGCGGTTCATGCCCCCGGTATGCTGAAGCACGCGCCACGCCAAACGCGAGAAACTGAACACTTGAGCGCGTATCATGCCGCCGATATCCGGCGTTTTAGCAAGCTCATATTCCATTAAAAACGTCATTTGATCCGGGACTAGAAAAATGATCGGTTTCCCGAACGGCTCCCGGCGCAGTTCATCTTGAATGCTGTCGATAATCAGCCTCGTTTTCCCACTCCCCGATCTGCCTACTAAAAACTCAACACCCAATTAGAAGACCCCTCTCTTTTTATCTTTCTACATTTTATCGAAAGTTGACGAAAATGACCAATCTCATCTGCTGGTAAAAACGGGATGACTGTTTTAAAAAATATCGTTTTTGACCAAAATAAAGAAAAAAGGACTAATGATGATGTCAGAATATCCCGAAGTAATTGTACGGACGGCTCTGTCGTTCAGCATTCTGTTTATCGGCGCCCGGATACTCGGTAAACAAACCATTTCACAGATGACGCTTTTTGATTTCATTGCGGCCATCTCGCTCGGCGCCATCACGGCAAATCTGTCGTTTAATACAAAGCTGCCGATTCATTATAATGTTATTGCCTACATTATTTTCGTGGCAATCATTTACCTTGTCGCATATCTTTCTATGAAAAACAGGGCCCTTAGGGGTTTCTTTGCAGGCAAACCGACCATTATCATTCAAAACGGTAAAATACTTGAGCATAATATGAAAACGATGCGTTATACCATCGACTACTTGAACCAGCAGCTGCGTGTAAATGACGTATTTGACATTTCTCAGGTTCAGACTGCCATCATTGAAACAAACGGCAGCATGTCAGTGGAGGTCAAACCGGAATTTGCGCCCGTTACAAGAAAGGATCTCGGCATCTTTGCCGGACATGAAAAGAACTTTGCCGTTGAGCTGATTATGGACGGCCGGCTGGTGATGAAGAATCTGGAAGAAAACCACGTATCGGAAAAATGGCTGAGAGAAGAATTGGACAAGAGAAACCTCAAACCGGAAGACGTCGTATACGCTGTGCGCGGAAGCAACGGCCGGCTTTTTGTCGACACATACGACGACCATATTACATCGCCGCTAGATCAAGAATAAAAATGACATCCGCACATGTCACGGGCTGCCGCCGTATAATACCCTATAAACATCCGGGGGTGAGTCCAATGCACGAGAATTTTTTTCATTATACAGCCATCTGCAGTGACGATTCTGTGCTTATCAAGGATCTGGTAAAATCCATAAACGGTGAATACAGCGCTGTGATTTGCTACTCAATATTAGCCGAAAAAGCGCCGACCGCAGAAATCAGAAGACGAATCGAACATATCAGAGAGGAAGAAGTGCGCCACCTGCACGCTTTCTCTTCACTGTATACGTCAATTACCGGAAAACAGTTGACGCCGAAACAGACGGAGCATTGTCCGCACACATACAGAGAAGGACTGAGGGCGGCGTTTTATGATGAGCAGAAAACGAATGATTTTTATTTGCAGGCATCCGATAGAGCGGTGCATCCGGAAGCGAAGCGGTTATTTGCCCGCACGGCATTTGACGAGCAGCGTCATGCCGTCTGGTTTTTATACGATATGGCCCACTCTCCTTTCCACCATACAGGGGGAACGGTATCAAACGCGCCGAACACAAGCTACACCGAGGTAAATACCGGCAAATAACGGTTCAGGCAGATCACGCTCCCCCGCCGGGAGTCTTCAGACCGCTGACAAACCCCGTTCTTTCAACATGAGAGAATGGGGTTTACTTTTCGAGCCGTTTTATACTCCCTCTAAACAATGGATACCTTCTTCATTGTATAATCAGCAAAAATCCTTTATAATAAAATAAACCAACTGGTCGGTTTCAAACGAACCGAGCCCCGCTTTGCCGGGACAACGATATGAATGAGGCGGAAAGGATCTGTGTGAAGTGACAAATACAAAAGGCGGTGCCGGAAAGAGCGAAAAGACGAAGAACAGGCTCGTATCCGCTTCGCGTGACTTATTTGCAAAAAAAGGATATTCAGAAACATCGATTCGGGATATTTTAGAGGCGGCCGAAATCAGTAAAGGCAATCTATATCACCATTTTAAAGGAAAAGAGTTTCTGTTTCTCCATATCATGGAAGAGGATCACCGCGTGTTGATCGAGACGTGGAGGGAAATGGAAGCTGATCTGAAAGATGCTGCCGAAAAATTGGCGGGCTTTGCGGAGCTGCTCAGCCGGATGAGCATCAATTACCCGCTTATGAGAGCAAGTGAAGAGTTTTATGCGAGTGCGTTTACGTCAGAGGAGGTCGTAAAGCGGCTCAACAAAATTGATATTGAATATGACGATGTGATGAGGGAGATCTTAGAAGAGGGAAATCAAGACGGCAGCTGGTCCATTCATCATGTCGAATCAAAAGTAAAAATCCTGCTATCCGTCTTCTACGGTTTAGATGTGTTATATAAAAACGATACCATTCAGCAAAGAATCGAATTGCAAAAAGAAGCCATCTCCGTGTTTATTCACGGGTCGATCAGCGCTGATAAACAGAATGACAGCTGACAAAGGAGAAACAACATGCAAAAACCGATCAGAGAACAAAAGGCTGTACTCATCATCTTATTAAGCAACATATTTATTGCGTTTTTAGGCATCGGATTGATCATTCCCGTTATGCCGCTGTTTATGAATGTGATGCACTTGACGGGCAGCACAATGGGATACCTTGTCGCTGCCTTCGCCGTCGCGCAATTAATTGCATCCCCCATTGCGGGAAGATGGGTTGACCGCTTCGGCAGAAAAATCATGATTCTCGCCGGACTGTTTTTATTCGCATTATCCGAACTGACCTTCGGGTTGGGCACACATGTCTCCATTTTATATTTCGCAAGGGTGCTGGGGGGCATCAGTGCCGCTTTTATCATGCCCGCCGTTACAGCGTATGTCGCAGATATTACGACGGTGCAGGAAAGATCGAAGGCGATGGGCTATGTATCTGCCGCCATCAGCACAGGGTTTATCATCGGGCCCGGCATAGGAGGATTTATTGCCGATCACGGCGTTCGTATGCCGTTTTTCTTTGCGGCGGGAATTGCATTTATCGCAGTGATTTCCTCTGTCTTTATGCTGAAAGAGCCGTTAACTAAAGAAGAACGCGCAAAGCAGATGGAAAGCGCCAAAGAATCAACCTTCTTAAAAGATTTGAAAAAGTCGATTCATCCAAGCTACTTGATCGCCTTTATCATCGTTTTTGTTTTGGCATTCGGGCTGTCGGCGTACGAAACGGTATTCAGCTTATTTACAAACCATAAATTCGGCTTCACGCCAAAGGATATCGCCATTATTATTACGTTCAGCTCCATTGTGGCAGTCCTCATTCAAGTGCTCGCGTTCGGCAGACTTGTCAACTTCCTCGGGGAGAAAAAAGTCATTCAGCTTTGTCTGATCATCGGCGCTGTGCTGGCTTTCGTTTCTACGGTGATATCAGGGTTTTTGCCCGTGCTCGCTGTCACCTGCATCATTTTCCTTGCGTTTGATTTACTGCGCCCGGCACTGACTACTTATCTATCGAAGATCGCAGGAAATCAGCAGGGGTTTGTTGCCGGTATGAACTCAACATACACGAGTTTGGGCACCATTTTCGGCCCGGCTCTGGGCGGTATTTTATTTGATATGAATATTCACTTCCCATTTCTGTTCGCAGGTGTGGTTTTATTTCTCGGTCTGGGATTGACGCTTGTGTGGAAAGGAAAAGCGGGCGAGGTTTCGGAGTAGGGTGCACTCACCCATCTCCGGAGCTTTTTTTGTGTTTTCGATAAGAAAAATGAATGGATTATGAGAAATAATTCATTATTTATTTATCTCAAAATCTATACTATAGTAATAGTAAGGTTAACGAGCTTAACAATTTAATATGAATGTTTCAGGAAGAAGGGTTTTCATTGAAGAAAGACAAACATCTCCTTACAGATATCTGGTTTATTCTCATCAGTGCGGCAGGGGGGTTTCTTCTTTCGCTTACAGGGATGTCGATCGCCTGGATGCTCGGAACGCTTGCCGCCGGCTGCATCCTATCCATGACGAGGCCCCGCTGGCTGTTCATGGCGCCTGACAGAAGAGGGATTCACCGCAGATGGCTTGCGGCGGGACAAATGATCCTCGGCATCGAACTCGGCCAGAAACTGAACCTGTCCGTTCTGTCGGTTTTACGGGAGCATTGGCTTCCGGTAGGCTTCATGCTGATTTTCTCTATCGTGATGGCGCTTGTTTCCGGATATGTGCTCTTTCGGTTCAGCCGGACGGACATGATGACAAGCTTTGTAGGCACGGCGCCGGGCGGTTTATCCGCCATGCCCGGTATCGCCCAGGAAGTCGGCGCAAACACCGCGATTGTAAGCCTTATTCAGCTGACGCGCGTCCTTTTGGTCGTCATGACAATACCGTTTCTCGTTATTTTCTTATTTACCAAACAAAACGGTGCGGCTCAGACATCAGCCGGAGCCGTTTCAGCAGGAGCTTCACATCCGGGCCTTGTCTCCGTCTTGTTAACGGCCGGATTTATTTTGGCTGCCTGGCTTGCAAGCAAAGGCGCAAAACGGCTGAAATTTCCCGCCCCTTGGCTGCTCGGCAGCATGATCGGCGTTGCTGCTGCGGAAATCGGCGTGTCCGCCTTGGCGGGCAAAGACATGCTGGCCTGGTGGCCGCCGGAAGCGAACCAGCTGTCACAAATTTTTCTCGGCGCCACAATCGGATCAAAAATGTACAAAAGCATGTTCACCGGCGTGACGAGAGTGCTGACCGTCGGGTTTATTTCTTCCGTCGGATTAATCGCCGCCATGATTCTGAGCGCGGTTGCCGTTTCTAAATTAACGGGCATCTCCATGATTACATCGGTTCTCGCCTTTTCTCCCGGCGGGATCGCCGAGATGGCGGCGACTTCGATCACCCTGCACGAAGACTCGACTTTCGTCGTCGCGGTTCAGGTCATCCGGATCGTTCTCGTCATCGCCATGCTTCCGCCCTTCTATCGGCTGCTGCACCACCTTTCTCAGCTGAAACGGGCACACGGCGAAAGAGGCCGGGCAGAAAGAGGAACATGATCCGAATAAAAAAACACGCATCCATATGCGTGTTTTTTATTTGAACAGCTCTCCGCCGCCATTTACAGACCGCCAGTTTGCTGAAAGATCACGGAACAGCCGTTCAGCAAATAACAGTTCTTCATCTGTATAGCGGTCTAAAAACGCCAAGAGCCGCTGTTTTATCAATTCATGATATTCATGATGAAGGGAATGCAGCTCTTTCCCGGCAGGAGTCAGCCGGAAATAGACTTCTTTTTTATTGTCGCTCAGCCGGGTTCTGCGCAGAAAGCCGGCTTCCAAAAACTTCGCGCAGCTTCTCGACACGGTCGGCTTTGTCGTCTTCATTTTTTCCGCTATTGACGTGACATTGATCGGTTCATGATCTCCGATACACGACAAAATGTGAATTTCCGTCAAGGTCAATTGTAATTTTTTCCCGTTTCCTTCACGGAGTTCATCCATCCGTCCGGCCAACGACGCCCTGATATCCTCCTGGCACCTCTCCTGCTCGTGAAAAATATCTGTCAGCCCTTCAAGAATCATGTGTTTTGCATGGTCTGGCTGTCTTCTGTCCAACTGCTGAGTCACCCCTCCGAATTGATTGTTTCTTTTACTATAACGTTTTGTTACACAAGAAACAATCACACAGGTGCATAAAAAGGTTATCAGATGAATAATCCCCATCTCTCCAAACCGGCCAGAACGGCTTCTTCCGCTTCACGTCCCGAGCCGCCGGCTGCCCATGCCGCATGGCCGTCCGGCCGGATTAAAACGGTGTGGACGTCGTTCCAATCGGCACGTGTTTCAGCAAGCTCCGCCCTGACTGCCGCCACGCTGTCCGTATCAATACCGGCGGGAATGCTCCCTCTTAATGACAGAAGCACAAAGCCGCCCTTGCGGAGAAAATCATACAGCCGGGCCGGCCGCCCGTCATGAAGGGTCAGTTCGATATCCGGCAGGCGTTTTCCGTTCAGCGTATGCGGCGGCAGCTCCGCATCCGGTTCATAATGCAGATCAAGCGCGGATACTTTTCCCGCCAATAAACGGTTGGACTCCTGAAAATCCAGCAAAGCGGTCATCGTTTCTCTTAATGCCATCCCCGACTCGGTAAAATCCATGAGCTTGATCTGCGTTTTGATATTGTGCAGCACTTCTTTTCCTGTGCTGTGCCTTTCCTGATGATAGCTGTCCAGAAGATGAGGCGCCGCTTTTCCTTTCATTTGCGCCGCCAGCTTCCAGCCGAGATTGACGGCATCCTGAAGCCCCGTATTCAGGCCTTGGCCGCCTGCGGGAAAATGAATGTGCGCCGCATCCCCGGCCACAAAAACCCGGCCGGAGCGGTACTGCTCAGCCTGACGCTCGGCATTGCCGAACCGCGACATCCATACCGGATCACTCAATCCGAAATCAGTGCCGCATATCCGCCGCAGGTCTTCTTTCAGCTCATTTTCGGTGACCGGCTCTTCCTTCCGCTTTTGCGGAGCGTGCGGAGAAACGATGAGGACGCGGAAAAGTCCGTCCGTAAGAGGGACAATCACAACCGATCCCTCCAGGCGGCACGTTGACAAAAAGGAAGATTCGGGCGGATGTTTCAAAGCGGCATCACAGAGGGTTCCTGTTAAATCGGCATCAGTGCCCGAAAAAGCGATGCCCGCCTGTTTCCTGACAATGCTCCCCGCTCCGTCTGTACCCGCGGCATATAAGCTGTGAAGAGTGCGGATCCCGCTTTCGTCCCGGAACACCGTCTCCACTCCGTCATCCGTCTGGGTGACAGCCACCGCTTCCGCCCCGCGGATGATGTCTGCGCCGAGACTTGATGCATACTCCTCCAAAATCCGCTCCGTTTCTGCCTGAGGCAGCATTAACGAATAATTCTGCTTCGTATCCAGCCGAGAAAAATCCAGCCGTGTATCCAGCATGGAAAAATGGCCGGAAGACACCTTCGTCCCTTTTTCCAAAAAGCGTTCCAATATGCCTCTCATGGCAAAAAGCTCAAGTGTGCGCGGATGCATGATAAGCGCTTTGGAATATGCCACCGTCTTCTTCAATCGTTCAATAACAGTCGTTTTCACTCCGGCCAGCGCCAGTTCTGATGCAAGCATAAGCCCGACCGGACCTCCCCCGATAATGGCAGCCTGTGTTTTCATCTCATCAGCCCTCTTTCATATTTTTTGTTACACACGTAACAAAATCACCAAAAAATAAAACGCCTCCTTTTTTGTTTCGCGCGTAACAATTTTCATTATAGTCTTTCCTCTGCTTTTTTACAATCATTTCCGAAAAAAAAGACGCCGTTTACTTGGCGTCTGATTCATTGATGACTCCGACAATGTCTTTATCCTTAATCGGGCCGAAATGACGGCTGTCGAGGCTGTATATGCGGTTGTCGCCAATAACAAAGTATTGTCCCTTCGGTATGCTTTTGCGCCCGGTCGTTTCCTTCAGCGTATAATCACCGGTCACATGGCTCCCGGCGGACAATGATGACTTTAACGGTTTTAAAAACGGTTCCGCCACCCGTTTTCCATTCACATACAGCTGATCCTCCCTGTATGCGATTGACTCACCGGGGAGCCCGATGACACGTTTGATCAGCACTTTGCGGTGCGGGCCTTTAAACAGGACAATATCGAAACGGCGGATCGTTTTGTAACGATGGGAAAACTTGTTGACCATCAGCTCATTTCCTTGTTTAAAGGTCGGATTCATGCTGATTCCTTCGACTTTATAATCAATAAAAATGGCATTCTTTAATTGTATGGCCAAAACAACGATAAGCACGCCGGCTATAAACCAAAATCGTTTTTTCAAGATTCCTGTCTCCCTCCGTCTTTCTCATGCTGACTGATTCTCGTCTGTAAACGCCGTTCGATATGCTTTCCGGCATACCACAGCACCGCGATCACCATTATGGCGCCCGCCATTCTGAAAGGCTGTGTCATGAGTGCGTGTAGATCATATCCGATAAAGCTGATCATAAAGATCATGACCATTTTCCCCATAGCGGCTGCTGATATAAACTGCAGCGCCCCCACCCGTGACAGACCGGCAACGATATGAACCGCAGCGGACGGCGTAAAGGGGAAGCAAAGCAAAATAAACAGCGGACCGAAACCGTGCCGCTCAACCCAGAGCATCATCCGCCTTATGGTCTGATGCCTGCGGATGAAACCGAAAGCTCTTTTCTGTCCGAAACGGCGGACGGCATAAAACATCAGCATCGATCCTGCCGCAGACCCGAGCCATGACAGAAAAAAACCTTCCCACAAACCAAATGCATTCGTATTCGCCACCACAAATACAACGAGCGGCAAAAACGGAAGAAACGCTTCAATAAAAGGCAGTGCAACCGCAGCCGCCGGGCCGAAAGCTCTATAGCTTTGGAACCATTCCGTCAGCCGTTCCTCAGTCAAATATGATAAAAATTGCTCCAACGTTTATACTCCTTAACGAGTTTGTCTATCCTTATTCTACACATTATCTCCAAAAAACGAAAATGTTTACGAGATTTTCCGACTTGAAATATCGTGTAAGCGAGTATAAAATAAGAACAAACGTTCCCTTTTTTAAGAAAGAAGGAGTATTTATGCCTGACATCCGGAGCGGCACCCGCGATCTCATCGAAAAAGGGCTGTTTCTGCCCATGGCGGCTGCCATCCTGAACCGGGACCTCGAAGCGCTTGATTCGTGCCCGTTCAAATTAAAACAACCCTATAAACAGCTTATCAGCTGCTCTTTAAAATTAGCACAAAAGGATTTGAGTGATGTTCGAAAAGAGTTAAGAAAGCGTAAAATTAAAATATACGAAGCGGAAAGAGACGAAGCATTTACGCTTTATATATGCACCATTAACGGCTATGAAGAAAAACACCGTTATTTCAACCCAAGAATAAGGGAACAGGTAACCGTCTTATTAGAATATTATCTGTCTCTTGCGACCATTTAAAAAGCAGCCGGGACTGCTTTCCCTTTTCAGTTAATAAATTTCAGACTATTCACACTATACATTCGACATGATTTTCTTTATAATCGGGACACGCTGTTTTCAATGAAAAGGAGGAATGTTATGAAACTGATTCATGTTCTCGCCGCCCTGCCCTTTTTCGGAATTCTCGCCGGCATTCCATTTGCCAACCGGGTGACGCCTTATGTTTTCGGAATGCCTTTCATTCTCGCATATGTCGTCATCTGGGCGGTGCTGACTTCCGTTCTGATGGCCGCCGTTTACAAATTGGACAAAGAAAACAAGGCGGGTGAGACGGAATGAACGCAGCATTTCCCGTAATGGCCGCCGTGCTCCTGTTTTGTGTATATCTCGGAATCCGGGCCCGAAAAGGAAAACATATGGACCTTGAACAATGGACGGTGGGCGGACGCGGCTTCGGCACGATGTTTGTCTTTTTATTAATGGCGGGAGAAATATACACGACCTTCACATTCCTCGGCGGAAGCGGATGGGCTTACGGAAAAGGAGGCCCGGCCTTTTATATTATCGCGTACGGCTGCCTTGCCTACATTTTGTCATATTGGCTTCTGCCAGCCGTGTGGACTTACGCCAAACAACACAAACTGATGTCGCAATCAGATTTTTTTATTTCAAAATACAACAGCCCGCTCCTCGGCATTCTCGTATCGCTCGTCGGCATCGCATCCCTCATCCCCTATCTCGTCCTGCAGCTGAAAGGGCTCGGATTAATTGTTTCAGCAACGTCATACGGACAGATTCCGCCCTCCGCCGCTGTCTGGATCGGCGCTGTCTCCATCACAATTTATGTGATGATTTCAGGAATCCACGGTTCAGCGTGGATATCCGTCGTCAAAGATATCATGATTTTAGGCATCGTCCTGTATTTAGGCATTTATCTGCCCATTCATTACTATGGCGGGTTTACGGAGATGTTCAAACAAATTGACGCCGCAAAACCCGGTTTTCTCACGCTGCCGGAAACCGGACAGAGCGTTTCCTGGTTCAGCTCAACGGTTTTGCTGACCGCCCTCGGCTTTTATATGTGGCCCCATACCTTTGCCGCTTCCTATTCGGCGGAGCATCCGCGGGTGTTTCGGAAAAACGCGATCATCATGCCTCTTTATCAGCTCGTCCTGCTGTTTGTCATCTTTACCGGATTTGCGGCAATTCTGCAGGTGCCCGGTTTAAAAGGGGCGGACACGGATCTCGCCTTATTAAAGCTGTCTGTGAAAACCTTTGATCCCTGGTTTGTCGGACTGATCGGATCGGCGGGCATTCTGACGGCGCTAGTACCCGGTTCAATGATACTCATGGCCTCAAGCACGCTGTTCGCCAAAAATGTGTACAAAGCCATTCTGCCCGGCACGACTGACGAAAAAGTCTCACGGCTCGCAAAATACGCCGTACCCGTCATCGCGCTGATATCCGTATATTTTACGCTGAAAGGCGGAAATACCATCGTCACCTTGCTTTTAATGGGCTACAGCCTTGTCACCCAGCTTTTCCCCGCCCTCTTATTCAGCCTGCCGAAGCGGCGTTTCATCACAAGCCACGGCGCTTTTGCCGGCATAACGGCCGGGGTCGGAACGGTGGCCTTCATTACGCTGACCGAATCAACCGTCGGAACCCTCTTTCCGTTTCTTCCGCAGATCGTTAAGGATATGAATACAGGCATCATCGCGCTGGTTCTGAACATTGCCGTCATGTTTCCAGTCAGCGCCGCAGTCAGAAAAAAACAAATCAGCGCAGCCGAAAAGGCGGCTTAATGATAAAATAGCGGTAAGACACATGAAGGGGGAAAGCCGCATGATCATGACAACGACCGAAACCGTCGCCGGAAAACAGATTACGGAAGTAAAAGGCTTAGTGACAAGCAGTATCGTCCAGTCCCGTCACATCGGAAAAGACTTGCTTGCAGGCTTAAAATCTGTCGTCGGCGGCGAATTAAAAAGCTATACCGAAATGCTGGAAGACTCCAAAAAAGCGGTGAAAGAGCGGCTGATCAGAGAGGCGGAGCAGCTCGGAGCGAACGCCATCGTCGGCCTGCGGTTCGAACTGACCGCTGGACAGAACACATCCGAATTAATCGGATACGGAACCGCCGTCACCGCCGAATCCATTTAAAAAAACAAGCCTCTTTAAAGAGGCTTGTTTTTTTATTTCTCACATGCGATATAGTCTTTATCCCGGTCAAGTCTTTTATTTGCATTATAAAGCGCTTTTGATACATACGGCTTGTACTTTGTTCTGCCGCCCTTGTTTTTCACTTTCGACGATTTGGCCACGCCGCCCTTATACACCTTATTCAGCGCCTTGCAGTTTTGATACGTTTTTACCTTTGTTTTCGCTTCTGCCGTCTGCCCCGCTCCGTATGAACAACCGAACACCAGGCCGAAAGACAAAAGCACAGCTGCCGTCTTTTTCATTTCTATCCTATCCCCTTTCCTGAATCATGCTGTATGGCTGAACATATCATAGTTCAAATAATCTCCATTTACAAGATAAATAGGAAAATAGTTTTAATTTATGTCCGCCCGTATATCTTTTATGGAATTTTTCCCAAAACCTTTTATAATATGAATTGATAGCGCTATCTGACTATGATGATAGGAGGAGAAATGATGATGAAAAAAGGGCTTGTTGCGGGTGTTCTCACTACAGCCGTTCTATTCGGCGCATGTACGGCGGATATTCCGGGGGTGATCAGTCCAAATACGGCGGAAGCGGCGTCCCAGCTCAGTAAAGGAATCGGCGGAAGGGCCTATCTGAACAGCACGGGCTCAGTTCTCGTCACGAAAATTCAGCTTCCAAGCTCGATTCAGGTGTCAAATGGGACAGCCTATATTTACTCAGGATTTACCGGAGGCACAGAGGCTGATATCGGGCTTCAGTACAGTGACACCTATCATGTATGGAAACCGATCATGAAAGTCGGTTCAAAGGGACAAGGCCAGGTCCGGTATCTGGAAGGAGAAAGCCAATTCACCTATACGAAAGGCTTCCGGCCCGGCAGCACCGTACAGCTGACCATTTACAAAAATCTGAACGGCAATACCCGCGCCACATATTGGGGCACGAATAATGACGGATACACCGGCCGCATCATCTCAGAACTCGCCCAAACAAATGTAGGCTCTGTCTCAAAATGGAAAGCGCTCGCCACCGTTGCGGTCACATCAGAGGATCAGCGCCCTTACATCAAATCAAACTTCTCAACAGCCTTTACGAACATCACGATCGACAATAAAGCAGTCACCCCTGTGATTGATACACAGGATTTTGCCAAATTGACAGTGTCAGGCAGCAGCGTCAGCATGTCTGTCGTCAAATAAAGAATTTTGGACGCACGATTTCTGTCATCGTGCGTTTCGTGAGGGTCTGCGGGATACGCAAATCCCTTATTTTTCGGATTACGTTTAATAAACAAACTCTGTTACATTCAAAATGTCGATTTCTATATAACAATTAGAGGAACCTCATTTGTTGAGGTTCCCCGTTATTCTCCAACTCACGCACCGGTTAACTTCACATACTGTCAGCCGGCTCAGGGCTGTCCAATTTTAGTTAGAATATAGCTTTAACAGGTCTTGTGCTGGAAAACGATCTGCATCGTTCGCCTCAACAAAATATGCCAACTGCCATTTTTGTGTTTCGATAGCTTGTTTGCTAGTGGGATTTTCCCATTCAGGGTAAACTCTAATTGCCATTTTTCCTTTTGTAGCGGCTGTTTTAAGGATATTTTGCTTTACAAGAACTTCTTTTGGAAAAACAAATTGTCCAAAATGATGATTACTGGCAAAAGTATTGATAACCAATAAATCAGCAGCTTTTTCATATGAAAAGGCTTGGTTTTTACCATCTCCATCTTTTTCCCAAAAAGCAACAAACTGTCCTATCTTGTTAGACGTTATTTTTGCGACTCTGAATCGAACTGACTTTGAATGCAGTTGAAACATACCGGCCCCATACTCTGAGTTTTGAGCTTCTTCTTGAATATCATGTATCGTTAAGTGATTTGGTTCATAAAAAATTTTATTTACATATGTTAACGCCTTATAAAATTCATTCACTGCTTCGTACTCCTTATTTTTTATAGTACGTCATCCATTGCTTCTTGATTAAAATGGGCTGATCATGTGTTTCCAATAAAAAAACAGCCCTCCTCAGGGTTGTTTTTTTAACATTTCTTTCATTATTTCCGCCAAAATGCTGAGCAGTCCGCCTTATCCTGAATATTGAATTGAATCACGCGTTCAAGCAGCTCATAATGCACCGGTTCAGTCCATTGAATTCTGAACAAACGGGAAGTAGCGCTGTAGCCGGCACAGGCAATGTCATCGGCAAAATGCGCAATTCCAGCTTCTTCGGGGGAAACACTTACATGATGCTTTGCTGCCGCAAAGCCGATAATAAAGGTGCCGTGATCGGTAAACATCGGCGTGTTCCACTTGATCTGCGCTTCTAAGTTCGGAAATTGGCCAGCCGTCCACGAGAGGATTTCCTCCATTCGCAGACGATGATCAGGGCTGTCGATACTTGATAAATAGTCTTTGAGTACGTCCATGTCTTCCTCCTTCAACATCACGTCCGCTAGCGCCAAAACCCCGGATTTTCAGCTTTTTCCTTGATGTTAAATTCGATGATCTTCTTAAGCAGATCATAGTGCACCGGATCAGTCCATCGAATTCTGAACAGGCGCGAAGAAGCGCTGTACCCGGCTTGAGCGATGTCATCGGCAAAATGCTCCATCGTCTCTTTTTCAGGTAAAATGCTCAAATGATTTTTTGCCGCGGCAAACATAATGATATAGGTGCCGTGATCGGTAAATGTCGGTTTGTTCCACTTGATCTGCGCTTCTAAGTTCGGAAATTGGTCAGCCGTCCACGACAAAATTTCCTCTGCTTTGAGACGGTGATCCGGGTTATCGATTCCTGATACATATTTTGCAAACACATCCATGCCCATCTCTCCTAAAATGAAATATCATTACTCTTTACATCATCATAGCCAACAGACGGACACGATACAACTCTGCCCGGGCATGCAAATCGAAAAAAGCCCTCCCCAAAAGGAGAGGACCCGTCCCTTCACATCACAGCTTTCTCTAATATCTCTCCCCCAGCTCCCGCAAAATAAAGTCGTAGATCATTCTTGTCCGCTCTTCTTTCGGATACAGCATGAATTCCTGCCGCTTCGGGATATGACTGCCCATCCTGTCCTGAAAAGTGGTTCTGAGATAGGCGGTTCTGTAAACCTGATTTTTTATATTAAAACTCTTAGCATCTAGCAATTCCCTTACTCCCACAAGGGATCAATCCTGTTGTTGCACAAATAACTTGGACAAAGAAAATCCAATAGAGATTCGAAAATGATTATTATACTGACGAAACATTTTCAACGATAATTATACAGGGATTTGTAAAAGGGTATTCGCAGACGATTATCGGAAGAGTTCGTATCTAAGCTAAGACGAGCTACCTAAATCCAAATGATAAATCAAATAAATGGTCTCCGCAATTCGGATAACTTAACGTCTTACTTAAAAAGTTCTCGTCTATATAGTAAACAAATCCTAACAACCATGTTATATAGTTTTCCCAACCAAAAAAAGCTCTCCGAAGAGAGCTTCTAAAAAGTCTGATCTTTATGAGCTTAATTAAATAGGGTCTCAATGTTCACATTATATCCCGCGCTTTTTAACTCTTTAATTATTCTGATCTTCCATCCATCATGTTCATCCATTGCTATGTATACTACTCCTGAAATATCATTAGGTGTTTCAATCTCCCCTTTAACAAGGGCAGCAATACGGGATCTTCCTAATCTACCTATTAGATACCCATGCTCAAAAACCACATTCTGTCTAGCTCTATCGTTTAGATTATCTTCTAGACCTTTTTTTGCACCTACATCACACGCTGTATATAAAACAATCCCATATCCAACATCGGCATTTTTTTCAATCTTTTCAATTATTGTTAGGCCTTCGTTCGCAGTATCCCTCAAAACAACGGGTTGCAGCTCTAACTCTCTAATAAATGATTTAGCTTTACTCAAAGCAGCCTCATCATGACCATGAACAATAAACACTTTAGTATTGTCTTTTTCAGACACCTTCCGTTCCTCAGCAATATTTATCTCTAATTGTCTCTCTGCTTTCAAAAACATTTCCTTAGTAATATCGCTACAGTGCTTGTCACCCAAGAAGATGTTGTCCTTACCCATAAAAATAAAAAGTCCTTCCGGTCTATTATAGTCATTTTCCCAGTCTACTATTTCCTGAATCTTCTTTTGTGTTTCCTTTATTAGTATCCTTGCTATGTTTTCAACCTCAATAAAATATCCATTAAAATGAATTCTTTCTTTTTTAAAATACGGTATTAATACTGAGCTTAAAACCTCTTCTTCACATTTATCGTATTCAAATATCCGACTATTTTCTCCATATCTCTCAATCATCACATGTTTGTACACTTTGCTCTAACTCCCATCAAAATTAGTATATACAAAAAACAGATCGGAAATATTAATAACCAATCTGACTTTTGATAGAGGTTAATTAACTCTAGAAGCAACCTCAAAGCTTTCGCTTCGTAAAAGGTCTAACTTCGTATTATTAAAAATAAAATTCCACTATTCTTGAAATTGTAATTATACCCGCTATCGTTAGGATTACGCCTCTCAACTCTTTAACCCCATTACCTTCCATGGAAAATTATATCATCATTTTCCTGAGTAGAAAGCGAATTCAGACAAAAAAATCATTTCAAGTAAACTAGTTGCTTTTTCCGTTCACAAATAAAAGCCCCGATTGATTTATCAGGACTCCGCATCATATATTTCTTTATTTTTCATTTTATTCTTCATCTTCATTAAGCGGTTCTGAATTTCCTTTGATTTTATTGAAATTTCCTCTAACGCATTTTCATTGGCTTCTCTAGTCATATCTTTAGGTGTTGATCCAATATACACTGCTTTTGACAAACTGACACCTCCGTAAAATGAATAAAACATTAACAGCCTAATTATAGCCAAAGCAAGTTAATTTAAACCCAGTTTTGTTCGGGTTTCATTTCAAATTTCTTTTAAAATAAAAAAGACATAGATATTTTCTATCCATGTCAGACTTGTAAGATATTTAAATAAGTGATAGTATTTATGTATCTCTGTATTCTAATGCACTAGAATACAGAGATACATAAAGGTGGTGTATATATGAAGTTATTTCTGGAATTCTTCGAGAGAATATCCAAGAGATTATCTCATATTATGATTTCTAAAGAGGGGATTAAAATTCAATTTAGAAAATGAGTTTGGGACGTAGCACTAGTTGCTGCGTCTTTTTTTATACAGTTATTTTATTTTTACTCTTAATAACTACTAGTTATTTTATTTTTATTCTAAATAACTTTATAATTATTTGTATTACTTATGCCGAAATTATTTCAATGGTTTTGTTTAATAGCAAATATTCAATTCATAAATCGACTTTTACTTGCTGTCAGAGTATCTTTAACACAATTCAACCAATAAAATCTAAATGAATTGATCCTTATATTTAACATTTAAATGCCAATCCAGGATTCTGTACTCTTACAAATACTCAATTCTTAATTCATTATACGATAGCGCATATCTTTTGTCAAAAAGATTTGTAATGCATTACAAATCTTCTAAGAGTATCTCCAATTACTTTAGTATTAATTAAACTCTACCTTTTCAGCTGCCCATTTTTCATCTAGAAAATCAATCTCGATATGACGTTTTTCAGAGCCTTCTTGAAGAGTTAGTTGTTTAGCACAATCATGATCCATAAAATCCTCTAGAAGCTTTTTAAATGCTCTCGCTTCACTATTATCAGATCCTGTTCCAAGGTATCCTTTGATCAGCATATTCAAATTCTCTGCAAAGAAATATGTCTTATATTTTATATCCGTTGCGCCCCTTTGGTGAACAATTTTTTTCAACTTCCCACCCATTTCGGCTATTGTTTTACGTACTAATAAATGTGTTCCTGTCAGACTTCCTTCTTCAATTGTCAAATCGATAAACTCTTTCATTATTGGAAAATTCCCATTGATTTCATATGATTTAACTTTGACCATGAATGTACCCTCCCGAATAATTAATCAACACCTTATCAAAAACAGAAGAAATTACGCCCTAATCCCAAGAGTATAATTTTACTACTAATGTAATTGTTTGTATAAAATATTCTTCGCAGGCTTCCTATTCTCCTCCTTCAGTGTCTGAAAACTTAAGCATAATTCGCAATTGAATATTTAAAAACCCAATTTGGAATCTGGGGTTTACTTTCTTAACAAAATGGAATTTAGCGATGCAGCATTAACTGCTCTTAAACAAAGTATCCGAAAAGAAGAAAAGATCCTAATAAAAATTAGGATCTTTCATAAATGATATAACTATAAAGAAAACATTTTCCTATTTAATTAACAGATTCAAAAACTCTTCAAAGTTGTCTGCTACCTGATAAGTTACAGGAGCAAATTCACCTGATTCTTCATGACTCCAAACGCACACTGATGGTTCATCTTTGTTTGATCTATAGTCCAAACAAACAAAATCACCGGCAAATAGTACGGCAATTGGCAAGATCTCAACTCCAACTAAATCCTCGTCATCGATTATTCTCTCATCTAACTGTGACATGGTAGCCCCTATATCGTACCACTCAAGTTCACTTTCACCTGTGATTTTTAAAATACATAGAAACCTATCAATGGCATAGTTATGCCCATTACATAAAAATTGGCTTTCTAAAGGTATTCCTCCACTATTTTGTTTAATAAAGGTTTTATAACTTTGAGGTAAGGTTATTCTCCATTTTCTTTCTTTTTCATCCAGCAGCTCGTCTGTTGGAAGTGGATTTATAATTGAATTTTCCTTCATATTCATAAGTCGTTACCTCCAAAATTTTTATCTTGGTGCATCTGCCCACATCCCTTTCGTTCTGCCTCCATTATGTATTGTAACATTATGAATGCCAAATGGGACTAACTCCATTATCCCAGGAAATTCAGTGTGATGCCAAGTCATGCCATCTCTGTGACCACCAATTGCCTTATCTAAATAATCAAATTGCACCTTATCAGAAGCATGCCACAATTCTTTTGGCAACGGAATTGTCTTTTCTACAACTCCAGCACCTTTGAAATCAGCAAACCCAAATGGCATCCCCTCTACTTTTGTTACTTTTATATTTGGGATTAACTGATTTGTAAGTGCTTTTTCTTTTATCAATTTCTTCTGCTTTCCTGTTAAATTTTCTCCACCTAAGATTGTATCATCCCACGACCATGGTTTATTAGAGTTTACTGTTTCTTTATATAATTGTGCATAGTCGTCTACTACATCATCAAAATGTTTATTTCCACTAATAAATTCTTCAATATTTTTTGTGTCTACTTTTTTCGCTAAGTCAGCTTTTTTAAGTCTATGCGCGGGCTTTTTAGTAACTTTTACACCAGTATTAGCACTTTTAGCCATCATCATCAATTTGTCTTTTAAACCTAAGCCGTCAACCGCATTATAAGGGACCTTTCCTATTCCTGCACCTGCTAACTGATGTTTTGAGGCATAAGGAAGCCACTCTGCTAAAGATATGTCTTTAACCGTTTGTCCGGCCTTGGTCACACTAGTTTTTACTGCTACCTTTGTAGTCGCTACTCCTGTTTTGGTTATAGATCCAGCACCTTTTGTTCCAAATATTGAAGTTACAACAGTCCCTACAGCATAAGAAACCCAATGTGCTCTAGAATATGAATCTCCATTTACCATATCTCGCTCATACGAGTCGGATATGGATTTTGCAATCATATTGTATGTATCAACAGGATGGATGACGGCCGTTACAACAGCTTCAATCGTACCTGCTGGATTGACCACCAAATCGTAGATGCCAGTGACAAAATCCTTCCCTACATCGTAAAGCCCAACCCCTACTCCTTTTGTAACGTTCCAGACCTGATTTCCTAATTCCTGTTGTGACTTTGCTTGAAGTAGTTGTCCATAGTAAAGTTTTTGATCAGACGTCAGATTTTCATAACCGACTTCAGTTGCAATGTCGATATAATCATCTACTGATAAATCCCCTGGCTTGTCCAATTTAGCCTTTAACTCTTTGATTCTACGTTTCTCTGCTTCTTCCTTTTTAATGCGTAAATATGTTTTCACTTCTGCATCAATATGTTTATGTGCTTTATATACTTCTGATTCATGAAACTTATTCGCATCATAATACATCGGTAGTGCTGATTTTCCTCTTCCTGTAGCAGCCATCAATGCAGAATAGAAAGATTTGATATGCTGCTCAATAGGTTCAGATTTGGCATATTCCATCACTAGTTCATGATCCAATTTATAAACAGCGTCTATTGTTTCTCTTCGGATTTTGTCAGCATCATTAAGTCGATCATTAACTGGCTCACTTGAAAACGGTGTTAAATGAATAATGTCGCTAATACCAGCAAATATTCCGGAAAGCTCCTGCTGTTGTTCGTCAATAATAATACGACTGTTTTTGATTCCCTGTTCTAATTGATTTTCGACAAAATGTTCATCAACAAATGTACCACCGGCAAGCCCCATATCTTCCAGCTTTCCTTCAATACTATTGAAAAAGACGATCTGCATCTCAGTGAAGTTCATATAAGTTTCGGTGTACAATGCTAAATCGTTAAAAAAAGCTTTAATGTTATCTGCGCCTCGGCCAGTGAAATCATCACCCAGATTAGACACATCTTCTAATGATTTCTTTAAATCGGATAGTTCTTCACGAAGTTGTTGATATTCTTTGGAGCGTTGTTGTGAGGACGTAATAAGCGATTGTGCATCAAGGATTTTCATAAAAAAACTCTCCCTTAATTTAATAAACATTGAAGATAAAAAAACTAAAAGCCCTTATTATTAAGGGCTTTTTATGTACTAACCTTTATTTCAATTATTTAAGTTAGGTCTCCCCTGTTCAACTTCATTAACTAGTCTATCCCTTAAATATTGTAAAAAATCCGATTTTATTTCAGGCGACCAATCAGATGTTTTTACGGCAGTTTTATAACAATCAATAATTATGGGTATTAACTTCATGTAAAGAAAAATAGCTATAGCATTAGTTTTATGCTCCCCAGACAATCTTCTTAGGATACCATTATAAGATTTTATCCAAAACATAAAACTTCCAGTAAGTTTAAGTTCCACTAAAACATGCTCTCTTCCAACCTGTACCTTTGCTTTTAAAGATTTTAACTTAGCATTATTTATTAAAAATGCCGTAGTAGTATACAAATTATCAATACCATTCCCTGCGCCAGTACAAGTATTTTTACCGTCGCCTTCTGAACCAGAATACTTTTCGATATCTGTAATAAAAACTTGTTCCAATTTTGATAAAGACTGATTTCGACTATCTGGATGTAAGTATTGTTTAGCGATCCAAAATAATAGGTCATCGCAAATATCTAAATTTAAATCTGAAACTATCCCCCATGTCTCAGGCGTAAAGAAACTTTTCATAGGCGTTTTAGCATTGTGCAGTCCACAGAAAACAATTGCATCTACTGTTCCATCATATTCAAAAACCAAAACTTTAGACTCATTAAGTTTAACCCGCTCTTGTCGATCAATCATCATCTCATCCGAAACCCAACATTTTGTATTCTTCGGACTCTCTGTCAATAAGTTAAAAGAAATATAATTGATATTATTGAATCCCTCTAGATCAACAATGTTTTTTTGAAATAGAGGAAACTCATCAGAATATTGCTCTACTCTTGCATATAAAGTATCTGACAAATTATCTACTGTCTTTTGTCTAGACACAATTAAATTGTTTCTAAGCGTCTCAATGAAGTTATCAATACTTTCATAATTGTAAAATCTAAATACTGAAAAAGTGGTTGATTTATCAGACATAATATATCCTTTCTGCTAATCAAGCTTCCTTGCGTGGATAACATATTCCTCTTCTTTTAAATTGTAAAAAACAAAAATTATTATACAAATAAGTAAGTAATAGAGTTTATTGTTTGTTCTCGGGACAAACGAGGGAATTATAGCTCCATCAAGTCTACTTGTTGCACTAGATATAAACCTTTCCTTGATAATAAATCTAGATTTGGCTGACTTTTTTTGAATATACTTGTCCAAGATAATTGTAAAACTATTCTCTTGAGCATTTTCACTACTTTCTTCATAAAAAGAATCTTTAATTGCTCCCTTAGGGTAATTAGTGTTCTGATCCCAATCAATCTCTAACCAATAGGGAAAGGACACAACAATTTTAAGACCCCCCAACTTAGTGATTAAATACTTTAAAAAAGACCATCTATAGTTAATAGCACAGTCGATTCTCAAAGTTATTGGACTATTTCTCTCTGGTCTATAGTTTATTTCACCTTGTGAAGCAAACTCATTATCATACACTTTTGAAGAGAAATCAGAAACTTTTCTAAATAATTCACTGATTAAACTGATGATAACTGTACATATTGATACATTCAAAGTAAATTCGAGTGATTCTTTACCATCAAGATGTTTAGTCATTTCTGGAATAAAAAAAGTGATGATATGAGTGAGATTTAGTTTATAATTATACACCAATATAATAGTAAGTATCGGACTCAATAAGGTAATCCATTTAAGTAATCGATTCCTAATTCTTAATAATAATTCTAACAGAATAAATCAGTCCTCTAATATAAATTCTACCAAATTCTGCAACTCATCTGAAATGTTTTGAGTAGTTGTTATAATCCCGTTATTATAAAAATTCACATTAGAATAAATAGGGTTATCTTTTATTTCCATTTGAATTTTAAGATCTTCTATATCTATCCCTTCGTCCGATACAATCCAATCCAATTCTGAAAAGAGCTTATCTCTATACAACAATTTTATTTCTTCAGTTCCATCGTTAATTTTATCTAAATATTTCTGCACAAACTCATAGCTATCTTCAGGTACTATTTTAACGAAATTTAGATCTTCTATATATATATTATATCTTAAGCAATATTGTATTATTTTCAAAAATTTATTAGGGTTTAAAATTACTTGTCTTGATCTTGTTGTTCTCATAAAATTTAATACATAACTGTAACTCACATTAGAGTAATTATATCTAACACCTATATACCGATCTGTAAAAGAAATTATATTTTCAGCCTCAAACTCATCCTGAATTTCTGAAAGTGTTGTTTTATTGGCAATCTCATATAATTTTATCTTAATGACCACGGGTTTTCCCCCTTCTGATAGGTATAGTTTATTTTATTATCAACTACCCTAACGTATACAAATTTTCTATATACAGAAAATTTCATTTCGCGACACTTTTCACTTAAAGTAATAATCCTTTTAATTCTTAGGGAATCATTTTAAATTAAATTTCATAAAAAAGGAAGTCCTATGCAGAATTTGTCGAACGCTTTTTTATTCATAAAAATCTTCATTCATTACCAGCGTAGAATATATGGTTAAAGATTTTTAAGCAATGTAGCCTTATAAAACTTTATTCTCAATTCTTTTTCTTAGCTTTTTATAAAAAAGTGTCAATAACATAGGTTTACTTATACTTTTCCCGAATTTTGTCGAAAAATATCATGTGCATTATCTTCGAATTCGTTAACATCAAAATTCTAATTATTCTATTTTCCAAACTTAACTAACACCAATCATAGGTTAAAATAAATGTTGTTTAACAACTTTAATCAACTTCTCATCAGTTAAGAATATGGTTTCAGCTTTTTCCCTATCTTCAGATTCATAAATAATAATAAAACACTCTTCATTCTCTATTATTCTCATTTCCCAATTAATTGTTTGATATTTGTATACCTTCTCTAACACTTCTTTTAATTCATCTTCGTATTTGTTTCTGTCTTCGTATACCCTTTTTGCCGCAAAATAAAGTTTATTTACTAATCGTACTGTTAACCTTCGGTACAACAAATATAAACAGATTAAAACCACAAAAATGCCTATTATTCCTATGTGTTGCAACATCGTGTCCATAACAAAAGAATCAACTTCTTTAATTGCCTTAGTTAATAACTTTTCTGTTTTTTCATCCGGGTTTAAAAACCCAGAATTTGCACTCACTTCACCGCTTCGTCTCAGTTCTTTAACTTTATTTTCAATCTCGCTGGTGAATAAGTTCAATCTAATATTTACACGTGCTAAGATATATGATAGATACGCAGTAGCAGACGAAATAAAGGCTATACTTATAACAACAGATTTTGAAGTGAAATTATTTTTTCGTTCATATTCATCAGATAAGTCATCCACAATTTGAGCTAATTCTTTTATTTTTATTTTCCAAAAAAACTCTTTAATTTGATTCATACGTTCACTATTTAAAATTATGAAAGATAATTTGTTCTTTTTTGTCTTATACAGAACATGAACTGATGCTATAGTATACGTTTTCTTTGTCTTCTTGTAATTCGAAATTAAAATATATAAAATAATCAGTACCACTATTGCCCACACTTAATATCCCCCTTAAAAAATGATTATGACTAGTCCGTCCATTTATTTGATCGTCAAACTAAGATACCTTTTAAATACCTTAAAATAAGATAATCCCTATAAAAATCATACCTTTTCTCTTTTCTCACCTGAGCCTAGGAGATCTCTGTTCGTTTTTCCATCTTTTGCTTCTTCATTTGAAAAAGCAATTGACTTTCACTTCTTCATCAGTTATTCTTATAAATGAATCAAAAAGTCCGTCTATAACCTTACTACAGAGGTAAACCGTTTATATAACGGTTTCTGTGTCTTCAATAAGAAAAAGAGAGCGTGCACACCACTGCAGCTCCCTTTAATAAAACATTACATATACTTAAATGTTATATCACAAGATTATGCTGGCGAATAATTTTGTGGTTTTTTGTCATTTTCTCGTTACAAAAACATCTAAAAAAATTTTTTAGACTTCTTAAAATGCTCTCCATGCCATCTATCCTCATTATCTGCAATATAGTCCAGCGCTTTCAACAAGACTCCAACAACCTCTTGCTTTGTCATCTTCATAAACTTTTTTTCAGCAATTTTTTTATCTCTGCTGGATTTAATCTTCCTGAAGTAGGCATCATCCACTTCAAGTATTCGATTCTTTTTGTCATTTAACCGTTTCTTTTTCCTATACGATATACTGTATTCCTGATAGTAACAATAAAGGTCAGTATTTGTTTTCACAGAGTTTGGATGAATTCCTTTACTTGTTGGATCAAGTTCCTTTGTTCGTTTACTTATACTCTGCCGGGTTACAGGCATTCCCTCTTTAACTAAGGAATCAATCGCTTTTTTTCCCAGTTGAAAGGTACGATCCCAACTTGATCTACGTTCATTCATCTTTTTCTTTTTGCGGAAACACGATTTCTAATCGAAAGTTGCTTTCTTTACGGTATACTTCAATTCCTTTAATCAATTCAAGCTCCCGTTGACCATCTTCCCTCATCTTTCGTATTTTTTTCAATTCAAACTGCAAATTCCATTTGTTATAAAGCTCCTCTGTTCGATAAGTGTTCTCCAAAATGTCGAGCAACTCTTCTTTTTTATCTGGTTCTGGTATTTTTGCCTGACATCCAATACAAGCCATGTTTTTTGGACAAGCATCATTAGTCACACAGATTCCACCGGACACCTGATTATAAATACCGACTTTTTCTTCTCGTTTTTTTAACTCTCGATCCAATTCAGGATAGTCTTTTCTTTTTTCATCCATATTCTCAAAAGACGCAGCTAGATCTTGATAGCGATTCATTAAACCGATAACCTGACTGGCTGTAGGTTCTGCGTAATAGCCAGTAACATTCAAATTCTTTTGATGCATGATTTTTCCCACAACAGGTAATGGAATAGCAAATCGATTCACAGCTTCTGTAGCAAATCCGTGGCGCAACCCATGAGATTTGACTACTACCTTCTCACCTTCAATTGTACTGCAAGTTATTCCATGCATTAGCAGTTGCATACATGCATTGATTCCTCTGCCATTAAGCAATCTACCATTATATTGAAACAAGTACGGTCTTGGTTCCAAAAACAAATGCTCTCGTACATATAATTTATACGGAACAAGTGGGATTTTATCACTTTGATAATGTTCTTTAAGCATCTCTCTCACTTCGCTAAATAGCTTCATGATGTCTTCTGTCACAATGTATTCTTGGCGATCGGTATGCCCTTTCGGTACAACGTGAAAAGAATAAATCAGTTTGGATTTATGCTGTACTAATTTGATACACTCTTTAGTGTATTCAATTTGTAAAAGTTCATTTACCCTCGCCCCATTCGTCGTATAAATATTAATAGCTAGTAGCCCAAATATTGCAGCTACATATAACGGCTCGATATCAATAAGCAAACCTTCTGCCTTGTCTTGATTTTCACACAAAAAACTATTCTGTTTGAGTATTCCTAAATGACTCGTATAAAATGCGGGAATAACAGCATTTCCCCTTTTAGAACGATGCTCGTATCCCCATGAACGCAGGATGCTGTTTTTCTGCTCCGCAACTTTTGGATCTTTTGTGCTAAATGTACCGATTAGATCGTTATCGATTAGTTCTTTAAACCATAACCCCTCAACTGGATCATCGGACGAACCTTTTTTCTCAACTTTAATAAGTTCAAGAAAAACAAATTCTTTTTTAAACACATCTAACCTTAGCCTTGCTGCTTTTTTACGATGATCTTTGAATTGATCTGCATGATGTAAGACAAACGATCGTCTATCCCATAAACGGAAAAAATAACGTTCACCGATACGATCAGGTTCATCATAATAAAAATCTATAGGATACTCACCGTTTGCTTTTTTAACCGCCTTCCTAAAAGCTTCACGCATACGTTTAAGCTTTTGCCATCTTAAGCTCGATTCAGCCCTTATCTGAGGCAATTGATTAACAATAGCATCTGTTTCAGCTTTCCGATTAATTTTGCTTTTCATATATACTGTCTTCATATACGGAAAATCACTGTAATGAAAAGAGCAATGCGGAAAGAGATATTTCTTAAAGTATTCCTTATCACGCATACTTAATGTGTCATACCAACGGCCAGAATCCAGATTTGCGACATGATAACTGCAATAAAATTGATAAAGCTGAGAATCGCTTAATTCATGCGCTATGTTCCCTTTAAAAAATGGATATAGATGATCGTTTATGTTAAAATCGGTAACCTCTTTTAAATTGAAGTAATTAAATAAAATATCTAGGTTTCTTTTGATGGTATAAACATTTTTTCGAATATACGGTGGAGATATATTTTTCCTCGTTAACAATAACGCAAGCAATAATAAATGATTTGCAAATATTGATTTACGAGTATTGTCACGTAGCATTCTCAAATTTGTTTCATACATCTCATCCAAAAGAAAACCATCATTTCCTCTTTTTAAAAGCAAAATTCGTTCATCATAGTAAGGTTTTAGCTCATTATAAAATGATGTGCTTGGTGTTTTTAAGCTGGTGTCCATAATTCTCAATCCAATCCATCCAAAAATTCTTGTATCTCTTTATCCTGTACAATAGGTTCAGAGTCTGATGAATGTGGAGTTTCTGCATTTCGACGTAAAATTTCTTTTCTGTTTTTTAAATAATACGCTTCATCTTGTTTCATTTTTTCATGGAGATCAAGCTGCATAACCCGATTCGTTTCATTCGTAAAATGATGTTCATACGCCCTAATTGTATCTTCATGCTTCCATTTCATATAGACTCTGAACTCCGATATCATACGAGCATACTCATCAGGATTACGAGCTAACTCCTTTATCATTCTCATTCTTGCTGTTGTAAACCAATGACGTGTTTTATGTGGGTTTAATTTAATTCCTACAGCTGCCATTGCCCCATTCCAGTGATAATACCAAGCTTGGTATGTTAAAGGGGTGCCTTTTTCTGAAATGAACAAAGGCTCTTCATCAGAAAGCTGCTCATATTTCACTTTGTTGACTGCATACTTTTTACGCTCTTTATTGATGTACCTCATCAAAAGTCTAGCCGTATCTTGTTGAAAAATAATGAATTTAACTCTTCTACCGTAGCTTCCTTTACTAAAAGTGTTAGCTTCATTAATATTTGACCGGCTTCGATAATCACCTATTGTCAGCCCTATAATTTCAGAAATGCGAGCTCCTGTTTCATACAGAAGTCTTGCAATCACTATTTCCCTCAATGTCCATCCATGTTTTTTGCCTGCTTCATATGTCAGAGTTGGCAGAAATTTATCATCAATAATTTCCGGAGCCCATGCTCCTTTAGCGAATTTAAAATAGGAGTCCGTTTCGCGTCTAAATGATAACTCTTCCTCCGTTCCAGCCATGTGTGGAAGCCTTGGTGCATCCTTACGAACACCTTGATATCTTGACTTTTCAATTTCAAGTTTTGAATAAATATCAATCAACGGGTTTACATAGATATAATCTTTTTTCTGAATCATGATTGTGTAAAAGAGTTTGATAGCTGACAGAAACGTACTTACAGTCTTTGGACTTTTGTACGTCGGGTTGACATATTTAAATGTGCTCGTCCCTAGAACCTTACAACCCATTCGATCCATCAGATAATACTCAACACATAACCGTACTTCTTCTTCAGGTCCGTCTCATGGAAAATCCCGTCCCACTGTTTTTGTATACTGTTCAAGCCAGTTAAAATAATCTACAAGCCTATTAAGGTATGTCTTGGCAGTATTTGAAGCATAATTTGAACAATGAAAGTAAAAAGTAGTCAGCGGCATGAAAGGTTCCTTGTCCGGCGAAAAGACCATTAGTTCATACAAGCTTTCAATCCCTTTTGGGCAAGTCCATATATAATATCGGCTCATTTAATCTCACCCCCCTCCCGTCATTTATAACTAGCAAGGAATACTTTTCCAAGCAAGTTCGCAAATCATTATAGCAAGCATCACAAAAACATGTAAAGATGACTATTTCTACAATCTCACACATTTAATTTCCAATTCGATGTTATTCGAATATAACTTTATTAAGTTCATTTACACAAAAAAAGAGCATCAGCTACTTTGCTTTGCTCCTTTGTCCAAGTTATTTGTGCAACAACAGTATTGATCCCTTGTGGGAGTAAGGGAATCAGTTTTTTTGCACATTTTAGGTTTCTGTTTTCAAAAGAATGATAGGATACTTCCAGTTCCATCGTTTTGCCGTTTGAGAACGTGACCGCTGTGTCATCAAATGCCGTCGGTTGAAAATCTTTAACGTGCACATGAGATATCCAGCCGCATTGAGGCCTTGCAGAAGAAAGTGTAGGGAATAAAAAGATGTGATTTGAAGGGTCCACCATAATCGGCGGCTTGTGAGAAATTTTAATCGCTTCATATGTTCCCGCTTTTCTCCCGGCATAGCTGGAGCCAAAGTAGCGGCAGCTTCTGTCGATGATGTGAATCGGCTTCATGCTGACATACAGAATGCAGTCTTTTTCAATGACCTTCGACCCCATTTTACCGTCTATTTCCTCAGGCAAAACAGCGATGGTTGAACGATTTACTTCGTAGCTTTCTAAGGGTGCGTGTGTTTTCTGGCACATAATGTGCAGCCTCCAATCCTTTTCTTGAAAATTTATACTAATAATCTATCATCTGTCATTGGAAAACGACAGGTTTTTTTTGAATATAGCTAAAAATCACCTTTTAAAGATGTAATTTAGTCTTAAATTACTATTTAAATATTGTTTTTCTTTTTCGTTTCACCTCATTTATACGATGATCATTTTCGTTTTTTCGTCAATTTGCAGGATATGTCGATATATTTCCAAGTATTAGTTGTCTAAAGATTATAAAAATTAATTGATTTTTCCGGCCGTTATCCATATACTATAAAAAAGGCATTGGGGGGATTCTTTATGAAAGAGAAAAAGTCGTACACTGAGCTCATGAAGTCCCGCAACACGCAAATAGCAAACGAATTCGATGTGACAATGGCCGATATTTACATTCAAATGGTGCTTGATGAATCCTTGTATAAACGCCGGCTCGCCATGCTGACCATGCAGATTAATAAGGCGCTTGATGATAAAAATAAAGAAGCGTTCCTCACGCTTTCAAAAGAATATGCAGCACTCAAACAGAGTGAATAAGCCAATCCATATGGATTGGCTTTTTTTACATTATCCGTTTACGATGGTGCCGCCGTTCACATGAATCGTCTGTCCCGTGACATAGGAAGAATCATCGCTTGCTAAGTACAAATAGCTCGGCGCCACTTCAACAGGCTCTCCCGGGCGCTGCATCGGCACGTCTGAGCCGAAGACTTCCACTTCCTTCGCCGAGAAGCTCGCCGGGATCAGCGGCGTCCAGATCGGCCCCGGCGCCACTGCGTTTACCCTGATGCCCTGAGTGACAAGAGATTGGGAAAGAGATCTTGTAAACGTGACGATCGCCCCTTTTGTCGCTGAATAGTCAATCAATGTTTTGTGGCCTTTATAGGCGGTAATAGAGGCCGTATTAATGATTGAACTTCCTTTTTTCAGGTGAGGGAGCGCGGCTTTCGTTAAGTAAAACATTGAAAAAATATTCGTCTGAAACGTTCTGATGAGCTGGTGGCTCGTGATTTTCTCAATCCCCGGCTGTACGTGCTGCTCACCTGCGTTGTTGACCAGGATGTCAATGGAAGGAAAGGCTTGGCCCGCCTGGCGGATGACATCGTTGCAAAAGGCTTCGTCGCCGACATCCCCTGCGATCAGCAGACATTTCGCCCCCTCTTTTTCTACATATTGCTTCGTCTCTTCGGCATCCTGATGCTCATCAAAGTAAACGATGACCACATTAGCGCCTTCCTTCGCGAATAAAACGGATACGGCGCGGCCGATCCCGCTGTCTCCGCCCGTGATGACCGCCGTTTTCCCTTCAAGTTTTTTCGCAGCTTTCGGTTTGTCAAAAACGGGGCGCGGGTCCATTACATATTCAAAGCCCGGCTGCCGGTTTTGATGCTGCGGCGGCAAGGTTTTCTTCTTCTGGTTAGCCATTTTGATCACTCCTTTACATTAATTACTATATTATGAGTAATTTGAGCATCTTATACGAATTTCATGTATGAACAGAGTCTTATTGGAAAAATTAAGAATATACAACAGAGGAGGTAAATCTGAATTGACTACTTTTTCAAACGAGGAACCGGCTTCCTATTGGAAAGCAACAGCTGACATTCCTTCCTTTCCCGCCCTCACTGAAGATACGGAATGTGACGTTGCGATTATCGGCGGAGGAATTACGGGCCTGACAACGGCATACGAACTGACGAAAAGAGGTTTCCGTGTCGCTGTCATTGAAGCAGACCGGATTTTAAACGGGACGACCGCGGGAACGACCGCAAAAATCACCGCCCAGCATGATTTCATCTATGCCGATCTTATTCAGCAGATCGGCCTGACCAGCGCAAGGCTGTATTTCGAAGCCCATCTCCGCGCCATGGAAGACATGAAGCAGATCATCAAGGACCTTTCGATTGACTGCAGACTGATTGAACAAGACGCATATCTTTACACCAATACAGAATCAGGCGTCAAAAAAATCCGCAGTGAGCAGGAAGCTTATACCAAGCTCGGTATTGAACACGAGCTTGTGAAAGAACTTCCCGTCCCCGTTGATTGCAGGCTCGGTCTCGCCATGAAGAATCAGGCGCAATTCCATCCGCTTTTATATGGCGCGGCGCTCGTCAAAGAGATCGTTAAAAACGGGGCGCGGATTTTTGAACAGACGGCTGCGATCGACATAAAAAAAGAACCGCAGCCGGAAGTGGTCACGAAAAACAGACACGGCATCAAGTGCAGCTATATTGTCTGCTCTTCCCACTTTCCTTTTTATGACGGAGGCGGGCTTTACGCCGCCAGAATGTATGCCAGCAGATCCTACGTACTCGCGGTAAAACCGAAACAAGCGTATCCGGACGGGATGTATCTCAGCATAGACAAGCCGTCCAGATCACTGCGATACACCGATTTGAACGGTGAAAAATTGGTTCTTGTCGGCGGCGAAAGCCACAAAACAGGCCAGGGAAAAGAAATGTCCGAGCATTACGAAGCGCTGAAACAATTTGCGGAAGACACAATCGGAGTTGAAAGCATCCCATATCATTGGTCTGCACAAGACCTTGTCACCATTGACAAAATTCCGTTCATCGGTCCCATCTCAGGCGATGAAGAACATATTTTGGCGGCGACCGGTTTTAAAAAATGGGGCATGACAAGCTCAGCGCTCGCGGCGAAGCTTTTGGCTGATCATATTCAAAACAAAAAGAACCCGTTTTCCGGCCTGTTTATTCCGTCACGCTTCCACGCAGATCCGGGACTGAAAAAACTGATTTCCTATAATGCCGACGTGGCCAAACACCTTATCTCGGGCAAACTTGAGAGGCCGGACGCTTCACCTGAGACTCTTCGGCCCGGGGAGGGAAAAATCGTAACGGTAAACGGCAAACGGGCCGGCGCCTATAAAGATGAAAAAGGCTGTCTGCATCTTGTCGATACGACATGCACCCATTTGGGCTGTGAGGTCGAATGGAATGACGGCGAACGGACGTGGGACTGTCCTTGTCACGGGTCCCGGTTCACACCTGACGGCGGGGTTGCCGAAGGTCCCGCCATCAAGCCGCTGAAGCGCCTCAGCCAAGATTAACTAAACCATTCTGTACGAATGGTTTTATTTTTTTTGCATTAAAATATTTTTATCAGATTCCTTCATTCAAGTTCCTTCCATACCGATAAAAAGAAAAAGAGAATATCTGGGGGAACTTATATTGTTATTTAAAAAAGACCGCAAAAAAGAAACAGCTTATTTTTCGGAAGCCGATGAAAAAAAACGCATCGCGCTTTCAAATCAATATGCAGATGTCCAAAAACAGCTGAAAATGGTCAGGCTCGGAAACGAAGAACTTCATGTGCTTGAAGAGCTGCAGCCGTTAATTAAAGAACATATCTCAACAATCGTCGATTCCTTTTACCGAAACCTGGATCACGAAAAATCATTAATGACGATCATTAACGACCACAGCACGGTCGAGCGCCTGAAAAAAACATTACGGCGTCATATCCATGAGATGTTTGCCGGCACGATTGATGATGAATTCATTGAAAAAAGACAGCGCATCGCTTCCATCCATTTGCGGATCGGCCTTGAACCGAAATGGTATATGGGAGCGTTCCAGGATCTGCTTCTGTCGATGATGAACATATATGAAGCAACCATTCCGGATTTGCATGAGCTTTTAAAAGCGATCAAAGCGACGACGAAAATATTGAATCTTGAACAGCAGCTCGTCCTTGAAGCATTCCAGACTGAATATAACTGCCAGCGTGACGAACAAGAGGAAAAGAAAGCCCGTCTTCATCAAAAAATCCAGGAAACATCCGGATCACTCGCTGATTTGTTTTCAGAAACGAGCAGAGCCGTGCAAGAGCTGGTCGATAAATCCGAGGGCATTTCCGAGGCGTCAAAAGCCGGCACCGTAACTTCCGTACATGTCGAAGAAAAATCAATCGGCGGGAAAAAAGAGCTTGAAAGCCAGCAGCAGCAGATGAATAAAATCGACGCCAGCCTCCTGCAGATTGAAGAAGAAATGGACAAGCTGAATGACATCGCCCAGCAGATCGAAAAAATCTTCGGCATCGTGACGGGGATCGCCGAGCAAACGAATCTCCTGTCACTCAACGCTTCAATAGAATCCGCGAGAGCCGGGGAGCACGGCAAAGGGTTCGCCGTTGTCGCGACGGAGGTAAGGAAGCTTTCAGAGGATACGAAAAAAACCGTTTCCACCGTATCAGAGCTCGTGAACAATACCAATACACAAATCAACATCGTGTCCAAACATATTAAAGATGTAAACGGACTTGTAAGTGAAACGAAAGAAAAAATGGCGCAGATCAACCGTCTGTTTGATGACATCGTCCAAAGCATGAAAACGAGCAAAGACCAGACAGGCAAAATCGACGTTGATTTGCAGGCCTTTCTCGGCGGCCTTCAAGAAGTCAGCCGCGCGGTTTCCCACGTTGCATCATCCGTTGATTCACTTGTTATCCTTACAGAAGAATAAAGATAAACCGACCGGCCTTTTTCATAAAGGGCCGGTCTTTTTAATGTTAACTTAAAATATAATTGAGTTGACATATATAAAGACTCGCTTTATTGTATAAACATATTTTGATAAGCTGGAGGAATACATAATGAAATTGACAGAAATGATGCATATTGCCGTGTTTACCGCCATTATGGGACTTTTGGGGCTGCTCCCGCCGCTTTTCTTATCCTTTACGCCGGTTCCGATTACGCTCCAGACGATCGGTGTGCTCTTATCGGGAAGCATCCTAAAACCGAAAGCGGCGTTTTTAAGCCAATTGCTATTTTTGCTGATTGTGGCATGCGGAGCGCCTCTCCTTTCAGGCGGCAGAGGCGGGTTCGGGGTTTTTTTCGGGCCGAGCGCCGGATATCTCATCGCATATCCGCTGGCGGCATTACTGCTGAGCCTCAGCATCCAAGGCCTTCGCTCAGCTGCTGTCCCCCATTTGTTTATCAGACAGTTCTTGTTCGGCGTGCTGTTTTTGTATGTCATCGGCATTCCCGTTCAGGCTTTTATAATGCACATTGATATCTTGACTGCCGTAAAGCTCAGCCTCATCTATGTGCCCGGAGATCTGCTTAAAGCGGCCGCAGCCTCATTCGCAGCCGTAAGAATCAGAAAAACTCTTCAAGCAAGCCGGCTTTTGCCGACGAAAGGAAGCTGATTTTAGTCATCATGATTACATCATCATATTCAGATACAGCCGGACAAGCGCCGGAACAGATCGCAATTCAGACAGAAACAGAACAGATCACCTATCAAACTTGGAACAGGCTAGTTAACCAAACCGCAAACTGGCTTGGCAGCCTTTCAGGTAAGCCGGAAAACATTGCAATATTACTGCCGAACGGCATCCCATTTTTACAACTTTTCGCAGGGGCGGCGCATGCCGGCTGCACGGCGGTTCCGTTAGATCCCCGCTCGGCAGCGGCGGAACTCGCGGACCAGCTGCACATCAGCAAAACCGGCCTCGTCATCTGTGACCGCCGGCTGAGCGGCAGACTGGACGGCGTCAAAACGCCTGTCATCCTGTGGGATGAATGCAGGCCCTTGATCGAGGCGGAAAAAACGGAAGGCGCTTTTATCAATAACGCCGGCCTGCCCTTTTATACCGGATTCACCTCGGGATCGACCGGTAAGCCGAAAGCCTTCACCCGCTCTCACCGTTCGTGGCTGGAGAGCTTTTCTTGTACGAAACGTGAATTCGGCATTTCCCCTGATGACAAAGTGCTGGTACCGGGCACGCTTCGCTCGTCACACTTTTTATACGGTGCCGTCAGCACTTTGTTTATCGGCGGAACCGTCATCCTTCAAAGAAAATTCAACCCGGCCGGAATGAAAGACCGGCTCAGACAAGCTGACGTTCTATATACCGTTCCGACAATGACGGACGCCCTGCTCTCACTAGAGGCGTTTCCGGATACACCGCTCAAGGTGATTTCTTCCGGTGCAGACTGGCCCGCTTCGTCTAAACAAGCGCTGTCAGAGCGCTATCCCCATCTGCGGTTGTACGATTTTTACGGAACGTCCGAGCTGAGTTTCGTGGCGTTCTTATCGCCTGAAGACAGCGCCCGAAAGCCTGACGCGGCGGGCCGGCCGTTTGAAAATGTTACAATCGAAATCCGCCGGCCCGGCGGAGAACGCTGCATGCCGGGCGAAACGGGGAAGATTTTTGTGAACAGCCCGATGAAATTCTCCGGATACATCAACGGCGCAAAACCTGATGATTCCGGCTGGATGACGGTTGATGACATGGGATATATCGATCGTGAAGGCTATCTTTATATCGAAGGACGTGAAAACGGGATGATCGTATCAGGCGGCCTGAATGTATTCCCTGAAGAGATAGAACGTGTGCTCAACCGCTGTCCGGGCGTCAGAAAAGCGGCCGTCATCGGCATTCCTGATGATTATTGGGGCAGCATCGCCGTTGCGGTGATCGACGGAGATGCAAATGTAAAGGAACTGAAGAAACAGTGCCGCGAGCAGCTGGCGGCATATAAAATCCCGAAGAAATGGCTGTTTTCAGAAATACCGGAAACAGCCGGCGGAAAGATCGCCCGTGCCGCCGTACAAAAGCAGGCAAAGGACATGATGGAATGGAAGCTGTAATTACGGATGCGAAACGGACAATTTTCGCCCGGGAAAACGGCCTGTTAAAAGACTGTCTCCCAGAAGATTTGGCAGCTCCGCTGATCCGCCATTTGAGCCGGAACATGCCCGAAGACATTGATGAAGTCCTGATCGGAAACGCGACAGGCCGCGGCGGGAATCTCGCCCGGCTGTCGTCCTTGGCCGCCGGACTTCCTTTGAGCGTGTCCGGTACGACCATCGACAGGCAGTGCGGCTCCGGACTGGACGCCGTGAGGGTCGCGTGCCACTTTGTCAAAGCCGGCGCGGGGAGCACATACATCGCGGGAGGAGCGGAGAGCAGCAGCCGTTCCCCTTTCTCATCCCGGGCGCGCTTTTCTCCTGAACACATCGGCGATCCTGATATGGGCATAGCAGCAGAGTATACGGCACAGGCTTACGGCGTAACGAGAAAGATGCAGGACGAATATGCCCTTCTCAGCTATGAACGGAGCATCAAAGCGCACGAAGACGGCTTGTACCGCCCGGAAATTCTTCCCTGTCACGGATTCGCCGCTGACGAAAACATGCTGAAAAAGCGGAACATGGAGCCTCTCATCTCCCGTGCCAAGCCCGTCTTTCAGTCCGGAGGCTCTGTCACCGCCGCCAACAGCTGCGGAATTTCTGACGGGGCGGCGGCAGTTTGTGTGATGGAAGAACAAAAAGCGCGGTCTCTCGGTTTAAAGCCGGGATTACGTTTTATCGGAAGTGCGGTAAGCGGCGTCCACCCGAATTATCCGTCAGCAGCTCCGGTTTATGCCGTCAAAAAACTTTTGAAGGAACGGGACCTGTCACCGGATGATATTGATATATACGAAATCAACGAGGCGTTTGCCGTCAAAATATGCGTTTTTTCACAGCAGCTTCGAGTGCCGTATTCTAAAATAAATGTCAGGGGCGGCGCTCTGGCCGTCGGGCATCCGTACGGGGCTTCCGGGGCGGCGCTTGTCACCCGGCTTTTTTATGAAGCAAAAAGACGCCCGGATGCCCGCTACGCAGCAGCAGCGATCGGCAGCGGAGGCGGAGTCGGACTAGCGCTTCTCTTTGAAGTGTTAACGTAACGGCAGTATAATAGATGATATCGATAAAAAATGATCGGAGTGGAGACTTTATGACTGCCGTTTGTTTAGTAAGACATGGAGAGACTGATTGGAATGCCCAAAAGAAGCTTCAAGGCAAATCGGATATTCCGTTAAATGCGACGGGAGAGCGTCAGGCGAAAGAAACAGGAGAGTACTTAAAGGGGTCCGAATGGGATGTCATCGTCTCAAGCCCGATGAAACGGGCCAGAAAAACAGCTGACATTATTAACGGGTTTTTGAATCTTCCCATCGTCGTCATGGAAGATTTCAGAGAACGAAGCTACGGTGATGCGGAAGGAATGTCTTTACCGGAACGGTCGAAGCGCTACCCGGATAAAAACTACCCGAACATGGAGACCGCAGAAGAGCTGACAGACAGAATGCTTGCCGGTTTAGTGAAAGTTCAGGAGCAATTTCCTGATCAAAAAGTACTGATCGTCGCTCACGGCGCAGCCATTCATGCCCTCTTGTCCGCCATTTCTGACGGTGATACAGACATACAAAACGCAAAGCTTGTCAATGCGTGCCTGAGCAATATCGAACGAATTGAAAATAAGTGGCGCGTCAAAGATTACAATGTAAGCAGCCACCTATCAGAATCATAACAAAAAGGCCCGAATTCAGTTTTGGGCCTTTTTGGCGAGCATTTTTTTCTGCAGATCATGTAATATGGCGTCCGCCCCGTCAATGCTCCGGCGCTCCGTCCATACCGCCCTGTCCGCGCGGTAAACGTGTCCGTTTTTTACAGCTGTCAGCTGTTTCCAGAGGTGATTTTTTTCGAGTTTTTTCTCACCGTCCAACAGCACGATGTAATCAGGATCGATATGCAAAAGCTGCCCGGACGTCATTTTGATAGAGTCTGATTTCCCGCCGGAATCCGTCTGGACCGCATAGGTAAACCCTGCGAGCGTCAAAAGCCGGGACGTAAAAAACTGATCATCCTTTACGGAAATGCTGTCATTTGCAGCGTCAATTAATAAAATCGTGCCGCCTTCTGCATCCAGCTTTCTTTTGATGTCATTCAGCTTTTCTTCCTGAGCCGACAATTGTTTCTCTATGATGCCATCTTTACCGACCGCCTTTTCAATAGTAAGGGCAGCGTCAACCGCATCCTGATAATCCGCAGCTTCATTTTTTAAAGCGATTGTCGGAGCGATCTTTGTCAGTTTTCGGTATATCCCCCTGTGAAGGCTTGAGTCTGCAATGATGAGATCGGGCTTTAACGAAGTGATCTTTTTCAAATCGGGATATGACGGGGGCCCGACGGACGGACTGCCGTCGTTTCGCTCTGTCCGATTATCCGCCGCAGCCACAGGCTTTATGCCGAGATCATGGAGGGTATCAATAAAGCCCTCATTCAATACGGCGATGCGCTGCGGGTGCGCAGCCACATGCGCCGTCCCCAGATCGTGCCTGACGGCGGTTTCATGTTCCTGTTCTGAGCATGCCGTTATGAAGAGAACGGATAAGATCATCAGCATACTGAAAATTTGTTTCATCTGTTCCCCCTCTTTCGTTTTTCCGCAATTATATCATTGACAATATAAGTATCAATGATATTCATTATCATTATTTTTATAAAATGGTTTCACAGCTTTTCTCCGTCAAGAAAGCCGAAGACTGATTCATGCCGGCCGCTTTATTTCATTCCGCTTCCGTTTCCATCAGACTTCTGCATTCAACAAAAGGTGACATTTATCCTGTTTTTGCCGCAGCTTCCAAAAATGGAATCAAACCGTTCGACCCAGCAAACAAGAGAGCGATTGCGGCTGTGTACAAATACTCATGTCCTTCCATCGGTTTTTTCCATTAAAATTTAAATATTTCGGGTTCCTATTAAACGAAAGAGAGATGATATACCTAAATAGAAATAAAACAAACTGAAAAAAATTGGGTCTACTAAAATATTATTCCATGCTATACAATTAATCCACAGAATAATCTGTCTATTGGTTGTTCTGCAAATGAAAAAAAGGAGAGGATAAAGAGTGAGAGGCAAAAAGGTATGGATCAGTTTGCTGTTTGCTTTAGCGTTAATCTTTACGATGGCGTTCGGCAGCACGTCTCCTGCCCAGGCGGCAGGGAAATCAAACGGGGAAAAGAAATACATTGTCGGATTTAAACAGACAATGAGCACGATGAGCGCCGCTAAGAAAAAAGATGTCATTTCTGAAAAAGGCGGGAAAGTGCAAAAGCAATTCAAATATGTAGACGCAGCTTCAGCTACATTAAATGAAAAAGCTGTAAAAGAGCTGAAAAAAGACCCAAGCGTCGCTTACGTTGAAGAAGATCACGTTGCAAAAGCGTACGCGCAGTCCGTGCCTTACGGCGTATCACAAATTAAAGCCCCTGCTCTGCACTCTCAAGGCTTCACTGGATCAAATGTGAAAGTAGCGGTTATCGACAGCGGTATCGATTCTTCTCATCCTGATTTAAAAGTAGCAGGCGGAGCCAGCATGGTTCCTTCTGAAACAAATCCTTTCCAAGACTACAACTCTCACGGAACTCACGTTGCCGGTACAGTTGCGGCTCTTAATAACTCAGTCGGTGTATTAGGCGTTGCGCCAAGCGCATCTCTTTACGCTGTAAAAGTTCTCGGCGCTGACGGTTCCGGCCAGTACAGCTGGATCATTAACGGAATTGAGTGGGCGATCGCAAACAATATGGACGTTATTAACATGAGCCTCGGCGGACCTTCTGGTTCTGCAGCGTTAAAAGCGGCAGTTGACAAAGCCGTTGCTTCCGGCGTCGTAGTCGTAGCGGCAGCCGGTAACGAAGGCACTTCCGGCGGCTCAAGCACAGTGGGCTACCCTGGTAAATACCCTTCTGTCATTGCGGTAGGCGCTGTTAACAGCAGCAACCAAAGAGCATCTTTCTCAAGCGTAGGTTCTGAGCTTGATGTCATGGCACCAGGCGTCTCTATCCAAAGCACGCTTCCTGGAAACAAATACGGCGCGTACAATGGTACGTCAATGGCATCTCCGCACGTTGCCGGAGCGGCTGCTTTGATTCTTTCTAAGCACCCGAACTGGACAAACACTCAAGTCCGCAGCAGTTTAGAAAACACCACTACAAAACTTGGTGATGCTTTCTACTACGGAAAAGGGCTGATCAACGTACAGGCGGCAGCTCAGTAAAACATAAAAAAACCGGCGTCGGGCATGGCCCCGCCGGTTTTTTTATTATTTTTCTTCTTCCGCATGTTCAATCCGCTCCATGATCGATGGGTGGCTCCCTCTGAAAATTTTGACGAGAAACGGCGGGTTGACCCGGCTCAGTCCCGTATCGGCCAAGTCCTGAAACGTCTCAATCGCCGCTTCCCGGTTCCCGGTCAGCTCGATGCCGTAACGGTCGGCAGCGTTTTCCTGATACCGGGAGACCGCATTCGTAATCGGATCAGAAGCAAAACTGAGAACGGATATGAGCAGCAATAACAGCGGGAGGGCGGCCAGATCTTCAGGCCCCTTTATATGAAGCATTCGGCCGAAGAATTTGGACAGCCGCTTATAAAGCTTGTCAATGATATAGAACCCGGCTAATGACAGCAGCAGATACCCGGCCAGTCCGATGTACACGTGCTTCATCACATAGTGCCCCATCTCATGCCCCATAATGAACAAAATTTCCCGATCCTTCAGTTTGTTAAGCGTCGTATCCCACAAAACGATCCGCTTATTCGAACCGATGCCCGTCACATACGCATTCAGCGCATTCGTTTTCTCCGACATATTTACTTCATACACATGGCTGGCCGGAATGTCGGCCTTGTCGGCAAGCGACAAAATTTTGCTTTCCAGCTCCTTGTCTTTCAGCGGATAGAAATCATTGTATAAAGGATCAATCACGACCGGTTGCAGGAAAAACAAAAACAGGGTAAACGGCACAGTAAGACACCAAGCGTAAAACCACCATTTTTTTGTATGCTTTGTGATCAGCCAGTAAAACACAAGCACACACACGGCAAACAGCGGAAAACTGATCCAGAAATCAATGACATGGTCTCTTATCCAGCTTGCTGCTGTCTGCGTCGAAATATGATACGCAAGCGAAACCCGATATCCGATCCACTCAAGCGGAAGTGAAGCCGCCGTAACGATGAGTGAAATCACAAATACGAAGCTTACGATTTGCAGCACCCGAAAGTGCACCGCTGCTTCCAGCCAATGCTTTATTTTTTTGGCAAGCCCCGTAATGAGCAGCAGAAAAAATAAAAACCAATCTAACGGCGCTCCGATGAAAAATAAAAAATCCTTTACATTTGAAAAGTTTTCAGCGGCTGCCAGGCGGCCCGGGTCCATAAACGAGGACGGATCGGCTTTTGTTCCCTTTACGGCCTCCGGGACGGCGGAGTCTCCTGTCATAAAGAAATACCAATAGAAAAAAAGGCCGTACAGCACATAGGCAAGTCCCGCTGCCGCTATCCATTTGCGCATGGAAGTCTCCCTCCTTAGCCTTATGACTTACTCCTATTGTAAGCATAAATGCAAATAAATAGAACCAAGCCTCCGAAACGGATGTTAATCTTTTCACAACAGAAAAGAATGGAACAACAGGAAGCGGGAAAGACTAAAAGACGGAGTGATGAATATGAAAAAAATAATCGCGTTTATTGTAGTAATCGCCCTTTTGGTTATTGCTTTCTTCTATGTATACAGCCGGACCGGCGATGTGTTTCCATCAAGCAACGCAGATCTGATTATTCTGTCAGAGCACGGAAAAAAAGAAATCAAAATTAAAGACAGGCAGAATGTAAAAGATATGCTCGATATCTTGAACCAAGGAAAACAAGTCAAACTGACCAAAAGCGTGTCTCCCGATTACGACGGAACGGTCAAATACCATGAAGACCGTTTTGATTCATTCAGCATGTGGCTCGAAGGCGGCAATTATATGATGTACAAGTATAAAAACACGTATTACAAACTGACCCGGCATGATACGAAGCTTGTGCAAAGCATCATTAAGGAAGAATCGCAGAGCTGACCGGATCAGCATGTAAAAGCGAAGCCCCCGGCTTCGCTTTTCGTCTGTCATTTCGGAAGCATCTCCCGGACCGCCCGCCTCAGCAGCTTCCCGGTCGCATTCTTCGGAATTTCATCAAGAAAAACCACTTCCGCCGGCCGTTTATATTTTGCCAAATGTGTTTCACAGTAATCAAAAACCGCCTGCTCTGTCAGCTCACCGTCCCCCGCCACTATATAAGCATGCACCGCTTCCCCCGTTTTGGCGTCAGGAACGCCGATGACCACGGCTTCTTTAATGCCCTCATGGCTGTAGAGCACTTCTTCTACTTCGCGCGGATAGACGTTGTATCCGCCGACGAGAATCATATCTTTTTTTCTGTCGACGATATAAAAATAACCGTCTTCATCGCGCTTCGCCAAATCACCCGTGTACAGCCAGCCGTCTTTCAGCGCGTGCTCCGTCTCCTCGGGCATCTTGTAATAGCCTTTCATCACATTCGGCCCTTTCACGATCAATTCTCCCACTTGATGGTCGGGCAATTCGCGTCCGAGCGTATCGACGACTTTATTTTCGACATGTAAAATATTCGTCCCGATCGAGCCGGGCTTTCTCCCCCGGTCAAATGGATTAAAACAAGTAACCGGAGACGCTTCAGAAAGTCCGTACCCCTCCAGAATGGTGACGTCAAAGGTTTGTTCAAACGTCTGCAACAGAGCGACCGGCATGGAGGCCCCGCCTGAAATGCACAGTCTGACGGACGCAAAATCCTCCGCCTTGCCGTGCTCGTATTGATACAGATAGTTATACATCGTCGGAACGCCGGCAAAAATGGTTGCCTGTCGGCTTTTAATCAGTTTAAACACAGAAGCCGGGCTGAATTGCGGCTCGATTAAGACACACGCTCCGCTCATCAAAGGCGCATTCATACAAACGGTTAAACAAAAAACGTGAAACATCGGCAATGCCGCCACAATTTTGTCTTTCTCATTCATTCCTAAGTATCCGGCGACATCATTTGCATTGGAGAAAAGATTCTGATGGGTGAGCATGGCGCCTTTCGGTTTTCCGGTCGTACCTGAGGTGTATAAAATGACGGCAGTATCGTCTTTGGACAATGTCGGATAAGTTCTGCTGCGCTCCGCCGGGCGGAGCATTTTTGTAAACGTTGTCATTTTTAAGCGCAATTGAGGGTCTTCTGTCGATGGAGCGTTCTCTGCTGTCTGGCTGATAATGATATGCTCCAGCAGCGGCAGCGAGCCGTGCAGGCTTTCAAATACGGGAATTAATAGGTCGATGCCGGCGATCGCTTTGACATCGCCGTTTTTCAGCATGTATGCGATTTCTGAAGGTGTGTATGCCGGATTAACAGGTATGACGACAATTCCCGCTTTTAACGCGCCGAAAAACGCAATAACAAAGTCAGGCGTATTTCCGAGCAGCAGCGCGAGATGATCCCCTTTTTTCAGTCCCCTGTCCTCCAAGCCGTTTGCAAATGCTTTGATTTTACCTGCCAGCTCCTCATACGTCATGTACTGATCTTGAAACAGACAAGCTGGTTTTTCCGGTTTCTGCGATGCCGTTTCTTCCAATTTGGAAACCAGATTCATTTTCCCACCCCTTTAAAAATGTAATGAATGAATAGTCATTCATTTCTCCGGAATAAACGTTCACTTTTATTATAGAAAAATATAGAAAAACACTCAAGGGCAAAAAGCCCCGAGTGCCTGAAAACCGGAAACTATAATTGTTTCAGCGCTTCACTGACCGGCGTGCCGCCTGCTGTCAGATCGAACGCTTTTTCATACGTATTCGGTTCATCAAGGGATGCGATAACGGTCTTGGCGACATCGTCTCTTGAAATGGAGCCTCTTTCTAAATCGGCCGCGGCTTTGATATTTCCCGTGCCGGGATCATTTAATAACCCGCCCGGCCGGATAATCGTATACGTCAGACCGCTCGCTTCAAGAATTTTATCCGCATAATGCTTTGCGGCATAATACGGCTTCAGCGCTTCATTCCAATTGTCACGGTTATGAGCCTGAAGGGCGCTTACCATAATGAACCGCTTGATGCCTGCTTTCTTTGCCGCTTCTATCGCTTTCGCCGCTCCGTCAAGATCAATCAAAAGCGTCTTATCGTACCCGGTGCTTCCTCCTGATCCGGCGGTAAACACAATCGCGTCACAGCCTTCAGCGGCTTTCGCAATGTCTTCCGGGCTCCCTTCCAAATCTGCAAGAACGGCTTCTGTTCCCGCGGCTTGAAGCGCTTCTTTCTGCTCTTCTTTCCGGACCATCGCCCGCAGCGTATGCGTGCCGTCTTTTTGAAACAGCCCGGTCAGACGCTGTCCGATCTGTCCGTTTGCTCCGATGAGAAATACTTTCATCATGATCCCTCCCCATTCATTATGGTTCTATCATTTCACAAAAACGGGCGCTGATTCAAATCATGCGTTCGGCAAATGTTCTAATAAATCAGCTCGAGGAAATCTTCCAGCTCTATTTTGCCGAAATACTGTTTCAGATCGATTCCGGCCAGCGCCTCCCTGATAGCGCTTCTGTCATACTGTTTTCCGCTCAGCGCCTGTTCGACTTCACTCACATCTTTCGCACCGAAGAAATCACCGAAAATTTTGCAGTCCTGAATGATTCCTTTTTTCACTTCAAGACGCAGATCAATCGATCCGACCGGATAACGTTTCGAATGCTGAAGGTTGAATGCGGGCGACCTTCCGAAATTCCAGTCCCAGTTTTGATAGCGCTCTTCGGAAATCTTCCGGATCGCTTTCCAGTCTTCATCGGTCAGTTTATATTCCGGCACTTCGGAAAGATCATTTGTATTAAAAATATGGTGAAGCAGATGCTTTTTGAATTCGTCCGCCGTCATTTTATCATCAAGAAACTCGCTGATGTTGGCGACACGGCTTCTGATTGACTTAATGCCTTTTGATTCGATTTTGTCTTTTTTCACTTTTAAGGCTGACACGACATGATCAATGGCGGAATCCAGCATTAATGTTCCGTGGCTGAAAATACGCCCTTTCGTCGAAAATTGAGCGTTGCCGGAAATTTTTCTGCCGTCCGCGACGATGTCGTTTCGGCCGCTTAATTCAGCTTCCACACCGAGCTGGCGCAGCGCCTGAATAACGGGTTCGGTGAATTTTTTAAAATTGTGAAAGCTGTCGCCGTCATCCTTGGTGATAAAACTGAAATTCAGATTCCCGAGGTCATGGTAAACCGCTCCGCCTCCTGACAGCCTGCGGACGACGATGATTCCGTTATCTTCTACGTATTTCGTATTGATTTCTTCTATTGTGTTTTGGTTCTTCCCGATGATAATTGACGGCTGATTGACATAAAACAGCAGGTATGTCTGTTCAGGGTCGAGATGCTTCACGCAATATTCCTCGATCGCGAGGTTGATCCTCGGGTCGGTTATGTTTTGGTTGTCGATAAATAACATGGTGCTCCTCCTTTATTTCTCCCACTTCAATCCGGAAGCGGCGATTGTCACTTCGCCCCCGAACACGGATTCCGCTTCTTCTTTCAGCTTCCGGTGCTCGCCGAAATGAGGCAGATGTGTGAGAATCAGCTCCCCCGCTCCGGCCTCCTCCGCGATACGTCCGGCTTCCAAACTGTTCATATGGCCGGCTGACGTGCCGTCCTGGTCCGCGTAAAAATTGCACTCACAGATCAGCAGATCGGCATTTTCCGCAAACGGGATAAACGCGTCCTGGTAGCTTGAATCAGCCGTATACACAACAGAAGCTGCACCGTCAGTAATCCGCATCGCATAACAAGTGACCGGATGCACCGTTTTCAGGAAGGTAATGGTGAACGGCCCTGCAGAAAGCGGGCGGTCCGGCTGATAGGCCACTCCTTTTGTATGCGTTTTATATGTAAGACGCTCAAACTGTTCTATATCAGCATCATGCCCGTAAATCGGCAGTGCATGCGTTCCTTTTCCGAGAAAGGAGCCGACCTGTTTGGCAAATTGAAGCGGCCCGATATCAGCGATATGATCATGGTGATAATGGGACAAAATGACGGCATCAAGCTCTTCTGCCGGAACATAGGCAAACAGCTTCGATAATACGGCGCTTCCGCAATCAACGAGCAGAGAATAGCCGCCGGACTGAAACAGATAGCCTGAAGTTGCTTCGTTTGCGGCCGGAAACCCGCCGCAGCATCCAATAACTGTAACTTTCATATGACCCTCCGAATGTTTATGATAAAAAGATCCTTTCCTCCAATATACCTATTTTTCGTACAAATTGCATGTTTTAAACATTGTGCCAAAACAGCCGTTGATTTTCCGAAACTGTTATAATACAATGTAGAGACAAAACAATGAAAGAGGGATGGGTATGTTGGAAAAGATGTCGGATTTTTTCAGAAATTTACCCGGTAAGAAATGCGAAGAATGCGGAAATGAGATTGTTGAGCAGTATGAGTGTCACATTAATTTGTGCAATGACTGCTTGAAAATTAAGGATATGTGACAATAGGGCGCCGCACAATTCTAAGTTGTGCGGCGCCCGTTTTTTTCGGCCGTCATCATACTTTCTGAATGGGGAGTTATTCACCATTATTAGCAATTATCTGTACGTTTTAAAATATTCAGTATTTTCAATCTATATTTTTCTATAGACGGATTGTTTTCTTTTCTATTATAATTTGTTCTAATAGCTATCTTTTTAGATACTTATTGCACTTTTTTCTTCGGGAGGTAATCTATGAAAAAATTACGCTTTGGACTAGCGACGCAAATTTTCGTCGGACTCATACTAGGGGTTGTAGTCGGTGTCATCTGGTACGGCAATCCTGCCATTCCAACATATTTACAGCCTATCGGCGATTTGTTTTTACGCTTAATCAAAATGATAGTGATTCCAATTGTCGTCTCCAGCTTAATCATCGGCGTTGCCGGCGCGGGAAGCGGAAAACAAGTCGGAAAATTAGGCTTCAAAACGATTTTGTATTTTGAGATCATTACCACTTTTGCCATTATTCTCGGGCTGGCTTTGGCGAATCTGTTTCATCCGGGAACAGGCGTTAATATACATGAAGCTCAAAAAACAGATATCAGTCAATATGTTGAAACAGAAAAAGAACAAAATAACAAATCTATCGCAGACACATTCCTTCATATCGTACCGACAAACTTCTTCCAATCATTGGCCGAAGGAGATCTGCTTGCCATCATCTGCTTTACCGTGCTGTTTGCACTCGGCATCTCGGCAATCGGTGAAAAAGGAAAGCCCGTATTGGCCTTCTTTGAAGGTGTTTCTCATGCGATGTTCCATGTTGTGAACCTCGTCATGAAAGTTGCGCCGTTTGGTGTTTTTGCGTTGATTGGTGTTACCGTTTCCAAATTTGGGCTCAGTTCCCTGCTTTCACTCGGTAAACTGGTCGGTTTAGTATATGTAGCTTTGGCTTTCTTTCTCATTGTTGTATTCGGAATCGTCGGAAAGCTTGCCGGAGTAAACATTTTCAAATTCCTCGCCTATATGAAGGATGAAATTTTATTAGCGTTCAGTACGTCAAGCTCCGAAACCGTACTCCCCCGCGTTATGGAAAAAATGGAGAAAATCGGCTGTCCGAAAGGTATTGTTTCCTTTGTTGTGCCGATCGGTTATACCTTTAACTTAGACGGATCTGTGCTGTACCAATCTATCGCCGCTTTATTCCTCGCTCAGGTATACCACATTGACTTGTCCATTTGGCAGCAGATTACCCTTGTGCTTGTCTTGATGGTCACTTCCAAAGGAATGGCTGCCGTGCCCGGGACTTCTTTCGTCGTCCTGCTTGCAACATTAGGCGCATTCAACATTCCTGCAGAAGGCCTTGCATTCATCGCCGGTGTTGACCGGATTATGGACATGGCCCGTACGGTCGTCAATCTGACCGGAAACGCGCTGGCATCCGTTGTGATGTCAAAATGGGAAGGCCAATATGATCCCGTTAAAGGCGCGAAGGTCATGAGCCTCGCCAAAACAGAACAAAACACAACCATCTCAGGTTAAAATGAAACCCCTGCACGGAATGATTTCCGCGCAGGGTTTTTTATGCCATCGGCGATAGAACGTACCTGTGCAAAAGCTTCGCCGTATTAAGAAGCGATAATTCATGCGTGCGTTCAAAAGCGTGTGAAGCGTCAATTCCCGGTCCGATCAGCCCGTGGACGATGTCATGGCCCGAACGGATGGCTGCTGAGGCATCAGAACCGTAATACGGATAAATATCAAGCTGATAATCAATGCCATAGCGCTCCGCAAGCCCGGCCAGATGCTTTCTGAGCTGATAATGGTACGGGCCGCTCGCATCCTTCACGCAAATGGAGACGGTATATTCATCCGTAGACTGGCCGTCGCCGATCGCTCCCATATCAACAGCCAAGTATTCGACGGTCTCAGGAGGAATGTTGGAATTGCCTCCGTAGCCGATTTCTTCATTATTAGAAATCAGAAAATGCGTCGTATACGGAAGTTCGATTTTCTCTTCCGTGATGCGGCGGATTAAATTCAAGAGCAGAGCCACGCTCGCTTTGTCATCAAGATGCCGGGACTTAATAAAGCCGCTCGGCGTAATCTGCACGCGCGGGTCAAATGAGATAAAATCGCCGACCCTGATGCCGAGATCGGACGTCTCTTCCTTCGTCCGGACAGGTTCATCAAGGCGGACTTCCATATTCTCCTGATTTCGCTCTGCCTTGCCGGCGTCCTTGTAGACGTGCACTGAAGTCTGATGCATTAAGATGGTGCCTGTATAGGTTTTGCCGGAAGAAGTTTGAATCTCGCAATATTCCCCTTCAATTGAGTGATATCGGAAGCCGCCGATCAAGTCAATCTTCAGCCGGCCGTCCGCCTTTATTTCCTTTACCATCGCGCCGAGCGTATCGACATGCGCCGTCAGCAATCTGTGTTTCTTGTCATCACGACCGGGAATTGTGACAAAAAGACCGCCTTTGCGGTTTCTGTAAGAGGAGACGCCCCATTCTTTTAAAAGGCTTTCTGTATAGGCGATAACCTCGTATGTATTGCCCGTCGGACTCGGAATCGACACCAATTCTTTAATCAGTTCCATCGTATATTTCATATTTACCACAGGTCATTCCTCCTATCAATTTTATTCTTCTTAAAATATACTCTTTTGATCCACAACCCGTCCAATCTTTTCCTTCTCTTTTTTCATAGAATGAAGGGAGCATGAGCATAGGAGGGAAATGTATGATCAGCCGTAAACCGCACAAGCGGAAAAGATTTCATAATGATTGGTTTGAGGATTGGTTTGAGGATAATTGGTCTGGTGCAGCCTTCTGGGGCTGTAAAAAAGAAAAAGATCACTGTAAAAAGAAAAAAGAAGACCCTTGTAAAAAGAAGAAAGATAAAAAGAAGAAAGATAAAAAGAAGCATCATCATTCATGCTGCCGCTGCCGTCATTGGTAATCGTTCACACAAGCCCGTTTTACAAATAGATTCTCATGCTCCCCAAACAGCGGATGCTGCTTGGGTTTTTTTTATTAAAATTAGTACCAAGTAATAATATCAGGTGTTATAATCTGATATAAAGGAGTGATTTTTTCATGTCAAAATCTAAAATTACAGCAATCGGTACATATGCTCCGGCACGCCGATTAACAAACGCGGATTTGGAGCGCATCGTCGATACATCTGATGAATGGATCGTCCAGCGCACCGGTATGAAGGAAAGACGCATTGCCGGCGAACATGAATTCACATCGGATTTGTGTGTGGAAGCGGTGAAAAACCTTGCAGAACGTTACAGCGGAACTCTTGATGATGTCGATATGATCCTTGTCGCCACAACGACGGCGGACTATGCGTTTCCAAGCACCGCGGCACGCGTGCAGGCTTACTTCGGCTGGCCGCACACGGGGGCGCTTGATATTAACGCCACATGCGCCGGACTCACTTACGGCCTTCAGCTCGCAGACGCATTAATTACCGCCGGTTCCCATCAAAAAGTGATTGTCATTGCCGGTGAAACATTATCAAAGGTAACGGATTATACTGACCGGACGACCTGCGTTCTTTTCGGAGACGCTGCAGGCGCCCTATTGGTGGAACGCGATGAATCAGCGCCGGGCTTTTTGGCAGCCGTGCAAGGAACAGCGGGAGGAAGCGCGGACGTGCTGTATCGCACGGGACTGAGCACAGAATTAAACGGCGAGCCGCTTAAAGGCGGAGGAAACATGGTGCAAAACGGGCGCGAAGTATATAAATGGGCGGCCAGAACCGTGCCTGAGGAATGCAATGCCCTTTTAGAAAAAGCCGGCTTTTCAAAAGACGATCTGGATTGGTTCGTTCCTCACAGCGCCAACATGCGGATGATCGAATCCATCTGCGAAAAGCTGCCCTTCCCGCTTGAACGGACGTTGACAAGCGTTGAATATTACGGCAACACTTCATCGGTTTCTATTATTCTCGCATTGGATGAAGCTGTGAAAGCAAAAAAACTGTCGGAAGGCCAGACGCTGGTATTATTCGGGTTCGGCGGCGGATTGACGTATACCGGACTGTTGGTGAGATGGGGATTTTAATAGTACGACGATCGAAATTTAAAAAAAGAGGCCCTGAGCATCTGCTCAGAGCCTCTTTTTCTTATGCTGTTATTTCTTCTTCCGTTTTGTGTTCTTTTTTGCTTTGCACCGTAAAATACACGATGGTCAGCGCGATCATGACAACGGCGATGCCCAACAGAATGGATGCCTGCTGCCACATGTAGCCGTAGTCGCCATTTGAAATGACGGCACGGAACCCGTTGATGCTGTAAGTCATCGGCAGTGCCCCGTGAATCACTTGATAGAATCCCGGCAGGAGTTCAAGCGGGAAGGTTCCTCCGCTTGCCCCGAGCTGGAGCACCAGAATGATGACAGCGATAAAGCGTCCCGGATTCCCCATCGTTGTCGCCAATAATTGGATCATCGACAGGAACGCGATGCTGGTAATCATCGTAAAGAGATAGAATCTCCACGTGCTTTCCACATCAAGCCCGATTCCTTTTAACAGAACCGTGGCGACAATAACGGATTGAATCAGTCCGACAAGCAGAATAACACTGAATTTGCTGAGGAACCATTCAAAACCGTTTCTCGGACGCCCTGAAGCTTCACTCAGAGGGAATACGACCGTCAGCATCAATCCGCCGACATACAAGCCCATAGAGAGAATATAAGGCGTCAGTCCGGTACCGTAGTTAGGCACGGAATGAATCGCGTTATCGTCCGTTTTTACCGGATCGGCAAACATGCTGTACGTTTTGTCATCTGTCTTAATGTCACCGGTTTGATCGGCCGCATCTTTCAGCTGGCTGGACAATTGTCCGGTGCCGTCTAAAAGCTTGCTTAAACCGGTGCCGAGAGACGCTTGCCCCTGCTCAATTTTGGACGAGCCGTCATGGATTTTGTTTTGCGCGTCCAGCAGTTTCGTTAAGCCGCCTGACACTTGGCCGCTCCCTGACACTAACGCTTCAGATCCTGATTTGAGCTGTCCGAACTTGCTGTTGTATTCGCCGATACCGGCCGTCAGTTTGTTTTGGCTTTCAAAAACAGTCTGCGCTCCGCTGTATAATTTATCAGTTCCCGCTGTCAGCTGGTTAATCGCGTCTTGTACCGCCGCTGCGCCGTTATACAGTTTCGATGTGGATTGAGGCAGTGCTTTCAGCTGATCAGCCTTCGCTTTTACATCTTTGAGCGCGCTTTTTATGACTGACATATCCGGAAGCTGAATATCTCCGCCGGACGGAAGCTGGCTGACGATATTGTCTAAATCCGGAAGGTCAGCCTTCGGAAGCTTCTCATTCAGAAGCTGAACAAGTTTCGCTTTTTGCTCATCCGTTAAGAAATCACTGTCCTTAATCACCTTTTTGACCGCGTCATCCCGGGCATCCAGGCTGTTTTTCAGATCAGAAAGCTTCTTCTTAAACTGCTGCAGGTCCTTTTCAGTCTGTTCGAGCTGCCCAACCGCGTTTTCAATGTCTGACAGGTTGACTGAATTGATCGCATCTTCAAATGCCGCCGCTTTTTGCGACACTTCCTGCGCCTTGCTGTTTAACGCGCTTAATCCATTCGTTAAATCCGGAAGCTTTTGCTGGAGCTGCTTTTGTGCGTCAAGGCTTGTTTTCAGCCCGCTGGCCACTTGGCCTCCTCCTGAAGCAATCTGTCCTGATTTATCTTGAATTTCGGCGCTTGCGCTCTGAAGTTTTGCGATAGAGCTGTCAAGCGTTTGAATTCCGCTTGTCACTTTCGCCGCGCCGTCTGCAAGCTGCTGTGTTTTATCGCCGATGGTGGCGGTGCTTTCAGTAAGCTTCGCTAAATTTTCCTTCAGCTTGGCGCTGCCGTCTTTCGCGTTTTTCGTGCCGTCGTCTATTTTCTTGGCTCCGCTGCTGGCTTTGCCGAGCCCTTTGGCAATATCTTTAAAGTTATCAAAAATGACTTTTGCGTATTGCTCTGTCACTTCTTTCGACACGGAGGCTTTCAGTTTGTCGATCGCCTTTTCCCCGATTGTCGCGCCGACATAGTTTGATCCGGCATTCGTATGATATTTCAGATCCAGCTTCTTCGGATTTTTATCCATTACCGTGCTGGCGTTTTTAGAAAAATCTTCAGGAATCTCGACCAATAAATAATATTTAGCATTTAATAAGTCCTTTAACGATTGATCAAGATCGCTTGAAAAATGCCAATCAAAATTATCATTTTTCTTTAACTCTTTCACAAGGTCGTCACCGATCTGAAGATGTTTCCCTTCGTAGTCCGCCCCTTTATCCTGGTTGACAACGACAACCGGCAGCTGATCCACCGTGCCGTACGGGTCCCAGTACGCCTTCAAAAACACTCCGCTGTAAATCAGCGGAACGAATAATATGGCAATGATGGGGATTAACAGTTTCTTGTTCGTTACAATGTCTTTCCACTGGCTTTTTATTGTATTCAACCCTGTTGCCTCCTTCCGCAAACTGACTCATTTGACAAAACGGTCACGGCACCTAAAAAGTGAAGGATCATCTATTATTTAGATAATCCTTGACCAACATACATTTCCAGCAATTCGGCGATCGTCTCTTTTTCAAGAGGCGGATGGTTTTTTTCCCAGTCAAATATCAGCGCGATGTAGAGCTTGAGCATCACAAAAGCGGTCAGTTCCGGATCACACGGTTTAATGCTTCCGTTTTCAATGGCTGTTTCTATCTTTTCTTTAATGTATGACAGAATGGCCCGCTCCATTTTCGCAATGACATCCTGAACGGCTATTGTACCAATCTCGGCGTTCTCCTGAAAAATTTTAATAGTCAGCTGGTGTGTTTTTCTGAATTCCAAAATCGCGACAAGCGCCCGGTGGACATTTTCGTGAAATGAAAGCTCCGGTTTCATCGCTTCGTCTGCTTGTTCCTTCATTTCTCTTAAAATAGTGGTGAAAATATCATCAAACAGTTCTTCTTTGTTTTTGAAAAACGTGTAGATGGTTCCCTTCCCCACATTTGCAAGCTTTGCCACCAGATCCATTGTCGTTGCTTTGTAGCCGAATTGTGTAAAAGACTTCGTTGCCGCTTCCAGAATGAGCTTTTTCCGATCGACGGACATGTTTCCCACCTCGTTAAATTGACCGTTTGAACGTTTTAGTCATTTTGTACATAAGATAACTTATCACAGTCACAAAGAAGATTCAAATGTTTTCTCTCTTTATTGGTGTTCCCTTTACAGAACGGGAACATGCAAAAAAACCTCCGTTTTACGATAACGGAGGCTGGTACGTTTCAAATAAATAAGCCAGTGAATCGTATACGGCGGCTTTTCCCTGGTCGATACAGTCGGGGATGCCCACCCCTTCGAAAGACGCGCCCGTCGCGTATACGCCCGGATAGGAAGCTTTCAGCGCATCTCTGAACTCTTTGATGCGCTCCTTATGGCCGACATGGTATTGCGGCATGCTTTCGTTCCAGCGGGTCACACAGGTCATTTCCGGTTCGCCATTTATTTTCATTACTTTTTTCAAATCTTCCATTACGATTTTAATGATCTCGTTATCTGAAAGATCTACGATGGATTCATCTCCGGCCTTTCCGACGTACGCCCTGAGAAGCGTTTTGCCCTCCGGCGCCGCGTGCGGCCATTTTTTATTCGTCCATGTGCAGGCCGTGATGGAGAAATCGCTGTTTCTTGAGATAACGAATCCCGTACCTTCATGCTCCATCTTGACGGCTCCCTCAGGAAAACCTAAGGCGACGTTGGCAACGGACGTAGAATGCATGTCTTTGAGACATGAAACCGCCGGCAGATCAGAAAGCATTTTCGCCGCGGCTTTATGCGGGGCTGTCACTATGCATCCTTCCGCATAGAGCACTTTGCCGTTATCAAGCGTCACGGAATATCCTTTCTCCTCGCGGCCGATATGGATGACTTTCGTTCCTTTCATCACCTTTGTCAGCGTAAGCTGCTTTTCCAGCTCCTCCACCAACGTTTGAAGTCCTGTCGTCAGCGTTAAAAACTGGCCCTGCTTTTTGGCCGTCAGCTGCTGTCCCGAAGGCTGCGGACGTGATTTTTTCATACCGAGAATCAGGCTTCTGTGCTTTTGCTCAGTCTGATAGAATTGCGGAAACGTGGACATGAGGCTCAGCTTATCAATATCTCCGGCATAAATCCCTGATAATAGCGGTTCTATTAAATTCTCAACTACTTCGTCACCGACGCGTCTGCGGAAAAATTCACCGAGAGACTGATCTTCCTTCGGTTTGCTCGCAGGCAGGACAAAGTCAAGCGCCGCCCGCGCTTTTCCGGGAACAGAAAATAAACCGGTGGAGATGAACGGAGCGATTTTGGTCGGAATGCCCATCACCGCGCCCTTCGGCATCGGATGAAGCGTCTCATTGACGAGCACGTAAGACTGGCCGGTCGCATTGTTGACGAGCAGATGCTCAAGCCCCAAATCCTTAACGAGCTGCGGCGCGCTTTTTTTCCTTTCCAAAAAAGAATCCGGCCCCCGCTCAATGATGTAGCCGTCTTTATGCGCCGTCTGAATTTTGCCGCCCGCTCTCGGTCCCGCTTCGATCAGGGTGACCTCAAGCGGCAGCTGTTTTTCCTTGATTTCTTTTTCCATGTAGAAGGCGGCGGCTAATCCCGTTATGCCGCCGCCGATGATGACCAGATGTTTTTTATCGCCACTCATTTTTATCGCCTTCTTTACCGTTTAATTCTACTTGTCCAGCTCTTTCAGCACGACCGCTGCAAGCGCGTCGATAAATTCAGGCTGTGCGTTCGGCATGGCCGGACGATAGTAGCTTGCGCCGACTTCTTCGGTCACAGCTTTGCATTCATAATCATTATCGTAAAGCACCTCTAAATGATCGGCAACGAAGCCTGCGGGCACGTATACAAATGCTTTATAAGGATGCTTTTGATACAGCTCGCGCGTGAGATCTTGCACATCCGGCCCGAGCCACGGATCAGGGGTGTTCCCTTCGCTTTGCCAGCCGACTGCGTAATCGGTAATTCCGGCGCCTTCGGCAATCAGTTTTGCGGATTCCTCCAGCTGGTCAGGATACGGATCGCCGTATTCTTTAATTTTTTCAGGAAGGCTGTGCGCTGAGACGATCAGCATCGCGTCATCCCGTTCTTCTTTCGGCATTGACTCATACGTTTTCTTCACCTGGCCGACCCAATAATCAACGAATTTCGGTTCATCATACCAGCTTTCAACAGACTTGATGGTCAAGCCGCCGAGCTTCTCCGCTTCTTCTTTCGCGCGTTTGTTGTATGACTGGACGCTGAATGTTGAAAAATGAGGGGCGAGCACAAGGCTGACAGCTTCTGTAATGCCGTCTTTATGCATGTCCGCCACCGCGTCTTCAATAAACGGTTCAATATGTTTTAATCCGATGTACACTTTGAATGTTACGTCGTCCTGGATTTCATTTAAACGCTGTGCGAGCTTCTCCGCCTGCTCCTGCGTGATTTTTGCCAGCGGCGAAATGCCTCCGATCGCTTCATATCTGTCTTTTAAGTCTTGAAGCATGTGCGGCTCAGGCTTTCTTCCGCGTCTGATATGTGTATAATAACGTTCTATGTCTTCTTCTTTGTAAGGCGTTCCGTAAGCCATGACGAGAAGTCCCATTTTCTTTTTGCTGCTCATTTAGTTAAACACCTCTTTTGATGGTCTGTCTACCTTGATTTTGACAGGAAAATCTTCTTATAACCAACGATCTGCTCAGGAAGATTGTTCCGTTTTTTGGGCCGCGGAGTATTCATGTACAAACGCCGTCAGCTTTTTCAGCGTTGCCGGATTGACATCAGGGAATACGCCGTGCCCTAAATTGAAAATAAACCCGTCCGTTTTCATGCCTTGATCAAGTATCGCTTTCGCTTTTTTCTCGATGACTTCCCAAGGCGCAAGAAGAAGCGACGGATCAAGATTGCCCTGAACCGTTTTTGTAATGCCTTGTTTTCTGGCGTCATCTATGCCGAGTCTCCAATCAAGACCGACGACATCAAGAGGAAGGTCATGCCAATCCCCGGCCAGGTGGCTTGCGCCTACGCCGAACATGATCAGCGGAACTTGCTCTGCTGAAAGCTCCCGGAATATTCTGTCCATCACCGGTTTTATAAACTGCCGGTAATCTTCGCGGTTCAGCGCGCCGACCCATGAATCAAAAATCTGAATGGCTTTTGCGCCGGCATTAATCTGCGCTTTTACATAAACGATAATCATGTCCGCCAGCTTGTCCATCAGCATTTGCCACGCTTGCGGCATACTGTGCATAAACGCTTTTGTTTTGTTGTAATTTTTAGAAGGCCCGCCTTCAATCATATAACTGGCCAGCGTAAAAGGCGCTCCCGAAAAACCGATGAGCGGAACATTCAGCTGTTCGTTTACGAGTAATCGGATCGTTTCCAGCACGTAAGGAACATCCTGTTCGGGATTCAGTTCGCCGAGCTTTTCAATATCCGCAGCAGAGCGCACCGGCTGATCGATCACCGGGCCGATTCCGTTTTTTATTTCAACATCCACTCCGATATAAGGAAGCGGCGTCATAATGTCTTTATATAAAATGGCAGCGTCCACTCCGTACTGCTCGACCGGGAGCCTCGTCACATACGCGCACAGCTCGGGCTGATGCGTAATTTCGACTAAGCCGTACTTTTCCTTCAGCTTGCGGTATTCCGGCTGAGACCTCCCCGCCTGTCTCATGTACCAGACAGGGACGTGATTTGTTTTTTCTCCCCGTGCCGCTTTTAAAAACGTATCATTAAACGCTTCTCGTTTACTCATCTGAATTTCCACCTTTCCTCCTGCAACCATACGTTCGTGTTCTTCGCCCATTACACTATACCTTGTTTTTTCAAAAGCGTATAGAATTGAGGCTTAATGTTCAAAAAATCGCCGAATTCATGATTAAGAAGAAAAAAGCTTCGGCTGAACGTATTCCGTTCCCTCTCCTTCTTGATCCGTCTGTGAATTATATGGAACGACTTTGTATGAAGCTCCTGAAAACAGATTGGCGTACGGTATGTCAAAGCTGCCTTTTCCTTTCACCGAATCCAGAAGTTTGTCTTTTCCGTCTTTATTCTCATATATTCGGTAAACAACCCGATCATCCTTTTGAATATCCCATTTTAATTGAACCGTAATCAGTCCCATCGCCTTAAATGTATAACGGGCCGACAGGGACTTTACCGCCTCCAGCTCAATCGGGCTGCCCAGTTCCTTCACATTTTCAGGCTTTTTGAATGTCCGGCCGTTTTCCCCCGCTTTTGTGACGATATCTTTAAAGAGTCTGACCGGGTATTGGCTTCCGCCTTTCAGGTAATGGGTTTTATCCGTTTTGTCATAGCCCATCCAGACGGCTCCCGTCAGTCCGGGAGTGTATCCCGCAAACCAGGCGTCCTTTGTCGCGCCGGGGACGCCGGGAAATGTGGTCGTGCCGGTTTTCCCCGCCAGGTCACCTTGATAGCTGCCTTGTGAAGCGGTTCCTTCTTTTACGACCTGCTGAAGCATTCTCGTCATATTCCATGCCGTCTGTCCGCTGAAGACGCGCGTTTTGCCGTTTTTAGGCCCGGATAACGTTTCTCCGTCTTCGTCCGTGATGTTCTCTATAAAAAATGGCTTCGTATACATTCCGTTTGCCGCAAAGGTATGATAAGCTCCGGCAAGCTGAAGCGGGGTGACGCCTTCTGACAGACCGCCAAGCGCAATCGCGAGTCCGTTGTCAGAAATGTTCATGCCGTTTTTCTCAAGATACGATTTTCCCGTATCCACGCCGATCTGCTTCAATGTCCAGACAGCGGGCGCATTTATGCTGTAAGTGATCGCATCCTGCATCGTCACTTCCCCCTTGTACTGTCCGTCATAATTTTTCGGTTCATACCCGTCGTAGGACGTCAGTTTGTCTTGGAGAAGCGAATACGGTTTGAACTTGTCTTCCTGCATGGCGGGCCCGTATACGGCAATCGGCTTAAACGTTGAGCCCGGCTGCCGCTTCGCCGTAACCCTGTTGTATCCTTTTGTCACGTAGTCGCGTCCGCCGACCGCCGCGCGCACGCCTCCGGTTTTATTATCAATAAAGACGGCGCTTCCCTCTGCCGCCTGATCCGTCCCCGGGAAATAGCCGCTTTCCTTCATGAGGGTGTATGCCGTTTTCTGCAGCTTGGAATCAAGTGACGTCCGGATCGTATAACCGCCTTGAAGCAGCTGTTCACCTGACATCGAATAACGGTCTTCCGCCTCCTTGATGACAAGATCAATATAACTGTCAAACCAAGGCGTTTCTGATGTTTTCTTGACATGAAGCCCCAATGTCCGGCCCTGGGCTCTGACGGCTTCCTTGGCGCTGATATAGCCTTGGTCGTTCATCATTGCAAGAATCGTATCGCGGCGTTCTTTATTTTTATCCGGATGCTGAATCGGCGAATAAAGAGATGGCGCCTTCGGAATCGCTGCCAGAACGGCTCCTTCCGCAACGGTTAAATCTTTTACTTCTTTATTAAAGTAGTAGTGGGACGCGGCTTGAATGCCGTAAACGCCATGGCCGAAATAAAGCTGGTTCAGGTACATTTCAAGCAGCTTGTCCTTGCTGTAATCACGCTCAAGATTGATGGCGATAATGACTTCCTTCGTCTTGCGCAAAAATGTTTTATCATGAGTCAGAAAAATGTTTTTCGCCAGCTGCTGGGTGATCGTGCTGCCGCCCTCCACCTTGCCGCCTGCTAAAACATCCCGGAACACCGCCCGGCCGACAGACTTCACATCAATGCCGTGATGTTCGTAAAACCGTTTATCTTCAACGGCGATAAAGGCATCTCTCACATCTTCCGGAACCTGCTGAATGGATACCGGCTCGCGATTTTCCGTATAGAGGCTCGCGATTTCATCACCGTTTTGATCGACGATTTTTGAAGATGCGTGCAGTATTAATTTCTTTTCATCGATGACATAATGGCCGAGAAATATAATGATAATGTATCCGATTAACGCGAGAAAAGCGGTTGCCGCCGCAATTACAGCCGGAATAAAGAATCTTTTTTTCTTTTTCAGCATAAGTCACCTCGCCTTTCTTAACTTGTAGTATGGGAAATATTGTTTCGAATTATGTCAGAATGAGTCGCCAATAGAAACTTATACCACTCTTTTGATATACTAGCAAGCAGGAGGTGGCTGATATGAAGGTTTATATTACATACGGGACAGCCGATTTTTTAAAGACGATTGCAAAGAAACACCCGAGTGAGAATATGGTGCTGATGCAAGGGGAGGATAATGCGGTTTTAATTCATGAAACAAATGGAGAAACCGTTTTTCAGGCGCCCCATTCCTATGAAAGCATCGACAGCGTCGGGGAAATCAAAAAGCCGGGCTACGCCGTCCTCAACAACATCGCCGTTACCCAGGAAGGCCGTCCGCTGTTTGAAAACCGGTTTAAAAACCGCGCCGGAAAGGTGGAAAATGAACCCGGTTTTCAAGCCATCCGCGTATTAAGACCGCTCGAAGGCGATACGTATGTCATTTTGACCCTGTGGGAAGAGGAAAAAGCCTTTCAGGATTGGCAGCAGTCAAACTCTTATCAGGAAGCTCATAAAAAACGCGGAACATCTGCAGGCATCGACACGACGTCTATTTTCTCCCGCCCGTCTTATGTAACCGCTTATTACGCAATAGACTGAAAACCGCCGGAGATTCTCCGGCTTTTTTGATGTCCCGATTTTACGCATCCTTCTTTGCACCTTCCGCCCGCCTATGAATAACCTGTAGCAATCCTATTTATAAACGGAGTGGTTCAATTGGGGATCGGCGTCTACTCGGTACATCTGCTTTATGTTGCTTTTATCGCGGCCATTATCGTTTTTATGCTTCTCAGAAAAGATACAACCTTTATTTCACTCGCCGGCATTTTTGTGATTGCGCTATGGACTACGCATTCATTCTCCGCTTCGGTCAGCAGTCTGTTTCACAGCTTCACGTATGCCGCCGGAGAATTGCTGCCGACGATTTTTATTATTTGTTTTATCGTGGCGATGAGCGGCCTTTTGACCAAAACCGGTATTAATGAAGCGATGATTTCTCCGTTTGCAAAGGTGATGAAAGGGCCGGCTGTCGCGTATTGGGTTATCGGCTGTCTGATGTTTGCCATCTCTCTTTTTTTCTGGCCGTCACCAGGGGTGGCGCTGATCGGCGCTGTGCTGCTTCCCGCAGCGATCCGGGCGGGCCTTTCTCCGATCGCCGCGGCAATGGCGATGAACCTGTTCGGCCACGGATTCGCTTTATCGGGGGATTACGTCATTCAGGCGGCCCCGAAATTAACGGCCGATGCCGCGGGCATTCCCGTGAGCGATGTCATGCAGGCAAGTATTCCGCTCGTTTTGATCATGGGGTTCACGACGACAATCACCGCCTTCTTCCTCATCATGCGGGATCGAAAAAAAACGAAGGCCCCCCTCTCCTTGGACAGCTCCGGTTCTTTGGACACAAGTATGTATCTGCCGAAAAAACTCAGGGTGGTCCTGGCGGTTTTCATTCCGCTTGTTTTTCTCGCCGATATTATCTGTATGATCGTATACCGCCTGCAAGGAAACGATGCGACGGCACTCGTCGGAGGAACCGCGATCGGCATTCTCCTGATCATTCATTTCATTGTATATAAAGAGCGGCATTTAGAAAAGATCACCGAGTATTTTATCGGCGGTTTTCAATTCGGCTTTAAAGTATTCGGCCCCGTCATTCCGATCGCGGCCTTCTTTTATCTCGGTGACGCGGGGTTTAAAAGTATTTTGAACACCCCGCTGCCGAAAGGATCTGCGGGGATCGTCAATGATCTCGGATTGGCCCTGTCCCATTCTTTTCCGATGTCCGGAGAATTCGCCGGCATCGCCCTGGCCGCAGTCGGTGCGATTACCGGGCTCGACGGGTCAGGGTTTTCCGGTATATCTCTTGCAGGCTCGATGGCAAAGCTGTTTTCCGCCGCGCTTCATACGGACCCGGCCGTTTTAACGGCGCTGGGCCAGATTTCAGCGATCTGGGTCGGGGGCGGAACATTGGTCCCTTGGGCACTGATCCCCGCTGCGGCTATTTGTAAAGTTGACCCGTTTGAGCTTGCCAGGAAAAACTTTATCCCGGTTGCGGCCGGGCTAGTCGTCACAACGATCGCCGCCATCATCATTCTCCCGTAGCAAAAGGATTGAAATCTTCTGACATTTTCTATACAATCATGGGAAAAGCAGACGAGGGGGCATCGCTTTTGACGTTAACGACACTTCAAAAAAGCTTAAACGCTCAGCTTGACGGGCTGTATGAGGAAATGGTTGAAATCAGGCGTCACCTTCACATGAATCCCGAGCCATCGTTTAAGGAGAAAAAAACACCGGCGTTCATCGCCTCATTTTATGAAAAGCTCGGCGTTCCCATCCGGACGAATGTCGGGGGCAACGGTGTCACAGCCTATATTGAAGGGAGTGAACCGGGACCGGTCGTGGCACTCAGAGCTGATTTTGACGCTTTGCCGATACAGGATGAAAAAGATGTGCCCTATGCTTCACAAATTCCCGGCGTCATGCACGCCTGCGGGCACGACGGCCATACGGCGGCTTTGCTAGCGGTCGGAAAAGTGCTGTACCGCAACCGGGAAAAACTGAAAGGGTCATTTGTGATGATCCATCAGCACGCCGAGGAATTATCTCCCGGCGGAGCAAAAGCAATGATTGAGGATGGCTGCCTCGAGCATGTCGATGCCATTTTCGGCACTCACCTTTGGGCGACTGAACCCGTCGGGACGGTCTTATGCCGCCCGGGCGCAGTGATGGCCGCCGCTGACGGCTTTACGATTAAAGTCATCGGGAAAGGCGGCCACGGCGCGATTCCTCACGATACGAAGGACGCCGTTTTAATCGGCTCACAAATCGTCACGGCTCTTCAGCATATCGTCAGCCGGCGGGTAAATCCGGTGCAGCCGGCCGTCATCTCAGCCGGCTCGTTCACCGCTGAAAATCCGTTTAATGCGATTGCCGATCAGGCAGTCATATCAGGCACCGTCCGCTCGTTTGACGAAAGTGTGCGCAGCCTGCTCGAAGCAGAAATAGAAGCCGTCGTAAAAGGAATCTGTTCCATGCACTCCGCTTCCTATGAATATCGTTTCAAGCGCGGTTATCCCGCCGTCGTTAATCATCCTGAGGAAGCGGCGCACGCGGCGGCAGCCGCAGCGGAAACAGACGGCGTCACGAAGGTCATTGAAGGAGAGCCGCAGATGGCCGGAGAGGATTTTTCCTATTATCTGCAGCATACAAAAGGCGCATTTTTCTTTACGGGCGCCGCTTTAGAAAATGCGGAAACCATTTATCCCCATCACCACCCGAAATTTGATTTTAATGAAAAAGCGATGCTGACGGCCGCCAAGGTGCTTATCGGCGCCGCGGTAAGCTACCCCCGATAGGGCATAAAAAACAGCCGGTACATTACGTACCGGCTGCTGTGATTCTTAAATGAAAAACGTGCCTTGCCGTCTCACCGAGCTGTGACAGCAGTTTATAATTGGCCGCTCCGCCCACGGCGGCTCCGACGACCGGCAAAAGCTGAAACAATTTCACTACGTCCAGATAATCGCGGTATTCCTGCTGAAAAACTCTCCAATCGACATCATGCTTTTTCGAATCCCATTGTTCAATCATTGAGTATATGCGTTTCCGCTGTTCACCGCTTGAGAAAGCCAGCTGAAAAATAAACAGCAAAAACAATCGCTCATCCCTGTCTTTCACATCATAGCCGTAAATGGAGGCAAGATCGAACAGACATTTCATTTTAATGGATAACAGCAAAGGGAAATCAGCCATCCCTAAAAAAATTCCGCCGGCCCCCGTACCGATACCTTCGGCTGCCGCGACCTTTTGGTACGATGCGACGGTTTGTCTGGCGAGGGCATCTTTTTCAGCAAGCGTCATACCGTTTGTATCCCGCTTGCTTTTCACCAGATTTGAACCCGCCATTGTTGCTTCGGTCATTTTTTTAATGCTTTCTGTGATGACGGCATGAATTTTATCGGGAATCCGCTCATTTATTTTCGCCTGCATTCCTTTAGAAAAACGTTCAAGCATAGAATCTTTGCGCAAAAAACGCGCTTTCCATTGCAGTGCTTCCTGTATCAGCTGCTGATCGTCGGTCATCTGTGTCTCCTTCTTTCATTGAGGTTTCAAAAACCCGATTGATTACAGCTTGCCGTACTTTTTCAATCTTCCGCCCATATACGAAGGCATGATCACAAAAATCAGAACGGCTGAAGCAACGGCCGCATACAGCGCCCCGCTGACTCCCGCGGCATAGGCTGACGCTGCGCAGAACAGCAGCGCCTGCACGGTTAATGCCGATTTCATCAGCGAAAAGAAACTTTGCAGCTTCGCTTTCTGATTGACCGGGTAAAGCTCCTGCAGAGAAAGATGATGAAAATGCCCGAACAGCGGCAGAAGCTGTATTCCCGTAATAAAGACGGTAAATACGGTTAACGCCGCCGTTATCCACGGATTGGCGGAAACGAGCATAATAATCAGGATAAAAATAATCGTGAGCCTGACCTGAATCCCGAGATAATCATTTGAACGCAGAAAGGCCCGCGCATACATATAGGAGAACGTTTTCCGCTGTTCAAACGGAATCATTCTGAGCAAAAAGTCGAGATACGCCCGGCGTTTTGCCTGTTTTTTCAGGTGAGGCACATCGGTAAACAGATTGGCGATTCTGTAAAAACGCTGTTTCCTTCTTAATTCATATTCAATATGAGCTTCCCATTTTAATGATTTATGTTTTGCGGCCGATGTGAAATACACATAAAGGCCGGCCATCACAACATAGACGGCGGCAGCGTACACATAAAACGACTGTAAGACGAAGTATAAAAGCAGCATATTGCAGATAAAGCGTATGACCGCATCCATCATTTTCATGCTTCTGTCATTCATAAACGTCATCCGCCACTCCATGGCCTGATTCCACGCTTTTACCGCCAGCATCTGAATAAATACGGCGGCATACGACGCAAGCGACGCCCCCGGACTTACAGCGAAAAACAGAGGCATGCATACAAGCGACAGAGCAAGAAGCGGAAACAGCTGTGACAGATAGCTGTACTTAAATGAATGCTTAAAGTATGTCCCCATTTTCGGTTCAAGCGGCAGCAGAAACACGAGGTCCGCTTCCTTTAGCAGCGTCCGGACGTATGAACCGGTCAGCACAAATGAAAAGAGCACCGCCATCACCCAAAATGACGGAAAATGAACGGGAATGTCTTTGACCCACTTGCTGTACCAGCTTGCCGCGCCGGCAATAAAAAAGATCAGCACAATGACGAGATGATCATTGAGCATATATTTCATATACATTCTGGTTTCCTTTATATGCTCTTCAAGCCGGGACTGCCAAATCGTAGACATATTATTCATGGCCGGCGTCTTCCTTCGTCAGTTCAATATACAAGTCATCAAGAGCTGCGTCTTTCATGCCGAACTGCTCTCTCAGTTCTTCCAGTGTGCCGCTTGCCCGCACTTCGCCGTTATGTAAAATAATGAAAGCGTCACAGTAGCGCTCTGCCGTAGCCAGGATATGCGTTGACATCAGCACGCTTGATCCGGCTTTTTTCGCGGCGTCCATCCGCTCCAGCAATGCATTGATCGCAAGCGGGTCAAGGCCGAGAAACGGCTCGTCAATGATATAAAGCGAAGGCTCCGCGAGAAACGCGCACATGATCATGACTTTCTGCTTCATCCCTTTGGAAAAGTGAGCGGGAAACCATTTCAGCCTTTTTTCCATTCTGAATTCTTTCAGAAGCGGAGGAAGCCTTTTTTCAAGCGTTTCTTTGGAAAGGCCGTACGCCATGGCCGTCAGCTCCAGATGCTCTTTGAGCGTCAGTTCTTCATACAGCACCGGCGTTTCGGGGATGTACGTAAATTGCGAGCGGTAGCTTTCCTTATCCTCCGAAAACGTCTTGCCGTTCAGCTCGATCGAGCCTTTATGCGGGTCCATTAATCCGATAATATGCCGGATCGTCGTGCTTTTGCCCGCGCCGTTTAATCCGATGAGTCCGACAATCTGGTTCGGCTCAAGGGTGAATGAAACATTTTTTAAGACCGGGTTTCTCGTATAACCGCCGGTTAAGTCTTTTACCGATAGCAGAGACATAATTTCTCCCCTTCTGATTCGTTTTTCTTCATAGTACCAAAAATAAAGTCTGATTTGAAACGATTCCCTTTTTTTCTCACGTGAAAATCGTGCATAGTTATCGTTTTGGCGGACATCATAATGTATGTAGAAGGAAACAGCTTTAATCAACTGAAAATGAGGTGTTTATAAAAGACGTCTTAGAACAGTTGGATGAAAATCAACATGTCCTGTGCTTACAATTTCTTCACACACTGCTTTGATGATGTTCTTCATTCATGATGAAATAATCAAATGAGGTGTTTGTCCCAGGAATGATTAAGCAGACCCATAAGTCTTCATTTTAAAAACAAATGAGGTGCTTACAAAAGGCATATTCAATTTTCTGTGATAAAGCTTCGTACTTCTGCATCAGGGTGAACGCGCAGCCGTTCATCCTGTTTTTTGTTTTGGCCGTTTTTGTGGTACGATGAGAATATACATATATTTCTTTTCAGGGAGGAAACCCATCTATGCACAAAGCGGACGATTGTATTTTCTGCAAAATCATTGCCGGTGACATTCCGTCTTCAAAAGTATACGAAAATGAACATGTTGTGGCGTTTCTTGATATCAGCCAGGTCACAAAAGGCCATACGCTCGTGATCCCGAAAACACATATCGAAAACGTGTACGAGTTTACGCCTGAGCTTTCTAAAGAATATTTTGAAGCGGTGCCGAAAATCGCACGCGCCATCCGCGATGAATTCGAGCCGATCGGGCTGAATATTCTCAATAACAACGGTGAAAAAGCGGGCCAATCGGTGTTCCATTTTCACATGCATATCATTCCGCGTTACGGAAAAGGCGACGGTTTCGGGGCTGTCTGGAAGACCCACGCCGAAGACTATGCGCCTGACGATCTTCAGGAGATCGCTTCAACCGTCAGAAAACGGCTTGCCTCATCTTAAAGATGAGGTTTTTTTGCGTCCGGTAACACAAAAAACATAAAATTATATTTTTTCATATCAAAAAAATCAAAAAATTGTGATAGGATAATTGTATTATTTCTTACACTAAAGCGGAAAACAGGGAGAGATCGTAAACATGGAACGTACAACGAATTTCAATGCAGGACCCGCAGCCCTTCCACTGGATGTGCTGCAAAAAGCACAGAAAGAATTTGTCAACTTCAATGACACCGGCATGTCCGTCATGGAGCTGTCCCACCGGAGCAAAGAATATGATGCGGTGCATCAAAAAGCAAAAAGCCTTCTGAAAGAACTGATGGATATTCCCGACGATTATGATATTTTATTTCTTCAAGGCGGCGCAAGCCTTCAATTCTCCATGCTGCCGATGAACTTTTTAACGCCGCAGCAAACGGCGCACTTCATCGTAACGGGCGCATGGTCTGAAAAAGCGCTCGCCGAGGCGAAACTGTTCGGAAACACATCCGTTACGGCAACAAGCGCAGATTCAAACCATAACCACATACCGGAAGCGGACCTCACAGGAATCAAAGACGGCGCCTACCTGCATCTTACGTCCAACAACACGATTTTCGGAACGCAGTGGAAAGAGTTCCCGAATTCACCGATCCCGCTCGTAGCCGACATGTCAAGCGACATCCTGAGCAGAAAAATTGATGTCAAAACGTTTGATGTCATCTATGGCGGAGCCCAGAAAAACCTCGGTCCGTCCGGCGTCACGGTCGTCATCATGAAAAAATCATGGCTTGAAAACGAAAACGCCAACGTCCCTAAAATTTTGAAATACTCCACTCATACAAAAGCCGATTCACTGTATAATACGCCGCCTACATTTGCGATTTATATGCTGAGCCTCGTCCTTGAATGGCTGGCTGAAAACGGAGGTGTCGAAGCGGCTGAACGGCGCAATCAGGAAAAGGCCGACGTCCTGTACGGCACAATCGACGCAAGCGGCGGGTTTTACGCGGGGCATGCTGCAAAAGACAGCCGTTCTCACATGAACGTCACATTCACCCTCCGCGACAGCAGTCTGACGAAAAAATTCGTTGAAGAAGCGAAAGCGGCTAAAATGACCGGACTCGGAGGCCACCGCTCAGTCGGAGGATGCAGGGCGTCTATCTACAACGCCGTCAGCCTGGCTGATTGTGAAAAACTGGCTCAGTTTATGAGAAAGTTCCAGCAGGAAAACGAATAAATTTCTTCTAACATAACGGTTCCTTTGATATACTGTTTGCATATCAATTTTTCCGGCCATCGCAATAAATGACGAGCATATTATTGGATGGCGAAAAAGCTTAGCAGAGGAGAGCTTAGTATGAAAACAAAAGAATTAGTCATTATGGCCCTGTTTGCGGCAATCGGAGCGGTGCTTCATTCCATTATGCCGCCGGTATTATTCGGAATGAAACCCGATATGATGCTTGTGATGATGTTTATGGGTATTCTGTTATTCCCCCGTGTGCAGAACGTGCTGATGATCGGGATTGTAACGGGAATCATTTCCGCACTCACGACATCTTTTCCGGGCGGACAGCTTCCGAATATCATTGAAAAACCGGTAACGGCGTTTCTGTTTCTCTCGCTGGCGCTTTTGGTGAAAAAGAGCGTGAAAACAGCGGCCGCCGCCGTCATTACGATAGCCGGCACCTTCATCTCCGGTTTACTCTTTTTGGCGCTGGCCCTTCTGATTGTCGGCCTGCCGGGCGGATTCACCGCATTGGTGCTCGCGGTCGTCCTTCCGGCGGCTGCGCTGAATACGATCGCCATTATCATTATGCATCCGATTGTGCAGACGATCTTAAAACGGTCCAATATGATTGAAACGGTGAAATAACCGCATACCGAAACCTCTTCCGGCCGGAAGAGGTTTTTTAATGTGTTTCAGCATGTTTTATACGAGAAGTTTTGTGAAAAAGATAAGGAACAATGCGAGGGCGGTTCCTGCTGAGCAGACAATGGCCTTTTGGCGGACGACCCGCTTCGGCGGATAAGAAGCGGCCTGGCCGAGCAGTTTCAGGTAATAAACGGCGCCCGCCGCAAAGACAAGAGCCATACAAGATAAAACAATCATAAAGACAGACAACCTTCTCCCTCCTTTTCCCTTAAAAAATATGCTAAAATAAAGCAAGCTATGTATAGAAGTTTATTCTTCTGAACAAAAATGATAAAAGTTATGAGAAAAAAAACGGGGTGATTTCAAATGGCTGACGGACGTTCCCTTTTAACAGGCCTTTTCGTAGGCGGATTGATCGGAGGCGCAGCGGTGTTACTCTCGGCTCCTTCATCCGGAAAAGAGCTGCGGGGCAAAATCAAAGCGAATTGCAATTCAATTGAGGACACAATCAAACGGTTAAAAAAAGACGGAATGGCGCTTAAGGACCAGCTTGTCCAAACAGCGAAAGAAAGCGCAGAAGTCATTAAAGACGTAGGCGGAGAGCTTCAGACCAGCATTAAAAGGTGGCAGGAGGAAATCAAACCGCACCAGCAGGATCTCCAAAAGGAAATCGCTGATATTGAAGAGAAAATCAGACAGCTGGAGAAAACCTTACAAAACTAATATCCTATACAACCAAAAAAAAGTGCGGACATATTGCGTTCCGCACTTTTTTTTGCGGTTTAAAGCCTTTCCCAGCAACGGATCAAGAATTTATTATAAAATTCTTAAATTTTCATCTTTATTAATCTTTATTTTATTGGCATAATAGAGGAAAAGAAAATGTGAAGCAGGTGATCTGTATTGAATCGTGTTGAACCGCCTTACGATCTAAAAGAAGCTTTAATCTATACCCAAAAAATGGCGCAGCTGTCCAAAGCGCTCTGGAAATCTATCGAGAAAGACTGGCAGAATTGGCTGAAGCCGTACGACCTTAATATTAATGAGCATCATATATTATGGATTGCCTATCAGCTTAAAGGAGCTTCTATTTCAGAAATCGCCAAATTCGGCGTTATGCACGTATCAACTGCATTTAACTTTTCAAAAAAGCTTGAAGAACGGGGATATCTGAAATTTTCCAAGCGGCTGAATGATAAACGGAACACGTACATTCAGTTAACAGAAGAAGGGGAAAATGTATTTGAAAGCCTGCTTGAGGAGTTTGATCCGTCGAGAAACGCTGTGTTTAAAGGCTCACAGCCGATCTACCACTTATTCGGGAAGTTTCCTGAGGTTGAAGAATTAACCTGTGTCATCCGCCACATTTACGGCGAAGATTTTATGGAGATATTCGAGAAATCATTGACAAACATAAACAATGATTTTGATAGTGAAGACGGAAGGCTGAAGAAAAAAACGGACGAATCGGCTGTCCATGAAACGGCTGAAGAGCTGGAACCGATCAACAGTTAATCAAAGTGCTTCATAATCTCAATAAATTCTTCCATCAGCGCTGTATAAAGCCCCTGCTCATAAAGAGCAAAAATCGTTTCATGAACATCTAATTTTTCGTTCAGCTGTCCCGCAAAAAGCGCAAGGAGCTTGTCAAACGTCACAAAGCCTTGCGCTTTTTGCGACTCCAGCTCGTCCTCCAATTCGCGGCAGATCCGCCCGACCTCTTCTCCTTCTTCTTCGGTCAGCCCTTTTTCAATCATCATCGCATAAAAAGGGTACTTATCCATATCCACCGTTTTCACCAGCAATTGTATGTAATATTCTAAACGCCCGATACGCTGATCCATTGAATCCATCCGTTTCACTTCTTTCTATCTTTAATCTTATTTTAGCTGATAATGAATGGAGAAGAAAGGTTAAACCGTACATTTCCATGTTTCACCGAGCTCTTCTGTTCTTCTCTTTCCAGGTTTATTTTTTTCTTTAAAAAAGGATTGATTTTTTCTCCTGAAGAGAGTAAATTATTTTGAGATTGTATTCCATCTTTGTACGGAAGGATGACTCTGATGAATTGCTGGAAAACCATTAATCTGATCAAAGATTATGGTGCGGTTCGTTTATTATTGACTGCTGTAGGTTTTATGATCCTGTTTTTTATATGCAACTTCTTGGCATTCGGGCTGCTGCGTCCGAATATCAGTTTAAGTGACGGGCACGTGTTTGCTTTTTGTGTTCTGCTCGTTGTTACTTTATTTGTACATAAAGTCATACATGTCCTGCCGATGATCTGTAAAAAAAGAAAAAAGGAAATGAAAATGTACTTCTTGCGGATGCCGACATGGAAAGGCATACCGAAAACGACGATGCTGATTTCAACGATCAGCCCGTTTTTATTCATTACGCCGTTATTGTTTTATGCCGGACTGGCATTTCCGAGACACGCTCATTACTTTTATATGATTTCGAGCATCCATGCGGGGTATTGCCTGCCTGATCTTCTGTTTGCCCTGCATCTGGTCAAAGCGCCAAAATCATGTCTGATTGACCAGGAATCCGACGGTTTTGATATTTTAGTAAAAAAAGTGCCGGAGTCTTGATATCCCGCTGATTTTTCAGGTTACATTCTATCTTTTTTAATAAATATTTGGTAATGTAATATGGGAGCAGTTCAGAGAGAGGGGGAATCTCCCATCATTTTATTCTATTTTATCGTGGCTGCCCTGTTTATTCTTTATTTCATAAACAGGCTCACAAATACATTATGCCTTGTCAGAGAGATTCCTGAAGACCGGCAGGATAAGGTATTCCGTTTTATTAATGTATCTATTTTAATTTTACTGATCTCTTCATTCGTCGAGATCTCCTTTACTGTGTAAACAGGCAAAAAAATATGGCTGACGGAGGTCTGACCCCCGACAGCCATATTTTTTTCTTAATAAAGCCAAGAAGCGCCGATGATGATCAATAAGATGAACAGAACAACCAATAATGCAAAACCGCCTGCAAATACTTCACCCATCTCCAAAAGCACCTCCTACAAAACGTTTTATTTTTCCAATTACATCATATGCAATTTACTTCTGAAACGATTAGGCGCCCGGGTAAGAAAACGGACCGCTTTTAGAAAAAGCGATCCGTTTCGCTTAACAAATGTAAGCTGCACCTACGATGATAAGCAATATGAACAGTACTACGAGCAGTGCGAAACCGTTTGAATATCCTCCGCCCATGGTTCATTACCTCCTTTTCATGATCAATATATTTGTATGTATCAGGAAAAAGTTTGACTAGACGAATGCCCTTTATTTAAAATCTTTTTACAGAAAGCCACAATATGTTATGATACGCATATGCAATTTAATTTGGATGATTAGGAGTGTTTAAAGGAATGAAGAAAATCGCGATAGCAGCTATTACGGCAACGAGCGTCCTGGCTCTCAGCGCTTGCAGCAGCGGCGACAACGACGTGATTGCCAAGACGGATGCCGGAAATGTAACAAAAGGCGAGCTCTACACGAATATGAAAAAAACCGCGGGCGCAAGTGTGCTGACACAGCTCGTACAAGAAAAAGTATTAGCAAAAAAATACAAAGTATCGGATAAAGAAATCGATAACAAGCTGAAAGAGTACAAAACGCAGCTCGGCGATCAGTACAGCGCCCTTAAACAGCAGTACGGCGAAGATTACCTGAAAGATCAGGTGAAGTACGAACTGCTTGCACAAAAAGCGGCGAAAGACAACATCAAAGTGACTGACGCTGATACGAAAGAATATTACGACGGCTTAAAAGGTAAAATCCGTGCGAGCCACATCCTTGTCGCTGACAAAAAGACAGCTGACGAAGTGGAGAAAAAGCTGAAAAAAGGCGAGAAGTTTGAAACGCTTGCGAAAGAATATTCAACTGACAACTCAAAAGACAGCGGCGGCGACCTTGGCTGGTTCGATAAAAAGTCAATGGATGAAACATTCAGCAAAGCTGCATTCGGTCTGAAAGTCGGACAAATCAGCGATCCGGTCAAAACAAAATTCGGTTATCATATCATCAAAAAGACAGAAGAACGCGGCAAATATGATGACATGAAAAAAGAACTGAAAGAAGAAGTTCTTAAACAGAAATTAAACGACAACTCAGCTGTACAGGCGGCAATTCAAAAAGTCATGAAAAAAGCTGACGTAAAAGTGGAAGACAAAGACTTAAAAGACACGTTTAACACTTCAACTTCTTCTGAATCTAAATAAAAAAACTGTGCGGGCTCTCGGCGAGCCGCACAGTTTTTTTATGCGATGGAATGATTGGAGTTTTCTTCCGCATCCGCGTTTTCACTTGCGGGCGCCGCCATACGGCGCTCGCGTTCCTGTTCCATCCGTTCAATATACACCCTTCCTTCTTTTTCAATAAACGACTGGTCAAGCTTTTCCTCTTCTTTAGCTGTTGTGAAAAGCTTATAAGCGCTGAAAATAATTCCGATAATGCAAAGGTATACCCACCAAGGAAAAAATAGCACGTCGGTTTCCTCCCTTTTTCACCCAGAGTCTTTATTCTAAGCTATGCTTGATAAAGACAAGTTATGAGAGCTGAACGTAAAAAAGACCGATCATAGAGAATCGGTCTTTTTTATCTTATTGATGGAAAGTCGGTTTGTAGAAAGAACGGTTTTCAAGCGCAAATACACGCTCTGTGTATTCGCCCGGCTTCACCCGTTCCAGCGCTCTGTCCATCATGATCATTTTTGCATCCAGATTGTCAATGTAGTGCAGAATTTCCGCTTCTTTCACCATCGGCGGTTTCGGGCTTCCCCATTCCGCTTTTCCGTGATGGCTTAAAATCAAATGCTTCAGAATCAGCACTTCTTCAGCGTCAATCTGAAGCTCTTCGGCTGCTTTTGAAAGCTCTGTCACCATGATCGAAATGTGCCCGAGCAGATTCCCTTCCACGGTGTACGTTGTGGAGACGGGGCCTGAAAGCTCTTTTACTTTGCCGAGATCATGCAGAATGACTCCGGCATACAGTAAATCCCGGTCAAGAGACGGATACAGATCGGCAATCGCTTTTGCCAGGTTGAGCATGGACACTACATGATACGCGAGCCCGGAGACGAACTCATGGTGGTTTTTAGCCGCAGCCGGGTAATCCATAAACTCAGCCGCATATTTTTTGACCAGATGTCTTGTGATCCGCTGGATGTTTGGATTTTTCATTTCAAAAATGTATTGAGTGACGGTTTCCATCATTTCGTTTTTCGGAATCGGCGCCGTTTCCAGAAAATCATCAATACTGACATTTTCGTTCTCGCCGGCCGGCCGGATGTTTCTCAGCTTAAGCTGGTTTCGCCCGCGATAGTGATGGACATCTCCGATTACCTTCACGATCGTCTGCGCCGCGTATGTTGTTTCATCAGTCGGCTTGGCATCCCACAGCTTCGCTTCGATATCTCCCGATTGGTCCTGCAGCATTAACGTCAGGAATGGTTTTCCGTTGCTTGCGATTCCCTTAGTCGAAGATTTAATCAGAAAGTATTGATCGACCTGCTCGCCGACCTCGTGCAGCATAATACCTTTTGCCATTCTATTAAAAGCTCCCTCCATATCTTACATAATACCAGTATAGCACATACCTCTTTTTTGAAAATAAACTCTTTTATGACAGGAGCCGCATGACTTGTCCGCTGTGAAAAGACCGGCTGACATGCTCATGGCAGGTGAAATAAAGTATCTGCCGCCCGCCTTCTGAAAGCTGATTCAGCACATCAAACAGCCGCTGCAGCCGCTGCCTGTCAAAATGGACAAAACTGTCATCAAGTAAAAACGGCAGTGATACCGCAGATTCCCTCTCTGACGCAAGGGCAAAACGAATCGCCGCATAAAGCTGCTCGCATGCCGCCTGTGACAGTTCGCCTGCAGAAAACACCGTTCCGTCTTTCCGCATAACCATAATGGAATCATCAGCCTCGGAAAAATACAATTTGTGATAGCGTCCGTCCGTAAGCGGTCCGTATAATGCACCGGCGGTTTCTAACAGACGGGGAAGCGTCACTTTTTTATGCCGCTCCATTTTTTCCCTGATAATGTGTCTGACCGTCTGTAATGCGGCCCACTCTTTAGCGGTTTTTTTCACGCGCTCCTTCTGCATTTCTGTCTGCTGTTTTAAATCGGATACAAGCCCCGAGGACTCCAGCTGCTCTTGCTTCACCGTTAATAAAGCGGTTTGCTCACGGAGCTGGGCGCTTTTTTCCTCAAGCGTTTTTTTCTCTGTTTCCTTCTGAACGACTGTATGTTCAAGTTCGGACACTGTGCGGCTCATGTACGGCTCCAGCTGTTTTCCGCCTATGCCGGACAAGTGCGTTTTGATTTCGCGCAGCTGCCGCTCTGTTTCCCGGCGGCTTTCAGTCAGCCTGGCGAGTTCACAAAAGTGTTCGCGGTTTTTTGCGCCTGCCGCCATGAAAAGCTGTTTGACCTGCTGTTCGTAGTAATGAACTTCTTCATTTAATTCACGCATTTGCTCTTGTGCATGCAGCAGATCCGTTTCGAGCGCCTGTTTTCGTTTTGCTTCCTCACGGGCCCGTTCCGCCTGCGCCAGCAAAACGTGCAGTCTTTCTTTTACGGACAGCTCCCTTCCGTCTGAAGGACTCAGCTTTTTGACCCGGTCCTCAAATGCTCTTTGCAGCTTTTGCAGCCTGCCCGCTTCAATGGTCAGCTCATGCTTGTTAAGGATTTCTTTTTTGACATCTTTCATCACATGATATGCGTCAAGAAGATGGGAAGGACTTCCTGAAAACCCCAGTTCCTTCATAAAAAGTTCCGCCTGTTTTTCAGACGGCGCCATTTCGGCCTCCCATTCTTCATATTGGCGGATGACTCTTTCATATGCCGCTTCTTTCTGTTCAAGCACGGCTTGATCCGCAATCAGCTGCTGCCGGTGCCGGCCGTCACGCCAAAGCTCTTCCTGCAGAAGATCAGCCGCTTCTTTAGAGATCGCCGGCTTCTTTTTCTTGTGTCCGGGCCCTCCTCTTTCTGACGGCAGCGGTTTTTGCATGCCGGACAGCATATACAGCAGCAGAGCGCCGGTAAAAAGGGCGGCGGGCAGCCATTCCTTTAACATAGCGAAAATCGCAATGAACAGAATGCCCGCACCGAGAAAGAGCTTTTTTTGTTTGGCGCGCTGTTTTTCCAGATGCTGTACATGTTCCTGCCATTCGTTTCCTTCTGTATCAGCCGTTTGCTTATATGATTGTAAAGCGGCTTCTTTTTCTTTCCTGACAGCGGGGTCCAAAATGTTTTCCGCCGTCACGGCATGTTTTCGTTCGGCTTCTTCCAGCTCCAGCCGCGCTTGTTCGAAAATCGCATCAAGCTGTGTCTTTCTTTCTCTTGCCTGTCCGGCGCTCTGCACGGCTTCCTGCAGTCGCCATTCATATTCATAATCGGTGTTCAGTGAAAGAATGCCGTCCTCCTCATGTCTTCCGAGCTGCTGCAATCCTGACGAAACGCGGGCAGATGTCTGCCGGATCTGTGATTGGATGGCGGCAAGCTGTTCGCCGCGCGATTCGTACATATGCTGCTCGCCGGAAAGCTCCTGCAGCTGCCGCTCTTTTTGCAGCAAGTCCTCATTTGGAGCGAGCAGATCAGCCTGCCGCCTGAGTTCAGCCGCTTTTGCCCGAAGCCCCTCAAGACGGGCCGCTTTCGGATGGAGATGCGATTCGTATTTTTCAAGCTGATGCATTCCGTTCTTCGGGAATTGCTTCAATGCTTCCGGATAAGAAGAAAGTTCGCTTTCCAAGGCTGTTTTTTTGTCTGCGAGCGGCTTTGCTTCTATCGCCGATTTTACTGTTTTGATTTCTTCAGTTATGTCTTTCAATCGTACTTCGGCATCCTGCAAACGGCCGCCGGCGCTTTTTTTCTCTTCCAGAAGGCTGTGATAGCCCGCTTCCGCAGCTTCCGCCTGTTTCAGCTGGGCGCTGAGCCGCTTTAATGTATCCAATTCCTGATTTAAGCGGGGGTTCCGCCCGTTCGGCTTATACATCCTGTCAAGTTCTTTTGCCAGTCGCCCGTCAAGCTTTGCCGCCGCTTCCGACCCGAATAAGCTCGAATACAGGAGAAACTCGCCGATTTTGTCCCGGTTAAAAGCTTGAATCTCCTGCAGTCCGAATACATCGAACGAATAGATCGCTTCGTACAGCGCCCGGTCTGTATCGGAGAGAAGCTGTTTGAGCCATTCTCCGTCCTTGATTTCGCCTGAAGCCGTATACACTCTGACTTTTTCGGCAGCGCCTTTTGTCCGTTCGATTTTGACAGCGCCGTGATCGCCATGCTTCAATTCCACAGCGCCTCCGTAAACCCCGCCGTTTTTCGGTTCGTATTTTTTTGATTTCGGAAAACCGAACAGCACGCTTTTGATAAAGGACATCAATGTCGTTTTGCCCGCTTCATTTAACCCGTAGATCACTTGCACGGGAGAATCTGACAGTTGAAAACTTCGGTCGGAAAATTTTCCGTATTGGTAAATATGCATCGCCGTTATTTTCATCGCTGAAGCTCCTTCATCTGGCGTCTTAAAACGGCTTGAGCCTGCCGCTTAATATCCAGTATCTCTTCATCTGTAAATGAAGCCATCTGACGCCGGTATACGGGATGACGCTCAAGGGCTTCAAACACACCGCTCATGTCCGCGCATTGTTCTATGTCCTGAAGGAGCCCTTTAAAAAACGGATCGGGCGGCACGGTGTCTGTTTCATCCGTCCGATCCTCAAGCGCAAGCGGCCAGACGAAACATTCCTCTTCTGCCTCTTCCTCCTGTAAAGCGGAAAGAAGCTCCTCCGCGATGCCTGCGGGCGCCTCCATCCAAAAGCGGGGCGCCGCGCCGCGAAGCACCAGCCTGACACATGCCGGGCGGCCCGCCGCGCGCAAGCCGGAGAATGTATCCGATGCGGCTTTCAGAAGTGAAGTCATATGTTCAGCTCCGGAGATATCCAGATCAATTTCCTCCCATAACACATCATGCGCTTCTTTGAATTCCCAAGACATCTCACCGTTTGCCGCCCGGACGAGATAATATCCCTTAGGCCCGGTTTCTTTTAAATGCCGGGCTTGAATATTCCCCGGGTAAATGGCGGCGGGATGCTGGGCGGACAGAACCTGCCGTTTATGAATGTGTCCGAGCGCCCAGTAATCCATGCCGCTTTTTTCAAGGTCTTCTTTCGTAAACGGGCAGTACGGGTCATGCCCTTCCGCTCCTGATAACATGCCGTGGAGCATGCCGATATGATAAGGCGCGCCGGTCATTTTCCGGTAACGGGCCGCCTGATTGACCGTTACGCTTCTTTCCTGATAGCTGCATCCGTATATGCTTGCCGCAAGCTCTCCGTTTTTAAAGAAAGATTTTTCCTCCGGTGTATCCGAGGTGAAGATATGTACATTTTCCGGCCATTCAATCGGCGACCACTTACCGCCCAAATGATCATGGTTGCCGAATATGACGAACACTTGGATATCCGCTTCCTGTAATCTCGTAAACTGTTTTCTCAAAAACAGCTGGGCTTTTAAACTTCTGTTGGCTTCGTCAAACAGATCCCCCGAAAGCAGCACGAAATCTGCCTGCTCCCGGAGTGCCCCGTCCGTCAGTCGGCGGACGCTGTGAAATGTGCTTTCTTTAATACGCGCATATACCGGTTCAGGCAGATTCGAAATGCCGTAAAACGGGCTGTCCAGATGCAGGTCAGCGGCATGAATAAACGTCAGATCAGCCATCTCGCCCTCCCCTTTCTGCAAATTGAATTACCCTTATTTTAGCACCGTTTTTATACGAATGCACGTTCTGTAAAATAAAAAAACAGCCCGGCTGTTCCGGGCTGTTTCACTTATTTTTTGGAGATGCGCAGCGCTTGTTTGATCGCTTTGAATCCGCTGGCGTTTCCGTAAATCAAAACGCCGCCTTTGTAAATTTTCGCGCCGACCGCCGCAAAGATCACGATAGTGAGCATTGTCAGGGCGATTCCGGCCGCAGCCTGCCAAAACGGGATATCGAGCATCCCGACGCGTAAAAACATAATCATCGGCGTGAAAAACGGAATGTAAGATGTAACGGTAATAAAACCGGCGTCAGGATTGCCGATGCCGAACATGGCGATCATAAAACCTGCCACGACTAAAAAAACCATCGGCTGAATCGTCTGCTGTACGTCCTCTATCCGGCTGACAACACTGCCGAGAAACGCGGCCAGCGTCGCGTAAAGAAAATAGCCGAGCAAATAGAAAATGACGGCATAAACTATCGTCGAGACGGGAACATCCTTAAAATTGAGAAATGCACTGATCGGCGACGACGCATCATTTTGAGGGTTCAGCTTCAGTGAGAGATAACCAGCCGCAATCAGCACCGCAAACTGTGTGATCCCCACGAGCGCGATACCGAACAGTTTGGCAAACATCTGCTGAATCGGCGGCATGCTTGAAATTAAAATTTCCATGACGCGGGACGATTTTTCCGTCGCCACTTCCATCGCAATCATGCTTGCGTACATGATAACTGAGAAGTAGATGACAAACAGCATGATGTAGACAAGCCCCATTACCTGACCGAGCTCTTCCTCAGATTTCGCCCCTTTTTCCAGCGCGTCTTTGCTGACTTCCGGCGGAGTGTAGAGGCTGCTGACTTTTTCTGCCGAAATGCCGAGCTTGGCGGTTTCGACAGCGGTTTTTGTCTGGGTTAAAGCCTGCTTGAGCAGTTTATACGCTGATTCATCAGAAATGGTCAGCGCTTTGTATGCTCCTGTTATCGTTCCTTTTTGATCTTGTCTGATGATAAACAGTCCGTCCCATTCACCGTCTTTGACACGCTTTACGGCATCTTTTTCGGACTCCTTCGTCTCCATTGCCTGCAGATCATTGTCTGTATCCGCCGCTTTAAGCTGTTTTGCAAACGCCGGGTACAGCCCGCCCGTTTCATCAATCACCGCGATTTGCTGCTTGCCGTCATCCGATTGAAACACGGATATAATCGATTGCAGATTGGTCACCGCTAATACTAATAAAACGGTAATGGCGGTCGAAATAATGAATGACTTTGTCGCGATTTTGTTTTTATATGTATGAAACAGCATAATCCAAAATTTATTCATATACGGCCCCCACCTTTTCTATAAAAATATCATGCAGTGACGGCTCTTCCAATTCGAACTTCCGTATAAAACCTTTCCCTTGCAGCGCCCGGAAAATATCCTGAGAAACCGGTTCATTCGCGACCTGCAGTCTGATTCCGTCATTTGTTTCCTTCCATTTCACGACGCCTTCATGCGTTTTTAAAAAGCTGAGGTCATCATCTGAATGAACGGTGACATTTTTTTTGCCGAAAGACCGCTTAATGTCTTTCAGATTGCCTTGAACGACGGGTTTTCCCTTCTGGAGAATGCACAAATTCTCGCAAAGTTCTTCCACATGCTCCATTCGGTGGCTTGAAAAAACGATGGAAACGCCGCTGTTTTTCAAAGAAATAACCGCTTCTTTCAGCAGCTCGACATTCACCGGATCAAGACCGCTGAAAGGTTCATCGAGAATCAGCAGTTCAGGCTTATGCAGGACGGCCGAAATGAACTGGATTTTCTGCTGGTTTCCTTTCGACAGCTCTTCGACTTTCTTATTCTTGTAATCTGTAATGCCGAACCGCTCGAGCCATGTCATGAGCTCTTTTTCCGCCTCTTTTTTGCCCATTCCTTTTAATCTCGCCAGATAGACAAGCTGGTCACTCACCTTCACTTTCGGATACAGCCCCCGCTCTTCCGGGAGATAGCCGATTTTTTCACTGATGGAATAATTGACCGGCTGCCCTTTCCAGGTGATATGCCCGTCAGTCAGGCTTAAAAGACCTAAAATCATCCGAAAGGTCGTCGTTTTTCCCGCGCCGTTTGCGCCGAGCAGCCCGAACATTTCCCTTTCAGGTATTTGCAGGTTCAAATTGTCAACAGCGGTAAAGCTGCCGAATGTTTTCGTTACGTTTTCAATTGTAAGCACGAATCCAACTCCTTCCTTGACCCATTATATACTAATAATGGGTAAAAATTAATGGAGGATTTTAAATTCTTTATCAGAATATCATTCTATAAAGGGGGTGACATGATGGGACAATATGTATTGACCGCATTCCATGCGTCGGGAGAAACGCTGCTGGATGAACGGATCGAAGCAGATAATGAGGCGGAGGCGAAGGCCGCCGGAGAGGCTTTGTTAAAGGAAAAAAAGCTTGAGAACAGTACTCACCGCTTGGTAAATGAAGCCGGAAAGCTGATTTTATTCCACAGATAACAGAAGCTTTCCGGCTTCTGTATTTTACCGGTTAAATTGCGGCGTCCGTTTTTCTAAAAAGGCGCGGATGCCCTCTTTATGATCATCCGTTTTTCTCATATTTTCCTGGGCCTTTCGTTCAAGAGACAAAACATCTTTTAACCGGCTGATATGGAGGCTCTGATAAATAGCCTTCGTTTCAATCATCGCTGACAGCGGCGCATGCAGCAATCGGTCGATATACGGTTGTGCCCCCTCCGCAGGGCCGCCGCTGAACAGCCCGTCGGCAAGCTTGAGCCGCACCGCTTTTTCAGCAGGCAATTTTTCACCGCTCCAAATCAGTTTTTTCGCTTCGATCTCACCGACGCGTCTCATTAATAAATAATGGCCTCCTCCATCGGGGACCAATCCGATGCCGATGAAATTCATCGCGAGGCGGGCGTTTTCTTCGGCGAGCACCACATCGGCGCACAGCGCGAAACTCAGCCCGAGCCCCGCCGCGGCTCCGTGGATGGCGGCAATCACAATTTTTTTCATATCATAGAGCGTCAGCGTAATGGATTCGATCATTTTCATGAGCCGTTCATATTCTCCCGAATCATGATCCGATGTCATCATCTGAATATCACCGCCCGCGGAAAATCCCCGGCCTTCCCCCCGTAAAAGCACGATAAGCGCTTCGCTGTCGGCTGCCATCACGCATGCGTTTTCCAATTCCCGGAGCATTTGTTCATTCAGCGCGTTGTAACTGTCAGGCCGGTTCAGCACAATCTCCGCAATCTTTCCCTTTTCTTCATAGCGAATATACTGCATGTTTACATCCTCCTTGAATCCGCTTACATATTTTGTTCAAATGATATATTCCTTCCGCCGAAGCGAAATCCCTTTATTTTTCAAGGTCAATAGATACCGAAAAATGCATATCATTTGAAACTGAACATACATTTTTATATAGTGAAATTGATATACAAAACAAAAGGGGGGAAAAACGCCGATAATGAAATATGTGATACTCAGCTTGTTACTGAGCTTTTTTATGGTGCTGTTCCCCCCTTCGGATGTCGCTCTTCCTTCCCAATTGGTGACAGAAACAGACAGCCATGTACAAATTTCGGTTTACCCGCAGGAAACGGATTCGGCAAAGACGCCGGTTCAAACCAAAACCGCTCCGCAAGGCCTGTCAAAAGGATACGGTGCGTTATCCCGGATGATCTCCCTGTTATCTGTCAAACCTCTTGATCAATTCATTGATTCCACAATGGAAAGGACATGCGCCATTCCGATACAATACCAGTCAAATTACCTCCGGCATCAGACCATTTCTCATTGCCAATCTGTATTTACGATGTAAAAACAGTATATTCCGGAGGGATTTTTTATGAATATTAAAGAAAACGATCTGCCCGGTATCGGGAAAAAATTCGAAATCGAAACGAGAAATCATGAAAAAATGACGATTATCATTCATGATGACGGCAGGCGGGAAATTTACAGATTTGATGACCGCGACCCTGATGAGCTTCTGGCAAGCATTTCACTTGATGATGCGGAAGCAAGACAGATTGCCGCGATTATCGGCGGGATGGTGTACAAACCGCAGGCGCTTGAATCGATTGAAATGGCGTTCAACGATCTGATTATCGAATGGTTTAAAGTTGAAAAAGGGGCAAAAGCGGCAGGGCGGACGCTCGGCGAACTGGATGTGCGGCAGAACTATGACGTGACGGTCATCGCCATCATTAAGCATAACCAGAAAAAGCTTTTAAACCCGGGCGCTGATTCGCTACTTGAAGCAAACGATACACTCGTCCTCTCAGGTGAAAGAAAGCATCTGAAAAAGCTGATCCAAGACTTCCTCTCCAGAGACGGAGTGTGATCTGTTTATGGACCATCTCGTATTTGAAGTCGGTACGGCGTTAGTTCTTGTAGCCATTGCGAGTGTCATCGCCAATAAAATTAAATTCTCGATCATCCCCTTCCTGATCATTTTAGGAATGCTTGTCGGGCCGCACGCGCCCCAAGCGGGCATCATTGACCTGACGTTTATCGAAAGCCGGGAAGTGATTGAATTTTTCGGACGGATGGGCGTCCTGTTCCTCCTCTTTTACCTCGGACTTGAATTCTCGGTCGGAAAATTAGTCAAATCCGGACGTTCAATCGCCGCCGGCGGAACGATTTATATTCTGATTAATTTCAGTTTAGGGCTGATATACGGCTTTATCACAGGCTTTTCCTTTTTGGAAGTGCTTGTATTGGCGGGCGTCATCACGATATCATCAAGCGCCATTGTCGCAAAGGTGCTTGTTGACTTAAAGCGCACGGCCAATCCGGAAACGGAGCTGATTCTCGGCATCATTATGTTTGAGGATATCTTTCTGGCGGTTTACTTATCGGTCGTTTCCGGGCTTGTTCTGGGAGACGCGACGTCTGTCGGAGGCGCGCTGATGTCAATCGTGATCGCTTTCGGATATATGCTGCTGTTTTTCATTGCCGCTCGAAAATTGCCGCCTCTGCTGAACAAGCTGCTTGATATCCGTTCAAACGAGGTATTTGTCATCGTCATTTTCGCCGCGCTCTTTTTCATTGCCGGCTTTTCCGAAACGATTCATGTCGCTGAAGCGATCGGCGCGCTCTTGCTCGGACTCGTATTTTCGGAGACGGCCCATTCTGACAGGATTGAGCATCTTGTCGTGCCGTTCCGTGACTTTTTCGGGGCCATGTTTTTCTTCAGCTTCGGTCTCAGCATTGATCCGTTTTCACTCGGAGATGCGGTATGGCTTGCCCTTGGCGCCGTTCTGCTGACGATTGCCGGAAACTTTATCGCCGGCATGATCGCCGGGCGCCGGGCGGAGCTTTCTCATAAAGCATCGTCTAATATCGGGCTGACCATTGTGTCACGCGGCGAATTCTCCATTATCGTCGCAAATCTCGGCATCGCCGGCGGCCTGTCCGCTTCACTTAAACCTTTCGCCGCCTTATATGTTTTGATACTGGCCATCTTCGGCCCTTTGCTCACGAAAGAATCGAAGCGGATATATCTCCTGTTGAACAGCGTGTTCAAATGGAAGACGCCTGAAAAGAAGCCGCAGAAATCATAAAAAAAGCTGACCTCTTTATAAGGGGTCAGTTTTTTTGAGCGGGAAGAAATTGCTGAAAAGCCGTTTTTTTATCAATGGAGAAATGCTCTTTTCCCAGAATGGTATTGATGATTTTTTGGTTTCTGTAAACAGAGAGCTTCAAATTCGTAGCGCCCGTTCCGTGAGCATGATCAAGATTCGTTAATGTGAAAAAATGATGCCGCCTGTCGTCCTTAAAGACAAGACGGGAATCGGCCGTCACTTTAAAGCGTTTCTCATCCTCCCATTCGATATCGGGGGCAATTGCCGTAAACCATTCCGGAATATGAGGTTTAAAACCGGTCGCCAATATCACTTTTTCTGAATCGGCCGTAAAGGTTTCATCCATCTGCCATTGATGAAAGCTCAGTACGCAGCGCCCGTTTTGCTTTTCAATTTTTTCAAGCTCCGCCATCGGCTGAATATACACGTCAGGCGAACCTCCGCTGATCGATCTGTGATACAGGGCATCGTAAATGGCGGCAAGTGTGTCAGAATCAATGCCGTGGCGCAGTCCGTCCAGCTCAGGGAGCGTTTTCAGCCGTTCTTTAAAAGGCAGGCGGTTAAAATATTCCACATAATCAGGTGTAAACATTTCCTGCCCGAGCTTGGCGGTTTCCAATTCTCGGAATCCGGCGGAGCGTGTCACCCATTGCAGCCGGCTGCGGCGGTATTGTTCATCGTGCAATAAGTCAGAAAAGATCTCCGCGGCGCTCTGTCCGGAGCCGACCACTGTAATTGATTCGGCGCCGGCGAGCTCGTCTTTCCGAAACAAATATTCCGTGCTGACCATCGTGTCCTGACGCGCTTCGGCAGCAATCTCTGCGGGAATAAGCGGTTCAGACCCCGTCCCCATGACGAAATGCCTCGTTTGATAGACACTGATGCTTCCGTCCTCAATGTTCTTGACGCTGACGTCATAATGTCCGCCGGCATTTTTCACATCGATTACCTCTGAGCCGAAACGGCATGATTTGATTTCTGAAGCCGCCCAGCTCAAATAGTCGTTAAATTCCCGTCTCGGAATATCAAATTCATTAAACGTATAAAACCGGTACAGCCGGTCATGTTCATGGAGAAAGTTTAAAAACGTGTAGCGGCTTTTCGGATCGGCGAGCGTGACCAAGTCCGCCAGAAACGCCACCTGTAAATCGGTCCCTTTAATTAATAGACCGGGATGCCACGCAAATTCTTTCTTTTTATCGAAAAAAAGAGCATCTGTTCCGGGTATATCCTCTAACAATGCGGCAAGCCCTAAATTAAACGGCCCGATTCCCGCTCCTATAACATCATACATATTATGCACCTCTTACGAATAACAGTCTGATGGTCTTTTCCCGTTTTTACAGACGGTTAAACATAAAAAAACGGCACGCTGATTCCGTGCCGTTTTTGATATTATAATGCGGATTTGACGAACATCTCATCTAAGTATTTGATTTTCTCTTCTGTATAATGCTCGAATCGGTCATTATATGATTTCGGATCTTTCGGATTGGCGAAGTGCGTGATTTTTCCGGTTTCCGGATGAATGAATTTGCTTGCCGCGCCGCAGCCGATACCGATAATCGTCTGCACTTCTTCCATAATCATAATGTTGTAGATGCTTTCCTGACCAGGGAAGGAGTAGCCGACATTTTCAAGGTTTCCGAGAATGTTTTTCTGCCGGTACAAGTAGTACGGCGTATAGCCGTGCTCTTTTGTCCAGCGGACGGCGTCATCCATCATGCGGGACACTTCCTGTCTGTCGGCAACTTTATACTTATGCTTGTTTCTCGTCATTTCTGACGCCCGTTTAAAAGAAAGCGTATGAACGGTCAAAGATTCAGGCATCAGCTTTTCCGTTTCCTCAAGACTGTGCCTGAACTCAGCCGTCCCTTCTCCCGGCAGGCCGATGATCAGGTCCATGTTGATGTTGTTCATGCCGTGTTTGCGGGAAAGATGGTATTTTTCGATGGTTTCTTCAACTGTATGGTGTCTGCCGATGGCCTTAAGCGTTTCGTTTTCATAAGATTGCGGGTTGATGCTGATTCTGTCAATCTTATACTTATTTAAAACGGCAAGCTTTTCCTCCGTAATCGTGTCGGGACGGCCCGCTTCAACGGTAATCTCCCTGATATTCGCGACATCCGGGAAAGAGCGGACCATTTCTTCATATAAAAGATCCATTTCCTCAGCGGTAATGCTTGTCGGCGTGCCGCCGCCGAAATAAATGGTCGTCACTTTGATATCATGCCGCTTCAGCCATTCTCCGATTTTCTGCATTTCATAGTGAAGCCCCCATAAAAAGGAGCCGACTCTTCCCGCCTGTCCTTGAATGGCATAAGCCGGAAACGTGCAGTAGGCGCATTTTGTCGGGCAGAACGGGATGCCGATATATATGCTGACTTCATCTTTGACCCGGTACAGATCGGGAACCGCAGCGAGCTGACGGTCGACAATCTCCTGCATCAGATTGATTTTTTCATCATGGATCAGATAATCTTTTTTCAGATCGGCGTGCGCCTCTTCTTTTGTCAGGCCGCTCTGCAGCTTTTTATGAAGAAGTTTAGTAGGCCTGATGCCGGTTAAGATTCCCCATTTTTGTGTCATGCCCGTATGCGATTGAAGAAGATTTAAGTAGACATATGACAGCGTATTTTTCACCTGTTTAAATACTTCTTTTTCGCTCCATCCGGCAAGAAGCGGTTTCGTATGATGTTCCTTTTCGCCGGTTCCTTTGATTTCTCCGGATACCGACACGCTGTCTGCATCTTGAGAAATGGCAAGTGAGATGACGAGATCAGAGGGTTCCTCCGTTTCGCCGTACGCAAGAACACACTCTTCAAAAAATAAATTCGCGATGTTTTGCAGCGGACGATGCAGCCTGTCATCCGTGATGCCGTCTATTTTTATTTGCAATGTGATCACCTTATTTTTCAGATTCAAAACTTTCTTTAGTGTACAGAAAGAACAGGCTAAAATCAATCCGCGAAAAAGCCGCAGACCGGCGTTTCGCGTCTGCGGCTCTTGATTACGGCCGTTTCATATGGAACTTATCGAGAAAGCCTTTGCGGTGCTGCATGCGGAAATATTCCTTAATCATATAGGCGACTCCCTGTTCATCATTTGACCTTGTCACCCAGTCCGCTTTTCTTTTTAATTCATTTGAGGCATTCCCCATCGCGACGCCGAGACCGGCCAGCTCGATCATCGGCAGATCATCTTCCTGATGGCCGATAGCCACAACCTCTTCCATTGAAAGCCCGAGTTCAGCGGCGACCATCGAAAGTCCGCTTTCTTTTGAAACCCCTTTAGGCACGATGTTCAGTTTTTCTCCGTTGACGCGGATCACATCGACGGCCGGGAATGCTTTCATTATCGTATCCGTTATATCAGCCTGCAGGCCATCTTCGGCATGCACTTCAATGACGGGCGCTGAAACCGGCTCATCAAGGAGCAGGTCACTTAATGATTCGACAAACTGCACCGGATAAAAAATCGGGTCAGACGGATGAATCATCGTTTTCCCGACCAGATTGGAGTTCACTTTCTTCTTGTTTCCGATCGAATATTTTTCGTGAAGAAGCCGGATATTGCATGGATAGCTTTCCAGCACCTGAACAATATTAAACGTGTGATCTTCTGATATTTTCTTTTCAAAAAACGGCTCATCTATTTTTTCAGAAATGTATGCGCCGCTGTGGGTAATCAATTTCGCATTCAGCTTTAATATTTTCGCCACTTTTTGAGCAGAGCGAAAATGGCGGTTTGTGACCAGTGTGACGTAAATTCCTTTTTTCTTGACGTATTCGATGGCATCCTTTGTCGTCTGATGAAGTTTGCCGTTGGAGCGAAGAAGCGCTCCGTCTATATTTAACGCCAGCATTTGTTTTGACACAGAGAAGTCCCCCTCCTTGATGACTGTACTTGTCATTAGGATATGACCCTGTCTCTTTGTTTAGAACAACCTTTTCTCCGCAGCAAAAAAGCCTGCCTCAAGCAGACTTTGAACTGTCGTTTTGTTGGGATACGATCGATTTGCTGCCTTCTCCCCAATGTGTATTTCTATTACGAAATATATCAGGAACCCCTTATTTGACCGTTGATGCGCTCGTTTCACTTACTCTCTGTTGCTACCCCTTAACATACCAGGCAGTATAGGCGACCGTATCCTTAGATCATCTGTAAGTGTAGGCGCTTTCAGAGTTATTATCTCAATTATATTGTTAAAAAACAAGGGTTTTTTTAACTAAAAAAATCAGAGGAAATATCTATGCTGAATGTATGATAAAGTTGTAAGGGAACATACATTCTCATATAATAAAAGAAAAAAAGCGGTGACTGTCATGTCTCTATTAAAAGATATTTATAACGAAGAATTTGCAGAAGCACTTCTGAACAGAATCAAATCGGCGTATCCGGCTTTTGAGCGGGACAAGTGCCGGGCGCTGACGTTTCAGGAAGATTGGCCCGGACTGACGTTAAAACAGCGGATGCGCCGGATCACAGACTCTTTATATGAAACACTGCCGAAGGATTACATACGGGCACTTGACGTCTTATATGAGACAGCTCCCCACTTCTCAGGGCTCGCAGGGATTATTTTTCCCGATTATGTCCAACAGTACGGAACGGATCACTGGGACGAATCAATGAAGGCGCTTCAGTATTTCACTCGTTTTTCCACTTCCGAATTTGCGGTCCGCCCGTATATCAGGCTTGACCGGGAGCAGATGTTCAAAGAGTTCCTTTCCTGGACGGAGCATCCGGACGAACATGTCAGAAGGCTTGCCAGCGAAGGCTCAAGACCGCGCCTGCCATGGGGAATCTCCATTCCGGCTCTTCTTGAAGATCCTTCTCCGATTCTCCCTGTTCTGGACCGCTTGATGCAGGATGACTCGTTATATGTCAGAAAAAGCGTGGCGAATAACCTGAATGACATCTCCAAAACACATCCGGATCTTCTGGCACAGATCGCAGCCGAGCGGTTCGGAAGCTGTCCGCACACGGACTGGATTTTGAAGCACGCCTGCAGGACACTGTTAAAAAGAGGAGACAAACAGGCGCTTGCGGTTTTCGGGTTTGAAGACGCCTCCCGGATTTCATTGGAACGTTTCACACTGAATTCGGAAACGGCCGCCATCGGAACAAGCATACATTTTTCTTTTCAGATCCGCTCATCCGCCCGGCAAAAAGTCAGGGTTGAATACGCGATTGATTTTGTAAAGAAAAGGGGGCACCGCAGCCGCAAGGTGTTTAAGATGTCGGAGTCCGCCATGGATAACGGAGACGTAAAAACCTTCAGCAAACATCATTCCCTTAAAGATTTAACCACCCGCAAGCATTATCGGGGAATTCACACTCTGTCTGTCATCATTAACGGTACGGTAAAAGGTTCGCTTGATTTTTCTGTTGAATAAAAAAACCCCTCCATTTCATAGATGGAGGGGTGTGGAGCTTATTGCGGGCTGCCGTAAAGCTCTTCAAGAGGTTTCATAATGATTTTGTTTAACTCGCCGATCAGCATGCTCATGCGCTGTTCCGCTTCCATCAGCTGTGAAATCAATTCATGCTGCTGTACGAGAGCAACCGTTTTTTGTGCCTGCTCTACCTCTTCCTGAGTGATTTCTTCACCTGACATCTGTTTCTGCTGCAGCTGCAGCTGTACATTGCGGAAGTTATCAAACATGCGTTTTGCGGATTCATCTGCGTTTACTTGATCATAAAGCCCTCTCAGACGGCTGTATTCATCACTGTTTCGCAAAGCTTTTTCAAGATCATATGCTGCATCATAAAAATGAACTGCCATAGTAACCGCTCCTTTCTTCCTTTCGGACATACCACTCCACTATAACAGACTGCGGAGCGACTTTCATCATCGGCGTATGTTTTCCTTAGAAAAGAATGACAAACAAAGCCTGAATTGCTCCGATTATCCCGCCGAGCAGACCGCCTAAATACGTTATCATCTTAAATTCTCTCTTGGAAATCGACAGCACCATTTCCTCCAGCCGTTCAACGGGAAACTGATCAACCTGCTCTTTGACCACTTCCTCAAGACGCAGCCGTTTCAGCACATTCTCCAAATGAGCGGCAATACTGCCGAGTGCCGCATCAAGCAGCTTCGGCGCGTACGTTCCCGTAATCTCCCCTTCATAACGGGAGATGATGTCACCGAGCCGGCATTCGAAAAAGGGCGCGGTTTGAAGTGCGGCCAAAGCCCGCTTTTTCATGCTGAACAGCAGATCTTTCGCATTCCACTTTTCATCGGCCTCATAAAGTGTATAAGATTTGAGCTTGCCCCATTCTTGAGAAAGCAGATCAGCCAGAAGCTTTTTCGTTTCCTCATTGCGCAAAAACTTTAACAGCTCAGGCAGCACACGGTCTGCCAAGCTTGAATTGCCGAGGAACATCTGCACCATGCTGCCGAGCATCCCCCGGGAATTCAAAAAGTCGTCAATCATATTTCCGAGCCTGTCTTTCCCTTCTTCGCTCTCAAAATAATCAATGCTCCGCTTCAGAATATAATCTGCGGCCATCGGGACTTTTTCATCCAGCTTTTCCTGAAGCTCATCAGGAAGCCAGTCTTTTATGGCGCGGTGCTCATATTTCCGGTACAGTTCCGAAAGCTTTTCATCGGTAAAACGGTCAATCCAGGCATCCGTCTTTTCCTGCGGATTCCGGATGCCCGCGGCGGCCAAAGCTTCGTGCACCGTCATCTCGGAAGCGGCCATTTTTTGCGTGAATTGTTCGGCGAAAAGAAGCGCCTGGTTTTTAACGGTATCTGATAAAAGCCGCTTTTTTATTCCTTCCGGGGTTAAAAGGTGGTTCGTCACCATGAGCCCCATTTGTTTTGCCAATTCATCCCGCCTTTTCGGGATCAGCCCCGGCGTAAACGGAACCCGTTTTCCGAACAGGTAATACGGCCGGTACGGACGAAATAACATCTGAATGGCAAGATGATTCGTCACCGCGCCGATCGCGGCTCCGATCACAATCATAAATAGAAACGTTCCTGCTATGCCCATTCCTTTTCTTCTGCCTCCATCTTATGTTCTATTTTCTTGATGATATATCTATTCGTATTATAGAGGCTGGCGGGCATGCGGGCAAATGAAGAACCTGAATTGTTGTTTGTGAGGAATAAGGCAAGATGCTGTTTCGTACTCTTTACAGTAGATCATCTTTTATGATGCGCTTAGCATATTTATTGGATGGAAGGGCCGTTCCATCAGCGGCTTTTTGAATAAAGGGGGAGTAATAATATGACAACACTCGGTTTTATGTCTGTATCCCGCCGGCACGAAGAAGATTACGCCGGGGAATTGGCTGAAAGAGCGCCTCAATATAATGTGCGCTTAGCCCGCTTTACACCGTTTGATATTTTTCCGGATTCTTTGCGCGTGAAAGCGCTCGTCTATCACCCGCAAAGCGGAAAGTGGAACGAAACGGAAATCGATATTCCCGAATATATTTACGACCGCTGTTTTTACGGAAAATCCGCTGAAGCGCAAAAAGCCAAACCGATCGTCGAATGGCTGAAAAAATATCGGAAAACGGAATTTATCGGCCGGGGGCTTCCTGATAAATGGACGGTCACGGATGCGCTCCAAAAGCATCATCTGATCAGTCCCTATATTCCTGAAACGGCCGAAGTCAGCCGCTATGAACAGGTGCAATCATACTTAGCCAAGGAAAAAGCATGTATACTTAAGCCCGCTTTCGGCGCGGGAGGCAGAGGCATCATCCTGCTTGAAACAGGCAAAAAATCAATTACGGCCACTTACTATATCGGAAAAAACAAACAAACAAAATCATTTTCCAATCACGTGTCTTTTAAGTCTTGGTGCAAAAAAGTGCTGCAGCACCGCTATTTGCTTCAATCCTACTTAAATATCCAGGATAAAGAGCGGCATCCGTGCGACATCCGCATTTTCATGCGCAAAACTGAGTCAGGCGTTTGGGAAACGGTCGGAAAAGCGGTCAGAAGGGGTTATCAGAACGGTCTTTTATCTCATTTACCCGGAGGATCCGAACCGATTAAGTTTGACACATGGTTTGAGGAAATTCCGAGAAAGCAGCAGGCCGTTTTATTGGATGATGTCTTTTCGATCACCCAATCCGTCCCTTATTTCCTTGATGAACGGTTCGGGCCGCTGTTTGAGCTGGGGCTCGATATTTGTTATGCCAAAGACGGACGCATCTGGCTTTTGGATGTCAACTCAAAGCCGGGACGGAAAGCTATTTTAAGCGTGGCTCCGGAGGCGAAAGAGGATTTGTATACGAGTCCGCTGAGACGCTTCCGCGAACTTCAGTCACAGGAAAGCCGGAAAGGAGTATTACCGCGTGAATCATAAAGGGATGATTGTCGGCATCGATAAAAAAAGCAAAAATACGCTGTTTCTCCCCTCCTCCATGAAACGGGAAGGGCTTTTATCCGCTGCCTTCGGGACCAAGGTTGTCAAATGCCGTGTAGCCTTTTCTCAATCACTTGAAAAAAGCGCGCTCCTTTCTGAAGATTTGTTTGAGGAGCTGTTGATACCGCATAAAAGCCGGGCTGACTTTCTCATACACGGCCAGACGGTGCACATCGGACCGCTGATCGGCGTTTTCACAGCCGGGTTCACATCATCGCCGTCCCGCCCGTTAAGAGACCGTACAGCCTTCTTTTCCAAGATGCTCTCTCTTCATGAACAGGCGAACGGATATTGTTTCGTTTTCGGGGCCCATCAGATCAACTGGGAAGAAGGCACCGTCCAAGCGCTGATTTATAAAGAAAACAGCTGGAAACGGACGGCCGTCCCGCTTCCGAATGTCGTATATGACAGGCTCCCGAGCCGAAAAACGGAAGAAGTTCCGCTTTTACAGCAGACAAAACAAAGGCTGATGAATGACTATCAGATTCCGTGGTTTAATCCGCAATTCTTTAATAAATGGGACATTCATAAGCTTCTGGAAAAAAACAGTCTCACCGCTTCACTTCTGCCAAAATCTGTCCTGCACCCGAATGCAGAAGCGTTAGAAACGTTATGCAGCACGTTTGACACCGTCTATATCAAACCTGCAGACGGCGCACTCGGCACGGGGATTTACAAGGTGGAAAAAACAGATGCCGGCTTATCTGTCAAACACACGAATGAGGAAAAAACGGTGGTGACGGCAGAGTATTCAGATGCGGCATCCTTCATGACATCATTTAAAGAAAACAATGACCCGTCCGCATTTTTAATTCAGCAAGGCATTGACCTGATCCGGCTGGATGGGCGCCCCGTCGATTTCAGGGTGCACACGAATAAAAACGCCGAGGGGAAATGGACAGTGACGGCCATTGCGGCAAAAATTTCCGGTGAAAACAGCATCACGACGCATCTCGCAACCGGCGGAGAAGTCAGGACGTTAGCTGAATTATACGGCGATCCGAGAGAGAGAGTCGGCATGATGCGGAAACTTTCAAAAGCCGCCTTGGCGGTCAGCCGCGTGTTAAATGAGCACATTGAAGGTTTTATCGGCGAAATCGGTTTTGACCTCGGCGTCGATCATTCAGGGAAAGTTTGGATGTTTGAAGCCAATTCCCGCCCCGGGCGCAGCATTTTTTCCCATCCGAAGCTGAGATCGGTCGATTACCTGACAAAACGGAGAAATTTTGAATACGCGTCGTATTTATCAGAACGGTCCATCACCGCCCCGGAAAAACTTTGGCGGTGAGGCTGTCTTTTTTTAGGTTTACCCGGGACAGGCATTGAACGATGAGCTACAATGAACAAGATCAACATTTCCCATAAGGAGCGTGAACGTCATGATTTCGCACTTCAGCTGGAAACCGTTATTCAAAAAAGAGAAACTGCCCGGATGGCGGATTTCATTTTACTGGCAGGGTACGCATTACGAAGGGATTTACCATAAGTCCGGTGACATTGAATGGGGACACACACATCCGGGAAAAGAAGAGCCGGCTCTCGTAAAAGAGCTGCACGAATTAATGCTTTATCACATATATGACTGAAAGCTAAAAGCTCAGCCGCATCAGGCTGGGCTTTTCTTTTTCCTTCCGCTATTTACCACCCGGTTTTCCGAATGAGATGCCGTTTGATTCACCATAATACGTAGTACAAAGCGGCAAACAGCATTGGGTGAAGCCGAGCTGGCAATGGTTTTCATTCCGAAAATCATCGGCTGGTGCAATTCCAGCAAACCCAACCATACTACTTAATAAAGGAGATCATACAAATGGCAAACAACAACTCTTCAAACCAACTATTAGTACCCGGCGCTGCTCAAGCAATCGACCAAATGAAATACGAAATTGCTTCTGAGTTCGGCGTAAACCTTGGCGGAGAAACAACTTCTCGTGCAAACGGTTCTGTCGGAGGAGAAATCACGAAACGTTTAGTATCTTTCGCACAGCAGAACATGGGCGGCCAAGGCGTACAATAACTCAATAAATGGCTTACAGAAGGCGCGGGATACCGCGTCTTCTTTTATGCCGTCACCCTTTTTTCCTATTCCACATACCCTAGGAAAAAGGAGGGAAAACATGTCATTCATTGCCTCAGTCAATTGGGAGCTGTTTCAGTTCGTAAGTGTTTCTTTGGTCAATGAATATGTTGCCCACCATTTCCCGTTTATTCACAGGCATTCTTTTCCCCGCTGCTTTGAATGATATAATGAGCGGCGAGGAGGTTTTTTACATGAACATCGCTTTACTCGGAGCAACGGGAAGAGTCGGACAGGCTTTTATAAAAGAAGCGCAGAAACATGGACACATGGAGATATTCGCTCTTGTCAGATCAGCCGGAACAGTCCTTCCCATTCCTGAAAAACAGATCATAACAGGGAATGCGAGGCGGCGGGAAAATGTAAGCCGATTGATTTCCAAAGCGGACACAGTCGTGAGCTGTCTCGGCACGGACGGTGACGATACCCTTTCAGCCGCTATGACCCATATAATAGACGGCATGAAACGGCATCATGTTCAGCGTCTGATTACGATCGGCACCGCGGGTATCCTTCAATCACGGCTTATGCCTGATCAATACCGTTTTGAATCGGCAGAATCAAAACGAAAATCAACAAGAGCCGCAAAGGAACACGCCCGCGTATACGAGATGCTGCTGGCAGAGGATCTTGACTGGACGATCATCTGCCCTACCTACCTTCCTGACGGAGACGCTGCCGGAGTTTACCGGTTCGAACAGGATCGCCTTCCTGAAGACGGCGCCGAAATCACAGTCGGAGACACGGCGCATTTTCTGTACCGCGAGCTGATCAGCCCGCAGTTTGTCAGAAAACGGGTAGGACTGGCTTACTGAATGAAAAAAGGGCGAATCTCTTTAGATTCACCCTTTCCGATTACACCGCGGACTTCGCCGATCCTTTCTGCAATTCATACATTTGATGGTACTGCCCCTTTTGCGCCATTAATTCGTCATGGCTTCCCTTTTCAATGATGCGGCCCTTTTCCAGCACGAGAATCTGGTCTGCGTGTCTGATCGTGGAAAGCCGATGGGCGATAATAAATGTCGTGCGCCCTTCTTGAACGACTTGCAGCGCTTTTTGAATGACTGCTTCTGTTTCGGTGTCAATGTGCGCCGTCGCCTCATCCAAAATTAAAATGGCCGGATCGAATACAAGCGCTCTTGCAAAAGAAATCAGCTGACGCTGGCCTGAGGATAGTGTGCCGCCTTTTTCAGTGACGGGCTCTCTGATGCCCTTCGGCAAAGATTGCAGAAGACTTGCGGCGCCGACTTGGCGAAGCGCTTCTTCCGCCTGCTCCAAAGAAATACGCTGATCATCGAGGGTCACATTGGAGCCGATCGTGCCCGAGAAAAGATACGGGTCTTGCAGCACAATGCCCATATGCGACCTCAGCTCCTGTCTTGACATGCCGTATATGCTTTTTCCGTCCAGCAGGATATCGCCTTTTTCGGTATCATAAAAACGGAACAGAAGATTCAGGATGGAGCTTTTGCCGGAACCCGTATGGCCGACGAGGGCGACCGTCTCGCCTTTTTCAGCTGTAAAGCTGATGTGTTTCAGCACCTCTTCTCCCTTACGATACCCGAAAGAAACATCGCGGAATTCCACAGTCCCTTCCGCCTTTCTGTCTGCGGGAGCGCCTGTTTCTTCCGTTTCCTCCTCCTGTAAAAGCTCAAATACCCTGCCGGCGGAAACACGAGCCAATTCAAGCTTCGAAAATTGGTTGACAATTCCCGTAACCGGCTGGAACAAACGGTTTAAATAATCAACAAACGCATATAAAACGCCGATCGAAACAATTCCGGCCGCACTCAGACTCGCGCCTCCGAAATACCAGATCAGCCCGACAAACGCCAGATTGCGCAACACATTGACAAGACTGTGGGACATGAGGGAATTTAAAGACAGCATTTTGTTCTTATAGCGGAAATGAGCTTCATTCAATTCTTCAAATTCCTTCATCGTTTCCTTCTCACGGCGGAACGCCTGAATAATCGGCATCCCTTGAATGGACTCATTCATTTTCGCATTGATGTCACTGTTAATGGAACGGATTTTTTGGTTGAAGACGGATGCGTATTTGCGGTACACAACCGACCAGATCATTAAAATCGGAATAATCAGAAGGCAAACGGCGGCCAGCCTGACGTCAAGCATAAACAGCGCCGTAAAAATGCCGAGCATATAAACGCCGCTTGTGATAAATGTCGACAGCACCGTTACATATAAATCCCTCACCGCTTCTGTGTCATTCGTAATACGGGCCACGACTTTTCCGGCAGGCAGATTATCAAAGTAGCGGATCGGCATTTTCTGAATGTGTGAAAATACATCCTGCCTCATGCGCTGTATGATCCGGTTCGCTCCCATCTGCAGCAGATAATGCTGACCGTAATGAAAACATACGGAAAACATGAGCAGTCCGGCGTAAATGGCGGTCAACGTCAGCAATCCTTTTATTTCCGGACGGTAAAATTCAAAAATCTCCTGTCTTGATAACGTAATGGCGGGATATGACCTGCTTTCTTTACCGTTTGATATTGTCAGCCGGCCGTCTGACACCGAACGGTTTCCGTCAAAACTGACGGGACGGTCAACAAAATAGTAGCCCGCACCGACTTGATAAATGTGCGCCTCTCCGGTTTTATCCGCCTCCGGTTTGAGCCGGTCCTCCCTGACATAATCATGCCCCCGGAACCTGACGGCGCCCGGATCGTCCGCAGAGGCTTTAACCCATGTTTTTTCAATGCCGAGAATGTGGTCGTCAATCATTTTTTTTCCGATAAACGGGCCGGTCAGCTCAGTGCCGACCGCAATAATGAGCAGGACGACCGCCCATATCAGCAGCTTCTTATATTGAAGCGCGTAATTCCATAATCTTCTCCCGGTCTTCATGCGCCCGTCCCCCCTTCTTCAAGAGAGGACAGCTGCTGCCTCTCATATTGTTTTCGATACCAGCCGTTCTGCGTCAATAGCTCCCGGTGCGTGCCTCTTTCAGACACCCGGCCTTCATCCATGACGAGAATGAGATCTGCGTGTTCAACTGCCGAGAGCCGGTGGGTGGTGATAATCGTTGTTTTATGCCGCCGTTTTTTACGGATGCTGTCAATGATGGCGGCTTCCGTTTTCGCGTCTACGGCAGAAAGCGAATCATCTAATATGAGAATGTCAGGATCGGTCAAAAGCGCTCTCGCAATTGAAATGCGCTGCTTTTGTCCGCCCGAGAGCGCTACGCCCTTCTCGCCGACAAGCGTCTCAAGCCCGTCGGAAAGCATGCCGATATCGTTTTCAAAATGCGCATCTTTCAGCGCGCCGCCGATTTCCTCTTCGTTTGCATCCTGCCGTCCGTAAAGCAGATTCTCCTTTACAGTCTTAGAAAATAAAATATGATCCTGCGGCACATAGCCGATCCACCCGCGGAGCTCCTCAAGCGGGATCTCCTGAATCGGAACGCCTGTAAACGTGATTGCTCCCGCCCCGGGCGGATATTCACGCAGCAGCTGCTTAATGATCGTCGTCTTTCCGCTTCCCGTCTTCCCGACAATGCCGAGTGTCTGCCCTTTTTCTACGGAAAAAGATACATCGGAAACCGCCGGTCCGGCTCCGCTCGGATACGTGAAAGTCACTTGTTCAAAAACAAGACGTCCGGGCTCCTTGATGCCGGCGGGGCGCTTGGGCCCGATCACGTCAGGCTCATAGGAAAGCGTCTCATTGACACGATCCAAGGAGGCATTGCCGCGCTGCATGATATTGATTAATTCTCCGATCGCAAACATCGGCCAGATCATCATTCCAAGGTACACGTTAAACGATACCAGCTCTCCCAGCGTCAGCCGGTTTTGAAAAACGAGATAAGCGCCGTAGCCGAGACCGATGAGATAGCTGAGGCCGACGAGAAGTTTCACAGTCGGTTCAAAAAGTGAATCGATAAACGCCACCTTCATATTTTTCTCATATACATCCGCCGTCATATCACCGAACCGGCTGACATCATTTTTTTCCTGTACGAAAGCCCGGATGACCCGGACGCCGGATACCGACTCCAGCACCTTGTCATTTAATGATCCGAAAGCATCCTGCGCTTCCGTAAACCGCTCATGGATCTTTTTTCCGTACAGGCTGACCGCAGCCGCCATTATCGGCAGCGGAATAATCGCGGCAAATGTCAGCTTCCAGCTGATGAGGAGCCCCATTGTCAAAAATATCGTCAGCATATACATCGTCGAATCAACGAGCGTTAAGACCCCGAAGCCCGTCGTCATACTGACGGCCTGCAGGTCATTTGTCCCCCGCGCCATTAAATCGCCCGTTCTGTATTTCTCGTAAAACGGCGGTGACATTTGAAGAAGCCTCCCCATCAGTTTTGACCGGAGAATTTTCTCCATGACATTCGCCCCGCCGAAAAGCTGATACATCCAAAAATAAGACAGTAAATAGACGGCTGCCGTTAATGCGAGAAAAACACATATGTAAAACAGCATCCCGCTTTTCGTAAACACGCCCGCCTTCATATCGTCTATTGCGTTACCGAGAAGTTTAGGCGGAAACATCTCAATGACATTCACAATCAATAACAGAACAATCGCTGTCGTATAGCGCAGCCAATAGGCTTTAAAAAACCACGCGAGCTTTTTTAATACAGTAAACAAATACCGTCATCCCCTTTCATCAATCAGCCGCCCTCAAGCTTTTCCGGATTGTTTTTCATTGTTTTCGCTAATGCCGCCACATGCATCACACCTGTCTTTCTTTCATTTTTTTGTATAAAAAAAGACATGAAGCCTCAGCTCCATGCCTCTTATTATTATAAATAAGGTACAGACCCGCCGTTTATGCGCGACTGCCCCGTTTTTAAGCAAATGTTCAGAAAACGGAAGCTGTATGGGAGTCACGCCGGTATTCAGCTGAAGATGAGTTGACAAGCTTTAGTTTTGACATGATCCATACCTCCTTTTTCCCTATATTGTTCCTTCATCATATAAACAAATCCTTTTTTTGTCAATGCAGGTTTTACATTTCTGCCGCACGGGTATTGTAAAACAAACCTTTTTTACTGAAAGGATGAGGCTGATGTTTCACGCAGACCGGTTGATAGCAGCTTTTGACGGAAGTGATGATAGTAAAAAAGCGCTCCAAAAAGCCATAGACCTTTCAAAAACGTTTCACGCGGATTTAACGGTCGTACATTCCCACAATGCAAAAGATACCCGGACGATTGTTGATCCCCCGAGGCCGGGAGCCGGGGCAACGTATATCGGCGGCGGGATTGCAAGCGTTCCTGACCCGCTCCAGGCGGAAAGAATCTCCCCTGATCCGATGATTTATGAAGACCGTACGGAAGAAATCGTTGCGGAAGCGAGAATGCTGATGAACGACAGCCAGATTGACGGGGATATCGACATTTTAGAAGGTGATCCCGCTGATGCCATTATCGAGCATGCCGACCGTATATCGGCGGATTTGATCGTCATGGGGAGCCGGGACCAGAACAGGCTGAAAAAACTTTTATTCGGAAGCGTCAGTGAAAAACTGTCATCGAAATCCGATATTCCCGTGCTGATCGTAAAATAATTCTTTCTGTAAAGCAGCTTAATCAAAAGCTGCTTTTTTTACAGCTCCCGGCTGTTTCTTCTTTTTTTCGGCATCACAAAAAAACTCGCCATGATCAAAAAATCGATGCACAATACGACAGACCAGCCCTTTAACAGCTTGCTGAGCGCTTCGGTGCGGGAAGCGTCCTGAATGAGAAATACCGTTCCGGCTAAAAGAACGCCGCCGATGACAAATGCTAATACATGTCTTCCCCATCCTTTTGCATAATGTTTGGCATAATCCAGCCCGTACCGCTTGACCGGTTTTGCCCCTTCCTTGACCACATAATAGCGGAACCGCTCATCCGCCCATTGAATCATGCTTTTCCCGAAGGCGACAGACACTCCGATATAAATGGCCGCCACCGCATGCGCCATAGTCGCCGCCGCCCCTCTGTATAAATCAGCTGCGGCCGCCAGAAACAGTACGGCATCCAATAAAGGAATGAGAGCGAAAAAAAACATTCCGAGCTTTTGCCGCCTGAATATATAGCGCGCCGCCAATCCGAAGATGACAGCCGCCCAAAAAGCAGCCTCACAAATGACAATCAACCAAGCAATCGCGTTCAATCCGGTTCCCCCTTATCGTTTTCTAAAATGCATTGTATCACTGCTTTTTATTTAATACAACTGTATTACAAAATTGCAAGAAAAAATATTTCCTGTTACACTGGAACCATGCCTAAAATAATCGATCATGAAAAAAGAAGAAAACAAATAGCCGAAGCCACTTGGCGGACGATTTTGGAGCGGGGAATGGAAGGAGCGACAGTGAGAAACATCGCCCAGGAAGCGGGTCTTTCTTTAGGCGCGCTGAGGCACTATTTCACCACCCAGGATGAGCTTTTAGGGTATGCGATGACACTCGTAAAAGAAAAAGCGGCCGCCAGAATTAACGAAGTTGCCATGAAAGATCTGCCGCCGAAAGAAAAAGCGGTGCGTCTGATGCTTGAAATCATCCCGACAGATGAAGAAACGATGGCTGAAATGGAGGTATGGTTCGCTTTCACAGCTTATGCCAGACATAAGGGAGAAGAGTTTCAACCCCAGCAGGACGGGATCTTGGCATATATCCGCGGTCTGATTGACTGGCTGGATGAAAATAAGCTTCTGAAACCGAATCTTGATAAAGAGATCGAAGCGGAGAAAATGTACGCCATCGCTGACGGATTGGCGCTGCATGCCATGCTTGAACCTGAGCGTCTTTCAAAAGAGAAGATCTCCCGTGTGCTCGTGCAGCATATCGAATCTCTTTTTATCTGACTGAAGCAAAAAGGCCGGATGTGTTCCGGCCTTTTTTCAGCTTATGACTGAACGCCGAGCTCCTGCTGAATGTGCGACTGAAAAGCCTCTTGAATCGTTTTGGCTACAGGTCCCGGCGCTCCGCTTCCGACCGGTTTCCCGTCAAGGGTTACGATCGGGATTAATTCAGCCGTCGTTGACGAGATGAAAATTTCATCCGCATCCCTGAGTTCGTCTTCGGTAAGAGCCTGCTCCCGCACCTCAATCCCGTTTTCTTTCATCAGCTCTAACAGTTTCATCCGCGTAATGCCGTTTAAAATCAGCTCATTTGCAGGATGCGTCCGGACAGTGCCGTTTATGACGGCGTATACATTGGAAGAGGTTCCTTCCGTGACCGCTCCGTCCCTTATCAGCACCGCTTCATAAGCGCCTGCTTCATAGGCTTTTTGTTTAATCATCACATTATACAGTAAATTCAGACTCTTAATGTCACACCTCAGCCAGCGTTTGTCTTCCGCCGTTATGGCCTGCGCTCCGGCTTTTTGTTCATTTTCCGGTTTTTTCACTGAAAAGGTGTATGCAGTCGTCTGCGGTTCCAATCCTTCGTCATACTGGTGCTTGCGCGGCGCCTTCCCTCTCGTCGTCTGTATATAGACCCCGCCGTCAATGAGTTTGTTTTCCTGTACAAGCTTTTGCAGATCCCATTCTATGTCCTCTGCGGAGAACGGCAGGGTGATGCCGATTTCTGCGGCGCTTCTGAAAAGACGGACGATATGCTCACGCAGACCGAATAAGGCACCGTTATACACTCTGATGACCTCATACACACCGTCACCGAATTGATATCCGCGGTCCTCAATATCAACTGCCGCTTCTTCACGATCAACCAACTGGCCGTTTACTAATGTCTTCATGTAAACCCTCCTCATCGTTATCTGCCGTGATGTGCATTCTCAGCTGTTATTGTCAACTATTCTATCATACTGAACGAGCCGGCTGCGGAGTTTATTTTTTTCTTAAAATCTTATTATTCGACATCTTTTCTATGTCTTTTCCAGTTTTGTTCCTGTATACTTGATTCGACATACATATGCTGTTAACTTATGGCACTTCGCAAGCCTCCGCTGTTATCGGCATTATGCAGAAACTTATGCTACTGGAGAGATTGTTATGCGCAACACAAAAGAAGGTGCTTCCCCTTCTCTGTTTTCATTGGCTTTTAAACTTACGAGTTTAGCAGTTTTGTGCGGACTGCTTCTGGTAATCGTCATAATGGGATATTCCGCTTCCGCCGCAAAAAACAAACAGGTCACCGTGACCGCAAACGGGCAGCTTCGGGATGAAGCAGAAAGCCTGCGGCTGAAAAATGATTCTCCCGACGTCTTAATGAAACATTTGCAGAGAGAGCGTGACCCAGGGAAAAAAACGGTATATTTAACCTTCGACGACGGGCCGTCTCCATATACTGAACAGCTGTTGAATGTATTGAAGGCAAATGGCGCAAAGGCCACTTTTTTTATGCTTGAACCGCGGATGAAAGCCTATCAGCATTCCGTGAAAAGAGCGAAGCAGGAAGGAATCGCGCTCGGCCTGCACGGCGTGACGCACGATAATCACCTGTTTTATCAAACACCGGCATCACCGCTGAACGAAATGCAGCAGGGACGCGATACACTCGAGGCAATCACCGGAGTAAAAACGGATCTTGTCCGCACGCCTTACGGCAGTAAACCGTCATTGACGGATGCCCAGATTAAGAATCTCGAAAAAGGCGGATTCGTGTACTGGGACTGGACGATAGACAGTGAAGACTGGAAGTACAAAAACGCACGGTACGTGCCGGAAGTATTGAATCAGCTCGCATATTTGGAAAGCGTTCATACGAGCAGGCCGCATGTCATTTTAATGCACGATCTGCCTGCGACGGTGCACGCTTTGCCGAGCCTGATCCAAAAACTGAAAGCCCAGGGCTACTCCTTTGATGTTCTGACGGATCAAATGATTCCCGTCCATGAATAAGAAAAGCCGGATCTGTATATGATCCGGCTTTTTTTATGTCGCGGCGCTGATCCGTTTTGCAAATTCACCGATCTTCTCATGGATGACAAGATCAAATAAATGGTCGCAATATGTCGGCTCAAGGTTAATGATCACCTGCTTCAAACCGGGAATCCGTCCCGCATCCTCAGGGACAAACCTTGCCGGCGCCACTTCAAGCGAAGTGCCGATCACAAGAAGAAGATCAGCTTTATCAAGCTTTTCATAAAGGGTTTCAAAATGCTGAACGAGATCGCCGAACAGCACGACATCCGTTTTTAATACGGTGCCGCATACCGCATGATCACCGATTTCCGCCGTACATTCCGGCACTTCGTCCTTCAGCAGATGAGAAAGCCCGTAGCGCGCTCCGCAGCGGGGGCATGCGGCGGTCTGAATTGAACCGTGAAGCTCATAGACACTGCTGCTTCCCGCTTTCTTATGCAGCCCGTCAATATTCTGTGTGAAAATGTCTACCTGCTTTCCCCGCTTTTCAAGATCCGCCAAATACGTATGGCCGGCATTCGGCTCATAGCTTCCGCTCATTTTCATCTGAAAGAGCTGTTTGAATTTAGGCCAGAATTCACGCGGACGGCGTTCAAAGTATTCCCTGCTCATCGCTTCCATTCTGGATGTGTCTTCGGTCCATATACCGCCCGCCGAACGAAAATCAGGAATGCCGGATTCCGTGCTCATTCCCGCTCCCGTCAGCACCACGATACGTTCCGCCTGATTGATCAATGTCATAAACGCTTCCACTCTTCCACCGCCTTTTCTTTTTATCATATCATGAAAAAAGAACGGCGCCTGTTATGCCCGTTCTTTTTCTCCGGAATGATCCTTCACGTGAACCGGATCATCGTGGCTTTTCTGTTTTACGAATACATTCTGGCCCGGATAGGCGAATTCCACGCCTTCCTCAGCAAAAATATCAATAATCCGGCGGTTGATATCCTGCCGCACGTCCAAGCTTTCCGCCCAGACGATGGTCTTTGTGTAAAAGTTGAAAAACAAATTATAATAGCTGTCCGCAAACACGTCAAAGTTAACCATAATCGTATCATCATGCACGCCTTCATGTTCACGAAGCATTTCTCTGAGCCTTGTGATGCACCGCTCTAAACGATCAATCGGCGTCGCATAAGAAACACGAACGGAAAACGTGACCTGGCGCTTCGTCATCCTCGTCCAGTTTGTGATGGCTTCCATGGACAGCGTTGAATTGGGCACGGTAACAAGCGCCCCCTGCGCCGTGCGGAACCTTGTGCTTCGGAATGTGATATCTTCAACGCCCCCCGTTACAGATGACGTCTCGACCCAGTCGCCGATCGTAAACGGCTTTTCCGTAATGATGATAATGCCGCCGAAAAAATTGCTGATCGTATCTTTAGCCGCAAGCGCGAAGGCCAATCCGCCAAGTCCGAGTCCGGCCACGAACCCGTTTACATCATAATTGAATTCCTGCGCGATCACACTGACGCTGAGCGCGAGAATGACAAAGCGCAGCACCTTGGATAAAAACGGCGCCAAAATGTCATCCATATCAAGCTCAAAGCGCTGATTGACTTTATGAAATAAAAACGAAGATGCCGATGTCAGATTGCAAAGCCCCCAGGCGATCAGCGCAACGATCAGAGAGCGGTACAATTTTTTGACAATGTCCATCTGCCCGTCTAAAAACGGCGAATACTCAATCGCCAAAAATAGACCCAGCGCCACGAAAAACCATCTGGCCGGCTTGTCAAACGCTACGGCAATCTGTTTGAATATGTCGGTTTTCGGCTTGTTCGCCAATTTGTAAATGAGCTGAAAAAAGTATTTGACAAACAGTTTTCTCAAAACGAGAAAAGCCGCTAAAATTCCGATGCTGATACTGATCTGCAAAATATGGTCAAGCGTAAAAAAGCTCTGAAATTGTGTCATCATGGCATATGCTCCTTTGTCTTGTCGAAAATCTATTATACTAAAACATTCGGACATCAGCTTCTTTTAATGTCTTTAGGCAGCCTGAAAAACCCCGGCATCAGAGCACAGCCGGGGTTTTTCACACATTCGTTCATCTTTCAGCCAGATACAACAGGGTCAGGCACTATTTCTTCTTTGATTGTGTCTGTTTCAGGAGAGTCGCTTTTTGGATTTCAGCATCGGTTTCGGCCTTAATTCTTTCTTCCACTTTCAATCTCCCTTTTCCCATGATCTCGCCTCCTTTTTGCCATTATAAATCATCACTGCGGATTGTAAACCGAAAAAAGCACTATCTTTATTCCAAAAAAATACTGTTTCGCACATTCACCAGTTTGAATCGCTGTGCATATACGAATCTGATATAATAACAGAAATGCCCATGAGGGGAGCTGACAAGCTTGTATACCATCGCTCATCGCGGCGCATCCGGTTACGCGCCCGAAAATACATTTGCGGCATTTGATATCGCTGCCGAAATGAACGCTGATTTCATTGAGCTTGACGTCCAGCTCACAAAAGACGGCCAGATTGTCGTCATCCATGATGACAAAGTCGACCGGACGACGGACGGCTCCGGTTTTGTAAAAGATTTTACGCTGAAGAAGCTGCAGTCTCTGGACGCCGGCAGCTGGTATGGGGCTGAGTTTAAAGGGGAGCGGATTCCCCTGCTCGAAGAGGTTCTGAAGCGTTATCATTCTGAAATCGGATTTTTAATTGAACTGAAGGGGCACGTTTCTCAAGTCGGTCTTGAAAAAGCAGTCGGCCAGCTGTTAAGCAGGTTTTCCTTTTCCATCCGCCCTATCGTTCAATCATTCAGCCTCAAGTCAATTCAGACCTTTCACGATATGTATCCGTCCGTTCCGACTGCAATAATTGCAAGACCCAGCTTCGGGATGTTTTCCAAAAGCCAGCTGGCCGCCTACAAATCAGCCGTAAATTATGTCAATATTAAATATACCCGCCTGAATCGGTTCTTGATTTCCACCGCTCACAGACACGGCCTGAAAGTGTTTGCCTGGACGGTCAGAAATCAAAAGACGGCCCAAAAGCTGCAAATGATGGCAGTTGACGGCATTGTAACTGATTTTCCGGATTTTATTTCTAAGGATGGCTGATATGAAACAATACATCGCAATTTTTATCGGAGGCGCGCTTGGCGCATTGCTCCGCTTTGAAATGAGCGCGCACATTCACAGCGGTTCTTTCCCGGCGGCCACTTTCCTCGAAAATGCGGCGGGAAGCCTTTTACTCGGTCTTATTACGGGTTATTTCATCATTCGGGCTAAACGCCCTCTTTTGACCGCCTTTTTAGGAACCGGTTTTTGCGGAGGTTTCACGACGATGTCAACCTTCGCAAAAGAAACCATTTTTCTGCTGCAATCGTCTCCCGCAGCGGCTTTTTGTTATTTTGCCGCGACATTAGTCTCTGGCATTACCCTTGCATGTGCCGGCATTTTCTGGGGACGGCGGATTGCCCTTCACGCAGCGGGAAGGGGGCATGATACGCCATGACGATTGTCCTGATGCTTATCGCAGCGGGTATCGGAGCAGTATTACGGTCTCTGCTGGGTAAAACAATTTCAGAAAGAACAAAAGGTTTTCCGATGCCGCTTGGAATGGCTGCGGTCAACCTGCTCGGCTCCTTCGGCCTCGGCATGTTCACCGGCCTGGGCCTGGATAATCCTTCCGCCGGCATCATCATCGCGACGGGCTTTTTCGGTGCGTTTACGACCTTTTCCACGTTCAGTATTGAAGCCGTGCAGCTGATGATGAACAACCGCATAAAGGAAAGCCTGCTCTACATCGCTGTTTCAGCAGCCGGAAGCCTTTTGGCGTTCTGGTGCGGCTTTGTTATGATATCCATTTAAAAAAACCTTGAGCTTATTTTTCGCTCAAGGTTGCGTTATGAAGCATGACCGTTTCAGGCACGGGCAGCTGGCGGTTTATTGTTCCCTGACCGCCCGGGCGGCCCTGTTCTTCTTTGAGTTCAAGCTGTTTAATAAACCGGCCGTCCATTTCTAATATGAGGGCAGTGTATCCCCCGATTTGTATCGACTCACCCGAACGGATGTCAATATTCCGTTTCAGCACAAGACCGCCGATCGTGTCGACTTCCTCTTCAATCCCTGCGCCGAGAAGATGATTCACCTGATCAATCCGAACCTTTCCGTCCAGCACATAATGGCGTTCGGACAGCTTTTGAATCTGCGGCTGTTCGTCCTCATCAAATTCGTCTCTGATATCGCCGACGATTTCTTCAAGGATGTCTTCGGTCGTCACAAGACCGGACGTTCCGCCGTATTCATCAGACAATATCGCCAAATGAATCCGTTCTCTCTGCATTTTTATCAGCAGGTCGTGTATCGGGATCGTCTCGATGACTTCAATCACCGGGCGGACGTAAGACGTGATGGATACTTCCGCTTTTTCATCTTCTGTCATAAACAGCAGATCTGAAAAGAGATGCTTCGTATTGATCATGCCGATGACACTGTCTTTGTCCCCGTCCGTTACGGGCCAGCGCGTATATTTGTCTTTCAGCATCATATCAAGCATTTCCGGCACGTCCATATCAGTGGAAACAGCCGCGATTTCTTTTCTCGGGATCATGATTTCCTTGGCGATCCGATTATCAAAATCAAAAATTTTATTCACAAATGTATATTCAGACGGATTGATTTCTCCGTTTTTTAAACTTTCTGACAGCAGGATCCGCAGCTCTTCTTCAGAGTGGGAGCCTTCATGCTCAGATGCCGGCTTTAATCCGGCCAAACCGGTCAGAATTCTCGCGGAGCCGTTCAGCACCCAAATAAACGGGAACATGAACACGTAAAATAACCGAAGCGGTCCGGCAATCCATAACGTCAGCTTTTCCGCTTTTTGAATCGCAACCGTTTTAGGCGCAAGCTCACCGACGACGACATGCAGAAACGTAATCAGCCCGTACGCCGCAGCAAAAGCAATCACATGCTCAGCAGAATCCGGCAGCCCCATGCCCTGAAACACAGGATGAAGCATCCGCTCAAATGCAGGCTCTCCCAGTACGCCGAGCCCGATGGATGTGAGTGTAATGCCGAGCTGCGAGGCGGATAAATACTCATCAAGATCCGTAATGATACGCTTTGCGAGCACCGCCCGTCTGTTCCCTTCTGAAATGAGCTGATCGATTCTGGATCTTCTCACTCTGACGATCGCAAATTCACTCGCCACGAAAAATGCCGTTAACGCAATGAGCACACCGATTAAAATCAAACTGTCAATATCGTCCATTTCACCTTATCCCGAATTGAAGGATAAGGACGTCACCTCCTGATTTCATCGTTTTTTCTTAAGCGAGAGGAACGAAATGGGTGATTGACTACACAGAGGGCCCCATCCTGCCACCTCCTAAGTCAAAGCATGATTGTCATTTGTATAGTTTATTGTATCACAACTCCATTCTTTCATCATTTTCAGATTTTTTATCATATAAAAAACAGCCTTCAAAAAGAAGGCTGCCGTTATCTGCTTCGGAAATGATTTTCTAAACAAAGCGCCGTATTAATCCCCCCGAATCCCATGCTTAAGCTTAACGCATGGTGTACGGTATGGGCGCTCGGCCCGTCGGTCACCCACTGAAATGAATCGTCAATCGGCTCCGTTAAGTTTCGGATCGGATGAAGCTTGTTTTCCCGCATTTGCAAGAGAGCAGCAATGATTTCCACCGTTCCGGCCGCACTCAGACCGTGTCCGGTAATCGATTTTGTCGCATTAATCCGCGCGTGCGACAGGCCGCTTTCAGAAAGCGCCCGGCATTCAGTCTTATCACCGATCGGCGAACCGGTGCCGTGCGGGTTGATGTAATCGATCTCTTTTGCTGAAAGACAGGCCCGCTCCAGCGCCTGGCGGATCACCGTCATTTCGCCCTCTGCTGAAGGATTCGGGTTGCGGTTCGCATCGGAAGCCATCCCCCAGCCCTTTAAGCCGGCCCACGAACGCGCGCCCCTCTGTTCGGCAGATTCAGCGCGTTCCAGCACAATCGCCCCGCACGCCTCTCCGAATATAAACCCGTCCGTATGCCGGTCAAACGGGCGGCAGGCGGCTTCAGGCCGTTCAGCGTATGTATCAGTGCCCATCGCCCCCAAAGAACGGAGAGCATGACACTCCATGTACGACAGATCGGCCAGCGCCCCGATCACGATGCACCGGTCAAACAGGCCGCCTTTGATTCCTTGAGCAGCCTGGATAACCGCCGCCTGGCCGCTGGCCGACGCGCCGCCGACCGTAAAGGCCGGCCCTTTTATCCCGAATTGCTCCGTACAAAGCCCCGACAAATCACTATCCATAAAAGAAAGCCCGTATGTCGGATTTACAAATTGCGGCGTTTCACCGTTTTTCTCAAAGGCCTGCAGCAATTCGCGCTGCGTCATATTCGAGCCGCCGATGATCAGACCGGTGCGGCTGTGATCAGCGCCGTCTAATTGAGCGTCATGCCACGCTTCATATAAAGCGATAAGCGCCGTCTTTCCTGATAATGCGGCCCTTCGGTACAAGCGCTTCGACAGCGCGTCCGGCTGCGTTAATTCGCTAAGCTCCGCGCCGATAAACGAACTGCCTTTCTGCCGGCCGGGCCGTTTCATCACATCAAAGGCGTGCCGCCCCTCCATGAGCGCATTGAGAAACGCCTCCTTGCCTTGTCCGACCGCGGTTAAGACTCCGACTCCTGTAATGCTGATGTCTGACGTGCCATTATTACTCCTCGACATTTGTCCGTTCTCCCATCTTTATGTATTGGAAGCTATGAAGAAAAATCTTGATACAGTGCTTTGAAAATATCGCGCGACTGTCTGATCTGTTCTGAAGGCACGCTGAAAGATAATCGGAAATAGCCGCTTTTTCCAAATCCGCTGCCGGGTACGATCAATAGTTTGTATTTCTGTGCGGCATGCATGCAGAACGACACCTCGTCTTCAATCGGTGATTTCGGAAAGACGAAAAAGCCTCCTTTCGGCATTTCAAATTCGAAGCCGGCTTCTGTGAGGATGTCCACCATAAGGTCTCTCCGCTTTCTGTAAGGTTCAGCGTCAATCGAAAGATCATCCATTTTCGCCACGGCGCGCTGCATCATGACCGGAGCGTTCACAAAGCCGAGCGTCCGGTTGCAGAAAACGAACGCATCCGTCAGAAGATCGCCCTCAGGCATTTGGGCGTCTGCCGCGATATACCCGAGCCTTTCCCCCGCAATGCCGAGATCTTTACTGAACGAACTGACTAAAATCACGCGGTGATACGCCTGAAACGGATTCGCCTGCTCTTCTCCGTAGATCAGCTGGCTGTACGGTTCATCAAATAAAATAAATATGCTTTGGCCGTTCCGCTCTTCGGCTTCTTTTAATAAGGCGCCTAATTCGTTAAGGTTTTTCTGGCTGAGCACAGTCCCCGTCGGATTATGCGGCGTATTAACGATCAGTCCTTTCGTACGGGGGGTGATCGCACCTTTAACCGCTTCAATATCAATCTCAAATGAGTCAGTCAGCGGGCAGATGACGGGTCTGCCGCGGTAATTTTCAACATACGCTTTATATTCCGCAAAATAAGGCGAAAGAAGGATGACTTCTTCCTCCGGGTTTAAAATGCTCTTCAGCGCGACATTCAGCGCCCCGCCGGCTCCGACCGTCATGACTGTATGCCTGGCGGAAATTTCTGTCTGAAACCGCTCTGACAAAAAGCGCGCAACCTTTTCTCTCGCCTCCGGAAGCCCCTGGTTTTGTATGTATCCGTGCCGCCCTGTTTCAGCCGCTTCGCAAAGCGCCTTTTTAAATGTTTCAGGCGGCTCCGCAACCGGATTTCCTATTGAAAAGTCAAACACCTTATCGGCGCCGAACTCTTTTTTCAGCCGAGCGCCTTCATCAAATAGTTTGCGTATCCATGAACCTTTCTCCAGATTCTGTGTCACTTCCCGTGATAAACCGGCCACTGTCATCTGTCCCTTCTGTCTTTTTCTTCCGTTTCTATTTACAATGATTATGAAAGATTTACATGGCGCAGTCAACGCTTTTTCAGACAGCCCGCCGCGCCGTTTCAGGAGAAAGACGGAAAACAATAAACTTGTGCAAACTCCCCTTCATATATTAAACTATTCTCATAACTATAACGTGATGGTTGGGGAGGGATTTAGATGGGGCTGAGACTTATCGCATCAGTGAATTAGCAGAGCTTGCCGGTGTAACGAAACGCACGGTGGATTACTACACAAACCTCGGGCTTTTAAAGCCTGACAGGTCTTGTTCGAACTATCGTTACTACGATACACTTGCACTTAATCGGTTAAAGTTTATAGTCGCTTGTAAAAAGCAGCGATTGGCCCTGTCTGATATAAAAGATCGACTGGAGAACCAGTTTCCCTCTTCAGCCCTGCCTGACGATATTGGAAATCTGGCATCGGAAATTGATCACATGAATCAAAACATCTCCGTGATCTTGAATCGGTTTGAAAAGCTTGAACCAGAGGAGCGCGCCCAGCTGAAAAAAAGGCTGGCTCCTGAAAAGCTTGCAGTGCTTCAATCATTTATGCTGCTGTTAAGTTAAACCATTATCTTACTAACAGGAGGTGTTACCTTCATCTTCCCAAAAGGAGTGAAGGTTCTAATTGGACATTGTGAATTTGATTTTAGTCGCGGTTTTAATCGCGCTGACGGCATTTTTCGTAGCATCTGAGTTTGCGATAATCAGAATCAGAGGCTCACGGGTTGACCAGCTTATAGCAGAAGGAAATAAAGCCGCAATCGGTGTCAAAAAAGTGACCACGCATTTAGATGAGTATTTATCGGCGTGCCAGCTCGGCATAACATTGACTTCCATCGGTCTTGGTGTCTTAGGCGAATCAACGATTGAACGCTTGCTTCATCCGCTTTTCACAAAGATAAACGTACCAAGCTCATTATCGCATATTATTTCATTTATTCTCGCCTATGCGATCATTACATTCTTACACGTGGTCGTGGGAGAGTTGGCGCCGAAAACAGTCGCCATCCAGAAAGCGGAAGCCGTTTCAATGCTGTTTTCGAAACCGCTCATTTGGTTTTACCGCATCATGTTCCCGTTTATCTGGCTTCTGAACAACTCCGCCCGTCTTTTAACGAAGGCGTTCGGTCTGGAGACGGTGTCTGAAAATGAGCTTGCCCACTCTGAAGAAGAGCTGCGCATCATTTTATCGGAAAGCTATAAAAGCGGTGAAATCAACCAGTCTGAATTTAAATACGTGAACAAAATCTTTGAATTTGACGACAGACTTGCAAAAGAAATCATGATTCCGCGTACGGAAATCGTCAGTCTGCCGCATGATATCAAAATTTCTGAAATGATGGACATCATTCAGATTGAAAAATATACCCGGTACCCTGTCGAAGAGGGTGACAAAGATAATATTATCGGCGTTATTAACATTAAAGAAGTGCTGACCGCCTGCATCAGCGGCGAAGTATCAGTCGACTCGCCGATTACCGATTTTGTCAATCCGATCATCCATGTGATTGAGTCGGCACCGATTCACGATCTGCTTGTAAAAATGCAGAAGGAACGGGTTCATATGGCGATTCTGTCGGATGAATACGGCGGAACCGCGGGGCTTGTCACCGTTGAAGACATTATTGAAGAAATCGTCGGGGAAATCCGTGATGAATTTGATATCGATGAAATCAACGAAATCCGCAAACTCGGCGACGGCCATTACATGCTTGACGGCAAGGTCCTGATTGATCAAGTGAACGAACTCCTCGGCATCCATTTGGAAAATGACGAGGTCGACACCATCGGCGGCTGGTTCCTTACCCAGAAATACGACGTCGAACAATACGACTCGATTATCGAAGAAGGCTGTGAATTTATCATTAATGAAATTGACGGCCACCACGTCGCATATATCGAAGTGAAAAAACTGGCGTTTGATGAACTGCTGGAAACCGCCGAACAAAAAGAAGCATAACAAAAAAGCTTGCGCGTCTGATACAGACGGCAAGCTTTTTTTCATTTACAGTTGATCAAGTTTTTTCTCAAGCTCTTTAATTCTGGCATTCAGCTCTTCTGTCATGGCCGCAAGCCTCTCCTTCGGCGCAAGATCGGAAAAGTCCTCCAAAAAAATCGGCTCGCCGATGATAAGCCGCATTTTTCCCTTTTTAAACAGCGCTTTTCCCGTAGACGGCCCTTTATATGCGGCCGGAACGAGCGGCGCTTTTCCCATTTGGGCGATGGTCACGGCCCCTCTTTTCAGCGGGACGTCTTCTGATGTTCTCGTACCGCTCGGAAAAATCCCGACAATCTTTCCTTCCTTCAGAAGCTTAATCGGCGTTTTAATGCTGCTTGGGCCCGGATTTTCACGGTCAACCGGGAACGCGTGAATCTTCTTCAAAAAACGTCCGATCCACTTTTTCTGAAACAGCTCTTTTTTCGCCATATAATGAATCTGATGGGGCAATATCCCGACACCGAGCGTGAGGACGTCCACCCAGCCCGCATGCGTGCACGCGATAACGAATCCTTTATCAGACGGAAGATTCTCTTTATTGTATACTTTGACTCCTCCGCGCAGAGAAAGAATGAATTTGATGGCATTTGCACAAAACTTATACATAACGCACTTCCTTTGTTGTAATGATCAAAAGTGTTCTCTCTCTATTATAACAATATTTTTTATTACCTGGTACTAATAAATATATTTTTCCTCCGCCGATCTCTATCTTTTATGACGGATTTTGGGTACTATAGAGAAATGGTGTTTGATGAGGTGAAAATGAATTTAAGCCGTTTGCATGGAACGTGCAACTTTAAACCTTTCTTATGCGTGTATAACATAGAGGGGAGAAAAGGCAGTGACGATCGATGAAATTTACCAAATGTATATGAATGATGTTTACCGGTTCCTGCTCTCCATGACAAAAGACAAGCATCTCGCTGAAGATTTGCTGCAGGAAACCTTTATGAGGGCATACATACACATTCACTCCTACGACCACAGCAAAGTAAAGCCATGGCTTTTTCAAGTGGCGAGAAATGCGTTTATAGATTATGTCAGAAAACATAAAAAGGAAGTGACCATTTCCGATGACTTAATTGGGAGCCTTTTTCAGACGGCTGTTCAAAGCCCGGCTCATCAGATTGAAATCAAGGAAGTGCTGACAGGGTATATGTCCGAACTTCCCGACAATTATCGGGAGGCCTTAACACTGTATTATTTAAAAGAACTGAATTACAAAGAAGCATCCCATATTATGAATATTTCAGAGGCTAATTTTAAAAGTGTTTTATTTCGTGCCAGACAGCGGCTGAAAGCACTTTATAATAGAGGTGTTAATGATGAATGAAGAATTTAAAAAGCGTTTTTACCAATACAAAAATGGAGAAATGAGCGACCGGGAAATGGCCGCCTTTGAAGAAGAGCTGGAAAAGCTGGAAGTCTATCAGGAGTTGATTGAAAGCGAAATGCAGGACGACCGGGAATGGGACGTCGGCATCAGCCCGGAAAAACAGAAGGCCATTTTGTCATACGGAAAACGCAAATCGTATTTGCGGATTTCAGTTCTCGCCGTCATCTCCACTTTGATGATTTTGCCGCTTTGCACTTTGGGAAGCTACCTCTATTACGGTCTGGGAGGAAAAGAAAGCACCGGCAATCAATTAATGGAAACCGCGGCCGTGACGGTGGCGACCACCATGCCGAACGTACTCGTCGATACCTCCGGACTGAAAAGCCAGGTGAAGCTGTTTGGAATGAATACAGAGTTTCCGCTGCAAAAGCAGATCGGCACAAAAACGAAATCCGTCGGCGGAGAACGGATTGAAATGTTTTTAGATACGGTCAAATCACCTGCCGTTAACTACTATGATCTAGACGCGGCACAGGCAAAGCATTATTTCGCCCATCCTTCCGGCTTAAAGGAACGCACGATTGACAAAGCCGGACAGACATTAAAAAAATTGCCTGAAGGAAGCGTGGCGGAGGTCTATCTTTCTTATGACCGGGCCTACCCTTCTTCTCAAGTATATTCAACTTTTAAAAAATACGATGTGAAGTTTTTATGGAACGCGGTCGAAACGGAGAAAAATCTGAAAGACAGTCCTTATGCCGAGCCGTTAGGATTTCCCGGGAAAGATTCCAAGATGGTGTCCTCTTTCGAAACGCAAGGACAGACAGACCGTGAACAATTTATCAATGCCCTTGAATTTATGTCCCGCCATAAAAAATGGGCTCATGCAATATCGAAACGCAAAGACATGAATCTTGGCAGCCGAATCGACTATGTTGAACATCACGGAATGAACGTATACGGCTCTGTCGTGACGGGGCCGACAAAAGAAATCGAACGTCTGCTGAAAAACAAAACAGTAAAAGCAGCAAACATCGGTGAGGTGGAATTATGGAATTGGTAAGAATTTTTAAAGAGCATAATGTTTTCGGCTGGATATCAGTCGGTACCGCGATTTTGTCGCTGCTGCTTTTGAACGTGGCAATCATCAGCAATGTGACTTTCTATTCTTATCAGATGCTGCCGTTTGCGATGGCCGCCGTGCCGTTCGGCATCATTGAGCTGTTTATTAAAAAAGGACGGACGGGCCCGGGACTGCTCGGTGTCATCCTCAACCTTTTCGTCATTGTCTGTGTATATACGATCGTTGCCGTTGATACGAATCTGCAATTCGGTTTTTAAACATAAAAACAGGCCCTTTTACGGGGGCCTGTTTTTTTAAAATGGAAGAACGCCGATTAAATGCAGCAATACGACGATGATAGCCAGCGGCACGAGATATTTCAGAAGGAAATACCACACCTGAAAGAAACGATAGCCGATGGCGGAACCGCTTTTCATCTCGGCGAACAGCTCCCGCTTCGGTATTTTCAGGGGGATGAAGATTGATATTAATAAAGCGCCGAGCGGAATCAGCACATTGCTCACTGTGAAATCCGCTAGATCAAAAAACGTTTTTCCGAACAAATGAACATCACCGAGAACACCGTATGATAAACAGGACGGAATTCCGACTAAGAAAATGAGCAGACCGCTTGTCCACGACAGCTTCTTCCTTTTCGTTTCATCACCTTTCCCGACAGTCGCTACGATAATTTCCACCATCGAAAAGGCCGAAGTCAGCGCGGCGAAGAAAAAGACCGCCAGAAAGCTGATAAAAAACAGCGAGCCGAACGGCAGCCGGTCAAACACAGCCGGCAGTACGGTAAACAGCAGTGTAGGCCCTTCATCCGGTTTAAAGCCGAACGAAAAAACCGCCGGAAAAATGGCCAGTCCCGCAAACAGCGTGACGAGCACATTCATCACAACAATGGAACCCGCCGATCCCGGAAGGTTTTGGGTTTTCGGCAGATACGAACTGTATGTCACCATGACCGAAACGCCGAGCGTTAATGTAAAGAACGCCTGTCCTAAAGCATATAGGATGGATTCCGGCGTCAAATCTTCAAAGTGCGGAACCAATAAAAATCTAATCCCCTCAACGGCATGATCGAGCGTGACTGATCGCAGCACAAGCAATAGAAACAGCACGAATAAAACCGGCATCAGCACCGCACTGACACGTTCAATCCCTTTCTGCACGCCTTTTGCGACGACCGCCACGGTCATGATCATAAATACAAGCTGCGCGGCGAGAGTCTGGATCGGATTTTCAATGACCGTCCCGAACACCGTTCCGTACTGCTCCTGAGTGAGCCCGGATAAAGAACCCGTAACAGCTTTTAACACATAAAGCAAAATCCACCCGCCGACAACACTGTAAAAAGACAAAACTAAAAAACAGGCCGCCACACCCACATAACCCGTGAGGTGCCATACCGACTTCGGCGCGGCTTGTTTGTAGGCATCAATCGCATTTGTCTGGCTCCGTCTTCCGAAAATAAATTCACCGAGCAAAAGCGGATAGCCTAAAAGTACGGTAAAGAGGACGAATACAAGAAAAAAAGCGCCTCCTCCGTTCGTACCCGCTACGTAAGGGAACTTCCAAATGGCTCCCAGGCCGATCGCCGAACCGGCAGCGGCCATAATAAATCCTATTTTTGAGGCCCATTGAACCCTTTTTTGGTCAGACACGACTTTCCACTTCCCTTCCGCCCTATATTATCCCTTATTCGCTGCGATAACTTAAGCCCATTTCAATATGTTTCATTATTCCGAAAAATAAAAAGGAGCGGCGGGTGCCGCTCCTTACAAATCCCCGTTTAATTTCGAATGCTTTCTCGAATATAAGAAATAAATCACCAGACCGATGATCAGCCAGATAAAGAAACGGAATATGGTGGTGGCGCCAAGGTTAATAATCAAAAACACGCAGAACAGAATGGACAATACCGGAATAAAGGGAACCCCCGGACATTTAAAAGCCCTTGGCAGATCAGGCTGTTTCTTTCTCAATACGATAACCGCCACGGAAATCAGGACAAATGCGGCAAGCGTGCCGATGTTCACCAGCTTCGCCAGCTCATCAAGCGGGACGAGTGAGCCGAGTAATGCCGACAGGATGCCGAACACCCATGTCACCACGTGCGGCGTTTTATGCTTCGGATGGACTTTTGAAAGCGCCCCCGGCACCAAACCGTCACGGGACATGGCAAACATCACCCTCGTCTGGCCGTACAGCATGACGAGCATCACCGTTGTCATTCCCAACACTGCGCCGATATCAATAATCCCGGCCACCCAATTCTGTCCGGCCATCTGCAGGACGAGAGACACGGGATGGTCAACGCCTTCAAAGCGGGCAAACGGAACGACGCCCGTCATAATCGCCGATACGGTCACATACAGCACAGTGCAGACGATTAATGAAAAGATAATTCCTTTCGGCAGATCCTTCGCCGGATTTTTCGTTTCTTCAGCGGCGGAAGAGACGGCGTCAAAACCGATAAAAGAGAAGAAAACGAGCGCCGCGGCACTGAAAACACCGCCGAACCCCATCGGTATAAACGGCTGCCAGTTGTGAGGTTTGACATATACGGCCGCAACGGCGATAAACAATAGAACAACCAGAACCTTCAAAATGACCATAATATTATTGACCCGCTTCGATTCCTTAATGCCTAAGTAGAGGAGGAATGTAATCGCAAGCACGATAACAAATGCGGGGAGATTAAAGAATGTGACCGTGCCTTTAATGGATCCCGGCGCGGCCGTTAATGCAGTCGGAAGATGAACGCCGAAGCCCGCCAAGAATGATTGAAAATAGCCGGACCAGCCGACCGAAACCGCGCTGACGGCGAGCATATATTCCAAGATTAAATCCCATCCGATGATAAATGCGAGAAGTTCACCCAGTGTCGCATAAGTAAACGTGTAGACGGAACCGGAAACCGGGACGCTTGAAGCAAATTCCGCATATGATAAAGCCGCAAATAAACACGCAAGAGCGGCGATGACAAATGAAACAGTCAGCCCCGGCCCCGCCGTGACAGCGCCTGTTCCGGTTAATACAAAAATTCCCGTTCCGATGATGGCCCCTATCCCCAGAAGGGTCAGATCAAAGGCCCCTAACTCTCTTTTCAGCGACTTTTCCCCGCCCGTTGCGGCAAGCAGGTCCTGAATGCTTTTCTTTCTGAATATGCTCCCCTTCATCTGCTTCACTCCTTGTAAATTAATATATGTTAGAATATTCAGATAACAATAGCGATAATGACTAAATTCTTATTTTTCGCATGAAATGTTTCAGCACATCATTCCTTTCTCCTACATCATATTATAGCGAAAAATATAAAAATGAAAATAACTTTTTTGAAAATTCTATATATTATTTCAGTTTTCATAAAACAGAACTCAGCGGATTCTCTGCTGTGAAATATTAACATTAGTGATTCGGCTGGAGACTTCCATTTTTTAAAAATCGTATTCATATGTAATCAAATAAAAATCCCGCACTTTTTAAAAGTGCGGGATAAGACTTGCGTATTATGTTGAAATAAACCTGCCGCCATTTACGTGAATGGTCTGCCCCGTCATATAGGAAGATTCGTCTGAAGCCAGAAGCACGTAAGCTCCGGCGTGTTCCGCAGGCTGTCCCGGTCTTCCCATCGGAGTGTCCAGACCGTGCTTTTCCACCTTTTCTTCAGTAAACGTTGCCGGAATCAGGGCGGTCCAGATCGGCCCGGGGGCCACCGCATTTACTCTGATCCCCTGATCGGCCAATGACATCGCCATTGAACGCGTAAAGGAAACGATGCCGCCTTTCGTGCACGAATAGTCGATCAATGATGTGTCTCCCTGATAAGCGGTAATCGACGTTGTATTAATGATGGCGCTCCCTCTTTTGAGATGAGGCAGCACGGCTTTAGTCATATGAAACATAGAAAACATGTTTGTACGGAATGTCTTCTCCAGCTGTTCAGCCGTAATATCAAGAATCCCGTTTTGCGGATGCTGCTCAGCCGCATTATTAACGAGAATATCTATTTTTCCGTAGTGATCTAAGACTTGCCGGACCGCCTTCTGACAATGCGCCTCATCACCGACGTCTCCCGGAATTAACAGGCATTCGGCCTGGTATTCTTCCGCACGCTTTTTCGTTCTCTCGGCATCGGCATGTTCGTCTAGGTACAGGATGGCAAGATCCGCCCCTTCCTTCGCGTAAGCGATCGCAGCCGCTGCGCCGATGCCGCTGTCTCCGCCCGTGATGACGGCGACTTTTCCTTTTAATCTGCCCGATCCTTTTACATCCGGGTCCTCCAAGAGCGGTTTTGGCTCCATGTCTGACTCAATGCCGGGCTGGCGGTTTTGCACCTGCGGCTTTTGTCCTTCCGTCTGTCTGTCCATCGGATTCATATTCTCACACTCCTGCAATTGGTATTACTGAGACGATACCACGCAGTGCGGGGAGTTAAACGGACAAATATGCCGGTAATTAAAGCTGCTGAGCCGTTTCGGGAAAAGCGCCGGTGTATTTCGCAGACGGCCTGTAAATCATGTTGTCAGCGGACTGTTCAAGCACGTGTGCGCACCAGCCTGCCATTCTGCTTGCTGAAAAGGTCGGCGTAAACAAATCATTGTCGACATCAATGGCCTGCATCACAGCCGCTGCGTAAAACTCCACATTCGTATACAGCTTCCGTCCGGGCTTATATTGCTCTAACAGGCGGATGGCTTCCTTCTCCACATAAAGCGCCAAGTCAAGCGACGGATCATTTCCCGCCACTTCTTCAGCCTTTATGCGCAGCGCTTCCGCCCGCGGGTCTTTTGTTTTGTACACCCTGTGCCCGAAGCCCATCAGGCGTTCTCCCCTCATAAGCTTCGCTGCCAAATACGCTTCTGCATTTTCTTTTTTCCCGATGTCTTCAAGCATTTTCGTGACGCCTGAAGGCGCGCCTCCGTGCAGCGGCCCTTTCATCGTACCCAGTGCGGCAGTGACGGCAGACACTAAGTCCGATTCAGTCGAAACGGTGACTCTCGCTGAAAAAGTCGATGCATTCATCCCGTGCTCCATCGCCAGAATCATATACGTTTCAAGCGCTTTCTTTTGGGCTGCGGACGGCTGCCTGCCTGTCAGCATATACAAATAGTTTTCAACGTGTCCGTATCGCGCCTCAGGTGACAACGCTTCCTGCCCTTGTTTACGGCGGTATCTGTACGCAATAATCGTCGGTGTGACGGCAATCAGTTTAACCGCTTCTTCCGGCTTGGGCGGATATGTAAATGAATCTGTGCCCAAACCTGAAACAGCCGTTCTCAGCACCGCCATGTCGTCCATTTCATCCGGAAGCGTTTCCAGTAAGTCGATCAAATGTTTCGGAAGCCCGCGCTCGGCTGCAAGTTCTTCCTGAAACGCAAGCAATTGCCGCTCATCAGGAAGCGCCCCGTTCAAAATGAGATACGCCGCTTCTTCAAAACTGAATTGCAGCGCAATATCCTTCGCATCATAGCCGCGATATATTAAATGCCCCTTTTCTCCGTCAATGTGGCTGATAGCCGTTTCTGCACAAGTAATCCCTTTCAATCCACGATAAATCAATTTCATTCCCCCTTATCCTCTTTCTGTTATTATAGTAAATATAATATTTAAAAAATAATGAATATTTTTAAGGGAATTAATTAAAACTTTTAATCAGAGGAGTGCATCTATGGATTTTAAATGGCTTCACACCTTCGTCACCGCGGCAAAATATGAGAATTTCAGAAAAACGGCGGAAACGCTTTTTTTATCTCAGCCGACCGTCACCGTTCATATAAAATTATTAGAGAAAGAAATCAGCTGCAAGCTGTTTCAGCGAAGCGGCCGGAAAATACAATTGACGGAAGAAGGAAAAGCATACGTGCCGTTTGCCATGAGGCTTTTGGAAGACTATGAAAACAGCATGGCGGAGCTGCACAGGGTGCGCCAGGGCTACTCGCACACGCTGACACTCGCTGTTTCGCCGCTTATCGCCGACACCGTTCTCCCGTCTGTCATGAAGCGTTATACAGAGGACAATAAAGAAACCGAAATGACGGTCACCATTTTCGAATCGGAAGAAATCGCCTCTCAAATCAGAAACGGCTCAGCCGATATCGGACTGAGCTGCTTAAAGGTGCAATCATCTTCCCTCACTTGCCGCCCCCTGTACAATGACCCCGTTGTCCTCGTCGCGCCGCCCGGCCGAAAACCCGGGACAGGGAAGGCGGATGAAGTGAAAGACCTGTTCGGACAATATCTGCTTTTGACCCATAACCATCCTGACTATTGGGATGATTTGCTCCGCCAGGTCAGAATACAGTTCCCTTTCGTTAGGACAATGAAGGTGACACAGACGCATATTACGAAACGATTTATTAAAGAGGGGCTGGGCGTCTCATTTCTGCCGCTGTCAGCGGTACGGGCCGAACTCGCCGCAGGCAGCATGATTGAAATTCCGTGCGAATTCGCCCAGATGCCGAGCGCGGGCGCGTACGCCATCGCCCTCTATGAAAATGAAAAAAAGAAAACCTTTTTAGATTTTTTATCACATTTTCATTTTTAGGTGAAACAAATGGAGCTCTGTCCCGTCTAAATAAAAAACCCGTTCTGATGAACGGGTTTCTATCGCTGCTAGAATCTTTTCGCGCCAAGGTAGCGCGGTTTCCAGTAGCTGTTATTCAGATCACTTGTTGTGACGCCGTCAGAACCGGCATGGATGAACTTGTTGTTTCCGATGTACACACCCATGTGTGAAGGGCCGGCCTGATATGTTGTAAAGAAGACGAAGTCTCCTCTTGACGGGCTGGACACGCTCTTCATTGAGCTCCAGTATCCCGCAGTGCTTGTTCTGCCGACACTCGTCTGTTTGTTTAACAGGTACCAGATAAATCCGCTGCAGTCAAAGCCGGAAGTCGTTGTTCCGCCCCATACATACGGCGTGCCGATTAAAGATTGCGCATCAGAAATCAGCTTGTTTACATTCAGGCTCGTCTGTGAAATATTATGGCTGGATGAAGGCTTCTTTGATGACGAAGATCCTGAAGACGTTGAACCGGAAGTTGATCCTTTTACTTTAAGCACTTGCCCGATGCGGATCAGGTCCGTTTTTAAACCGTTTAAACTTTTTAATTGGTTTACCGTCATCTTATATTTATTCGCAATTTTCCAAAGGCTGTCGCCTTTTACGACTTTATATGTAGACGATGATGACTTGCTGCCCGAATTTGAACCTGAAGATGATTTACCGTTGATCGAAAGCGTCTGACCGATGTAAATGATATCCGATTTTAATTTGTTCTCAGATTTAATGGAATTAATTGACGTTCCATACCGATTTGAAAGTCCCCATAATGTATCGCCTTTTTTTACCTTAATCGTTTGCGCAGACGCCGCGCCCGCAAACAAAGTCGTCCCCAAAACCACTGCCGTTGTTGCTGTAACAAGTTGCTTTTTCATATTTTCCTCCCCGAATGATTCTATCTATTTTATGTGTCTCTTTTTTAAAGTTTTTATCTGTTTCCTATTATAAGGTTCAATTTCCACTAGAAATAGACTTGACTTCCCGTGACAAATTTCTTACTAATTCGTTTTTGAAAAAAGTTTTTAAGGGTATTAAATATTTCAATTTGATTTCAAACGTGACGAAAAACGAGTCAATTTGTCATGTTTTTTTCCTGTGATCCTCGTATTTTGGAAAAACAAAGCAGTTTACTTTCCAAATAACTCCTTGTTAAAAAAATCCTCGTCTTTTTCAAAAAAGTGAATGGTTTTCACCCTTTCTTGAAAACATAAGTTACACCGGAATTTACATTTCTAACAATGTTTCACCTGAAATTTACAGGAGAAACAGGCGCTCTTTACAAACACCCCCTACCATTAGACATGCAGACACGATTAAAGGAGGACGAGTGAGAATGAGTCTATTTAAACAGGTTCGATCAAAACTTCTGCCGGCGGCAGCCGTATCCGTGCTGACAGCCGGTCTGATTGCGGGCGCGGGGTTTCAGCACTCTGAACAGGCTGCGGCAAAAAAACAGCCTGACAAAAACGAAATCAGAAACGTCATCTTCATGGTCGGCGACGGAATGGGCGCTCCCTATATGAACGCCTACCGTTCGGTCATTAACAAAGGAAAGCCTTCGGATGGTATGAAACTGACGGCATTCGACCCCAATCTCGCCGGTATGATGATGACTTATCCTGACGATCCTGATTCCAATATTACCGATTCCGCGGCGGCTGGCACGGCAATGGCCACGGGCGTAAAAACGTATAACGCGGCGATCGGAGTCGATAAAAAAGGAAAGCGGGTCAAATCCGTCCTCGAAGAAGCGAAACAAAGAGGGAAATCCACCGGACTTGTCGCAACTTCGGAGATTGCCCACGCCACCCCTGCGGCATTCGGAGCCCATAACAAATCCCGAAAGAACATGAATGACATCGCAAGCAGCTACTTTGATGACCGCATCAACGGAAAACAAAAAGTCGATGTGCTCCTCGGAGGCGGCAAATCAAACTTTATCCGTAAAGACCGCAATGTAACAAAGGATTTCAAAAAAGCGGGATACAGCTATGTGACATCAAAACAGGAGCTGAAAAAAGATCGTAACAAGAAGATTCTCGGCCTGTTTGCCGATGGCGGACTCGATAAAGCAATCGACCGGTCAAACGCCGTCCCTTCATTAGAAGACATGACAACGGCGGCGATCGACAGGCTGAACAAGAATAAAAAAGGGTTCTTCTTAATGGTCGAAGGCAGCCAAATAGACTGGGCGGGACATGACAATGATATAGTCGGCGCAATGAGTGAAATGAAGGATTTTGAAAAAGCGTATAAAGCAGCGATCGCATTTGCCAAAAAGGACAAACATACGCTTGTCGTTGCCACGGCTGATCATACCACCGGCGGATTGACGATCGGCGCGAATGACGATAAAAACTGGCATGTTGAACCGATTCTTGCCGCCAAAAAAACCCCGGCATTTATGGCTGACCAAATCAAAGCGGGCAAATCCGTATCTTCCGTGCTTGCGCGTTATACAGACCTGAAATGGTCAAAAGCGGAAATCAAACAGATCGAAACGGCCGCAAAACAGGATGCTGACAAGAGCGTCTACAAATCGATCATTAAGCTTTTTAATGCGAAAACCAACAGCGGCTGGACAACCGGCGATCATACGGGCGAAGAAGTTCCCGTTTACGCATACGGTCCGGGAAGAGAGTCATTTACGGGGCTTTTAAACAACACGGACCAGGCCAAAAAGATTTTTCACATCCTGAAACACGGAAAATAAAAAAGGATGCGGGGGTTTCCCCGCATCCTTTCTTCTTTTACAGATATCTCCGGTGCACTCCTTTGCCGTCATACGAGAACATCACTTCTCTGTCTTCAAGAACAGATTCGATGTGCACGCTCCTGCCCCACAGCTGGTACAGATACGGCAGCACTTTCTCCAAGTATTTCAGATCAAGCTCAATTCCCTCATACCAATGTTTAATATAAAGCTCATTATTCTTCAGGTAATCCCCGTCATTGACGGTCAGATAAGGAAATCCCCCGTTGACCCGCATGTTCACGAGTTGGTCGCGCACGGCCTTCCATTCTTTGTCGATCACTTTATAGTCCCTGCCCTGCTTTTGGAATAAATACAAATCCTCACGCATGACGAGATCTTTCGTCAAATAATTGCGGATAAACGATATATCCGATTCAATTTCCCTGACCTCAAACATTTTCTCGCGGCCGGACCCGGGCTTTACCCCTGTTTTTTTCATTTCATCTGTCGGGTTGTCATAACGCTCTTCGATGTCTTCAAAAATTTTCAGTCCTAAATAATACGGATTGATTCCCGTTTTTGAGGGCTGAACGACGCCTGCGTTCAGCTTCGCAAATTCGATGGCTTCATCTGAAGTCAGGTCAAGCTCGCGGATGATCCGCTGATGCCAATAGGATGCCCAGCCTTCGTTCATGATTTTCGTTTCCAGCTGAGGCCAGAAATACAGCATTTCTTCTCTCATCATGGTTAAAATGTCACGCTGCCACGGTTCAAGCTCTCGCGAATGTTCCTCGATAAACAGCAGAATATCTTTTTCCGGCCGGGGCGGAAACGGTTTTTTCCCTTTTTTCTTTTTCACCTGCTTCGGCTTATCCATTCCCCATAAATCATCGTAAGGCGATGCCGCGGTTTCTTCTTCGTCCTCCTCTTCGTCATCGACGCTCCACAGCAGCTTCGGCCTGACAAGCGACGGATCGATATGCTCCTGAATCGCCAGAATGGCATCTAAAAAGGACTCCACCTCTTTTATCCCGTGAATTCTTTCATAATGCTTAATCCGCTCCGCCGCAGCCGCCATACTCTCAACCATGTCCCGGTTCGTATTTTGAAAGCGGCAGTTATTTTTGAAAAAATCACAATGGGCAAGAACATGGGCTACAATTAATTTATTTTGGATCAGCGAATTGCTGTCCAGCAAAAAAGCGTAGCAAGGGTTGGAATTAATGACAAGTTCATAAATTTTGCTCAAACCGAGATCATAATGGAGTTTCATCTTATGAAATTGTTTGCCGAAACTCCAGTGGCTGAATCTCGTCGGCATGCCGTACGCGCCGAATGTATAAATAATCTCAGCCGGACAAATTTCATATCTCATCGGGTAGAAATCAAGGCCGAAACCCTTCGCAATATCGGTTATTTCCTCAATTGCCCGCTGTAAACCTTTTGTCTCCTCCGCGTTCAAGCGAATCCCCCCTACTTGGACTTATTTATAATGTATGACCCCTCCTCTCAAAAGATGAAATAACAGGCCGGTTTCCGACTGAAAACTTTCGGCACATCCGCCCCGTTTGCTTTATATGTAAGTGGGTAAAACACACACCATACCCCAAAAAGAAAAGGAGCGATTCTACTTGAATACAGCAGACATGCTTACGACGTATCTCAGCAAACTCCCGAATCTGATCATTGCACTGCTCGTCCTGCTTATCGGCTGGGGCATTGCCAAAATCATTGAAAAAGCCGTATACAAAGGCCTGCAAAAAACAAAAATCGACGACAGGCTCTTTGCCGAAAAAAAGCCGGCGCGCTATTCCTCAGAAAAAGTCATCAGTAAAGTCATTTATTTTATCGCATTAATCATCGTTTTTATTCTATTCTTTAACATTCTGCATCTGACAACCGTGGCTTCGCCTTTTGTCAGCATGCTGTCGGCGATAACGGCGGCTGTGCCGAGCGTCTTAAAAGCCGGCTTGATTCTGCTCGTGGGCTGGGCGGCCGCTTCGCTTTTCAGCTATCTCGTCAAAAAAGCGGGCATGAAACTCGCTGAAAACGGCCGGCTCAGAAAATGGACAATGGTGTCTGATGAAGCGGAGATGAGCAGATCCGTTACGGCCGCTTCACGAATCGTTTTTTACTTCGTCTTGCTCTTGTTTCTGCCCGGCGTCTTGTCCGCTCTCCAGATCAGCGGAGTGTCAGGGCCGTTTACAAATATGATTCAAAGCGTTTTGTCCTTTATACCGAAATTATTCGCCGCGGCGCTGATTGTTTTAATCGGCTGGCTTGTTGCCCGTCTCGTCCGTGATATCGTCACAAACTTTCTGGCGAGTATCGGCACGGAAAGGCTCGCCGCACGTATGGGGCTTTCTATTTATCTGAAGGATACGAGCCTGTCGGCAATCATCGGAACGATTGTCTACGTGCTGATTTTCATCCCGGTGATCATCTCTGCGCTTGACCGGCTTGATGTGGCGGGTATTTCTGAACCGGCGTCAGCCATGCTGCACACGGTCTTCACAATGCTACCTAATATCATCATCGGTATTGTGCTGATCATCGCCGGCATCTGGGTCGGAAAATGGGTCAACAGCATTGTATCCGGGCTCCTGCACCGGGCCGGTTTCGACTCTCTTCTCGGTAAAATGGGCTTTGAACAGGCGGGCACCCCGAAGCTGACGCTTTCTCAGACGGTCGGCATGATTGTTCAGATCATCATCGTCCTGCTCTTTACGGCAGAGGCGCTGCAGCTTGTTCATCTCGAATTTCTCGTCGTTATCGCAACCGGTATTATCGCTTACCTGCCTAATGTTCTGGCCGCTGTATTTATTCTCGGAATCGGACTTTTGGCCGGACAGCTCGTCAGCAGGCTGCTTGCCGGCATGCTGAGCGGAAAGGAATTCAGATTCCTGGCGCCGCTTGCGAAATATACCATTATCACTCTCTCAATCTTTATGGCGCTGGATCAGCTCGGTGTCGCCGACACGATCGTAAATGCCGCGTTTATTCTGATTCTGGGCGGTTTCGCGCTTGCCTTCGGACTTTCATTCGGGCTTGGCGGAAAAGAATTTGCCTCCCGTTATCTCGCAAAATTGGATCGCAAAATTGAAAAACATCAATCGGCTGACGATCGGAAGCCGCCGATGTCTTAACGAAAAAAACGTGTGCTCAGAAGGAGCGCACGTTTTTTTTTGAGTTAAGGGGGCAAATTCCTTTTTTTTCATTTTAGATTCATATATGATAGACTGTAACAGAAGCAAAATCTCTTTTTTCGAGGTCATTCTATGAAATTAACGAACTATACCGATTATTCTTTACGCGTTTTGATTTTTTTGGCTTCCAGACATTCCGACGAACTTTCCAACATAAAAGAAATCGCAGATACTTATTCCATCTCTAAAAACCACCTCATGAAAGTCATTTACCGCCTCGGCCAGCTCGGGTATGTTGAAACGATCCGGGGCCGGGGAGGCGGAATCCGATTAGGAATGACACCGGAAGACATAAACATTGGAGAAGTCGTTCGAAATACAGAAGACGACTTTAACATCGTAGAATGCTTTGACTCCAAAAAAAATCTCTGTATCATATCTCCCGCCTGCAACTTAAAGAACCTTCTGAATGAAGCCCTGCAAGCTTACCTGGCCGTTTTAGACAAATATACGTTAAGGGATCTGGTCAAAAACAAAGAGGAGATTATGAGACTGCTCAGAAGCTGAAGGAATGCCCGCATTCCTTCTTTTTTTTATGCCGGCATAAGAAAAAAGGACTATTTCTATTAATATGATAAACGATTGCAGACAAGTGCCGATATAAAGATTATCATTACTGATATCCTCACCTTGCGGCTGCAACGAATGGGGATAGTAAAATCATCGCAGGAAAAGGGAGATTCATTATGAAAAAAAAGGTAGCGGTCGGTTTGACTGCATCTGCGATCGTCGGGTCTGCGTTAGCTGTAACACCGGCAGAAGCACAAACGATTAAGGTTAAAAGCGGAGATTCATTATGGAAGCTTGCCCAAAACTACAATACAAGCGTGGATGCCATTACATCAGCGAATCATCTAAAATCCACCGTTATTTCTATCGGGCAGACACTCAACATTCCTAACGGCAAATCAGATTCCGGCAGCAAAAAGCCATCTTCAAAGAACAGCGGCACGACTAAAAGTGTCTATACAGTGAAAAGCGGCGACTCGCTGTGGCTGATCGCATCTGATTTTAAAATGTCCGTACAGGAACTGAAAAAATTGAACGGTCTGACAAGCGACTTAATCCGCGCCGGACAGAAGCTGCAAGTGACGGGGAAAGTTTCCTCAAGCACCGATCAGAAAAAAACCGCACCGGGCAGCAGCTCAAACAGCAGCAAAAAGCAGTCATCATCTTCCGGGACGTATAAAGTCAAACTCGGCGATTCACTATGGAAGATCGCAAACAGCGTCAATATGACCATTGCGGAACTCAAAGTATTAAACAACTTAAAAACGGATACGATCTACGTAAACCAAGTCCTGAAAACAAAAGGAACGTCTTCTTCGGGAAACACGCCGTCAAAAGACAATTCAAACCAAAATAAAAACCAGACGCAAACGTCCTCCTATACAGTAAAAAGCGGAGACTCACTCTGGAAAATCGCAAACGCATACAATATGACGGTTCAGCAAATCAGAAGCATCAACAAACTGACGTCAGACATGCTGCAGGTCGGACAAGTGCTTAAGCTGACCAAAACGTCATCTTCCGGCTCTTCGACTTCACCGTCAACTCCGAACCAGTCCGGAAATACAGGGAAAACCACTACATATACCGTGAAAAGCGGGGATTCTTTATGGGTGATCGCCCAAAAGTTCAAGGTGACCGCCCAGCAGATCCGCGAGAAAAACAATCTGAAAACAGATGTTCTTCAAATCGGGCAAAAGCTGACGATTACCGGGCAGCAGACAAACACGACACCAAATCAGTCCGGCAACACAGGCGGCACAGGTTCAACAAGCGCGAAGATTAATGTAATGATCGATGCCGCAAAAGCTCAGCTGGGCGTACCGTATGTATGGGGCGGGACGACGCCGAGAGGCTTTGACTGCAGCGGTTTCATTTATTACGTTCTCAATAAGGTCACTTCTGTATCCAGACTTTCAGCCGCAGGCTACTGGAATACGATGACATCAGTCAGCCAGCCGGCGGTCGGTGACTTTGTCTTTTTCTCAACTTATAAAGCCGGACCTTCCCACGTCGGTATTTATCTCGGGAACGGCCAGTTTATTAATGCCAACGATTCGGGTGTCGTTATTTCCAGCATGAACAATTCCTATTGGAAACAGCGTTACCTCGGCGCAAAACGTTTCTTCTGATATCTGACAAGCTGTACGGCCTCAATAAGGCTGTGCAGCTTTTTTTTTTACAGTCTGAAAATATTAATGCTGATCACGTGTTTTGTTACGGGATGGAAATACACTTCAGCACGGGATGAAAACGTTTCTTTTGCTGTTTGCACCGTTACGCGAAACACGTCTTTCGTCTGTTCCCGGTTCACTTTTGTACGGCCCATGTACGAATAATCGGTAAGCTCGGCCCCCTTGTATTCACGTTCAAGCTGGTTCCATGCGAGCTGTTCCCATTTTTCAACTGATGGATCAAGGTGTTCTGTATGCCCTTTTTCAGCGATCGAGGCAATGAGAATGCCGCAAAACAAGAGGGCAAGCACAAATGGAAGGGATTTCATCTTTATATTCTCCTGAGTCGTTTTTTGTCAATCTTAGCGTGTCCAAAGAAGAGACGGATATGCGGTTTTATTTTATGTCTCCCTCATATTGCTATGCCGCTGTGATAAGGGCACCAACTTTTCCCCCGTTGCATCGGTCTTCGACGGCATAAACTAACGGAGAACTTCTCATTGAAAGGAGAAGCGTAAGATGGATCATGCCGATTATGACAAAGCCTTGTATTACACACACCGGTCTCAATGGGACAATTTATTAATTTTGATGGTTCGTACAAAAGATGATTTATTATCAAAGCGTATTGAGCACTTTCTGCACGCGTATCATTTCGAATATGATCATGCGGTGCTTGAAAAAGAGCTGTATTCCCTTCTCGGGTATATTGATCATGCGACAGAGCTCGCTTATGAAGATCAATTAGCCATGCTGACATAAAACAATCCCGGCGTCAGACGCCGGGATTTCTTGTGTTTGTGAACATATTCAGCTCTTCGATCATCTCTTTCAGGCTGACAGCCATATCCTCAGATACGGTCCGGCGCTCCATGTCGATGTGAATCGGGTCTAAGACCAGCTGTTTCGGGATGACATTTGCATAGACGCCCCGCATGACCGTCCGCATATTCGCCAGCGCGTTCATGCCTCCTTTTCCTCCGCCCGCCGCGGCAATGATTGCCACCGGTTTGTAAGCCCAGTGATCGCTGCTTAAAAAATCGATGGCGTTTTTTAAAGCGCCGCTCATGCCGCTGTGATACTCGGGAGATAATAAGACGACGGCCGCCGACTTTTTCACCTGCCGCCTTAACTCTTGCACTGCAGGCAGCTCGTTCTGTTCTTCTTCACCGTTATAAAGCGGCAGTTCACTTTCGCTCAAATCAATAAAATCGGTATGAAACCGATCTCTTATATAAGAAGCGGCAGTTCTAGTCCGCCCGTTTTTTCTCGGTGTTCCGCTGATCACTAATATGCTCATCATTTTACCGCCTTTCCAAAAACATTATATCTTACCGCATACAATGCCGCCTGCGTCCGATCGGAAAGATTCAGCTTTGACAGCAGGTTGGACACGTGGGTCTTCACTGTTTTTTCTGAAATAAACAGTGCCGCCGCAATTTCCTTATTGCTTTTTCCTTTGGCTATTTCTTGAAGAACATCTTTTTCACGGGGGGTCAGCTGATCATATTTTTCCTTATCCTGATCATCCTGAACCATATGGGTCAGCACGTGAGGCACAATATCCGCCGACAGCCGGTAACGTCCGGAATACACTTCCCGAAGCGTTTTCACTAAATCATCGGGCTGGGCGTCTTTCAGCTGATACGCTTTTGCGCCGGCTTTAAGGGCGGGAATGACATGCTCCTGATCAGAATAGCTCGTCAAAACGACGATACTGATGTCCGGAAATCGTTCAGCCGCAATTTTTGCCGCTTCTATGCCGTCCATATCAGGCATTGATAAATCCATCAGAATGATGTCCGGCTTTGTCTTTTCAGCTTGCTGAAGCACTTCAGTACCGGTGGACGCCTCACCGACAACTTCAATGTCTTCCTGAGTGGCGAAGAAATAGCGCAGTCCTTTGCGGACAACGTGATGATCATCAGCAATCACAATTTTCATCAATCAGACCTCCTGTCCCGAAACGGAAGCCGAACGGAGACAATCGTTCCGGCGCCAAGCTCGGATTGCAGTGTAAAGCGGCCGCCAATTGCTTCAGCCCGCGCTTTCATGCCGGCCACGCCGAGCGATGGGAGCACAGCATGCGCATCAGCGCTGAAGCCCGCTCCACGGTCGCTAATGTGAAGCTCAGCGCAATCCGGCTTTTTAACGGCGGAAATGATAACCCGGTCCGTTCCCGCATGCTTTTTACAGTTATTCAAGGCTTCCTGGGCGATCCGCCAAAGCGCGTGTTCCTGTTCATCTGTAAGCTCCAGCTCATCCTCCATTTCACAAACGGCTTCCAGGCCGATAAGAGCGGCATAGCTTTTGATCGACGCATACAGCCCTTTCGTCAAACTTTCCGGCTTCAGCTGCCAAATAAGCGCCCTCATTTCTGTTAGCGCATCCTGCGACAGCTCTTGAATAAACGTAATCATCTGCCGGAGCCGATCATCATCTGTAAAGCTCTTTGCGGCTTTTGCCGTTAAGCTGACAGAAAACAGCATCTGATTGACGGAATCATGCAGCTCTTGCGCAAGTCTGCTTCGTTCCATCAACAGGGCGTTCTGCTGCTCAAATTCGGCCAATTTCATCCGCTGAATCGCCGTTCCGATTTGAAATGCAACCGCTTCAAGCAGATGCAGTTCTTCTTCGTTGAAAAATGTCTTTTCGCTTGCGGCGACGTTTAATAAACCGAACTTCCGGCCGCCGTCCTCAAGCGGTACGGTCGCATGATGGGTAATGCCCTCCGTATCGCGGCAGTTCGTCGTCTGTTCCGCGAATTCAATCCGTTTACAATTCATTATGTTTACGGCCTTTGTCAATCCGCCATTGCTGAATTTGGTCAGACAATAGCATTCCCCGCTGCACATGAGTGCATTTTCCCGCTGACTGAGAGCCGGCGGTAAATAAGCGGATGCGGCGAGCGTATAAGATCCGTCCGGCTCAATCAGAAAAATCCACCCTGTCTGCAGACCGGTCAGGCTGAGCAGTTCGCGAAGCACTTTATCAAGCGCTTCCTTTAAATCGTGGCTTTGGTTTAAGGTTTCCGCAATCGCTTTTAACGTTTTTAACGTTTCTACCGTCGTTTTCGTCAATTTCCCTCACTCCGGCCAATCAGAATTATCCATATTATATCAATTCTTTTCTGTATATTCCTTTGTTTTCAGCATGAATTTTCCTCATACTTTCGGATGAGGCGTATAAAAAAAACGCCGGATGTCGCTTCCGGCGGTTTGTTGTTTATTTCGTTTTTTCCACTATGCCATCCACCGTTTTCATGACGGCTTCAGATAATGCGGCAAGACGCTGTTCGCTGTCTTGTAAAGAAGTTCCCTTCACGGCGAAATAGAACTTCACTTTCGGCTCCGTTCCCGATGGACGAAGGCAGAACCAAGAGCCGTCTTCAAGGAAATATTTCAGGACATTTGACTTCGGCAGATCAATATCCTCTTCATGATGATCGGCAAATACAGTCCGTTTTCCCGTTGAATAGTCTTCAGCCTGCGTAATTTGTTTTCCGGCCATCTGCTTCGGCGGATCGTTTCGGAAGGAAGTCAGGATAGCGGAAATCTGCTCTGCTCCCTGTTTTCCTTTTAACGTCAATGACTTCAAGCCTTCACGGTAATAACCGTATTCTTTAAAAATGGACAGCAGCGCGTCATAAAGCGACATGCCCTGCTTTTTATAAAAGGCGCATACCTCGACGGCTAACAGCGCAGCCTGTATCGCGTCTTTGTCACGTGCGAAATCGCCGATTAAGTAGCCGTAGCTTTCTTCATACCCGAACTGGAATGTGTATTGGCCTGATTTTTCATATTCTTTGATCTTTTCACCGATAAATTTGAAGCCTGTCAGTGTGTCAACCGTATCTAATCCGAACGATGAAGCGACGGCGCGGCCCAATTCGCTCGTGACAATCGTTTTCATGACGACACCGTTTTCAGGAAGGGCGCCCTGTTTTTTCTTCTCGGAAAGCAGGTAATGCAATAAAAGCGCGCCTGTCTGGTTTCCCGTCAGCACTGTGTACTTGCCTTCGCTGTTTTTTACGGCAATGCCGAGACGGTCGGCATCCGGGTCCGTAGCGACGAGAATATCAGCGTTTTGTTCTTCTCCGAGTTTAATGGCATATTCGAATGCCGCGTGCTCTTCCGGATTCGGCGATTTGACGGTTGAAAAATCCGGGTCCGGCAGCTCTTGCTCCTTCACGACGGTGACGTTTTTGTAACCGAGTGCTTCAAGACCGCGGCGCACCGGTTTATTTGCCGTGCCGTGCAGCGGAGTGAACACGACGCTGACATCCACTTCATCCGAAAGCTCGGGATGTACGGAGATGGAAGTCAGTTCTTCAGTATACGGTTTATCAATTTCTTCACCGATTATTTTAATCAAACCTTTTTCTTTCAGTGACTGTTCATCTTCAACTTGAATCGTTAATTCATTTTCTATGGCATTCACTTCCGCAATGACGATGTCCGCTTCTTTCGGCGGCAGCTGTGCGCCGTCATCGCCATACACTTTATATCCGTTATATTCAGGCGGGTTATGGCTGGCCGTCACGACGATACCGGCATAAGCGTTCAGCTTTCTCACCGCAAAAGACAGCTCAGGCGTCGGGCGGAGCTCATCAAATACGTATGTTTGAATGCCTTGGGAAGCAAGGGTTTTTGCAGCTTCCATCGCAAACTCAGGAGATTTATGACGGGAGTCGTATGCGATCGCAACCCCTCTTTTTTTCGCGTCTTCCCCCTGTTTCGCGATATACGCCGCAAGTCCGGCGGATGCTTTGCGGACCGTGTAAATATTCATCCTGTTCGTACCCGGCCCGATTTCTCCTCTCATGCCTCCTGTTCCGAACTCAAGATTTTTGTAGAAAAAATCTTCCAGCAGCTGCTCGTTTCCTTCTGCGTCCGCCAATAATTTTTTCAATTCTGAATCTAATTGTTCGGCCTGATTCCAGCGTTCGTAACTCTTACTCCAACTCATGTTCGTCCTCCTATAATTTCAGCTTATGACCATATTTTAATATGAAGCGGCTGCCCGTGTCACTTGATAACTTAACCAAATGCTTTATGTAAAAAGATAAAAGAAGGGCTCATGCCTTTTCGGCACAGCCCTCCGGTTATTATTGTTCGAGCGGAACAACCGCGTCGTGCAGCAGCGTATTTAACCACTCAGTGTGTTTTTCTTTCGTTTCGTCATTCCATTGGAATCGGTCGCTCATGTAATCAATCACGGCCGTTTTATACGTTTGCACCCATTTAATGTCGAAGAACAGTCTTCCCGTTCTGCGGACGAAGAAATCAGCAGGTGTCGCAGCCATTTCTTCTTCGATGCTGTAAGCCGCTTCAGCCAAAATGTGAACCGGAATCTGACGTTTTTCCGCTTCGTCTTTCAGACCCTCAATCCGGCTGAATACATTTTCAACGTTAGAGCCGTATCTGATGGCTAACTGCTTAGCGGTTTCCTGTGATAAACCGATTTTCAAGCCGTCTTTTGTCTTTGCTTCCACAAATGACTCGAAGTTTTTAGAGCCGCCGACATGTCCGCCGGAAATCGGCATCGTCTTCGTCTTGCAGCCTCCGAAGTCCTGGCCGCCCTCTTCTTTCAAGCGGTCGCGGACAAGATCGACAATGTGCTCAGCCATTTTACGGTAGCCCGTCAGTTTTCCTCCGGCGATCGTAATCAGGCCTGATTGAGATGTCCAGATTTCATCTTTACGAGAGATCTCAGACGGGTCTTTCCCTTCTTCGTGAATAAGCGGTCTGAGGCCGGCCCAGCTTGATTCAATATCGTCCGCCGTAATGTTCAGTTCCGGGAACATATAATTGATGGAGCTGACGACATAATCGCGATCCTGCACCGTCATGCGCGGGTGCTCAAGTTTTTGTTTGTAAACCGTATCGGTCGTACCCACGTATGTTTTTCCTTCACGCGGAATGGCGAACACCATCCGGCCGTCCGGCGTATCAAAGTACACCGCCTGTTTAAGCGGGAATACGGATTGGTCGAATACGAGATGGACCCCTTTTGTGTGCTGAAGATGTTTCCCGCTTTTGCTGTGGTCTTTTTCTCTCAGCTCGTCGACCCACGGACCTGTCGCATTGACGATTTTTTTGGCGTAAACTTTGTATTCCTTGCCTGACAGCAGATCTTCAATTAAAACGCCGACAACTTTTCCTTTTTCATAAAGCAGTTCTTTCACTTTAGAATAGTTGACAGGCTCCGCACCGAATTTAACGGCTTCTTTCATGACTTCAATCGTCAGTCTCGCATCGTCCGTCCGGTACTCTACATAATAGCCTCCGCCTTTTAAGCCGTCTTTTTTGACGAGCGGCTCTTTTTGCAGCGTTTCTTTAGCAGACAGCATGCTTCTGCGCTCTGATTTTTTTACTCCCGCTAAATAGTCATACACACGCAGGCCGATGGAAGTAGAGAATGAACCGAACGTGCCGCCTTTATGAAACGGCAGCAGCATCCATTCCGGCGTCGTGACGTGCGGGCCGTTTTCGTACACGATGGCACGTTCCTTACCGACTTCTGCAACCATTTTGACTTCAAATTGCTTCAGATAACGCAAACCGCCGTGGACAAGCTTTGTGGATCTGCTTGATGTGCCGGCCGCGAAATCCTGCATTTCGCTCAAAGCGACTTTCATTCCCCTTGAAGCAGCGTCAAGCGCCGTACCGGCACCCGTAATACCTCCCCCTATAATAAACAGATCGTATGTTTTTTTAGTCATGTCTTCCAGCATATGATCCCGTTCCAAACTTGAAAATTGGTGATTCATCATTACGTTTCCTCCTTGTTGTCACGGTATAGAAAAAGAGACCACAACAGCCAAAGCGCAGTTATCACTTTGGTGCTGTGGTCTCTCCTCATCTCAGGACCGTTCCTATTAACTTGTTTTCAGTATACCACATTTTTATCTTATTTAAAAGCCATAGCTGCATTTACTGCTTTTTTCCATCCGCCGTACAATTCATCGCGTTTTTCATCTTCCATTTCCGGTTTGAATTGCTTATCAAGGTTCCATTGATCAGCGATTTCAGTGCTGTCCTTCCAGTAGCCGACAGCGATTCCGGCCAAATACGCGGCACCGAGCGCCGTCGTTTCATTAATTTCCGGACGTTCGACCGGCACATCAAGCAAGTCGCTTTGGAACTGCATGAGGAAGTTATTTTTTACCGCTCCGCCGTCTACACGCAATGTTTTTAAAGAGATGCCTGAATCAGCCTCCATGGCATCAAGCACATCTTTCGCCTGATAAGCGAGAGATTCAAGCGTAGCCCGGATGAAATGCTCCTTCGTCGTTCCGCGTGTCAGGCCGAAAACTGAGCCGCGCACGTCACTGTCCCAGTACGGTGTGCCTAATCCGACGAAAGCGGGCACGACATAAACACCGTCAGCGGAATCCACACGCTCTGCGTATGTCTCGCTTTCTTTTGAATCTTGGAACATCCGCATGCCGTCTCTCAGCCATTGGATAGCAGAACCTGCGACAAAGATGCTTCCTTCCAGTGCATACTCGACTTTTCCGTCTAATCCCCAGGCGATTGTCGTCAGAAGGCCGTGATCAGAAGTGATGGCTTTTTCTCCGGTATTCATCAGCATAAAGCAGCCTGTGCCGTATGTGTTTTTCCCCATGCCTTCTTCAAAGCACGCCTGACCGAACAGCGCAGACTGCTGGTCTCCGGCCGCTCCCGCAATCGGGATGTTTTTACCGAAGAAATGATAATCAACCGTTTTCGCGTACACATGAGAAGACGGTTTCACTTCCGGCAGCATTGATTTCGGCACGCCTAAAATATCAAGCAGCTCGTCATCCCATTTTAATTCATGTATATTAAACATCAGCGTTCTTGAAGCGTTGGAATAATCCGTTACGTGCGCCGCCCCTCCGGACATTTTCCAGATGAGCCATGAATCAATCGTTCCGAACAGAAGACTTCCGTTTTCCGCTTTTTCCCGCGCGCCTTCTACATTGTCAAGAATCCATTTGACTTTCGTTCCTGAGAAATAAGGGTCGATCAAAAGTCCCGTTTTTTCTCTGAATGTATCATTATATCCTTTTTCACGAAGCTCTTCGCAAATGCCGGATGTTTGTCTCGATTGCCACACAATCGCATTGTATACCGGCTTTCCGGTATCTTTATCCCATACGACCGTCGTTTCCCTTTGGTTCGTGATGCCGATGCCGGCAATTTGATCAGCGCTGATTCCGGACTCGGAGATCACAGTCGCGATAACGGCGAGCACCGATCCCCAGATTTCGTTCGCATTGTGCTCAACCCAGCCCGGCTGAGGGAAATGCTGTGTGAATTCCTTTTGAGCGGAATGCACGATTTTTCCTTCTTTATTAAAAAGAATCGCTCTTGAACTTGTTGTGCCTTGGTCAATTGATAAAATATAGGTCTCCATGATGCCGCTCTCCTTTTTAAATATATTCAGAATTTGATAATGTTTTCTGTGATTGAGATTTCTTGGTATAAATATAGAGTATGAAAAGCACTACAACCATTATAACGCTTACAAACCAAAAGCTAGGTGTCACATTTCCTTTAAACGCGGCATTGTAAAATACGCCGCCGAACGCACCGCCCATGATCGGACCGACTACGGGAATCCAGGCATATTTCCAATTTGACGGCCCTTTTTTCGGAATCGGCAGAAAGGCGTGAGCGATTCTCGGCCCCAAATCCCGCGCAGGGTTGATCGCATATCCGGTCGTCCCTCCAAGAGAAATCCCGATGGCAACGATGAGGAATCCGACAATCAGCGGGTTCAGCCCTTTTGTAAATTCATTCGCTCCGATTGCCAAAATGCCGAGCACAAGCACAAACGTACCAATGACTTCACTTATCATATTCCCAAATGTATGAGGAATACTCGGGCCGGTCGAGAAAACGCCCAGTTTAGCGGCCGGATCATCCGTCGCCTTCCAATGCGGCAGATAATGAAGGTATACAACAACCGCACCGATCATTGCTCCGATCATCTGTCCCGCAATATAAACAGGAACCTCTTTCCAAGGAAAGCTGCCTTCAAGCGCAAGGCCTATCGTTAAAGCCGGATTCAAGTGGGCGCCGCTGATGCTGCCGACGGCATATGCCGCCATGGCTACTCCCAATCCCCAGCCGAATACAATAACAATCCATCCGGATTGGTATGAAAGCGATTTCTTTAAATTGACTCCCGCACAAACGCCGCCTCCGAAAATAACAAGCAGCATTGTACCGATTACTTCTCCCCAAAATGCTGTCATCATCATTCCTCCTAAATGACATAATAGCAGGTTTGACAGAGTTATAGAGAATAAAAAACCCACAACAAACCGCTTTACGCTTTATTGCTTCCGTAAAGAGCTGTTGTGGGTCTCCGGGTCTCCATCACATAGTATTAACCTAGGTCTATTGTAACAATGGGTGTAAGCGGTGTCAATCTTTTTTTGTCATAGAATGTTCATATTTAGCCCATAGTTCGGTGTCTGAAGTCGTCACGGCCGTGGCTCCTGCCTGCAAGGCGTTTTCAACGTCCTGCTCCGTGCGGATGAAGCCGCCGGCAAAAATCGGAATCCCCGTCATTTCTTTAATTTCTCTGATTAAAGTCGGAACGATGCCCGGGAGAACCTCGATAAAGTCAGGCTTATGCTTTCCGACGAATTCCATGCTTTTCTCCATGGCGCTCGTATCCAAGAGAAACAGACGCTGGATCGCGTATATTTTCTTTTGTTTCGCTTTGACGATGACTGATGATCTCGTCGAAATGATGCCCGCGGGCCGGATATCCTGACAAATAAACTCCGCACCGTATTCGTCATGCTTAATGCCGTGAATTAAATCGACGTGAACCATCAGAAGTTTTCCGTGTTTTTTCGCTTCATTCACGACACCTTTTAATTGACCGAGGTGGATATCTAAAATGACGCCGTATAAGAACGGACTCTCTAAAAATGCATCGAATTGCTTCATGTTCCGGATAGCCGGTAGAATCTTCTGGTTGTGAAAACTCATGTTTTACTCCTTTACTTTAAAAATCAATGCTCAGCACGCTTTCCTTGACGGTCGAAATGATGAAAGAGAGCTCCTCGTCGGACAGGCAAAAAGGCGGAGACAGCTGAATGACATTATTATATCCCGCTACAGTATCACCATTTTTCCCGACAAGCAGGCCTTTTTCTCTGCACGCGGTGATGACGTGCTGCACAAGAGCGGCATCAGCGGGTTCCTTCGTGATTTTGTCCTTGACGAGCTCAATGCCGGCAAGAAGGCCTTTGCCCCGTACATCGCCGACCGCCGGATGTTCTTTGAGCGGCTCAAGCTCACGGAGCAGCCGTTCTCCAAGCTCCCGGGAGCGGGCGATCAGATGTTCGTCCTCCATCAATTGCAGGTTTTTCAAAGCAAGGGCGCAGGCTGCCGGATTGCCTCCGAATGTATTCACGTGCCGGAAGCGGCCGTACGGCTCACCGCCCGAATACGCCTCAAAAATCTCCCGTTTTACTGCCGTTGCCGACAGCGGCAGATAAGCGCTCGTAATGCCTTTTGCCATTGTGACGATGTCCGGTGAAACGCCGTAATGCTGAAATCCGAACGGCTCTCCCGTGCGGCCGAAACCGCAAATGACTTCATCACTGATCAGAAGCGCGCCGTGGCGGCGGCAAATGTCCTCTATCTTTGCCATATACCCGTCCGGGGGCATCAGTATCCCTCCGCCTGTAATAATCGGTTCCATAATAACGCCGGCAATCGTTTCGCTTAACTCCCACGTCATGATCCGGTCGATTTCATGCGCGCTTTCCAATGTGACGGCATCGCCGGGATTCCGATAAAGATCAGGCGGCGCCGCGTGCAAAAAACCTTGTGAGAGCGGCTCATATTTATATTTTCTCTGCGCCTGGCCGGTAGCGGCGAGCGCCCCCATCGTATTGCCGTGATAGCCTCTGTACCGGGAGATGAATTTGAAGCGGCTGTGATCGCCGTTTTCAATGTGGTATTGGCGGGCAATTTTGAACGCGGTTTCATTTGCTTCCGATCCGCTGTTGGAAAAGAAGATTACATAATCGCCGCCGAGCCATTCATTCAGTTTTTCCGCAAGCTCAATCGCGGGTTGATGGCTTTGGGTCAGCGGATAATAAGGAAGCTCCTTCAATTGGCTGTAAGCCGCATCGGCAAGCTCCTTTCTCCCGTATCCGATATTGACGCACCACAGGCCTGACATGCCGTCCAAATACCGTCTGCCGTCAATGTCCGTAACCCAGGCGCCTTCCCCTTTTTGGACGATTATGCTGTCATCCGGCTCCGCCCCTTTCATCGCGTGCCAAATCAGCTCTTTATCCTTTTGTTTGAGTGACTGATTTTTTTGTACATGTTCCACACCGCTCATCTCCCTTTCAATATCATTGCACTGTATCGAAAGCTGCCCGGCTTCTGACGCCGATTCTCTTGGTGAAGTTTTCCTCTTAATAAGAATATAAAGGCGCGGCATGGGCGAGTCAATAAAGCGGCGGCAATTAAAAAAACGCTTTCTCCCAGAAAGCGAAAGGGCTACAAGAGCATATCCCGAAACCGGGGCCGGTGCAAGTGTTTTTATAAAAAAACCCGCCCCTTAAGCGGAGCGGGCGTTTTTTTTATTTCAGATGCGTAATCCGGTAAATATCTTTGCGCCGGTCTTTCAGCTGGCGCACGGTTCCGTTTTCACGCTGCCTTCTTAAGATTTCAAGGTCCACGTCCCCGATCACGACCATTTCGATATTCGGATTCGTTTCACCGACGATTCCGTCTCTGGCAAATTCAAAATCAGACGGAGCAAAAATGGCTGACTGCGCGTATTGAATATCCATATTTTCTGTTTGCGGCAGGTTTCCGACCGTACCTGAGATGACGGTGTAAATTTGGTTTTCAACCGCTCGCGCCTGAGAGCAGTACCTTACGCGCAAGTAGCCTTGGCGGTCTTCAGTGCAGAACGGCGTAAAGATAATTTTCGCCCCTTGATCCGCGGCAATTCTCGCAAGCTCCGGAAATTCAATATCGTAACAGATCTGAATGGCGATCTTTCCGCAGTCCGTATCAAATACGCGCACCCTGTCTCCGGCGCTGATGCCCCACCATTTCCGCTCATTCGGCGTAATGTGAAGCTTATATTGTTTTTCAATCGTGCCGTCACGTCTGAATAAGTAGGCGATGTTATAAATTTTCCCCTCTTCTTCAACGAAGTGGGAGCCGCCGATGATGTTGACATTATATTTCACCGCGAGATCTGTAAAGAGGCTGATATAGTCCTCGGTATATTCGGTAATCCTCTGAATGGCCAGACTCGGAGAACGCTCCTCGAGGAAAGACATGAGCTGCGTCGTGAAAATTTCCGGGAACACCGCGAAATCAGATCTCGCATCGGAAGCCACATCGACATAATATTCAACCTGATTGGCAAATTCCTCGAAGGAGTAAATCTTTTTCATTTCATATTGAATGACGCAGATGCGCACCGGAAATGCCGATTTGTAATAGCGCTTCGATTGCGGCAGGTAATCGACATTGTTCCATTGCATTAATGTCGCATATTTAATGGACGCGGTGTCATCCGGGAGATAATTCGGATTGATCCGCATGAGCGTAAATCCGTTCATCAGCTGGAAAGAAAGCACCGGATCATAAATCTGATGGCGCGTCACCTGTTCGACATAAGCTCTCGCCGTCATTTCTTCCGCATACTTATGATAATTCGGAATCCGCCCGCCGATAATGATGCTTTTCAGATTCAATCGTCTCGCCAAGTCTTTTCTCGCCTCATACAGCCGGTGTCCGATTTTCATCCGCCTGTATTCCGGGTGAACCATTACCTCAATCCCGTACAGATTCAATCCGTCCGGGTTGTGGTTCGTGATATAACCGTCGTCTGTAATGTCCTGCCACGTGTGGCGGTCATCATATTCATCGAAATTGATGATCAGGCTTGAGCATGAACCGATAATTTCCCCTTCATACTCGGCGCAAAACTGACCTTCCGGAAAGTGCGCGAGATGGCTGATTAAATGCTCAGGCTCCCACGGCTCCATCCCCGGAAAACAATCCTTTTGCAGCTCAATTATTTTGTTGATATCTTTCTCTTCCATATTCCGTATGACCATTTTCTTTTCAAAACGGGTCAGATCAAGTTTCTCAGACAATGCTGCTTCCCCCTGCCGGTTCGTTTTGATCGTTCAATCGCTGTAAGAGTAATTCAAGTTCCATTTCCGCCATCGATTCCAGTCTGTGATCGTATTCTTCAAATAACAGGGCGCTTGTTACCTTATTCGGGACGATGACACATTTCATTCCGGCACGTTTGGCTGCGATTGAGCCGTTGACCGAATCCTCAAAGGCCAGACATTCAGATGGTTCAACGCCTAAATGTTCCGCAGCTTTCAGATAGAGCTCCGGATTCGGCTTCACTTCTTCTACGTCGTCAGCCGTCTGAATCACTTCAAATTCATCAAACAGGCCTAATTCCTTCAGATGGCCCGATACCCATTTAAAATCTGAGCTGGACGCGAGCCCCACTTTCAATCCTAATTCTTTTGCCGCGGCTAAATAAGCCTCCACCCCGGGACGCGCCGTTTCCGTCTTCATCCGCTGTTCGAAGCGCCCGCGCCTGATCGCCGTCAGTTCATCATGATCGAGCTTTCTTCCCAGCTGCTCCTCTAAATATGCGAACGGCTTAAACCCCGCGGCCGTTCCGATCACCTTTCCCCAGACGGATAAAGGCAATGTTGAACCGTGTTCTTCAAACATTTCCTGCAGCACTTCATATTCATGGGTTTCTGTATCTAAAATTAACCCGTCAAAATCAAAGATTAATGCTTTTATCAATGGTTACAGCTCCTTTAGCTAAAACGTACTGACCTATGTATACACTATACCGTGAATTTCTTTCGCGTTCAAAATGTAACATTCTGACGGAAAGAAGAGCCTGCATGAGTGCAAGCTCTCTTCATCCGTTACTGTGTGTTTTGACTGGAAATATTGGAAAGAGCTGCTCCCGCAGACTCATTTGAACGCTGATCGACCGCTAAGTCTCCAAGCGCAACGATCCCGACCAGATGATTTTGATCGACAATGGGAAGGCGGCGGATTTGGTGTTGGGCCATCAGATGTGACGCCTCTTCAAGACTCATTTCCGGGTTTCCGGATACAACTGCAGAAGACATCACGTGTGAAACAGGTGTTTGGCCGTCGCGGCCTTGAGCCGTTGTTCTCAATGCGATATCACGGTCTGTCAGCATTCCTTTTAATTCCCCTCCGTCAACGACGGGAATTGCTCCGACATTATGCTGGTGCATCAGCGCAGCCGCTTCCTGGATCGTTTGGTTGGGAGAAACGGTAGCCACGTGGGTAGTCATTGATTGTTTGATTGAACTCATTGTAAAGCACCCCTTTCGCATTTTATTATGCTCGGGGATTTGACTCATTATAAAGGGAGTTAGAGGAAAGAAATTGTGGTATCATGTCAAGGAAGCAAAAAAGAGCCTGTCAAAAGGCTCTTTATACCCGTCAGATCAGCCTTCTGTGACCGCAGGCTTCTGATCCGGCCCCTGTCTCGAAATCATCATAGGTAAAGGGAAAATTCATTCCGCATTCATTCAGCAAAGCGCAATTTTTATCAAACAGCGCCCGCTCTTTGACGTCATATACGGGGTGCGGCTTTGACAGCATGATATGTACCGTTTGCAGACAAGCCATAATTTGAAACGCTTCTTTTAAAGTTCCTTGGTAACGTTGGTTTTGTAAAGACAATACGCCCCTTTTTTTAAAGCGCTGAATTTCCAGTTCGGAGAAATAAAGAGGAAAGACATTTTGAAACAATTCAGAGGAAAGCTCTTGTATCGCGCTTTCTTGTCCGTCAGTCGCTGCGTTCACAATTCTCACATCAATCACCTTTCTTGCCATGTGAATATCCTTAATCTTTATCAAGAATAGCATAGAAAAAAACGCGAAAGCTAAGGTAAGTGTTTCCTATTGAAACAGCCGCTTTCCGCTTGAAAAGGAGCTTTATGATATGAAACAAAATGACCGCGGTCTGGAACTCCTGATTACGGAAAAACACGCCGGACAATGGCTGTTTTCAGTCCTGAAATCTGAATTCCAGGCGTCAAAACCCGTGATAACGGAATGGATGAACCAAAAAAGCATTCAGGTGAATCGGACATCCCCGAAAAACAACATCATACTGAAAACCGGAGACCGCTTATTCATTGATCTTCAGGAAAAAACGGGTTCTTCGGTGATTCCTGAATACGGAGAGCCGGACATTTTATTTGAGGACAGTCATATGCTGATTGCAAATAAGCCGGCGGGAATGCCGACTCATCCAAATGAAGAGGGTCAGACCGGAACCCTCAGCAACCTGATCGCTTACCATTTTCAAATCAACGGCGAACAGGCGAAAGTGCGCCATGTTCACCGTCTTGACCGTGACACGTCAGGCGCGGTCGTTTTTGCGAAACACCGCCTGGCCCATGCAATCCTTGACCGTCAGCTCGAAACCAAAACATTAAAGCGCACCTATATCGCCGCGGCGGAAGGAAAAGTCACGCCGAAAAAAGGCACGGTTGACTCGCCGATCGGCCGCGACAGGTCACATTCCGTCAGACGGCGCGTCTCACCCGGCGGACAAGCCGCCGTCACCCATTACAAAGTGAAAGGCTATCATCCCGGTGCGCAGCTTACATTGGCAGAGCTTGAACTGGAAACCGGGAGAACACATCAAATCAGGGTGCATATGGCAAGCATCGGCCATCCGTTGGCGGGCGATGACCTGTACGGCGGAAGCAGGACGCTGTTTCACAGGCAGGCGCTTCACGCAAAAAAAGTCAGTGTCGTCCATCCGATCTCAGGAGAAGAAATCGTTGCCGAGGCGCCGATGCCGGCTGATCTGGCTCATTTTACCGAAACGTATTTTTCTTAAACCGGGTCGGCATATATAATATATCGTTTCGGCGCATTTCCAATGTAAGAAAACGGATAGCAAGTGGTCAGGATCAGTTCCTCCCGCTTGTGCTGAAGGGTGATGACAGATGTATCATCCCGGCTGACGATTTTTGTACGGCTGATTTTATAAGAAAACGTGCCGTAAGACAAAATCACGTTCAGTCTGTCTCCTTTTTTCAATTCGCCGGTCCGGCGGAACACCGTGTCCCTGTGGCCGGATAACACAATTTGGCCGTGATCGCCCGGATAATAGCTGTCCTTATAATGTCCGACGCCTTTTGCTAAATCATCTGCGTCAGTCCCTTCCACGATCGGGAGCTCAGCGTCGATTTCAGGGATTTCTAAAATGCCGCTTGCCTCACCCGTTTCGGGGTGAAATTCTTTTTTGCGCTGTGTCAGCACAGCGCTTTTTGTTTTTTTCTTTTCCAAGACAGGTTCTGTTGCTTTTTTTGCTTCTTCAAGCGATTGGTTCGTTTTCATATGTGAATCAATGATCTTCCAGCTTCCGTAACATGTGATGATGATACCGGCGATGATGACGAGAAGCGGAATATGTTTCAGTTTGTTCATCGTGTGCGGGTTCCCCTTTTCTTTCTGAAAAGCCAATATACGCCGGCACCCGTGATCACCAGTCCGGCCAATGCCGTCTGATGGCTGCCCGCTGAAGTATCAGGCAATGGGCGGCCTTTTTGTGTGCCGCTTTCAGTCTGTTTTGTGCTTTGTTCCGAATTTGCGGCAGACGCCGGACGGGATTCGGGAATTGACTGCACTGTATCAGATGCTGTTTCTTCTACGACAGGACGTTCAGGTTTTTTGGTTTGATCAGGCTGTTCTGCTGCATCCGGTTTTTTAGCGGGTTTTTCCGCTTGAGGTTTTTCTCCTTTATCAGGCCTGGTACCGCCCGGTGTTTCCCCGCTTCCCGGCTGATTGCCGGTGTCATCAGGTGTTTCGGCGGCTGATGCCGTGCGGATGCGGCCGTCGGTTTGATAAGAAATCGGTACGGAAAAGCTTTTGACATAGTCTACTGTCGCTTCCAAATCCTCAGGCCCCGTCACCGGATTCTTGCCGAGTTTCCCGATCGGACCGTATTTTGCCCCCGCTGCCGTCGCCATAAATTGATTGACTGTTACTGTATATCCTTTTTCGGGCTGTATGTCTGTCCCGTCCGCCATCTTCATATCAACCGCTTGTCCGGTTTCCGGGTTCCATGTATAGGAAAATCCGCTGATGCTGTAATCCGGACCGTACACCGGAGAAATTTGCGCGTTAATGATCTCCCGCAAATCTTTTCCTTTGATTTCAAGCTTCGTCAGCACATTGCCGAACGGCTGTACATTATAAAGGTCTCCCCATGTAATCGTCCCTTTTTTTATGCCGTCCCGGATGCCTCCCCCATTCATAAGCGCAAAATCGGATTTCATCTTCGCTTTCATACCGTCGGCAATCAGATTTCCGAGCGCCGTGTCGCCGTCATTTGAATACCCGCCCGTTATATCATGGGCCGCTTCCCCGACCGCTTCGCTGATAATCGGTTTCACTTTCTCTTCATATTTGCTTAATATGCCTGCCGCAGCCGGGTCAGGCTTGATTTTACTTTGATCGATATATTGGATTTCCGCTGATTTTTTCACGATATCCTTCGACTCTTTATCAAGTTCAAGATCGGCGATACCGATTGCTTTTCCGTATTCAAATGCCTGCACGATCAGCTTGCCGTCGATTTCCCGTTTACGACTTTATGATTGTGCGCGGCGAAAATCACATCAATCTCTGAGTCTGTTCCGCTTGCAAGCTTTGCGGATTCTCCCGTGATTGCTGAGCCATTTTGTTCAGCAGACATATGGGCGAGCACGGCGATTGCTTTAATTCCTTTTTTCTTCAGGTCAGCGGCGGCGTCATTGACGGCCTTTACCTCATCCGTAAACGTAATATTTTTAATTCCGTCCGGGATGACCATGCCTGCCGCCGATCTGGTTACAACCCCGATAAATGCGACCGGAATTCCGGAAACGTATTTAATTTCATACGGCGGCAGAAAGGACTCCCCTGACTTCAGTTTACAGTTGGCGCAGACGAGCGGGAAATTTTGGCCGTCATAACCGCTTGTCCCCTTACCGTCCGGATGATCTCCTCCATTGATGATCCGTTTAAGCTCATTCGTTCCTTCATCGAATTCGTGATTGCCGACAGTTCCGACATCAAAACCGATGTCTTCCATCAATTCTACTGTCGGTTCATCCTGAAAAAGGGCTGACACGGGAGAGCTGCCCCCGATCATATCGCCCGCATGCACGACAAAGGCGTGTTCTTTCTCGGCTTTCGCCTTTTTAATGTACGCTGCAGCGTAGTCCATCCGCCCGAACGTGCCATCCGGTTTACCGTCTCCGTTAAGGTCAAGCTCATATTGCTGATCAATTTTTCCGTGCAGATCATTCATGCTGATGATTCTGAGCGGGACACGGCCGGAGTCTTCTGTCTGCTGTTCTTTATAGGCCTTATCTGTTTCAGCTTCATTCAGTAATCCGGCTTGTCCGATTGCTTCCGCATCTTTCACGCTGAACATCATAAAACAAACCGTCAGCAAACAGCACGTAAGACGCATACCCCTTTTTTTCTTCATTTATTTCCCCCCTGTCTTCTAAGAAATACGTTAGCTTATTTTCTTAAAAATCACATCACTTTTTTGTAAAGATTGTCTTCGCTGGCGCAAAATAGTAAATAATCCCCACGTAACGAAACAGGACTTGATGTATAACGGATCGGCTTTTTTCACATCTTAATGATGATTTGACATGAAGGAGGAAAACAACCAGTGGAACAACAGCAGAATCAGCAGCAGCCAGTAAATCAGGGGATCCCGGGTTCACCGCAAGTGAATCACGGAGGACATGAGCTTTTCGATATGCATGAAGTGCTGGCCGGAACAGTCGGCGTTTTGGATCAATTTATGATGCTCAGACAGTTTATACAGGATCAGCAGCTGGCCGACATCCTTGACCGCCAGTATCAATTCATTCTCGGACTCTATAATCTGACGGCAGAATGCTTTAAGACCGGCCAAAAGCCTTCTCAGGAAACGTCGACATATATGATGAAGGAACAGAACCAGGCCGTCTACGGTATAAAACCGACTCAGCCGAAAAAACCGAATCAATCATTAAATGATGTCAAAGATCTCGGGATCAGCGGCCATATGCTCGGCCTGATTAAAGCTCAAGCTTCTCTCTTGACGATGAGCTCGCTTGAAATGACCAATCCCGTCACTAGAAGAGTGCTCTCCGCCCAAATTCAGCAATATGTCGAAATGGCGTATGAAATCTTCTTATACCAAAACAAACACTGTTATTATCAGGTTCCTCAGCTCAATGCACAAGATATGCAGACCATGCTGAATTCATTTGCGCCGGCCCAGGGACAGCCGCAAATGCCTCCGATTAAAGGACAAATGGGACAGCAGCAGCAAAACCTCCATTGATTAAAAAACGGCGTTGGAAACCTGACTCTCCAATGCCGTTTTCTTTTTTTCATATGCTTTTATGAAATCATGTTCAAATTGTTTCAGGCTTTCTTTCGTAGCCGCTTCAAAGCCTTTTTCAAAATCCTGTGTTTCGGCGGTTTTGTTGATAATGGTTAAGATAATGCCTTCTCCGAATGTTTCGGTTAAGTCCTTTATCATATAGAAGCTTTGCAAATAGACATCCGTTTCATATTCCATACGCGATTTCTGCCATTTTCGGTCGGTCGTTAATTGATCAAACGGCACGACGGAAAATGCAATAGGATCAATGACTACATCATAATGCGCGACCCACTCGCTCAGCCCCTCATGAAACCAAAGCGGAAATACAGACGTATCCGTCCCCAATTGCCGCGTTTTTTGATGAAACGCATAGTGTGTATATTCATGTATAATCAATTGCTTATACATGAAAACGGCCAGCTCATCTTTTTTCAAAAGCTGTTTTTTCTCTTCAGGCAAAAGCCCCATCATCTGCTCCTGTTCTGAATAAAAACCGACTACATTTTTCAATCCTGAATATTGCTCCATTTCAGCTTCATCCGAAAAGAAAATGAGTTCAAGCGGCGCTGCACCTTTATAGCCGACAATGATTTGATTGATACGCTTTGCGTGGTCCAGCGTAAGCTTGGTCAGATCCAAGAGCGGCTTTTCATCCGCCGTATAATAAATCGCTGTATGTTTGTAAATTTCTTTATTCATGTGTTCAGTCACTTGTTCCTTCGTCGGAACAGAGCGGCTGTTTTGGCCTGACAGGACGTACATCATGCTTACTGAAACGGCTGAACTGACAGCCAATATGACAAGGACTCCGCACAGGATCAGAGTGAATGCCGCCCGTTTCCCCATGCCGTCACGCAAACAAGCTCCCCTCCCCGATCCTTCAATTTTCATCTCATTCTTTACTTTATGCTCAGGAGCGCTGGGTCGTGACGGCAGATAAAATAAAAAAGCCGCAGCAAATGCGGCTTTTCCATTCATTTATTTATTGGGGTTTGGGAATACACGCTGAACCATTTGGCCGAACTCATCAAACAGACCGGATACAGGATGTCCGTTTTGGATTCGTTTTCCGTAGCCTTGCATGCGTTCAACGAAGTCCGGGTTCGCTGATACATATACAGTCCGGACATGTTTATCAGCTGATTTTACCTTATCGGTAATCTTATTTTTCAAATGGTTGGCGATGGCGCCTTTTTGCCCGTTTGTCAAAACAACGGCAACATATGCGCTGTTTCCTGCAACGATCACAGTCGCATTTTTAACCTCTTTTAAATCAGTCACCTTGTCGGCGGCTTTATCAGCCACTCTCAGGTTACGATTGTCATTGTGATCGGTGTTTTGGTTATGACGGTTCACTGTATTCATATTTGTCGCACCGTCGTTAGGCGTGTTGCGGTAATTTACATTCTGGGTGCGGTTGTCATTTCGTTTTCCTTCTCCTTGATTCCCCATACTGCACCCTGCGGTAATCAGCATCGGCAGAAGAAGGGCAGAGATAACTGCTTGCTTTTTTATCATGTGAATTCCTCCTTTCTCACTTTACGTATAGGTTTTTCTATTCGGCGGGATTTATGCACGCCGTTTGCATTCTGAGCGGTTTGGATAAATATCAGAAGGAAAGGGAAAGGTAAGCGTAATCAATTGAATGAGGAGGGATTTAACTTGTTCAGAAAAAAAAGCGGCGTCAGCCCGACAGCGCTGCTGATCGGATCATCGATTCTGATTGCAGCTTTATCACCCGAAATCCGCCGGAAAATCTCCGGAATGGTTTCAGGCAGAATGCAGCATAAAGATGGCACACACTCCATGCAGCCTGCTGACCTGATTCAACAGGCATTCGGCGGCGAATCCGGCGGACAGCAGCACGCAGACAAAGCCCGGCATTCACAAACCGGCTCATTGCAGCCTGCCGACCTGATCAAACAGGCGTTCGGCGGGGAATCCGACGGACAGCAGCACGCAGACAAAGCCCGGCATTCACAAACCGGCTCATTGCAGCCTGCCGACCTGATCAAACAGGCTTTCGGCGGGGAATCCGGCGGACAGCATGAGCAGACTTCCCGCAATCACTCCGGCTCATCCCATACGGACGGACAGGCAGACCGCAGCCGCAGTAAAGAAACTTCGCCGAAGCCTCACTATACCGAGCCGATTCACTTCGAAGAAAGCGCGGTAAATGTTTTAAATGACAGCACCGTGATGAATATGCTGGAAGAAATTGAACCCGGAAATCATTAGAAACGAAAAAATCCTTCATTCGTTCAACGATGAAGGATTTTTCGTTTTAGCGCTCTATCTCATATTTTTCTATAAGAGAATGAACCATCGATCTGCTTTTGTTAAGCTTCTTCAGCTTCAATGACGATTGAGGAATCATTGTACACCGCGGTATCGGTTTCCTTCGTCATTTTACTTGTTAACAGCCCTGCGGTCATACTGCCGCTGACATTTAAGGCGGTGCGCCCCATGTCAATTAACGGCTCAATTGAAATGAGCAGCCCGGCAAGCGCGACAGGCATGTTCAGAGCGGATAGGACGAGCAGAGCCGCAAATGTCGCGCCGCCTCCCACGCCTGCTACACCGAATGAACTGATTGCCACGATGGCGATGACGGAAATGATAAATCCCGGTTCAAACGGGTTTTGCCCCACTGTCGGCGCAATCATCATCGCGAGCATCGCCGGATAAATACCGGCACAGCCGTTTTGACCGATTGATAAGCCGAATGAACCGGCGAAGTTCGCAATGCCTTCCGGTACGCCCATGCTTTTTTGTGTTTTAATATTGAGCGGCAAAGCCCCTGCGCTTGAACGGGACGTAAACGCAAACACCATAACCGGAAATGCTTTTTTCACGTATGTGATCGGATTTAAACCGCTGAACGTGATCAGCAGCAAGTGAATGATAAACATGGCGATAAGCGCGGCGTATGAAGCGATCACAAACATCCCCAGTTTCGCAATGCTGTCGATGTCGCTTGTCGCGATCGTTTTGGTCATAATCGCCAATACCCCGTAAGGCGTCAGTCTTAAAATTAATGTCACGACGCGCATAATAATCGCGTATACCGCATCGACAATTCCGCTGAAAGTCGCAGCGTGCTCCGGCTGTTTCCGTTTCACGCCCAGAAAAGCGATGCCGAGGAAAGCGGCGAAAATAACGACTCCGATGGTGGAAGTCGGTCTGGCTCCCGTGAAATCAAGAAACGGATTCCCCGGCAGAAGCTCAACGATTTGCTGAGGCAGCGTTTTGGCCGTCATATCCTCAGATTTTTGCTGCAGCTCCTGACCCCTTGATAACTCAGTGCTCCCCTGGTCGATATGAACGGCTTTCAGATCAAAGGAAAGCGCCGAAACAATTCCGACTGCCGCGGCAATTGCTGTCGTAGCGATCAAAATTCCGATGATCAGACCGCTGATTTTCCCGATGTTATGGGTCAGTTTCAGCTTCGTAAATGCGCCGAGAATAGAAATAAAGACTAGCGGCATGACGATCATCTGAAGCAATTTGACATAACCGCCGCCGGCAATATTAAACCAATCGGCCGTTTGTGTCACGATATGTGAAGCCGGCCCGTAAATCAATTGCAGCGCAAAACCGAATACAATGCCTAATCCGAGCGCGGTAAAGACACGTTTAGAAAAGGAAACGTGTTTTTTTTGCATCACAAACAGACCTGCTATAAACAAAAACAAAATAAAAACATGTAAGATTACAAATAAATTCTCCAAAACAGGTAAACACTCCCTTGCTCATTATCCTTAAACACTATATTACATCAATTCCGATCGGTCAAGTAAGAATTGACAATATATGTATTTTTATTGATTTTTCTCTTTTCTTTCCATCCTTTCTTTAGTAACTTATATAAGGGTGATTGTTATGCTGAAGGAACTGTTTCTTAATTTGACGATTTTAATCACATTTAATTATCTCTTCACCGTTCTTTTTAAAGAGTCGCTTTCACATAAAGAAGACCGTCCGATGTTTCAATTACTGAAGGGGGCGGTCTGCGGGCTTTTAGGGGTTTTTCTGATTGCTTTCGGCTTTTCTTACTCCGATTCCATCATTGATCTCAGAAATATCCCCATTATCATCGCCGCTCTTTACGGAGGCTGGGTGTCTACAGCAGCTGCCTTTATCATTATCGTGGCAGGCCGTATCCTGATCAATTTCAATGTCAGCGCCATTTATTCTATCGCCGCAGTCGGCATGATTGCGATACTTTCTGCGGCCGTATTCAGAGGAAAAAAGCCGAATCACAAAAATGCGTTCGTTATGCTGCTTTTTTCAAATGTTATTATCACCCTGACGCTGCTGTTACTTATGCCTGAACAGCCTGCCGGGGCCCTCGTTTATTTTTGGCTCATTTCTACCTTGGGCGGAATACTGTCGCTGTATATCATTAAACACGAAGCCGATGCCCGCCTTTTGTTCAAGCAATACAAGTTTCAAGCGAATTATGATTTTCTGACGGGGATTTTTAATAAGAGAAAATTCGAGGAAGTCTCGCGCGTTCTGTACGATCGGGCGTCTCAATCCCCCTCGTCTCAGCTCGCGCTTATTTATTTGGATATTGATCACTTTAAGCAGATCAATGACCAATACGGCCATTATGAAGGGGACCAAGTGCTGAAGGAACTGGGGGCGCGCCTGAGGTTCTTACTCAGCAGTTCTGATCCGTCAGCCCGCATCGGCGGGGAAGAATTTGCCGTGCTTATGCCCAATTGCACGTATACAAAAGGGCTTCACCTCGCAGAAGAAATCAGGCACACGATTGACGCGAACCCGATTCTGCTGACGAGCGGAGATACAATTCCCGTGACCGTTTCCCTCGGCATCGCGCATTATCCGACAAATACATCGGATCCTCAGACATTGCCCCTGATCGCGGACCGGATGCTGTACAAAGCGAAAACATCGGGGCGCAATCAAGTGTGCAGCACTGAAAAAAAAGAATGATCGCCCGAAGAGGAAATCATTCTTTCTTTTCAGTGAGAAAGCCGCCCCTCAGGAAAACAGGAATCAGGCTGCCCTCATATTCTTTTTCAATAAACGCCGCGGTATCATCTGATTGATACAAAGACAGGAGTTTTTGCATCCGTTCATCATCTTTATCCTCAGCTCTGACGGCGATCAGATGAATATATGCTTCCTTCATTTGCGCCGATCGGATCAGCGCGTCCTTCTCCGCATGAAATCCTGCTCTTTTCGCCTCGCTTTGACTGAGAACTGCTGCGTCAGCATGTTCCGCCGCCTGATAGGCGTTCTTTTTTGTTTCCGTTTTTAAGGTCAGATGCTTCGGGTTGTCCTTGATCATATCAGTTGAACCCGTACCGGTGAATCCCTTTTTCAATGTCATCAGTCCGGCCTCCTGCATGAGAAAAAGCGCCCTGCCGAAGGCCGCCGCTTCACCAGGCACGGCAATGACCGCTCCGTCCGGTATATCCTTCAGCCGTTTATGTTGCTTGGAATACACCCCCAGCGATGCCGCATATGTTGTTCCTAAAGGAGCCAGCTTCTTTTTCACATGAGGCGGCAAAGATTGAAAATAAGAAACGGATTGAAACGCATTGGCGTCGAGATCCCCGCCGGCAAGCGCCAAATCGGCCTCGGCATAATCCGAAAACGTTACCAAAGAGAGCTGCAATCCTTCCTCACCGGCTTTTTTCGCGACAAACTCCCAGATCGATTGATCAGATTCATTGATTCCGATAGTAATTGTCCGGTTCCCGTCAGGATAATGGCATGAAGTAAGTGACATGATCAAAATGAAAAGAAACAGACTGTTTATAAGCCGCAGGTTCAAGTTGACCTACTCCCTATGTATTTTTATGTACAGAGGCTGCACCATGGTATTCGGGCTCATGATTACATACAATACCGATTTAAAAAAGGGTTGTCAATTGCTTCCTTAAGAGGCTGCAAAGCGGTTTTTATCAGCTGAAAATGGGCTGTTCTAGTCTCAAATCAGATTTCCGTATCAGAGCGTTCTCCTCTTAAAACATGTTATTTCGAAAAAAGTTACATTTAGCAGTTGTTTTTTCTTCGAATTACTGGTAGAGTAAAGGTAATTATTTTTGTTCGAACTATCTTTAAGAAGAAAGTTTTGTAAGAGTTTTCGTCTTGGAAGTTTGTTTTAGAGCAAGAATAGTGAATTTAAGCGTTATGTCGCTTTAGGAGGAAATTTCATGTTAGAAGGTAAAGTAAAATGGTTCAACTCTGAAAAAGGATTCGGATTCATCGAAGTAGAAGGTCAAGACGATGTATTCGTTCACTTCTCTGCTATTCAAGGCGAAGGCTTCAAAACTTTAGAAGAAGGCCAATCTGTTTCTTTCGAAATCGTTGAAGGAAACCGCGGACCACAAGCTGCTAACGTAACAAAAGCATAAATTGTTTAAAAACCCTGCCGGTGTACGCCGGCAGGGTTTTTTTCATCTAAAACGAAAAGCTGTTTTGCAAAGGCAAAACAGCTTTTTTATATCAAGTGGCAATATCGCGTTTTAAGAAGACGCCGAATGCGAGCGCCAGAAAAATAACGAAGTAAATCACAAGCATCACAACCGAAAATGTCATCGTCATTCCCTCTACTAAAGGAGTCCCGTTCATATATTGCGACAAATCCGTATTGGCGAATAAAATATATTTGGTCCATTCAAATTTCGTGGCAAGAAATACAGTCGCCGTGTTTCCCATAACCAATAGAAAAATAGAAAATCCGACCGCTAATGAGCTGTTCCGGAATACCGCAGACAGCATAAACGCCATCGTCGCAAGCATAAAAGCGGAGACAGATTCATAGACATATGTTTTAGCGAGGAAGGCGATGATATTTTGCTCAAAAACATGGCCGTCTTTGTATACGAGATGAACATCAGCCGCAGTATCTCCGCCTGTACCGAAAAAGACCAATCCCAACAGAGCGGAGCCGGCAAATAAAATCACAAGCATCAGCAGTCCGAACAGCAGCACCGTCATATATTTAGAAAGCAAAATCTGAAAACGGCTGAGCGGACGAATGGCAAGCAGCTTGATCGTCCCCCAGTTGAACTCATTCGCCACGATGCCTGCGGCAATGATAATCGTAAACAGCCCGGTCAAAACAGTCATCATCGAAGAATCAGCTACGTATGACCACACTGTGTACCCTGTATCCTCAGGGATGTTATGATCCATACGGTATTGATTTATCGCGACATTCTGTTTCAGGTTATCAATGAGCGTCTGGTTTCCGGTTTCCTTCATCTGCTGTTTCATTTCTTTGTTTTCAGCCTGGAGCTCCTGTTTCCAATTCGGATTGGCTTCGCTCGAGGTGAAATGGTTTGACAGAAGCGCAAAACCGATCATCGAAACGCCTAAAATTACAATCATAGCCCACGTGCCGACGCGGCTGAAAATTTTTATCCATTCATTATAGATCAGCTTAAACATATTGAACCTCCTCTTTCGTCCCGCCGGTAATCTCCAAGAAACGGTCTTCCAAAGATTTTGTCATGATTTTCACTTCATATAAGCGGATGTTTTCACGGACGAGCAGTGATATCACATCAGGCACTTCCTGTTTTGACAGCTTGATCTCAATGCCGTTCGTCTTCTTCACACAGTCAAACTGACTCAGAACGGCAAGAGCCTCTTCTCTTTGTTCAATATGGAAGAAGTATGTATCTTTATCCTCTTTTCCTTCATCCCTTACTTTTTGAATATCGACAAGCTCCCCTTTTTGCAGAATGCCGATTCGGTCGCACATTAACTCCATTTCTGACAGCAGATGGCTTGAGACGATGACAGCCATTCCTTTTTCACGTGTCAGCTTTTTCAGATGGTCCCTGATTTCCCTGATGCCCGCGGGATCAAGGCCGTTTGTCGGTTCATCCAGAATCAGCACCTTAGGATTATGCAGCAGGCTTTGGGCGAGGCCGAGACGCTGTCTCATTCCGAGAGAGTAGGTTTTTACTTTGTCATGTATTCTGTCCTGCAACCCGACGAGCTCGATGACCTCATCTATTTTTTCTTTCGTAACGCCTTTTACCATCCTTGCGTACTGCTGTAAATTTTTATAACCGCTCAGGAATTTGTACAGCTCCGGGTTTTCCACGATGGCTCCGACGTGCCTGACCGCTTTTGCATAGTTTTTCGTAATGGATTCCCCGCAGATTACGATGTCTCCCTGAGACAGTTTCATTAATCCGACCATCATTCTGATCGTAGTGGTTTTCCCCGCTCCGTTCGGCCCTAGAAACCCAAACACTTCGCCCGCCCGGACGGAGAAGCTCAGATCATGAATAATCGTTCGTCCTTTTATCGTTTTCTTTACCTGTTGCAGTTCTAATACCGTTTCCAATTAGAATCCCCCTTCTATTTCGTGCGCCTGCATGACGCTTCTGTACCATTGCAGCACGGACATTCCTTCCTGTTCCCGAATTTCTTCGACCTCGCGCCGTTCAGCGATTTTCCCTTTTATGAAAACCATCACTTCGTCTAACAGCGTCTCAATCTCGCCGATCTCATGCGTGGCGATGACGACGATCTGGCTGTCAAAATCAATATAAGATACGAGACTGTTGACAATCGATTCTCTGACCGCCGGATCAAGACCTGAAAACGGCTCATCCAGCAGAATGACGGATGCTTTTCTCGACAGGGCCAAAACGATTTTCAGCCTGCCCCGGCTGCCTTTGGACAGCTCTTTTATCTTCTGCCCCGCTGAAAGATTCATTTCCGTTAATAGGTTATGTGCTTTTTCCAGCTGAAAATCCGGGAATTGCGAATGATAAAATGTGAGCATATCACCGACGGTCGTCCGGGCGAAAAACATATCATGTTCGGTTAAATAAGCCGTACGAAACAGCATGTTCCTGCTTACTGCGTAGTCTCCGATCCGGACGGCGCCCGAGGTCGGGAACGCAAGCCCGGCAAGCATTTTAAGCGTTGTTGATTTACCGCTTCCGTTCGGCCCTAAAATTCCGTAGATTTTACCCGGAGACAATGAAAATGATACATCGCTGACCGCGAGCCTGCGGCCGTATTTTTTTGTTACGCGTTCAAAATCAAGATTCATCGTTTGCTTCCTCCGCATATTGTTTGATCCCGTCGATCATTTCCTCAGGAGATAACCCCAGCTCCGCCATTTCCTGAATAAAGCGTTTGAAAACGTCTTTAGTCAGCCTGTCTTTCAGCTCCGCTTTCAGATCGGACCTTTCCGCTATAAAGGTTCCCTGTCCTCTTCTCGTCTCCACGATCCCCAGCCTTTCCATTTCACTGTACGTTCTTTGTATCGTATTCGGATTCACTTTCATCTGTACGGCCATCTCCCTTACGGACGGCAGTTTGTCCCCCGGTGAAAGCTCACTTCGGATCAGCCGGTAAAATACACGATCGGCAATCTGCAGATAAATCGGCTTGGATGACTGAAATTCATTCTCCATCATTACACCTCAACCTTTCGATTCAGCAGCATAGAGGCCAGCGCGAGACAGAGCGCCGCAAGCACGATCACTGTCAGGAAGCTGAAAAGCGAGATGTGGACGGCCTTCAGCTCCACCGTCCAGCCGGTCAATTTTGTATAGTGAAAATCAAAATCCGCATACACTTTTACCGGCCATAAATCATGTTGAGATGAAGTGAAAGGCGTAATGATTTTATCGTCAATATAGGTCCAGACAAACGCAAGCACGATGCAGATCACCCAACGGAGGACGGGAACATGTTTTAATGAGTGAAAAACAGTCCAAAATACGGCCACAATCACAGATAAATACGCTGAACTGATCAGCAGGTAAGCATTCAGTCCGGTTAATGTGCCGGCCAGGGGAATGGTGTGTTCCAGCGCTCCTTTTGCAGAAAGCATCCGGTACATCCAAATGCCGTAACCGGTCAGCGCCAGCTGCCCGATCAACTGATACAGCAGTGAGGCCGTCAGCTTGGAAGCCAGCAGATAAAATCCTCCATTCGGATTGTAAAGCCACAGTTGATTTTTTCCTTCTTTATGAAGGTGATAGTACATAAAAAGCGGCGCTACAAGAAATTGAAAAAACCCCATTGCCGTAAAAAAGCCGAAAATGACGAGCGGTTCTTTCTGACGGGCAGCGATGACGTGGGCTGCAAATGCCCAGCAAATCATGCCGCAAAGCCACACCGCGAGCCAAATCCATGAAACTTTCGCATCTTTTTTCAGCAAACCTAAAAACGATGTCATTCTTTCTCTCTCCATTCGGATCAAGTGTATGAGTAACATAGTACACTAGATCATCACGTATTACAATATCTTCAATAAAAAAAAGACAAATCCGCTCTTACGCAGATTTGCCTTTTCAATTACTTCTTTTTGTTTTTTAAGGAGAGCAGCGCATCACGATAGCTGCTATCCTGCATTTTGCCGCCGCTATCAGGATCGTTTGGTTCCTGATCCGTCTCAGAAGTCTTAAACTTCTGAAGCGCCTGACGGTACACATCATCGCCCATTGTATTCTTTTTCTCACGGGGAGATTCAGATTTTACAACGACGGGAGCATGCTCGGCTGAGCGCTCCTCGGCCGGATCATGCTTTTCCGGCTGTTCGGCTGTAGTGCCGATCGCTTCTCTCTTTTCTTCTTTGACATTCTGTCCTGCAGAAGTGCTGCGGACATTGAATGTGATAAGAAGTGCAATCACAATGACAGCAGCAATAACCGCTATAATAATGGCCATATAACCCTCTCCTTACTGTCGTCCGGCAGTTAGATTACCTGTGACTTGGCTGACACGTCTGCCAAGCGCACGGCCTAATTGAAGGCCTTCTTCCGTCATCAGCACATCGCTGTCAACCGGGCATGTGACGCCCGCACCGTAGTAAGAGCCGTACAGCGCGTTTTCAGGAACGTTGCCGGGAAGTCCGACAACAATCATGCCTTGGTGAAACATAGGAGTGATCAGATTGTGCATTGTCATTTCTAATCCGCCATGTGTTGTCGCCGTCGTACAGAATACGGCGCCGACTTTATCAATCAGCTCGCCTTCAGCCCACAGATAGCCGAGTCTGTCGATCCACGCTTTTAAGCCTGAACTGATGGTGCCAAAGTGTCCCGGGCATCCCCAGATAATGGCATCCATGTCTTTCAGCTTGCGGATGTCTGCTTGATCGACATGGTCGATCAGGACTTCAGCCTCAGCGTTTTCTCGTGCTCCTTCGGCAATGGCTTCAGCAAGGTGTTTTGTATGTTCGCCTTCACTATCGTACACTACGTAAATTTTCATTCAGGAAACCTCCCAATTCAGATGATTAAGATTCCTTCACTTCTTTAGGGGCCGGAAGCAATGACAGCTCCTCTTTTTTCTTCGCCCGCTGTTTGTCTTTCCGTACGTCACGCAAGAACAGGCTCAGGACTACGCCTATAACCGCAAAGATCGTCGCCCACATAAACGCGTCATTAATCCCCATAACGTTGGAATTAAGTGAAGCTGTTTTGTAGAGATAAGAATAAACGGTTTGTTTCGCCGCATCAAGCGACATGTTCATGTTGACCATTAAATTCGAAACCGCGCTTTGGAACGACTGCATGAAGCTTGGATCAGCCGTGCTTGTTTTATCCGCAATCTGCGAATAGTGCATTGTCGTACGGTTCGTATAAATCGTTGTGATCAAACTTGTTCCGATTGAACCGCTGATCTGGCGGAGCGTGTTGCTCATCGCCGTGCCGTGGCTGTTCAACCGTGCCGGAAGCTGGTTCATTCCGGCTGTCATAACAGGCATCATTAACAGTGACATACCGAATGCGCGGATGGCATAGACAAGCATAATGTGCGTGTAAGGTGTGTCAATTGTCAATTTTGTGTACTGGAATGTCGTTGCGACCGTGATGATCAGCCCGATAATCGCAAGCGGTCTTGGACCGATTTTGTCAAACAGAATACCGGATATCGGCGACATGATCAGCATGACAATCGCGCCCGGCAATAGCAAGAGGCCCGATTGCAGCGCCGTAAAGCCGACTAAGTTCTGCAGGTAAATCGGAAGCAGGAACATTCCTGTGTAAAGCGCAACGGTAATAATGATGTTAATCACACTGGAAAGTGAGAAAATATCATATTTAAATACCCGGAAGTCGAGCATCGGTTTTTCAGAGCGCAATTGCTGAATGACAAACGCGGCAATCGCGATGACACCGACAATGACGGTAGACAGCACGATCGGATCTCCCCAGCCGTCACTGCCCGCTTCACTGACTCCGTAAAGCAATGAGGCAAATCCGACAATGGATAGAATCGCACCCAAACTGTCGAGTTTGATTTTTTGCGGTTCCACCAAGTTCTTAAAGAGGAAGAACGCTATGATAATAACGATTGCCCCGATCGGAACAAGGCCGTAGAACATAATGCGCCATGTGTAATGCTCGATGATCCAGCCGGAAAGAGTCGGTCCGACCGCCGGAGCAAACATCATCGCAAGACCGAAAATCCCCATTCCTTTCCCCCTGCTTTCAGGCGGGAAGATAAGCAGAATGGTTGTCATGACCAGCGGCTGCAGGATACCGCCGCCGACCGCCTGAATTAACCGGCCGATCAGCATGGTTGAGAAGTTAGGCGCGATTCCGCAGACTAACGTTCCCGCTGTAAAACAGAACATGGCTACGAGAAAGAGGCTTCTCTGTCCGAACCGGGTAATTAAGAACGCAGATAACGGAATCAAAACACCGTTGACCAGCATGTATCCGGTCGTAAGCCACTGAATCGTCGTCGCACTCACACCGAACTCGGTCATTAAGTGCGGCATCGCCACGTTAAGAAGCGTTTGGTTCAAGATCGCCAGGAATAACCCGGCCATAAGCACAATAAGCAATGTTTTAGGACTTTTTACTTGATTATCTGATTTAGCCACCTAAGACAACCTCCCTTCATGGTTTGATGACTGATCTGTATTATTCAGAGATTTTTACAGATGCGTTCATACCAGGAAGCACCTTGTCAGATGGGTTGCTGAGTGAAATTTTAACAGGAACTTTTTGCGTTACTTTTGTGTAGTTGCCGCTTGAGTTTGAAGAAGGCAGCATATCAAATGTTGAATTTGTCGCATAACCGATTTCTTCTACTGTTCCGTCAAATGTTGTATTAGGGTCGCCGTCAACAATTACGTCTACTTTGTTTCCTACTTCAATGTCTCTAATGTCTGTTTCTTTAATGTTCGCAGTGATGTAAAGGTGTTTCATGTCAATTTCCTGGGCAATTGTCGTACCGGCTTGCACCATTTGGCCGTTTTTCACTTCGTTTTTCACGATTGTTCCATCCATGATGGCTTTTACGTCAGCATTTTGCTGTCCTTTGATTTTTGCAACAACGTCGTTTTTGCTTACTTCTTTCCCCTCATCAAGGTTCCAGTCAGTTACTTTACCCGCAGCAGGAGCTGTGATAGCTGCCATGTCGCCGGCAACTTTTGCTTCATCGGTTTTTACATAGTGTGTGCTTTGATAATAGTAGTAAGCACCTCCGCCTATAATTGCAAGAACAACAATCAAACCGATAATGTTGGTCAGAATTAAACGTCCTCTGTTCATTTTGTTTTCTCCTTTCGTTTCTTCCTCTATCATTTTGTGGAATGATGATAAAAATATGTGGGGATTTTTTTATTTTCCGTTTTTCACTGCACAGCCGTTTGCAAGCTTCGTTAAACTTTCCGCAAGCTTGCGCAGGTACTGCAGTTCAGCGGTATTGAGCTGCCGGTATAAGACCGCCGCTTTTTCGGCATATTGAACAGCAGCTTTCTTTAGAAGTTCTTCCCCCTCTTCGGTTAACTGAATCATAACAACACGCCGGTCGTCGTGATAGTCGCTCCGAACCATTAGGCGGCGCTTATACAGAATATCGGTCATTCTCGTGACAGACGCCGGTTTCAGATCAAGCGACAAAGCCAGCCTTGAAAGCTGCGTGCTTTTGCTCTTATGTATTTTGAACATCAGCAGATACTGCAGCACTGTAATATCAAAAGGTTCAAGAACTGTCTCCAGAATCATTTTCTGCTTTTTGTAAATCGATCTGGAAGTATCAAACAGTTGTTCAAAACTGAGCAAAGCGAGCTCTGATTCAATCACCGTATTTTCACCTCATTCCCTTAATAATAGTTCACAAGATAAAATATTAATAAATGAAAGAAGGTTTGTAAAGAGAAAAGTTTCATTTTTTAAGGATTTTTTTTATGCCGTTTTTTCTCTTTATTTTTAATTTAAAAAAGCCGGGTGAAGAACCGCGGCCGCACGATTCTTCACTCGGCTTTATATTTCATACGATGCTTTGCTTACACCGGCTTCCTCATTTTTAAAAAAGCTTTTCAGCGCTTGAAATACGTCTGATTTCTGTTTCAGGATGTAGTATTTAAATTTATCATCTTTGACATTTTTATAGGCGGACATGAGGGTGGAATGCCTGTTATATTGATTGACCTCACCGTAACAGAACAGATTCGATTTTTTCATGATGTCATTGACGAGCTTTACGCACCGGGCGTTATCCGAAGTCAGGTTATCTCCGTCTGAAAAATGAAACGGATAGATGTTGTAGCGGGCGGGGTCATATTTTTCATCAATTAATTCAAGAGATTTCCGGTAAACGGAGGAACAGATGGTGCCCCCGCTCTCCCCTTTCGAGAAAAAATCTTCTTCCGACACGACCTTCGCTTCCGTATGGTGGGCGATAAATTCGATATCAACCGTTTCATACTTTGTCCGTAAAAATCGTGTCATCCAAAAAAAGAAGCTCCTCGCCATATACTTTTCCCATACGCCCATCGAACCGCTTGTATCCATCATCGCTAAAACGACAGCTTTCGATTCCGGCTTCGTCACATCATTCCATGTTTTGTATTTCAGATCTTCCGGATAAATAGGGTAAAACGACGGCTTGCCTGTCATGGCATTTCGTTTATAGGCCGACAGCATCGTCCTTTTCTTATCGATATTCCCTGTCAGCCCGGTTTTCCGGATATCATTGAACTCGATATCGGTATGGACGATATTGTCCCTTTCCTTTTGCTGCAGATTCGGCAGTTCTAATTCCTGAAACAGCGCTTCTTCCAGATCCATCAATGAAACTTCCGCTTCATAATAATCCTCGCCTGCCTGATCGCCGGCTCCCTGGCCTTTTCCAGCCCCCTGCTTTTTATCTGCGCCGTCTCTTGCGACGACATCGCCGACTTCGCTGTCGCCGTCGCCTTGGCCGACATGTTTATTTTTATCATAGTTATAACGGATTTTATATTCATCAAGCGAACGAATCGGGATTTTCACGACATCTTTTCCGTTGGACATAATAATGCTTTCCTCAGTGACAAGATCCGGAAGGTTGTTTTTTATCGCTTCCTGTACTTTCTTTTGGTGGCGCTGCTGGTCGTCAAAGCCTTTGCGATGGAGGGACCAGTCTTCCTCTGAAATCAAAAAATTTCCGCTGTCATTACGGGACATGAATTCCCCTCCTTAACCGTTATGGTCGTTTTACATGTGTATTCCGGCTTGGTCCTGTTTATGAAACAAGTCCGGCGAAAAGATTTATTTTTATCTTATGCCGGCCGGACTCTCCAATTGACAAACAATTGCGAAAAACAGACAAAAGAACCCGTCCTTTTACAGACGGGCCTCTCAATGAAATCAAACATCAGCGGTTTAACAAGCTTCCGACATACTTCAGCAGTTCATTAGCGCTAGTCGAATTATAGCCGTGTTCATCTATTAACCTTGCCACTACCTCATTGACCTTTTTAAGCTGCTGCTCATCCGGCGTTTTCGTTGAGGTCGTAATTTTCACCACGTCTTTTAAGTCTGCGAACAGCTTTTTCTGAATCGCTTCGCGGAGTCTTTCGTGCGAATTATAGTCAAAGCGTTTTCCTTTTCTTGCATAGGCGGATATGCGGATTAAAATTTCTTCGCGGAACGCTTTTTTCGCGTTTTCTGAAATGCCGATCTGCTCTTCAATGGATCTCATCAGTTTTTCGTCAGGATTCATTTCTTCACCCGTCAGCGGATCGCGGAGCTTATTTTTATTGCAGTACGCTTCCACATTATCTAAATAATTGTCCATGAGAGTTTTCGCGGATTCTTCATATGAATAGACGAACGCCTTCTGCACTTCTTTTTTAGCGATGTCATCGTACTCTTTCCTGGCGGCGGAAATAAAATTCATATACCGCTCTTTGTCCTCGGCGGAGATGGACGGATGCTGGTCAAGTCCTTCTTTTAAGGAACGCAGCACGTCAAGCGAATTGATCGATTCCATATTTTTTCTGATAATTGTTGAGGAAATGCGGTTGATGACATAGCGCGGGTCAATTCCGCTCATTCCTTCATCATGGAATTCCTTCTTCATATCCTCAAGATCAACGGAATTGTAACCTTCAACGCTTTCTCCGTCATAGAGCCTCATTTTTTTGACGAGATCAATATCAGAGCGGTTCGGTTCCTTCAGCCGGGTCAAAATAGAAAACATCGCGGCCACTTTTAATGTATGGGGGGCGATGTGTACGTCAGAAACATCACTTTCAGAAATCATTTTTTCATAAATCCGTTCTTCCTCTGACACCTTTAAATTATAAGGAACAGGCATCACGATGATCCTGGAGTGAAGGGCTTCATTTTTCTTATTGGCAATAAACGAGCGGTACTCCGTTTCGTTCGTATGCGCAACAACCAATTCGTCGGCTGAGATGAGCGCAAACCGTCCGGCTTTGAAATTCCCTTCCTGCGTGAGTGACAGAAGGTGCCACAGAAATTTTTCATCGCATTTCAGCATTTCCTGAAACTCCATCATTCCGCGGTTCGCTTTATTTAATTCACCGTCAAACCGATAAGCGCGCGGATCTGATTCTGAGCCGTATTCGGCAATCGTTGAAAAATCAATACTCCCCGTCAAGTCGGCGATATCCTGTGATTTCGGGTCAGACGGGCTGAAGGTTCCGATTCCGGTACGTTTATCCTCCGAGAAGAATATACGTTCAACCTTTACATCCTCAATTCTGCCGCCGTACTCTTCTTCAAGCCGCATGACATTAAGCGGAGAAAGGCTGCCCTCAATTCTGATGCCGTATTCTCTGTAGAAGTCGTCGCGCAGATGATGGGGAATGAGATGGAGAGGATCTTCATGCATCGGGCAGCCTTTAATGGCGTAAACAGCGCCGTTGTCTGTCAATGAGTAGGCTTCAAGCCCTTTTTTCAGCATGGTGACAAGAGTTGACTTTCCGCCGCTGACGGGTCCCATCAATAGTAAAATCCGTTTTCTTACATCGAGCCGCTTGGCAGCCGGGTGAAAGTATTCCTCCACGAGCCGTTCCAGAGATTCCTCAAGGCCGAACAGCTCCCGCGAGAAAAAGCTGTATGTCTTTTTACCGTCATCCTCCTCGATTCCGCTGTCTTTTATCATATTAAAAACGCGAGAATGAGCAGACTGCGCGACCAATGGATTTTCTTTTATGATCTCCAAATAATCAGCGAACGTCCCTTCCCATTTGAGACGCTGCTCTTCCTCTCTGTACTTTTCAATTTTCTTTAATATATCCATAAGAACCTCCTCTATCATGGTTAATGCACTAGAAATAAGGTACTTTGTTACAATCTATGCGGTGACGTGATAATACATGCTTTTCGTTTCTTAAAAATAAAGACGTTATAAGGCCGTCATTGACAAGGGTCCGGTGCACCGTTCATAATGAAAGAAATACAGTTTCATCCAGACTCGGACATCAAATGGAAAAGCAAAGAGGAGGAGAAATGATGAAAACGATCATTTTACTTGGGGTCATTCTCACTTTTTTAGTATCCATTTTCACGGCGGGTTACGACAGCAAACCTGAAAACAAATAACGGCAAAAGGGTGCTCTTTATGAAGAGCACCCTTTCCTGTACAACATAACAATGTTTCATATTTGAATATGTTCTTGGACAGTTGATTTTTCATGAGATTTGCAGCTTGTTTGATACTCGATTTTTCCGATTTTGCAGCCCGGGCCGATTTCCACATGCTTTCCTCTGACGATGTCCGCTTCCGTGTATTCGAGGTAAATTGCGTCTCCTTCGATCAATTCAGCAGAAAGCGTGCCGGCTTTCCGTTTAAGAAAACCGGGTTTCCGTCTGACGGTGATCGATGTGCCGCCGATTTCTTTCACGCGGCTTCGGTCATAACGCAAATGGATGTTTACGTCCCCTGCGTTTAACAATCCCGCCACATTGATACATCCTGTTACATGAAGCAACTCCGTCTCGCAATCGCCGCCGACGGTGAGACTGCCTTTTATATGACACCGCTCTCCCGCGGCCCCGCCGCCAATTTCAGCAAGTCCTTTCAGCCTCATCGTAGCGAAACGCATAGAGCCGCCGACTTTCAATGTGCCCATCACATTTGCTGAACGTGCTGATAAATCTCCTGCAACTTCATGCTCTCCGAAAATTTTCAGCCTGTTGATCTCGGCATCTCCGAGAAAAAGTCCCGTACCGAATATCCGGCAGCGTTCGCTTTGAAGTCCTTCGCCGACAGTTCCTTCCCCTTTAATGCTTACATTTTGGTAGGAGCCGCCGGAGGCGTGTCCGGCTCCGTACATTTTTAAATGACTCAATTTTTTTGTCGTTTCCATCGCAGTTCCTCCTATCGTTTCACGACTTTGTTAACCAAAGCGGAAGGGTCACATGTAAAATCGCCGCTGTATTCCACAGTCCCAATGGTGCAGCCTGCGCCGATCCGCACATGATTTCCGCGGACTGTCTTCGCGTTCGTGTCCGCCAATTCAATGATGTCACCTTCAATCAGCTCCGCTGTCAGCACCGGGGCCGGCATCAGCTTAAAACGCGTAAGCACGCTCTTTCTGCTCATCACTTTCAAATGGCGGCAGCCGATCTCTTTCACATGGCTTTCTCCCGCCGTCAGCTTAATACTGACTTCATCGGCATTCAACAGGCCGCCGATCTTGCATTTGCCTTCCGAACGGAACGTCTCTGTCTCGCAATCGCCTTCAATCCCGGCTTTCCCGGATATGAAAATATCATCAGCTTTCACACCGCCGCCGAAAGATGAAAATCCCGCGACGTTCAGCCGCTCCGTTTTGACATCACCTTTAATGACACCCGTTCCATTGATACGGATGGATTCAGCTTCGGCACTGCCGGAAATTTTCCCCGAACCGCTGATCGTCAGCGTTTGCGTCTTGACATGTCCGTCTGTTTTTCCGCTGCCGTTAAACAAAAAGCTCGCGCACTCCACATCACCTGACACCGTGCCGCTTCCGTTGATCTCCACTGTATGAAAACGGCCTCCTTTTGAACTTCCTGAACCGTTGATGATTAATTTATCTGTTACTTCCATTGATGGTCCTCCTGCATCCATTTCGTTTTTAATTCTTCCGATGCCGCAGCAAGCGCCACCCGTTCAACCACTTTGACAGTCGGTTCAAATAAAATATGTTCCGCGTCTGCGATGAAGCACGTCGTTACGCCAAGCTTTCGGAGCATGACAAGCTCCGTATTCGCTTTCAGTTCGGAAGCCTCATACGTTTTCAGCACCCCTGCCGCCAATTTTCCTTCCTCAAGGCTGATATTGCCCGATTGCAAAAGCCCTTCAAGCACATATAAAGACAGCAGCGCACGGGACGTGAATGTCACGCCGTCTTCGCCATAAACTTGCAGCGCGGCTTTTGAAATCAGTCCCTTTTGAAGCAGCTCCGCAGACGTTATATTGACATCAGTCATTTGCGGAGACAGCATTTCCCTCATTTCATCCAAAGACAGATTTTCTTTCATTTTCTGTATTTTTGAGATACGTTTTAATATTTCCGCTCTCGGAAAAAATGTTTCCTGGCCTGTAAATGTTGATTTTCGGATAAACCATTCTTCAGGAATTAAATTTTTCCGTTTCCAGCGGTACAGCTGCCCGTATGAGATTGATGTTTCTTCCAGCAATTCTTTTTTAGAAATCAGTTGTTCCTCCATGAATCCAGCTCCTTCGATGAAAGTATTGTAACATAACACTGTTACGTTGTTAAGCCCATAAATATAAAAATGCCGTAAACCCCCGCTGTCCGTCTTTTTTATTGAATAAAAAAACGCCCGGATGCGGGCGTTTTTTTTCTCACGTCAAATCTCTGTAATTTTGCTGGCGCAGCGCTTCATATACAAGAATCGCGGCAGTGTTGGACAGGTTTAATGATCTCACATGCTCGGTCATCGGCAGACGCAGGCAGCGGTCCATATTGTTTTCGATCAATTCTTTCGGAAGACCGCTCGTTTCTCTGCCGAATACGAAGAAAAAGTCTTCCTCCGTATTTGAGTAATCAAATGATGTGTGCGGCTTTTGGCCGAATTTTGTAATGAAGAAAAACTTTCCGTTCTCATATGCCTCAAATAACTCTTCCAATGAATCATGATATACGACGTTGACGAACTCCCAATAATCGAGTCCGGCGCGCTTCAGCATTTTATCATCGGTCGAGAATCCGAGCGGGCGGATCAAATGAAGCGTTGTGTCTGTTGCCGCACAAGTACGTGCGATATTTCCCGTATTGGCCGGGATTTCGGGTTGATATAAAACGACATGTAATGCCACGATGTTCACCTCTGTTTTTTATTCCGCCCACCATTATATCATTAATTACTCTTTTGTCGTATCATCCGTAATATGAAAAAACGCATATCTGATTGAAGGAGTATACGCCGTTGAATCCTCATATGACCAATATCTCATTCTGCTGTCATACGTTTGGGCATTGACGAGCGGCATATTGCTTTTATCTTTCGCGACCACGATCGCCGTATGATTAAAACGGCCGTCTCCTTCAAAATCATAGCAAATGATATCTCCGGGCATCAGTTCTTGAGCTCTTGATACTTGCACCGCGCGAAGCCCTGCCTTGGATTGGGCCAGATACATCTTCATCGAATGCGCGACCGTCCAGCTGTAGCTCCACGAGCTTGCCTTCATCCACCAGCCTGAGCCTCTGTTCGGATGCCCCCGCATCGGTGCTTTTCCGGCATGTAAACATTGGGAAATAAAATTGGTGCAGTTGTCGCTGAAATTTTTATAAGCGGGATTTCGTTTATTCCAAAACTTCTCCGCGTACTGCACGGCAGCCAGACGGTCGTATTGAAACGCCCGCCCGAAATCTTCCCGTTCACTCCGCTCATATTCAATTACGCTGTTTCCGTCAGAAAATCCCGCAGGTTTTTTCTTTACTTCCCGGTCTTTAATCAAAAGCTGATCATAGAGAAATGCAGTCCGTTCCTCAATCTGCTCTTCTAAGTAAAGGTGTCCGTCATGCTCCTTGCACAAATATTCGAAATGAATCGTGTACATGACGCATAACGTGCCGTCGTCCTCAAGGCTGCTTTTGACAATGACGGCTTTTGCCTTCGCTTTCACGATGTCAACTTTCCGTTTTTCAAACAGCTCTTTTTTTCTCGTCAGGACCTCAAGATCGCCGGGCTGCCCATTGTGCCTCATCTCGGTTCCGTTGATTAAATAATGAAGCCGGGCCTCCGCTAAATCTTCAATAATATGCTTCAAGCGCTCCACCCACCATACTGTTTTATAAAGAAAAACACTTGAACTCACGCCAAGTGCTTTTTCTCTATACATATGTCAGGACCGGCCGGTTTTAGTCTTATCAGAAACCGATAACAGCTCCAGTCCCTTTTCAATTTCCCGTATAGCTTCCTCATCCTGCTCCTTTTGAAGCGCTTTTTCTAATTCCCCCGCATAATCAGGATCACCGATTTTCCCGATGGCCCAGGCGGCCGTCCCCCTGATGACGGGGCGCGGATCTTGGTGCATTAAGGCCGTTAATTCCGGAAGGGACGAGGCATCTTTAAAATGAGCCAAAGCTAAAATCGCATTCCGCTGTATCGGCTTCTTGCCGCGCCATGATCCCGATACATGTCCGAATTTTTCTTTGAATTCGCGGTTGCTTATGGTCAAAAGCGGCTTTAACAGCGGCTTTGCGATTTCCGGATCAGGCTCCATCTGCGGATGAAGATGAAAATCTTTCCCCTTATTAATCGGACAGACCGTCTGGCACGTGTCACAGCCATACAGACGGTTTCCGATTTTCGTGCGGAACTCATCCGGCAAAAATCCCTTTGTCTGGGTCAGGAACGAAATACAGCGCTGGGCGTTAAGCTGTCCGGGATTGACGAGCGCGCCGGTCGGACACGCGTCTAAACATTTTGTGCACGTACCGCACATATCTTCAATCGGCACATCCGGTTCAAAGGGCAGATTGGTGATCATTTCAGCCAGATAGACGTAAGAGCCGTATTCAGGCGTGGTGATCATGCAGTTTTTGGCGCTGAAGCCGATTCCCGCCCGTTCAGCCACGGCCCTGTCGGACAATTCCCCTGTATCCACCATTGACTTTGTGCGGATATCCTCATGTTTGCTTTGGAGAAAATTCTCCAGCAGATCAAGCTTTTCCCTCAGCACGTCATGATAATCCTTCCCCCAGGAAGCTCTGCAAAAAATGCCGCGCCGCCCGTCCCTCGTGCTCCTCGGCGCATCTTTCATTTTGGAAGGATAAGCAAGGGCGATGGCGACGATTGATTTGGCTTTCGGGAGAAGCAAAGACGGTGTAACCCGTTTTTCAATATCCGGCTCTTCAAACCCGGATAAATAGCCGAGTGATTCCTGAAGAATCAGCCGGTCCCGCAGACTGTCGAACGTATCAGCCGTCGTAAACCCGATTTTGTCGACTCCGATGCTTTTGGCGTATTCGATTAATTCCTCTTTCAGTTTATGAATATTCATTTTTTGCACAGCCTCCTTTCTTTGTGATCAGGCTCCCGCACAGGTATAATAGAGTTTTATCATCCCGAAATGGAGTGAACACACTTGAACATCAGTTTAGATCCACTTATTGCTGAACGGGTGCCGGGGATCAAAGCGGCAGCCGTCTTATATGAACAGATCGAAGTCGGGCCTGCTCCGCAAATGCTGAAAGGCCGCCTCCGTTTATTTCAAGAATCTCTTTACTTTGATTATGCTGACGGCGGTATAGATGAGCAGCCTTTTGTAAAAGAGTGGGCGCGTATAATGGAACAGCTCAGTCCCGCCTTTTCAGGACAAAAAACGCCGATGGAGCTTATGCTCGGCGATATTTCCCGGGAACGATTCATTGAAAGTGTGAATTCAGCCCATGATACCATACTTTTTTTCTCCTTGAAATATTCATTGCCTATCATGGCGTATGACGCCGCAGAAATAGATGAACCGATTTCGATTACGATCGGAGAAAAAGAAAGCGTACTGTCTTTCTCCGGCCCGGACGGCGTTTTCGGCGACTTCACCGGACATATCAATACCCGCCCGGTCACGCCCGACACAAAGAAAATGCTGCAGCTGATCTTTTTCCCGCCTTCATTTCATGCCGACGCGGCGGATGAGCTGCTATCATCCTTAACAAAAATGTTTGAACAAATTCACGGAGGCACGCATACCGTCTCTTGGCTTTCATAAAAAGACACGCCTTTCGTGTCTTTTTTCACATAAAAAAACGCAATACTTCGTTTATCAGAGAAACGAAACACTGCGTTAATAACGTATGTATGGAGCGGGTGATGAGAATCGAACTCACGACATCAGCTTGGAAGGCTGAGGTTTTACCACTAAACTACACCCGCATCAAAATTAATTTTTGTCAGTACCGATTTGATGTTTCTAATATTACATGTTTATTTTTTTTTCGTCAAGGGAATGTTAAAAAATTTGTCGAAAAAAATTCTTTTTTTGTCCACATGTTAAGTTGGGTTTACATTTTGTTAAGAGTCTCATACAATATAAAAAAGAAGAAAACTTGAGGTACGCCTGATGATGAAAAATAAAGTAAAAGAGCTGAGAGCCAGATTCGGCTATTCTCAGGAAACGCTCGGAAAAGAAGCCGGAGCCACCAGACAGACGATTGCAGCGATTGAAAAAGGAGATTATGTGCCTTCACTTTTATTGGCGCTTAACATCTGCCGGGCTTTCTCCCTGCCGATGGAGGAAGTTTTCTGGCTGGAGGAGGAGAAAAAATGAGTTTGAAAAGAAAAGCGTGTTTTCACCTTGCACTCTACGGATTGGCCTGCTGGACGCTTATTTCCTTTATGGAAGCGGCGCCGCGGATCGCTCAGTTTTTCCAAACGGAGGGGAGCGGTTCATTTGAGCTGAATATCACTCCGTTTCTGCTGTTTACCGTTTGTGCCGCATTGTATATCTATGCCGAAAAGAAAAAACGAAACGGCAAAAAGCACAGGCTTGTACCCGATGAATTTGAGGAACAGGATGAAAGAGAACGAATGATGACGGCTAAAGCTTGCCGTTCCTCGTATATCGCCGTTTACTTCTCATTGCCAGCCGCAGCCGTTCTGCTTTTGTTTTATCCGCTGATTCAGCCGCACCTTCCCTTTTTTCCGATTCTTTTGATTTTCATTCTGATGATGATTCAGCATTTGGCTTATGCTTTCACTTTTCATAAGCACGGCAAAAACTCCGGTTCATGACAGATCCGGAGTTTTTTACATTACCAGCTCGCTTTTTTCACCCCGGGAATCCGGCCTTTATGGGCCAGCTCCCTGAATGCGATTCTGGACAGTTTAAATTTTCTCATATATCCGCGGGGCCGCCCCGTCACCGTACAGCGGTTATGAAGCCTGCCCGGAGCAGAATCACGCGGCAGTTTGCTCAGCGCTTCCCAGTCTCCTTTTGCCTTTAATTCTCTTCGGATGTCCGCATATTGTTCAACAAGCTTCTGTCGCTTGAGCTCTTTGATCACTTTTGATTTTTTTGCCATTTCAGCACCCCTAACAAATCGTAATAATTACGTTTTGTATCATATCATCCATATGAGCATCGTGCAAGCTAAGCGCTTAAAAAGGCGGGTGAATACCCGCCTTCACTGCCGGCATTTCCCCGGAAATGAATCCGCAGAAAGCGCCCGCCGTCAATTATCCGCCTTGCGACGTCATCAGACTTTCGCTTTATTTCCTCTTGCAAAATGGTCGTTGCCCATTGCTTCACCCAGTCTGCGCTCAAGCTTTTTAGTCCGTTCATTCTGAAACGGCAGAAGCGGAAACACGAGTTCAGCCAGATAATAAGCTTCTTCCAGATGCGGGTAGCCTGAAAAGATAAACGACTCAATGCCGAGTGCCTGATACTCTAAAATTCGAGCAGCGACAGTCTGCGGATCACCGACAAGTGCCGTGCCCGCTCCGCCTCTGACAAGTCCGATGCCGGCCCAGAGATTCGGGCTGATCTCAAGCTTCGAGCGGTCACCGTTATGGAGATCGGCCATCCGTTTTTGTCCCGAAGAATCAGCGCGCCGGAGCGCAGCCTGCGCTTTCGCAATCGTCTCTTCGTCTAAGTGGCTGATTAATCGTTCAGCCGCTTCCCATGCCTCTTCCTCAGTCTCCCGGACAATCACGTGAAGTCTGATGCCAAAACGCATCGTCCTTCCTTCCTTGACAGCCTGTTTTTTAACAGTTTCAATCTTTTCTTTTACCTGCTCCGGCGGCTCTCCCCATGTTAAATAGACATCTGTATGTTTCGCCGCAGCCTCAATTCCCGCCTGTGATGAACCGCCGAAATATAATGGCGGATGCGGAGACTGCTTTGGCGGAAACAGCAGATTGCTGTTTTCCACTTTGATATGGTCCCCTTCATATGTCACCGTTTCGCCCCGCATGAGTCCGCGCCAGACGGTTAAAAATTCTTCAGTCGCCTTATAACGTTCATCGTGGCTGATAAACATGCCGTCTCCCGCCAGTTCATAAGGATCTCCGCCCGCTACGACATTTACGAGCAAACGGCCGTCTGACAGCCGATCCATTGTCGACGCCATTCTCGCAGCGACAGACGGCTGCATCAGTCCCGGACGGACCGCCACTAAAAATTTCAAGTCACTCGTTTCCCCCGCTAAAGCGGCAGCCGTCAGCCACGGGTCTTCACATGATCTCCCCGTCGGCAGCAGAACCCCCGTATACCCGAGTCTGTCCGCCGCCTGTGCCACTTGCTTAAAATAAAGATGATCCGCCGTTCTCCCTCCCGTTTGCGTCCCTAAATACCGGCCGTCACCATGCGTCGGAATAAACCAAAGAATCTCCATATGAATCTCTCCTTTTTTAATAGGTTACCCTTCATAACTGTTCCGCCATTTTAATAGTTTCCGTTCGAGCATTCTGACCAATGCATCTGTCAGCTTGCCGACAGCCGCAAAAATGATAATGCCGACAAACACCTTATTTGTCTGTGAAAATTGTCTGGCATCCATAATCATATAGCCGACGCCCTCGCTCGATCCCATCAGTTCCGCCACCACAAGACCGAGCCACGCAATGCCTAGAGAGAGCCTGATGCCTAGCAGGATATTCGGCAGAGATGCCGGAAGAATTAATTTCGTCATCTGCTGATACCAGTTAAATTCCAGCACCCGCGCGACGTCAAACAGCTTCGCGTCCACACTGCGGATTCCGAGAAACGTATTAATGTACACGGGGAAAAAAGCCCCCAATGCGATCAGCAGAATTTTTGATGTCTCATCAAATCCGAACCATAAAATGAACAGAGGAGTCACGGCCAAGTGCGGAACCGTTCTGAGCATTTGAAGAGACGGATCTAGATATGCTTCCGTCCGCTTTGAGAAACCGACCAGCAGCCCGAAAACAAGTCCGAGGCCCGCGCCAAGCAGAAATCCGGCAGCAGCCCTGTATAAACTGATCTCTAAATGACCCCAAAGTTCACCTGAAAGAAGAAGTTCCTGAAACGTCTGCAAGATGACGACAGGTGACGGGAGCACCGTTGTCGAGACGATGCCCAGACTTGCGATAACCTGCCATACTGCGATGACCGCAACCGGGAGTACAACCCCCTTCATCCATTGGTATGAACACTTCCGGGATCTTGCCAGAGCTTTCTTTTCTGATTGGCTTATTGCGCCGGCAGCCGTTGATGCTTCTGCTTTCATTACTTGCCACCCCCCGTTTCAAGCGCTTTTTTAATAAATGAATTGTCGACAACGTCTTTTACATGAATTTTCTTATGAATGGCTTTTGTTTGATATTGAAAATCAGCGGTTTCCTGCTGGGCTTTGACAATATCATCATTAATCGGTTCATTGAGAGGTTCAGTATTGTTAAGCACGTTTCTGACGACTTTCGGATCAAGATGTTTGATTTTCGCATATAAGGAGACAGCTTCATCTTTGTGTTCCTTTTGCCATGCAACTGCTTTATTGAACACTTTCAGAAAACGGACCACCTCATCCGGGTGTTCTTTGGAAAATCCCGTTCTGACTAACGTGAAACCGGGAGAATATAAATCTGTGCTTTCTCCGTTCGCCAATATTTCCGCCCCGTGCTGCAGCGTTTCAATCGACAAATACGGCTCCCAAATGGACCATGCGTCAACTGATTTGTTTTCAAAAGCGGAAACCGCCTCATCAGGCTGAAGCTGGATGATGGTGACGTCATCGGCGGAAAGCCCCGCTTTATCTAAAGCTTTATAGAGAAAATCAAAGCCGCTGCTGCCTTTGGCTACAGCGATTTTTTTACCTTTCAATTCTTTCAGGCTCTGAATCCCGCTGCCCTTGTTTACGAGAATGCCGTTTGCCTTTAACCCGTCCTGAGACAGCCCGATCTCTTTAAAATCAATTCCAGCCGCCTGACCGGAAATGACCGGTGAATTGCCGACCTGGGAAAAATCAAGCTTATCGGCGGCAAGACCTTCAAACTGCGGAGGACCGCTTTGGAATTCGACCCATTTTACTTTTATTCCGTCTTTTTTGAAGGCCTCTTCAAACCAGCCTTTTTCCTTGGCAATGAGAAGCGGGCTTAAACTCTGCTGGATGCCGATCCGGATTTCTTTCACCGTTTTCCCGCTCCCTCCTGTCCCGTCTGCACTGCATCCGGCTGACATCATGACTGCTGCGGCTAAAAGAATGATGATTTTTTTCACTTCACTTCGTCCCTTCTATATCCCGGACCCATCCGCAAACCGGAGGTCTTCCGTTTTCTCAAACTCAGAAAGCACCTTCTGCCGGACGGCCTGAAAATCCGCTGAGGTCCGATTGCGCGGATGCGGAAGCTGAATCGGCATCAGGCTGTGCAGCCGGCCGGGCTTTGCCCTGAGGATCGCCAGCTTATCGCCTAAATAGACGGATTCATCAATATCATGCGTGACCAGAATCATCGTCGTTTTTTTCTCGCGCCATATATCAAGCAGCACATCCTGCAAATGTTTTCTCGTAAAAGCGTCAAGCGCCCCGAACGGTTCATCTAAAAGCAGCACCTCCGGCTCGCGCAAAAGGGCTCTGGCGATGGCAACCCGCTGCGACATGCCGCCGGATAATTCGCGCGGATAAGCGTTCTCCGCTCCCTGCAGCCTGACAACCTCAATCAGATCATCCACTTTTTTCCGAATGGCCGGGTCGTTCATATTGAGATCGGCAGCGATGTTTTGTTTTACCGTCAGCCAGGGAAACAGCCGGTGCTCCTGAAAGATAAATCCCTGCCGGATGCCCGGTCCCGATACATTGCGGCCGTTTATTGTGACAGAGCCTTTATAATCGGTATCAAGACCGGCAATCAATTTTAAAAGCGTGCTTTTGCCGCATCCGCTCGGCCCGATGACAGTCAAAAATTCTCCCGATGCAATTGACAGCTCAATATCATTCAGCACCGGCGTTTTCCGGCCTTCATGCTCAAAAGCTTTTTCTTGTATGCTGATGGTTACAGCCATCTGTCTTCCCCTCTCTTTCTGCCGCGTGCGATCGAAAAACAAAAAGGCCCCCATCTCCGATTGCTTGCAGAGATGGGAGCCTTCGGCGGTCCGATCGGCAACCCGTTTGTTTTTAAATTTGAATATCATGTTAATTCAAATTATTCCGACTTGTCAACTGTTTTTTATAAGGATTAAAATACGCCCTCCGGCATAACCCTGCCAGAGAGCGCATCGGCTGTATCACGTATTTACTTCCTTTTCTTGGCGGGCGATTTTCAATAATGTCCGCGCGTTGTTGCCGAAAATGTTCTCTATATCTTCTTCCCGCATATTGATTTCCCGGCAGGTCCTCACCTGCTCCTGAAGATATCTGTATACATATCCTCTCGGAAATCCGTTCGAATCCGTCCCGAAGATGATCCGTTCAGCACCGATTAATTCAGATGTCTTCCGAAACAGAATTTCCAAATCAAGCGGGTACGGCATCCACCTCATCCACTGATTTGAGCCGGACGTGTCAATATACACATTCGGGCAGCTCCAGCACAGCTGCAGCAGTTCCTGATAATATCCGGCGCCGAAATGCGGAATGATGAACGGGATATCAGCATACTCTCTCGCGACGCGACAGATGGAGAGCGGGTTGATGTTGCGATGGCTGACAATGCCCCCCGCTCTTCCTAAAAGCCCGAAGTGAATTAATACAGGCAGCTTTTTGTCAGCCAGATACGTCCACAGCTTTTTCAGCGACGGATCATGAAAATCGATGTCTGTCAGCGGCCCGAACAGTTTATATCCTTTCAGACCGAGCTCTTCTACCGCTCTTTTCAGCTCTTCATACGCATCCTCCCGCTCCAAAGGATGATATGCAAATCCGGTAAATCTCGCGGGATTGGCTTGAATAAACGCCGCCATCCGGTCATTGCTCTCTGCTGTTAAAAAATTCAGCACGTCAATGCCATACCTATCTAATTCATTCTCCCATCTTGTCATCAAAGCGATTTCGCCGTCATCGCCCTCAACATCATGCGGATCAGGAAAATCCCAAGTCAGATTCATTCTTTCTGACCGCTCCCAGTTATAATCGGAAAATGTCTTATCGTTTTTGCCGAAATAAAGGCTGTACGGCAGATGACCGTGAATATCGACAGGTTTAAAATGCTGCCGGAAAAGCATACAATCGCCGCCTCCCTTACCGCCTGACAATAAAAAAAGGCCCTTATCCAGTGAAGAATAAGAGCCTCTTGTGTCCAAGTCAGCGGTTTCTATTTTTTCTCATCTTAAACCCATTATTCCCGTCAGTCAAGTAGGCTTTCAAATCCAAACCCTTTTTTCGATAATAAAAATAATTATTTTATAATCATTATAAAATAATATTGACTTTTTAATGATAGGTGATATTATGTTTTTATAAATCTAAAGAGGTGATCACATGAGTTCAAATAAATTGACAACCAGCTGGGGCGCTCCTGTCGGAGATAACCAAAACTCAATGACGGCCGGCGATCGCGGTCCTGCTTTAATACAAGACGTCCATCTGCTTGAGAAATTGGCGCACTTTAATAGAGAACGCGTTCCCGAGCGTGTCGTTCACGCAAAAGGCGCGGGCGCACACGGTTATTTTGAAGTCACAAATGACGTTACAAAATATACGAAAGCCGCATTTCTGTCAGAAGTCGGTAAACGCACGCCGCTCTTCATCCGTTTCTCAACCGTTGCGGGCGAACTGGGCTCTAGTGACACAGTGCGCGACCCGCGCGGATTTGCCGTTAAGTTTTATACAGAAGAAGGAAACTACGACATCGTCGGAAACAATACACCCGTGTTCTTCATCCGCGATGCCATCAAGTTCCCTGACTTTATCCATACACAAAAAAGAGATCCGAGAACACATCTGAAAAACCCGACGGCCGTTTGGGATTTCTGGTCTCTGTCACCGGAATCCCTGCACCAGGTAACCATTCTGATGTCAGACCGGGGCATTCCGGCGACTCTTCGCCATATGCACGGATTCGGAAGCCATACATTTAAATGGACAAATGATAAAGGCGAAGGCGTCTGGATCAAATATCACTTTAAAACAGAGCAAGGCGTGAAAAACCTTGATGTTAATACAGCCGCAAAAATCGCGGGCGAAAATCCCGATTACCATACGGAAGATTTGTTCAATGCGATTGAAAACGGCGATTTCCCCGCATGGAAATTATATGTTCAAATCATGCCGTTAGAAGACGCAAACACATATCGCTTTGATCCGTTTGACGTCACAAAAGTATGGTCTCAAAAAGACTATCCGCTCATTGAAGTCGGCCGCATGGTTCTGAACCGCAATCCGGAAAATTACTTTGCGGAAGTAGAACAGGCGACGTTCTCTCCCGGCACATTAGTCCCCGGCGTCGACGTCTCACCTGACAAAATGCTTCAAGGCCGGTTGTTCGCATACCATGACGCGCATCGCTACCGTGTCGGCGCGAACCATCAGGCGCTGCCGATCAACCGCTCCCGCAATGAAGTGAAAAACTATCAGCGTGACGGACAAATGCGTTTTGATGATAACGGCGGCCGCTCCGTCTATTACGAGCCTAACAGCTTCGGCGGCCCGAAAGAGTCACCTGAAGATAAACAGGCGGCATATCCTGTATCAGGTTTCGCTGACAGTGTAAGCTATAATCATCATGATCATTACACACAAGCCGGCGACCTGTACCGCCTGATGAGCGAAGAAGAGCGCGCGCGCCTTGTCGCCAATATCGTCAGTGCGATGAAACCTGTGGAAAAAGAAGAAATTAAGCTGCGCCAGATCGGCCACTTCTACAAAGCTGATCCTGAATACGGCAGACGCGTTGCCGAAGGACTCGGACTGCCATCACCAAAATAACATCAAAAAACCTGCCGGTCTGCCCGGCAGGTTTTTTATGTTTATTATCAATAAAACCGTTTTTTTCTCAATTACACGAAGTGGCACGCCGCAAAATGATGAAGCCCTTTTTCTGACAGCGCCGGACTTTTCTCAGCACATATCTTCTTGGCTGCCGGGCATCTCGTTCGGAATTTACAGCCTGAAGGCGGATCAGAGGGGCTCGGTATATCACCCTTTAAAATTATCCGCTCCCTTTTCACTCCGGGATCAGGAACAGGCACGGCTGATAACAGCGCTTTCGTATAAGGATGAAGCGGCCGTGAAAAGAGCTCCTCCTTTGACGCGTATTCCACAATCGTCCCTAAATACATAATGGCGACCTTCGTACATAAGTGCTCCACCACGCTTAAATCATGAGAAATGAACAAATATGACAGCCCGTGCTGTTTTTGAAGGCTGCTGAATAAATTGATCATCTGCGCCTGGATGGAGACATCTAACGCCGCCACGGGTTCATCCATAATGATAAATTGCGGCTTGAGCGCCATCGCTCTTGCAATCACGATCCGCTGCCGCTGCCCTCCGGAAAATTCATGCGGATAACGGTCGATAAAGTTTGCGGAAAGGCCGCAGGCTTCAAGAACTTCCGCCGCTTTATCACGCGCGTTCCGTTTTACCGCCAATTGATGCTCGATCATCGCTTCACCGATGGCTTCTCCGATCCGGCGCCGGGGATTTAAAGAACTGAACGGATCTTGAAAGATGAGCTGCGCTTCTGATCTGAAAGTTTTGAGCTCGCGCCGGCTCATCCGAAACACATCACGCCCCTGAAAAAACACCTCTCCCGCTGTTTTTTCGTGAAGCCTCAAAATGGTCTTGCCGATTGATGACTTTCCGCTGCCCGATTCTCCCGCTAAGCCGAACACTTCTCCCTTTTCTATTGTAAAACTGACACCGTCAACCGCTTTTACGGGATTTTTGCGGGTCTTTCTCATCCCCCCATGCTCCTCGTAATATTTTTTCAGCCCCTTGACCTCCAGCAACACATCACTCATCTGCTTTCTCCTCTCTGTAAAGCCAGCACGCCGCCTGATGCCCCTTCCCGAATTCAGTAAAATGCGGGCTCGATTTCCGGCATATTTCCGTGCTGTGTTCACATCGCTCCGCAAAATAACAAGACGATCCCGACAGGTCCGCAAGCTCGGGGACCTGCCCCGGAATGGTGTACAACATCTCCCTTCTTTGACCGATAACCGGCTTGGCCGCGAGCAGCCCTTTCGTATACGGATGCTTCGGATCAGAAAACAGCTTTGCAACCGGTCCTTCCTCCACAATTTTTCCCGCATACATGACAATCACATAATCAGCCATTTCAGCAACCACGCCAAGGTCATGAGTAATGAATAAAATAGACGTGCGAAATTGCTTTTTCATATCCCGCAATAAATCCAATATCTGCGCCTGAATGGTTACGTCAAGCGCTGTCGTCGGCTCGTCGGCAATGATCAGTTTCGGATCGCAGCTTAGCGCGACAGCCGTCATGATGCGCTGCAGCATGCCGCCGCTCAGTTCATGAGGATATTGGTGCATAACCTGCTCGGCATGCGGGATCTCCACTAACGTGATCAGTTCAACGGCCCTCCGCCATGCTTCTTTCTTACTCAGCAATAAATGTTCGCGAATCGGTTCGGCCAGCTGCTCACCGATTGTAAACACCGGATTCAAAGATGTCATCGGTTCCTGAAATATCATCCCGATTTCGCTGCCGCGGATTTTCTGCATGTCTTTTGGTTTCAATTCCAACAGGTTCCGTCCGGAAAAATGCACCGCTCCCCGTTCGATTCTCCCCGTCTCGGGAATAAGCTGCATAATGGACAATGACGCCATGCTTTTCCCGCAGCCGGACTCCCCTACAATACAAACCGTTTCCTCCTCATGTATCGTAAAGCTGACATCGTCCACGGCCTTTACCGCCCCCTCCTCTGTATAAAAAGCCGTTTCCAAATGCCTCACTTCTAAAAGCGGTTTTTTCATTTCATTTTCACCTGCCGTTTTACCTTAGGATCAAAAGCGTCTCTTAAACCGTCTCCAAGCAGATGAATCGCCACAACGGTCAGAAAAATGGCCGTTCCCGGCGGAATCCACAGCCACGGACGGAGTGTAAAATCCATAAAATGATTCGCCGCTTCAATCATGTTTCCCCAAGAAGGTGTCGGCGGAGCAACGCCAAGCCCGAGAAAACTCAGCGCCGATTCACTCAGCATCGCTCCCGCCACATGCAAAGTCGCCGCTACCAGTAATAACGGCAATGTATTGGGAAGCAAATGATAGAGGATTTTCCGTTTATCACTAAGCCCCAGAACTTCCGCGGCCATCATAAACGGCTGCTCCTTGAGCGATAAAATCTGTCCGCGTACAAGCCGCGCCAGACCGGGCCATCCGATCAGGCTTAACATCATCATAATCAGGTACATTCTGTAGTCAGAAGGCACTTTCCACTCCGACATCACCGCAGCCAAAATCAAAAGCAGCGGCAGGCCCGGGATGGACATGAGCATATCAGCAATGCGCATAATGATCATATCAGCGGCTCCCCGATAAAATCCGGCCGCAGCCCCGAGTAAAGAACCGATGACAAGCGACAGCACCATTGAAGCAAGCCCCACGGTCAGAGAAATCTGCCCCGCCAGCATCAGCCTCGTCAGCACATCTCTCCCGTACTGGTCAGTTCCCAGCCAATGATGGATTCCCGGCTGCTGATCGGCATTTGAAATATCCGTCCGATCTGTTATGTACGGAGAAAAAGACGGCCCGATAAAGCACAATAAAAACATAAAACATAAGAAAAGAAGACTGATGACCGTCAGCTTATGCTGCAGCAGGCGGCGGTACGTCTGCTTCCAAAGAGAAGGCGGCACCCCTTTTTGTTTTTTCATTCCGAACACCCCCTATTTCAGCCTGACCCGCGGATCAACCGCGGCATAAGCGATATCCGCCAAGAAGTTCCCCGCAATCGTTAAACAAGACAAAAACAAGGTAAACGCCATCAAAACCGGATAATCACGATAATGCACAGATTCCAGCTGAATACGTCCGACACCCGGCCACCCGAAAATCTGTTCAATAATGATGGCTCCGGAAAACAGTCCCGGCAGTTCAAAAGCAAGCAGGGTGATGGCCGGAATGAGCGCGTTTTTCAACGCATGTTTCCAGATGACGGTGCGCTCTTTCAATCCCTTCGCTCTCGCCGTTCTGATATAATCCTGTCTGATCACGTCCAGCATGCCGGAGCGGAAATACCTTGTCAGCGAGCCGATGCCGAGCATAGATAAAATCACGACCGGAAGAATCATATGTCTGGCGGCTTCAAGCACGTACGAAAAACCTGTACTCGTGCTTCCGGTATCAATCATCCCGCCGACGGGCAATATTTTCAAATCCACCCCAAACCACTTAATAAACAGAAGGCTGATAAAAAAAGACGGGAACGCCATGGAAGCAAAAACAAGAAACGTCACGATCCCGTCAAACCATGAGTATTTCCTGACAGCGGATATGACACCCGTTATCATCGCGGCTGACCATGTGACAAGCAACGCCAAAAACGCGACAAAAAACGAATTCCAGACATATTTCCCAAGCAGTGACAGGACGTTCTCCTGATATTTCAAAGAAAACCCAAAATCTCCGCTGAGCACATTTCCGAGCCATGTCACATAGCGCTGCCAAATCGGCTGATCCAGCCCGTAAAGCGCTTTTAACTCCTTCGCTCTTTCAGGAGTCAGGTTTACATTGGAATCAATATAGTCGCCCGGCAGCATGGCGAATAAGAAAAAAATAATAAAGGACGTACCGAATAAGATCACAAGCATTTGAATGAATCGTTCTGCGGCATACCGTTTCACAAAAAGCCCCTCCTTTCCGCTGAAAGGGCAAAATCCCCAGGATGCACCGGGTATTTTGCCCAACCGTTCTATTGAATTGAGACATTTGAGAGACTTGAACTGATTCCAGAATAATTGTCAGGCTCAAGCCCTTTTATTTTTCCGCTGACCGCCCTTGCGCTCTGACGGTAATGAATCAGAATGTAAGGCGGGTTTTCCCCGAGCTCCCGGTACAGCTGGTGATAAATCTCTTTTCTTTTGCTGATATCAAGCGTGCCGGCTCCTTTCTCTATCAGCCGGTCCGCTTTCGGATTGGAATACCCCGTTACATTATTGGGATGGCCGGAAGCCAGCTTTTCCACCGTGTCATTCGGATCAAGAATCTGCGAGGTGGAAACGGCGGCAAGGTCATATTGTTTGTCATTTATTTTCGCTACTTCTGTATTAAAATCCATCACTTCCGGTTTTAATGAGATTCCGATGTCCGCGTAATTTTCTTTCGCGATCGGGATGAAATCATCATCCGCTTTAGACGTGTAATAGCTGATTTCAAGCTTTTTGCCGTTTTTTTCACGTACACCGTCTTTGCCCGTTTTCCAGCCTGCTTCATCGAGAAGCTTTTTGGCTTTTTCAGGGTTAAACGCGTACCGATTGACATCTTTGTCATCATAAGCCCACGAAACCGGAGACACCGGCACATTCGCGACTTCTCCGTAGCGTTTAAAGCGGACATCGACGATTTTTTGACGGTCAAGTCCGTAAATAAGCGCCTGGGACACTTTCTTATCTTGAAAAGGCGGACGCTTGTGATTGACGTACACAAGCCCGTAATCATTCACGACAGATACGCTTATATTGGCAAAACCGAGATTTTTTAAATGCTGAACCGTATCATCATCAGGTGAGAAAGAAGCGTAATCAAGGTCACCCGTTTCAAACAGCTGAAGGGAAGTTGACGGATCGATAATTTTATAAATCAGCTTTTTCGTTTTCGGTTTTCCGGCATAATAGTGTTCATTAGCCTGATAGCGTATTTCCTGTCCCGGAAGATATTCTGTAAATTGATAAGGTCCCGCTCCGAGCGGTTTGGCATAAAGCTCTTTTAAATAGTCCAGTTTGCCGAATTGATAATTCTTTCCGTAGTAGGCTTCTGACAGCACCTGCCCGCCTAAAAGAAGCAGCGACTTCGCACTGACTTTCTCAGTCGTGATTTGAATGGTTCTGTCATCAAGGACGCGAATGCCCTCTATCGTCTTTGCCTTTCCTTCTTTGTAAGCCTTACCGCCTTTAATATAAGCCGTGGTGATATCTTCATAGCCCGCGTATGCAGGATCATGCAGCAGTGTTAAAGTGAATGCGGCATCCTTTGCGGTCAGCGGTGAACCGTCGCTGAAAACGAGATTTTTTCTTAAACGGAACGTGTATGTAAGCTGATCTTTGGAAATTTTCCAGCTTTCCGCAAGAGCCGGGGCAGGCTTCCCCGTTTTATCCAGTTTGACTAACGGTTCAAAAATAGGATCTGTCGCATTTCCGTCCCAGCCGTTTTCGTAAAAGTACGGCAGAAACACACCGCCCGGCGCGGAAATCCCAGCAACAAAAGTGTCAGTTCTGGCTTTCGATTTAGCGGGAATCGCCGCCGGATGAGAAGCTTTAAATTCCTTTGTCTTGACATGGGCAATACGTGTTTCTTCCTTTTTATCCGCCGCAGATGACGGTTCTTCCCCGGCGCTCCCTAACGCGCACCCTGATAACATGATGGATACCGACAGCGCGAGTACCGTTGTTTTTATCCTCCATTTTCTCTCCTTCATCTTTATCGAACCCCCGCATGCTTTTCATCTATCTTTATATAAATCTGCTCCATCTGTTTCTCATTTCTCATAATCTCCCGTTTGTTTTTCTCTACAAGCAGTTCGAAATTCAATGTGCGTTTTCTGTACTTTTTTCGTTTTTTGCTCTTTTTGCGCACATGTGATACCTTTTTCAACGCCACTTTTCATCCCTCCGCTTTTCATTTCATTCAATGACTTTCACGCAAAAAAGGCCCTTATCTGTTTAAAAGATAAGAGCCTTCGGTGATCCGATCAGCCATCGTTTGGAAATATGTAATGATTATGTTAATTCATATAATCCCTACCTGTCAACTATAATTTAAAATATCGTTTCCTTCCGGGGGTTTTCCTCATACACTCTCTCATTTTTCCGCATATGCTAGAAAACATAGCAGATTACAAGTGAAAGTGAGTGAGAATGTGGAAAAGACAACATTGACCGGTCGCATCGTCAAAAAAGATGACCCGGACTATAATGCTGCGAGAACCAATATCAATTTAAGCCTGCAAAGATATCCAGACATCATTGTGTTTTGTCAAAATAAACATGACGCCCTCAATGCGCTGAGATGGGCACGTGAGAACAATGTGCCTTTCCGTATCAGAGGCGGAAGACACAGCTACGAAAATTTTTCCCTGTTAAATGACGGACTAGTCATTGATCTCAGTGAAATGAAGAAAATAAGAGTAAATGAGGATAAGCGGCTGGTCTCGATTGAAGCGGGAGCCGAATTGGGGGAAGTCTACCGGACACTCTGGCGGTACGGCTTGACCCTTCCTGCGGGAACCATTGCGAATGTGGGAATCACGGGGCTGACGCTCGGGGGAGGAATCGGATATTTAACAAGGACAGCCGGACTTACTTGCGATCGTCTTCTCCAGCTCGAAATGATCATAGCAGACGAAAAAGCGGGTGCTGACTTGATCACAGTCAACCGTTCAAAGCACTCTGATCTATTTTGGGCGTCTCAGGGAGGAGGGGGAGGCAACTTCGGCATTGTCACATCCATGATGTTTAAAGCCGTGCCGATCTCGTGCGTGTCTGTTTTTTCTGTCACTTGGGGCTGGGATGATTTTGAGGAAGTATTTAACACATGGCAGCGCTGGGCTCCATTTATAGACAACCGGCTTACCTCATCAATCCAGTTTTGGCCTAAGGAAGTAAACCGCATAGAAGCGCTCGGTCAATTTACCGGGACAAAAGATGAGCTGAAAGAACTGCTGGCTCCGTTAATGAAAGCGGGAAAACCGGCAAGCGGCATGGTCAAGACAGTGCCATTTATTAAAGCGGCAGCCTTTTTTAACAGCCCGGGAGGCAATCAGCCGCAAAAGATGAAGCGGTCAGGATCCTTTATTGAAAAACCATTATCAACACGCGCGATTTCCACTTTAAAGCGCTATTTAGAGCACGCTCCGAACGAAAACGCCAGTGTGTGGCAGCAATCTCTCGGCGGGGCGGCCGGACGGATCGCTCCTGACCAAACGGCATTCTACTATCGCAACGCAATCATTGCCCAAGAATATATTACAACTTGGACATCTGCTGAAGAAGAAAGACAAAATGTCCGCTGGATCGAAGGACTGAGAACGTCCCTATCAAGAGAAACGATGGGAGATTACGTGAATTGGCCTGATAGAGAAATCAGAAACTGGCTGCAAACGTATTACGGAAAAAATGTTCACCGCCTCCGTCAAGTCAAAACGAAATACGATCCGGAAAATATATTCCGCTTTGAACAGAGCATTCCGCCGCTTCGCCGTTCACCGTTTTTCTAAAAAAGATGAAGATGGGCAAACTCCATCTTCATCTTTTCTTTTATTGATATAAACGGCTTCCCTTCTCTGCAAACTCTTTTGCTTTTTCTTTCAGCCCTTCGTTGACGGTCTCGTCTTCAGTAAGTCCGTTTTCCTTCGCATAATCACGAATATCCTGAGAAATTCTCATACTGCAGAACTTCGGACCGCACATCGAACAGAAGTGAGCCGTTTTTGCGCCTTCAGCCGGCAGCGTTTCATCATGATATTCCATTGCTCTTTCAGGATCAAGCGACAAATGAAATTGATCACGCCACCGGAATTCAAACCGCGCCTTAGACAGAGCATCGTCACGGATCTGTGCACCCGGATGGCCTTTAGCAAGGTCTGCGGCATGTGCCGCGATTTTGTACGTAATGACGCCTTCTCTTACATCATCACGATTCGGCAGCCCCAAATGCTCCTTCGGCGTGACATAGCAAAGCATCGCCGTCCCGTACCAGCCGATCATCGCCGCGCCGATTGCTGAAGTAATGTGGTCATAACCCGGAGCGATATCCGTCGTTAATGGCCCGAGCGTGTAAAAAGGCGCCTCTTTACAAATTTCCAGCTGCTTGTCCATATTTTCCTTAATTTTATGCATCGGCACATGACCCGGTCCTTCGATCATCACTTGCACATCGTGCTTCCACGCAATCTCCGTCAATTCTCCGAGAGTCTCCAATTCCGCAAACTGCGCTTCATCATTGGCATCCGCAATCGAACCGGGGCGAAGCCCGTCACCAAGAGAAAAAGCGATATCATAGGTCTTCATGATTTCACAAATTTCTTCAAAATGCGTGTACAGAAAGCTTTCCTGGTGATGAGCCAGGCACCATTGCGCCATAATCGCCCCGCCGCGGGATACGATTCCCGTCGTGCGTTTAGCCGTTAACGGGACGTAACGAAGCAGTACGCCGGCATGGATGGTGAAATAATCCACGCCCTGCTCCGCCTGCTCAATCAATGTGTCACGATAAATGTCCCACGTTAAATCCTCGGCAATGCCATTTACTTTTTCAAGCGCCTGATAAATCGGCACCGTCCCCACAGGCACGGGGCAGTTGCGGATAATCCATTCACGCGTCGTATGAATGTCTTTTCCCGTGGATAAGTCCATCATCGTATCGGCGCCCCAGCGAATCGCCCACGTCATTTTTTCGACTTCTTCTTCGATAGAAGATGTAACAGCCGAGTTGCCGATATTTGCATTGATTTTCACATGAAAATTCCGGCCGATAATCATCGGCTCGCTTTCCGGGTGGTTGACGTTAGAAGGAATAATCGCCCGGCCGCTGGCTACCTCGTCTCTGACAAATTCGGGAGACACATGCTCACGTATTGCGATAAACTCCATTTCCGGCGTAATGATGCCTTTTCTCGCATAATGCAATTGTGTTACATTTTTCCCCGGCTTGGCCCGAAGCGGTTTCCGCTGTAGGCCGGGGTATTCAGCGGCACGGCCCTCTTTTTTATAACCGTTGTCTTCAGGTCTCACGGTCCGGCCATTATATTCTTCTACATCTCCGCGCCCGGTAATCCACTTTGTGCGGAGCGCCCCCAGCCCTTCATGAATATCAATCTGTACATCCGGGTCTGTATACGGCCCGCTCGTATCATAAACACGGACCGGCGCATTCTCCTCTTCCCCGAATGCCCCCGTAGTCGCACTCAGGCTGATTTCCCGCATCGGCACTCGTATATCGGGCGAAGAACCTTCTGTATAAACCTTTTTACTGCCGGAAAAACTCGACATAATGGAAATGTTCGCTTGCTGTACTGATTGATTTTGCATACAAATCTCTCCTTTATCATTTGAATAACAGAACCAAGCTCAGCACCAGCACAAAAAAACCGGGTTCAAAGAAGAACCCGGTTTTGCAGTCAGAAAGAAACTATTATTGTTTTCATCAACAATAATAAAACCTTTACTTCCCCACGCTGGTACGAACCAGATCAGGTCCAAAGGGTTAAGAAGCCGCCGCTTCTCTCTCAGCCCGCTCAGACGGGCACCCCCAGTAACTATTGATTTCGCTCTCATCGTAACATAAGTTGTGTACAAAAAAAAGCATATTATCAAAATTCAGATAACGGTACGGTCATAAGCTCTGTTTCCCGAACGCCTTCTTTGGTATTAAAAACCCGATAACCCTTTGCGGTTTCCCTGGAAGAGACAGCCCGGAACAGCTGACCGTCTTTATAATGAAGCGCAACACCATCATCAGCGGCATAGCCCTCGCTGAGTTTCTTTTCTGAAATCAGACGGTGATACACCGGCCGGCGCTCCGCTTCTCCGTCATAGTGCGGACAAAAGCTTCCCCGCAAAAATCCTAAAGCTCTTAACTCTCTCAAATCTCCAGCCGAATCCGTCAATCCTTCTTCATACCAGCAAATCGCCCCGGCGCTGAGACCCGCCAACATGATGCCGTTTTCCCAAGCCTCACGAAGAATAAGGTCAATCCCCCACTCTTTCCATAAGACAAGCATATTGCGCGTATTTCCGCCGCCGACATATATAATATCTTTCTTCATGAGAAAGGATCTGAGATCAGAACCCAGCGGTTTAAACAGCGACAAGTGATCCGGCTCACACCGCAGCTTTTGAAAGGCCTGATAAAACCTGCCGATATAATTCTCCGAATCTCCGCTTGCCGTCGGCAAAAAACAAATTTTCGGCTTTGACCGCGCCGACTGCTCTAAAATATACTGATCCAGCACAAGATGATCCGGCTCCATGGAAAAGCCCCCGCCGCCCATTGCAATAATCTGCTTCAATGTCATCACCTCTTTTTTCCTCTAGTATAACAGCTCATAAAAAGGCGTTATCCCCATTTCGGATACCGCCTTTAAAAAGTATTTGTTATCTGAAAAATGAAAACGCACCGTATAACAAAACGGAGATCCCCGCGGCGATAAGCGCCGGAACAAGCTTCGAACGGGCATACTTCACAACATCGATCCCCAACACCGTACAGGTTGTCACCGTATTATCACTGAGAGGAGAAGCAAACGCTCCAAATGTTCCGCTCGCAAACACGGCCCCGATCGCTAATAATAAGCTGGTATGTGACTGAACCGCCAGCGTTACGCCGAGCGGCATTAAAAGCCCCCAAGTCCCCCAAGATGACCCGATAAAATAGGATATAACAGCCCCCAGTATAAAAAGAGACGGCGCAATAAACATATGAGGGATCCATGACGTTAAATGAGAAGTAACATATTCCGAGAATCCCAGATCTTCAGATACTGCTGTTACGGCCCAAATCAGCGATAACATAATAATAACGTTGACCAATTCGTTTCCGCCCTTAATAAAATGGGTAACAAGCTCGCCTGCATGAAAACGCTGAAACATAAAAAGAGCAAATGCTGCAATAACCGCTGCCAATAATGCGGTTAACATGACGCCAAGCATATCGCTTTTGATAAAAGCATTCAAAAACCCTTGTGCTTTTGAATGGCCGTCCCACCAGCTGAGAAAGAGTGTTAATAGCAAAAACAGCCCGATCGGAATGATTAAATTCCACGGCCGAATCGGTGTTTCGTTAATATAAGCACGGTGCGCCGAATCCAGCTCCTCCTGCTGGTCAGCATGCTCATCACTTTCGAACATTCCCGTATGTCCACCGTGAATATCTGAGATCGTCCCTGTTTCCATGTTGAATGAACCTGAGCCTTTTGAAAGCAACACACCGCTGTTCCGCGGAATCGGTTCCGTATTTTTGTTATGTTTGCGAGCAGAAGTTTGTCCGCTCTTTTCTGTTTTTTCTAAGCTTTCGTCCGCTTTTTGTTTCTTAAAAAAGCAGTAATAAATTCCGACTACTATAATCACAATGGAGAAAAAATTGAAGGGAATACTTTTCACATACACCGTGTAAGCCGGCTGATCTATTCCTGACGTTTTAAGGGCCTGTCCGATAATGGAAACCATGTAGCCGACAAATGCCGTTGCTATCGGAATCAAGGCAATGACAGGGTTTGCCGTAAACTCAATGGCATACGCAATTTTCTGTTTCGACAGGTCCAGACGCTTGCTTAAAGCTTTCATGATCGGTGCAATTGTGACGATGCGAAAGTCCGGTTCACTGAACGTGCCAAATGTCGACAGCCATGCAAGCAGCATCGCACCTTTTTTGGTTTTAACTTTTTTACTGATCAAATGGACGAATCCTTTTATCCCGCCGGTCAGCTTTATAATCCCTACAAGGCCGGCAAATGAATATAGAAACACAATGATTCTAATATTATTGGTGACGACAATGTTGCTGATTACATATTGAACCATATGCTCAATCCCGCCAAGCAAGCTGGGATGCAAAAGATAGCTTCCGACCAGCAAACCGACAAACAGGCCGGACTGCACTTGCTTTGTAATGATTGAAATGGGAATGACCAGAATAAATGGGATAAGACAAGCCCAAGTCCCTTCCATAAAAAACACCTCTTTCAAAGAACTTCTTGTTAGTATCTTTGAAAAAAGCGGATTTATACAATCAGCAGGTATCATGTTTTCACAAGCCTTGGAGGATATTTTCACACAACAAAAAAGGCTTCTACATATTGTAGAAGCCTTAGTATACCGGTGGCCGGGGTCGAACCGGCACTCCAGAAGGAACACGATTTTGAGTCGTGCGCGTCTGCCAATTCCGCCACACCGGCATGTAATGCGTCGTGTTCAACCGACGTATATAAATATAACATGTATTTCATAAAACGTCAACGGTTTTAGCAAAGTTTTTTAAATGGTAATGCAGTATATACGATACAAGCAAGAAACTTATATTGATAGTCATTACGTTTTTATTATATAAAAAAAGTGATCTGCAATATGCAAATCACTCTCATATATGTTTTATAATGTGAAAACTGATGACCAATTTAACATATTTCGTTCAAAGTTAAATTGGTGCCGAGGGCCGGACTTGAACCGGCACGGTAGTCACCTACCGCAGGATTTTAAGTCCTGTGTGTCTGCCAATTCCA